>JBEKYW010000050.1:0-34571 GCA_049510555.1 Bryobacteraceae bacterium
AACCGTGGAGGCGACGGCCACGACGTGGCCAAAGCTCGCTCACAAGGATCTCTTGCCAGCGGACGTTCTGAAGGTCATCAGTAACCAAATCGACGGGGCGGCCACACGCACATTGAAGGCGCTCTCGTAAGCGTACTTAGTTGCCGCCGGCGCCGCGGCCGCCACGGCCGCCGGCGGGTTGCGGCGCGGGCAGTTCCTTGCGCGGGAGCTTGTCGGGCCGCGTGGCCGCGTGGTACACGAAGGCCGCCTCGATGACCGCCATCTGCTCCATGTCGGCCTGCTGGATGCGATCGTACACATCCATATTCGAGTGGTGGGTGCGGGTGTCGTAGTCCATGGGATCCTGGATGAACTGGAAGCCCGGCAGCCCCACCGCGTCGAAGGACTGGTGGTCGGTGCCGCCGGTGTTGCGAATGGTGATCACGCCGTTAGTCATGTCCTTGAGCGCCGCGAACCAGGCTTCGAAGATGGGCCGCATCATCTCGTTGCCTTGCAGATACACGCCGCGGATGCGCCCGGTGCCGTTGTCGATGTTGAAGTAGCCGGAGAGGTGATCGTGCTCGGCGGTCGGCTTCATCACCGCGGGATCGGCGAAATGTTCCTTCACATAAGCGCGGGAACCCAGGAGCCCCTCTTCTTCGCCGCCCCAGAGGCCCATCCGGACGGTGCGGTCCATCTTGAGATTGAGGGTCTTCAAGATGCGCATCACTTCCATGCTGACCGCGCTGCCGGCCCCGTTGTCGGTGGCGCCAGTGCCGTAGTGCCAGGAATCGAAGTGCCCGCCGACCATCACCACCTCGTCTTTCTTGGCGTTGCCGGGGATTTCGGCGACCACGTTGAAGGAATCCGTGTTGGGGTCGAACTGCGTCTTGATGTCGAACTGGAGCTTCACCGGGACATTGTGTTCCAGGAGCCGCGCGATGCGGTTATAGTGCTCCGCCGTGAGGGACACCTGGGGCGGGCTGGACTGAAGAGTCTCCAGAGGGACGCGTGTGGTGGTGCCATCGGGGTTGCGGGTCGAGGTCTGCGCGCCGCCGCCGAACAGCGTGCCGCTTTCGCCTCTGGCCGTGGCCGTGACAGCCAACAGGACGCCCTCATCCTTCATAAAGGTGCGCATCCTGCTCTGGAAAGCCTGCCGTTCTTCCATGGTCATCTGCGGCTGGTTAGCCGCGACGCCGCCACGTCCGCCGCGGCCGCCGCGCCCGCCGCCGGTGGGAAGGATCTCCGGGACCAGGTCCACCAGCTCGGCATCCGTGTACCGCCGGGCTAACGGCGTGGTCGGAAAAGGCAGCTCGAGCGGCGCTACCGTCAGGATGATCTTGCCCTTCAACTTTCCATGGAATTTGTCCATGTCCGCGGGCGTCTGGATCTGGGCCAGAATGGCATCGCCCGTCACCGCGCCATTAGTTCCGCCGGTCCACGCCACCGGCACGCCGATCAACGCCTGATAGGTGGGTTCGACCATGCTCCCGGCGTAGTACGTGCACTGCCAACCCGGCATGTCCGAGGACCACTTCTCCAAATGGACGTTGCCGAGGCCCCACTCCTTGAGCTGGCCGACGGCCCATTCGCCGGCAGCGCGGTATTGCGGGGAATTCGTCAGGCGCGGGCCGTAGCGGTCGGTCAGGTTGTACATGATCTCCATGACCCTGGAAGCGCCCCGTCCACCGCCGCCGCCAAATCCGCCGAACATTCCACCGCCGCCACCGAGCTCGGCGACCTTGATCTTGTGGATTACGTTCAAGTCCACCCGCTCCTGCGCTATGACAAGCAGTGGAACGAGGAGAAGAAGCAAAGCAATGAGGATGGTTTTTCGTGACATAGGCGTAGTTGTTGAGCATATCAGATAATCTGGGCGAGCGCCGGATTCCTCGTGTGCCACCCGGTGGCCTGTTCATAGGCCAGAGCCAAGCGCAGCGGCGCACCCTCGTCATAAATCTTTCCGAGGAAACTGATGGACCGCGGAAGGTTGTCCACGAATCCGCACTTCATCACCACCTGCGGGTTGCCGGTGAGATTCGTGGTGGTCAGCAATTGCGTGGGAGGGATGACGATCACATCCCAATCCGCCATGAACTTCTCGAATTTCTCGATCAGCAGGGTGCGCGCGCGCTGCGCCCGGATGTATTCCACCGCCGGAATCAGGCGGGATGTGCGGAAGGTGTTGGGCCAGTCGTTGGCAGCCTGCCCGCGGAGCTCGCGGACGCGCCCATCGCGCGTGATGTCGTCGAAGGCGGTGGCGGCCTCGGCTTCCAGCAGAAAGCGGATCGGCGCTCCGTCCTCCGTATAGTCCACGGGAGTCATCGAGACACCCGCTTTTTTCAGGTCCTCGAGCGCCTGGTCGTAGACCTTCTTCTGATCGCCGGTGAACCGGTCGAAGGCCTTCTGCAAAACTGCCACGCGCAGGCTCTGGAGCGGCTTGCGCGGCTCCCAGTGGAACGGGTCGCCGGCGACGCCTCGGTCGTGGCCATCCGGCCCGTGGATGGCGTTCAGCACCAGGGCGCAATCTTCCACGCCGCGGCAGATCGGCCCGATCTTGTCCATAGTCCAGCTCAGCCCCATGGCGCCAAACCGGCTGACGCGTCCATAAGTGGGCCGCAGCCCCACCGTCCCGCACTGGATGCATGGCGAGACGATGGATCCCAGCGTTTCGGTGCCCAGCGAGAAGCCTACCAGCCCCGCCGCCGTCGCCGAAGCCGAGCCCGCCGAGGACCCGCTCGACGAGCGTTCGATGTTCCACGGCGTTTTCGTCATGCCTCTGAACCAAAGACCGCCCTGCGCCAGCGCGCCCATCGAGAGCTTGGCCATCAGCACGGCGCCCGCGTTGCGCAGCCGTTCCACCACCGTGGCATCGCGGTCGGGAACCCGCTTCTGGAACGGTTCGGCGCCCCAGGTGGTGAGGATGCCCTTGGTGTCGAACAGGTCTTTCACCCCAAATGGAATCCCGTGCAGCGGTCCGCGGTAATGTCCGCGGCGGATTTCCTGGTCGGCTGCGGCAGCCTGCTCGAGCGCCAGCTCCTCGGTCAGGGTGATCAGGCAGAGCAGCTTCTCCGAGTACTTCTTCATGCGGCCCAGATATATCCTGGTGAGGTCCGTTGAGGACACGGCCCGCGCGCGCACCAGCGGGGCCAACTCGGTCACCCGCAGAAAGGCGAGGTCTTCGAGGTTCGCCGGCGGGCGCGGAGTGCGCCCCGCCGCCTTGGCGATGGTGGTTTCAAACCGCGCCGGGCCCTTACCCGGGACGCGGCCTGGCAGGCCCGGATGGAACGCGAAGGCCGGCTCCGTGTCGAGGGGCACATCGACCTTGCGCAGCGCCTCATAGCCGGCCAGCGCCCGGTTCACTCCCGGCAACATCATCTCGAGCTCGGCATCCCGGAATTCGAGGCCGAGCAGCTTCAGCGCCGCCACTACCTGATCTTTCGAGACGCGCATGGGCGGCTGTGGCTGCTGCGGTTGGGGTGGTTGCGAAAACCCCGTCCGCGCGGCGGAGAGGATGCCAATCAACTGGAACCAGGTTCGTCTGTCCATAAGCCACCCATGATACACGGGTGCTTAATGAGATGGGCAAGCTAAAGCATGCCCCACCGCGATATACTCAACGTCCATGAGGCTATTTCCGCTCCTACTGTGTCTTTCCTTGGCTGCCGCTGCGCAGGACGAGGGACCGCCGCAGCGCGGCGCCGGCTCCCAGGAGCCGATCAACGCCATGACGTTCGCCAGCCTGCGGGTGCGCAACATCGGCCCGGCGTTCATCTCCGGCCGCGTGGCGCAGATCGCCATGTTCCCCGACAGCTCGGACCACTACCTGGTGGCGGTGGCTTCGGGCAACATCTTTCTGACCTATAACAACGGCACAACCTGGACTCCGGCATTCGACAACCAGGGATCGTACTCGATCGGCTACATCGCCATCGATCTGAAGAACCCCTCGATTGTCTGGGTGGGCACCGGAGAGAATAACAACCAACGCAGCGTCTCGTATGGCGACGGCGTCTACAAGAGCGACGACGCCGGCCGGACCTGGCGGAACGTGGGCCTTCGCAAGACCGAGCATATCGCGCGCATCGTGATCGACCCGCGCGACTCCAACGTGGTTTACGTGGCCGCGCCCGGCCCGCTGTGGAAGGGCGGCGGCGAGCGGGGTCTCTACAAGACCACCGATGGCGGCAAGACCTGGTCGGCTAGCCTGATCAAGGTGGGCGATTACACCGGCGTGGCCGATGTGATCATGGACCCGCGCAATCCCGATATTCTGCTGGCATCCACGCACCAGCGCCAGCGCCGCTACTTCGGGATGATTCACGGCGGGCCGGAGAGCGCGCTGTGGCGCTCCATCGACGCCGGCAAGACGTGGGCCCAGGTCCGCGGCGGCTTCCCCAACGGCGAGTTGGGCCGCATCGGCATGAACTACGCGCCATCGAACCCCAGCATTATCTATGCGCAGGTGGAAGGGCCGGAGGGCCGCGGAGGCCTGTACCGCTCCACCGACAACGGCGTTACGTGGGACAAGCGCAACAGCTACGACCAGCAGGGGCAGTATTACGCCAAGGTGCAGGTGGACCCCGCCAACCCCGAGCGGGTCTACATCATGGGCGTCAACATCATGGTGTCGGACGACGGCGGCCGCACGCTGGCGACCCTGCCCACCCGCAACAAGCACGTGGATAACCACGATATCTGGGTCGATCCGAAGAACAACGACCACTACCTGGTGGGCTGCGATGGCGGTCTTTATGAAAGTTTCGACCGGGCGGAGACCTGGGTGTTCAAGGCCAACCTGCCGACGGGACAGTTCTATGACGTCACGGTCTCCGAGAATGCGCCCTTCTACCAGGTCTATGGCGGCACGCAGGACAACAACAGCATCGGCTGCAACGCCAGGACGAAGAACACCACGCTCACCAACGCCGATTGCTTCGTCACCAACGGCGGCGATGGATTTTACTCGCGCGTCGACCCGACGGACCCGAATACCATCTATGCCAACATGCAGAACGGCGTCATGGTGCGCTTCGACAAGCGCACCGGCGAGCGCGTCGGGATTCAGCCGCAGCCGGCCAAGGGCGACCCGGCCCTGCGCTGGAACTGGGATGCCCCGCTCATCATCAGCCCGCACTCCAACACGCGGCTCTACTTCGGCGCGCAGAAGCTATACCGCAGCGACGACCGCGGCGACACCTGGCGGGCCGTAAGCCCCGATCTCACGCGTCAGCTTGATCGCAACAAGCTGCCCCTGATGGGAAAGATCTGGCCCATCGACGCCATTCAGAAGAACGTCTCGACGGCGCTCTATGACAACATCTCGGCCATCGCCGAATCGCCCAAGCAGGAAGGCCTGATCTACGTTGGCACCGACGACGGGCTGGTGCAGGTGACCGAGGACGGCGGCAAGACCTGGAACAAGGTCGATAAGCCGGCCGGCGCGCCGGAGGATGCCTACGTGCAGCGCATCCTGGCTTCGCAGCATGACGCCGGCACGGTTTACGTGGCTTATGAGAATCACCAGAACGGCGATTTCAAGCCCTACCTGATCAAGAGTGCGGACAAGGGCAAGACCTGGGTCAGCATCTCCGGCAACCTGCCCGAAACCGGCGGCGTGTACGCCATTGCCGAGGATCATGTCAATCCGAAACTGCTGTTCGCGGGCACCGAGTTCGGTCTCTACTTTACGCAGATCGGCGGGGAGAAGTGGATCAAGTTCAATGGCGGGTTGCCCACCATCCTGGTGCGTGACCTGGCGATTCAGAAACAGACGGACGACCTCATAATCGGAACGTTCGGCCGCAGCATTTACATTCTGGACGATTACAGCCCGCTGCGGCTGGCCACGCCCGAGATGCTCCAGAAGGATAGCGCGATATTCCCCGTAAAGAGCGCGCTTTCGTACATCCCGTATAACCCTGGCGGCGACCTCGGCACGGCGCATTTCACGGCGCCCAACCCGCCGGTCGGCGCGGCGATCACGTTCAACCTCAAGGACGCCATCAACACCAAGCGGCAGGAGCGCCAGAGACGCGAGCGCGCGGCGATTCAGAAGGGCGAGACGCCTCCTTACCCCACTCCGGAGGAACTCCGGGCGGAAGCCGAGGAAGAGGCGCCCGCGATTCTGGTCAACATCGCCGGCGCTTCCGGTAAGGTGGTGCGCCGCCTGGATGCGCCGGCGACCCGTGGCATGCATCGCGTCACTTGGGACCTGCGCGGCCCGAGCGCCACGCTGGCTCCGGCGATTCCCACCGGCGGCGGTGAAGGGGTGCCCTCTGGGCCCGGCCGTGGCGGCGCTGGCGGAGGCCGCGGCGGCGGGGTGCCCTCTGGGCCCGGTGGCGCTGGCGGTGGCCGCGGAGGCGCGGGTGGCGGCGCTGGCGGCGGCATCATCATCGACGAGGAAATGCTGGCCATGATGGCGGCGTTCGGCGGCGGCCGCGGCGGTGGGTCTCCGCTGGTGGTGCCGGGCAAGTACACCGTCACGCTGGCCAAGCGCGTGGAAGGCGTAGTGACACCGCTCCCCGGTTCGCAGACCTTCGAGGTTTTGGCCGAAGGCCCAGCGACCATGGCGGACCGTCAGGCCATGGCCGACTTCCAGGACAAGCTGGCCAGGTTGCAGAAGGCCCTGACCGCGACCACGCAATCCGCCACCGAGGCCGGCACGCGCCTCAGTGCTATCCGGCGCGCCATCGACGCCACGCCTTCGCTCCCGCTCAAGCTCAGGGAGGAAGCACTGAAACTCGAGAAGACCCTCAACGAGATCGAGCTGGCCCTGAACGGCGATCGCGTCTGGCGCTCGCACAACGAAGGGACGCCGGCCTCGATTTCCGAGCATGTGCAGGCCGCCGCGTCCCCCACGCGCGGGACCACCGGCCGCCCGACCAAGACGGCCCTCGAGCAATACCAGATCGCCTCCGACGGGCTGGCGGTCGAGGTGCCCAAGCTGCGGAGGCTGATCGAGACCGATATTCGAGCGATCGAGAAGCAGCTCGACGCCGCCGGCGCGCCTTACACGCCCGGCCGTCTGCCGGAGTGGAAGCCGGGGAAGTAGCACTGCCCCCTCGCCGCCCTCGGGTGTGACCGAACCTGGGAGCTCAGACCGCCTTATTGAAGCGCTTACAATGAAGCGGCACAAACTCCTTCATTTTGGCCGTAACCTCTTAAATATAAATGAGTTCCTCCGACTCTAAAAACCCTTGACATCGCGTTCTGAACAGGACTATACTCCTTCAAAGCTTAATCGGATCTTATTTTATGTGAGGTTCGACCTTGGCGTCGAAGGGCGGCGAGGAAAGCGCCCTTCGACTGATTGAGGTTGAGTTCAGGCAAGATCGTTCCCGGAGGTGTCGGCAGCCGGGGTGGCTCTGGACACCACCGCGAACGAGGTAGGTGAACATCTCCGTCGTAGGGGGAAAAAATGAGATTTAAGACGCTGCTTTTGTTTCTACTCGCCGTGATCGTGTGCCTGTATGGCCAGGAGTTCCGCGCCACCATCTCCGGGCACGTGTTCGACTCCAGCGGCGCGGCCGTTCCCAGCGCGAAGATCCAGGCGATCAACGTGCAAACCAATGAAACCACGGACGCCACGGCGGACAGCTCGGGAGTGTATTCCATCCCGTTGCTGCGCCCGGGCAACTACAAGGTGACAGCCACGGCCAAGGGGTTCAAGCAGTACGTCCGGGACGATGTAGTGCTGGAAGCCGCCAAAGTTGCCGGCATCGAGATCACGCTGGAGGTCGGCAACCTCACCGAGACGGTGGAGGTCACAGCCGAAGCCGTCGCGCTGGAGACGCAGACGGCCACCCGCAGCGGTATTGTCTCCGAGAAACAAGTGGCCGACATGCCACTGAATGCGCGCAATCCATTCATGCTCGGCGTCATGATGTCGGGCGTCAACTTCAACGGCGCGGCTATCTGGCAGCGCCCGTTCGACAACGGCGCCATCGCCCAGTGGTCCATCAACGGCGGGCGCGATTCCTCCTCCGAGTATCTGCTCGACGGCGCCGCCAATGACGGCCAGATGGGCAGCAACAATATCGCCTACGTGCCCATCGTAGATGCCGTGCAGGAATTCAACGTAATGGCCAACATTTACAACGCCGAGTACGGCCACACCGGCAGCGGCATCATGAATGTGGTGCTCAAGAGCGGCACAGCCCGGCACCACGGGACCGCCTACGAGTTCATGCGCCGGTCACAGTTGGACGCCAATACATTCCAGAACAATGCCATCCCTGCGTCCGCCACGAACCCCACCGGCGGCGCGCCGCGGCCCGCCCACTACCTCGACCAGTGGGGCTTCCAGGTCGATGGACCGATTATCGTTCCGCACCTGCTCACCAAGAACAGCCCCGTGAAACTGTTCTACATGGGAGCGTTAGAACCCTACCGCGAGGGCACACCCAACCCGCTCATCGTTTCCTGGCCGGAAGCGGAGATGCGTACCGGCGATTTCTCCAAGTTGAAGAACTCGGTGGGTCAGGCGATCACGATTTACGATCCGTTCACCGCCGTCTATGACGCGAATGGGAATACGGTCACAGCCCGCTCGCCGTTCCCCGGCAACATCATCCCGGCCAACCGGATCAACCCGATCGCGGCCGCGGTGACCAAGTACATGCCGCTGCCCAATCAGGCGGCCGCCGCGGGTTCCCGCTATTCCACCTACAACACCTATTTCCCCGCCTACTACGACAAGGACAAGTTCTACAGCCTGATCCTGAAGTTCGACTGGATCTTCGGCAGCAAGCACCGGGCGTTCTTCCGGCACGTCTCCAACGACCGCACCGAAGACCGCGCCATCAACGGCATCGATAACAAGCCGGGCACCGACGGCCAGCAGCCCTTCCAGCGTATCAACGATGGATACGTGGCGGACTGGGTTGGCACCCTTTCCCCGACCTTGGTCCTGAATGCGCGTGCCTCTTACAACCGGTTCATCGAAAAAGGTTTCGGCCGCGCCAACGAAGGCTTCGACCTGACCTCTCTGGGAATTTCGAAGTCGCTGATCTCCCAACTGCCGAACCAGGACAAGATTTATTTCGGCATATGGAGTTTCGAGAACTACAACACGCTCGGCCGCAGCCAGAGCAACAACTACACCGATACCTTTCAGTTGATGGGCAACGCCACGAAGGTAGCGGGTTCGCACACCCTCAAGGCCGGCGTTGATGTCCGGCAGATCAACTACGAAATCCAGAACACCGGCAACATCCTGGGTTTTACCGCCAGATCCACCTGGACGCAGAATGCCTGGACCAGCGCCAACAGCAACACGGGCGACGGCTACGCTTCGTTCCTCCTCGGAATCGTGGGCGGTGCGACCGACAATCCCAGCAGTTCCAATTACCCGCTGTTCCCCTGGTGGAAGCAGATGTACTATGCGCCCTATCTGACCGACGACTGGAAAGTGTCGCGGCGTCTGACTCTCAATCTCGGCCTTCGCTATGACCTGCTCACTCCTCAGTATGAGAAGTGGATGCGCGAGAACGGCCCGTTCAACGCGACGGTAGCCAGCCCCATCGCCTCGCAGGTAGCCTCTTACGTGGCAACGCTTGGTTCGCAGATTCCGGCCAGCGTGGCGCCTCTATATGCGAGCCTGGCCAACCTGAAGGGCGGCCTCACGTTTGCAGGCGTGGGCGGGCTGGGTAAAATACCCTGGTCGACTTACAAGGGCGGAATCCAGCCGCGCGTCGGACTGGCGTTCCAGATCCGTGAAAACCTGGTCCTGCGTGCCGGTTTCGGCGAATACATGTCGGACCCCACCAACGATTACCAGCGGACCAGCGGGTTCAGCACCAGCACTACCGTCGTGAACTCGCTGGATGGCGGCCGCACCCCCATCGCCAACATCCTCAATAACCCGTTCTCGACCGGTATTCAGGCGCCGTCCGGCTCTTCGTTGGGCGCCGCAACCTTCGTCGGCCAAAACCCGAGTTGGTTCGACAACGGGTTCATTGTTCCGAGCGTGTGGCAGTTCTCCTTCGGCTTCCAGTACCAGGTCACCAAAAGCTCGAATCTCGACGTTTCCTACGTTGGCAGCCGCAGCTACAACCTGAACATGAACGCCCAATACGACATCCCGACCTTGGCCGTGCGCAAGACCTGCAACCTGCTGGAAGGCGGGCTGCCGGCGACCTGTGATGCCACCTACCCGAACCCATTCAAAGGCATCGCGGCGTTTAACGGGACCAGCTACTACACCTCCAACACCATCAGCCTCTACAACTTGAGCCGGCCGTTCCCGCAGTTCAGCGGCGACCTCACGCAGTATGGCCGGAACGACTCGTCGATCCGCTACAATTCGCTCCAGATCAATTACAACTGGCGGACGCGCGGCGGCGTCAACCTGCTGATTAACTACACCCTGTCCAAACAGATCGAGGAGTGGGGCTTCAACGATCGCTGGACCAATACCTACCAGCAAGGGCCGTATACCCTGGACCGGCCGCAGATCCTGAAGTTCACGGGAGTCTGGGATTTGCCCTTCGGCCAAGGCAAGAAGTTCGGGGCCGGCACCCACGGGTTCCTCAACCGGCTGATCTCGGGCTGGGAGATGACCAGCTTCATCCTCGATCCGTTCTCCGGTTACCCCGCGACTCTGCCTGGCTCGGGAACCAGCGGCACCAATACCCTCCTGCTGAAGGATCCTCGGACGCCGGGCGGCGGCTTCTCCGGCAGTCCCGACTGGAAGGGCTACATTGTCCGTTACTGGAATCCGTGTGTTCTGCGCCAGCAGAACGACGGCTCGATCGCTCCCACACCCGCCAGCCTGGCCCTGGGCTGCGGCACGGACTGGAGCAACAACTGGGGCAATTATGCCTGGCTGCAAACCGCCAGTTACGCTCCCCGCTTTATCCCGTATCGCTCAGGCAACATCCGTGTGCACCATGCCGTGCAGATGGACGCTTCACTCCTGAAGCGGACGAAAATTACGGAGCGGACTTCGTTCCAGTTCGGGTTCGAGGCGTTTAATCTCCTCAACCACAATTACTTCGGGCGCGACAACGTGGCCACCGAAGACTCCAACAGCGCCAACTTCGGCGCGGTGCTCCCGTCGCTGGTATCCACGCAGAACATCCTGCCGCGCCAGATCCAGGTCCGATTCAAATTCTTCTGGTAAACCCCTTGGGGCAGACCGCCGCGCTTGGTGGTCTGCCCTCTTTCACCGCCTGCGGCGGCCTACGGTGCTGTGCAGCCCTACCTGGCCGTCACTCTCAGCATGACCACCCCGTGGGTCGGGACATTCGCTGTATAGCTGTCGCCCGAGACCGTCACGGCTGCATGCTTCCAGAGATCGCGGACCTGCAGCTTCTTACCCGCGACACCCAGCGAATCCCAACTCACGCCGATGCCGACGGGCTGATCGCCGCGGTTGAACATGCCCACGGCGATGTCGCCGCCCTTCAGCGGGCGCATGTAGACCACCGTGTTGCCTTCCTGGCTGACGCGCTTCAGGGGCAGCCCGGCGGGGTCCTGGTCGATCGCGATCACGTCGGTATTCATCAGGATCGACTTGGTGTCGTCGCTCATATCCCGCAGATCGTTGCCGGCCAGCAGCGGCGCCCGCAGCAGGCACCAGAGCGAGAAATGCGTCTTGTATTCGTCCGTCGTCATGTGCCCGTTGCCGACCTCGAGCATATCCGGATCGTTCCAATGTCCCACCGTGGCGCCCTGTGCAATGTCGTACTGCGTCAGTCCCGGTGGCGCGGGCTCACCCGGTTTGGAGATGCCGCCCGGGACGGCCGTGCCGAAGCCGATGCGGTCCAGCGATTGCCAGCTATCGTTGATGTCGCCGGTGGTGCGCCAGCAGTTTCCGCCCACCTTCGCGCCCCACTCCCAGACTTTGTTGCGGCCGTACTGGCACAAGCTGTACAGAATGGGGCGTCCGGCCTTCAGCAGCGCGTCGCCCATCTTCTGGTAGACCGCCTGCATGTCCACGTCGGTATAGATGTTGCCGGCGCTGCACCAGTCGTACTTCAGATAGTCGATGCCCCACGCGGCGAAAGTCTTGGCATCCTGCTGTTCGTGGCCGTAGGTGGCTTCGTAGCCCGCGCATGTCTTTGGCCCCGGCGAGGAATAGATGCCGATCTTCAATCCCTTGGAATGCACATAGTCGGCCAGCGCCTTCATGTTGGGGAATTTGGTATTGGTGGTGATGTTGCCATTGGCGTCGCGGCCCAGTTCCCACGTGTCGTCGATATTGACGTACACATAGCCGGCCTTCTTCAGGCCGCTCGAAACCATGGCATCGGCGATCTCGCGCACGGTTTTATCGTCAATGGCGCCCGCGAACTTGTTCCAACTGTTCCATCCCATGGGAGGCGTGCGCGCGAGCTTGTTGTCGCGGACGTTGTGCAGCTCGGGCAGAGGGAGCTTGGCCGGAGGCATGGCAGCCTCCGCCTTGGTACGTAAGAATTCGCCGGTGGTGGGGCCCCTTCCGCCTCTGCCACCCCTTCCGCCGGCCATGGTCATGGCGAACTTGTCGCCCTGCAAGGTGCCTTCGTAGGTGGTGGTGAAGGCCTGCGGCGGTCCGCCCTTCTGGCCGCCGCGTCCGGTAAACGAGACGGCGAAGCGCAGCCTGCCATCCCGGAACGTGCCTTCGCCGACCGGCAACTGACCTCTGCCGCCGATCGTGTTCCCGGTTATGGTTTCACCGCTCTGCTTCAGCTCGAAGTAGGACTCGTTGAACGTGCCATCGCCTCTGGGAACTTTGAAGACCCAAAAGCCGGTGAGATCGATCTGGGCGTAAATGAAGAGCGCACTGAGCATCACGATCAGCGCGCACAACAAAACCCTGGAAAACAAGCGAGATTTCGATGCCATTGTCTCCTCCATGACGTGGCCAGTATATCACTGTGGGTGGAAGTGAGAGCGCCTGCAAAACAGGAGGTTGTCAGTTATGCTGTCGGGCCGCGACCCGTCGCGGACTGTTCCGCTTGTTCCGCCAACTGCGTGAGCGTGGCCGCCAATGCGCGTGCCGCGTCGATTTGAAGACCCATCACGACCACGAACTCGCCTGTGAGCTTGCCGGTTTCCTTTACCACCAGCTTCAATTCAATGGGCGGGCCGAACAAGGGAATGTTCGACGCCCGCCCGGTGATGGCATCGAGTTCCAGAACACGTCCGGCGTGCAGATCCGGAATCGCCTGGCGCAGCTCGCGTGGAAACGCCATGGTGTTGCGGCGGTAGAAACGCCGCCGTGCCGGCCGCCGCGTTGTGGCTGTCATTTCACTCCGCATGGGCGAATTCCTCTTCCAGTTCCGACTACTATATCCCACGGCGCGGGCCTTCGCCATGTTTCGAATCCCTGCGAGACTCTTGTGCGCGAGGCCCGCCGCGAGTTAGTCTCTGGAGTGGCGAGGTGTCCATGCGACGAGACTTGAGATGTTCCCTTTTCATGCTATTGACGTGCCTGATCGCGCCCGGCACAGGCTGGGGCCAGGCGGCCAAGTCACCCGGTCCGGATCTGACGAAGCAACCGACGCTGTACGTGGTCGGCTATGCCCACCTGGATACGCAATGGCGGTGGGAATATCCCACGACCATCAGCCAGTACATCCTGAACACCATGCGGGATAACTTCGCGCTGTTTGAGAAGTACCCGCACTACATTTTCAATTTCAGCGGCGCCAACCGGTACCGCATGATGAAGGAATACTTCCCGGCGGATTACGCCAAAGTCAAGAAGTACGTGGATGCCGGCCGCTGGTTCCCGGCGGGATCGTCGGTGGAGGAAAACGATGTGAATTCGCCCTCCGCCGAGTCGATCATCCGGCAGGTGCTTTACGGCAAGCTGTATTTCCGCCGCGAGTTCGACAAGACCAGCGCCGAATACATGCTGCCGGACTGCTTCGGCTTCCCGGCGTCGCTGCCCAGCATCCTGGCCCACGCGGGCATCAGGGGCTTCTCGACGCAGAAACTCACCTGGGGATCTTCGGCCCCGGCCGGCGGCCCGAATTCGCCGGAGAAAACGCCGCTGGGCACCCCATTCAACGTGGGCATTTGGGAGGGGCCTGATGGCAAGAGCGTGATTGCGGCCCTGAACCCCGGCAGCTACAGCGCCTCCATAACCACCGACCTCAGCGCGACTCCCGGCCCGCCACCCCCGCCGGACCCCTCGCTCACGCCTCAGCAACGGCAAGCGTATGAACAGCGCATGCGGCAACGCGAAGATTGGCCCGCCAGGGTGCGGTTGGACGGCGAGGTGAGCGGCCTGTTCACGGATTATCACTACTACGGCACCGGCGACATCGGCGGCTCCCCTACCGAAGCCTCCGTCAAATTGATGGAGGCGATCGTGACCAAAGGCAAGACCGTCCTGCCCGCGGGCTTCGGCCGCGGCGCGCAAGGCCAGTCGCAACCGCCGCCTCCCGGTCCCGACGTCCAGGTAGGCGAGGGCCCGCTACATGTCCTCTCCGCCACGGCGGACCAGATGTTCCTCGACATCAAGCCCAGCCAGATGGCCAAACTGCCGCGTTACAAGGGTGAGCTCGAGCTGACCAACCACTCGGCCGGCTCCCTCACGTCGGAAACCTATCTGAAGCGGTGGAACCGCAAGAACGAGCTGCTGGCGGATGCCGCCGAGAAAGCTTCCGTCGCCGCCGAACTGCTGGGTGGCCGGCCCTATCCACTCGAGCGCCTCAATGACGCCTGGACGCTGGTAATGGGCGGGCAGTTCCACGACATCACGCCCGGCACCTCCACGCCCAAAGCGTACGAGTTTTCCTGGAACGACGAAGTGCTGGCCATGAACCAGTTCGCCGGGGTGATGGCCAGCGCCACCGAGGCGGTCGCCGCTGGCATGGACACCCAGGTCAAGGGCACGCCAATCGTGGTCTACAACCCGTTGAACATCGCGCGCGAGGACGTAGTGGAAGCCAGCGTCTCCTTCCCCAACGGCGCGCCGCAGGCCGTGCGCGTCACCGGGCCGGACGGCAAGCCAGTGCCGGCGCAGGTGTCGGGCGGCAAGGTCCTGTTCCTGGCCAAAGCGCCATCGGTGGGTTACGCGGTGTACGACGTCGAGCCCGCGGAGACTGCGGCTGCCAGCTCCACGCTCAAAGTGAGCGAGTCGTCGCTCGAAAACGCGCGCTATCGCGTCACCATTGACCAGAACGGCGACATCGCCGGCATCTTCGATAAGACCCTCAAGAAGGACCTTCTTTTGACACCGGCGCGCCTGGAAATCAAGACCGACAAGCCCATGCAATGGCCGGCCTGGAACATGGATTGGGAAGACCAGTCCAGAGCGCCGCGCGCCTATGTGGGCGGGCCGGCGCAGGTCCGGATCGTCGAAAGCGGTCCGGCGCGCGTGGCCGTCGAGGTTTCACGCGAAACCGAAGGCTCCAGGTTTGTCGAGACCATCCGGCTTTCCGCGGGTGATGCCGGCAACCGCCTGGAAGTTGGCAACGTCATCGACTGGAACACCAAGGAGTCCCACCTCAAGGCCGTCTTCCCGCTGGCCGCGACCAACGCCGTGGCCACTTACAACTGGGACATCGGCGCCATCCAGCGGGGCACCGATAACCCCAAGAAGTTCGAAGTCCCGTCCCACCAGTGGGTCGATCTCACCGATCAGACCGGCGCATACGGCGCAACCGTGCTTACGGATTGCAAGAACGCTTCCGACAAGCCCGATGACAACACGCTTCGCCTCACCTTGATCCGCACACCCGGCACCCGCGGGCAATATGACGACCAGGGCACGCAGGATTTGGGCCATCATGAGTTCGTATACGGCCTGGCCGGTCACTTCGGCGACTGGCGCAAGGGCCAGACCGATTGGCAAGCCTACCGTCTCAACCAGCCTCTGATTGCCTTCGAAGCCTCCAGGCATGCGGGCGCGCTCGGCAAGACTTTCTCCTTGCTCAGCGTCAGCCACAGCCGGGTGCGGGTCTTGGCCCTCAAGAAGGCCGAGCAGAGCGATGAAGTGATCGTCCGCTTGGTGGAACTCGACGGCAAGCCGGCTTCCGACGTTCAGATCGCCTTTGCCGCTCCGGTTACCGCCGCGCGTGAAGTCAACGGCGCTGAGGAAGCGGTCGGCGCCGCCACCGTGACGGGCGGCAAGCTGGTGACCTCGTTCACCGCGTTCCAGCCTCGCACGTTTGCGGTGAAGCTGGGCGCCGCGCCCGCGAAGGTCGTGGCGGTGCATTCGCAGCCGGTGAAGTTGGCCTACGATCTGGCTGCCGCCAGCAACGATGAAACCAGGTCGGCGGGCGGTTTCGCCGCCGATGGCCGCGCCCTTCCAGCCGAAATGCTGCCTGCCGAGCTCGCCTTCGGCGGCGTCAAATTCAATCTCGCTCCCGCCAAGACCGGAACTCCCAACGCCGTGGTTGCCAGGGGCCAGACGGTCCCGCTTCCGGCTGGGAAGTTCAACCGGGTGTACGTGCTGGCGGCCTCGGCCGATGGCGACCAGAAAGCCACATTCCGCGTGGGCGAGAAAGCCGTCGAGGTGAATGTCCAGGACTGGGGCGGCTTCATCGGTCAGTGGGACGACCGCATCTGGAAAAGCAAGGAAGTGCCGATCCCGCCGCGGCCAGGCGCTCCGGCCGGAACTGCGACGCGTACGCGGACCGACCCGTACGGAGAAATGACCGGCCTGAAGCCGGGCTTCATCAAGCGCGCGGACGTGGCATGGTTCGCCTCGCATCGCCACACGGCTGACGGCGCCAATGAACCCTACGCCTATTCATACCTGTTTGCGTATCCGCTCGATGTGCCGGCCGGCGCCTCCGCCCTGACCTTGCCGAACAACCAGAAGATCCGCATCCTGGCCATCTCGGTGGCCGAGGAAGGCGCGACAGCGAAGCCGGTTCAACCGCTCTACGACACGCTGGAGCGGTGACAGTGGGGCAGGATGGTATCCTGCGCGCCGGTTGTTTACCGGCGCAACTGGCGGGTTGCTAACCCGCCGCAGGATGCCATCCTGCCCCACAACCCAATTTGTGATACAAGAGTCCGGTAAGGAGAAAACGTGAAACTGCTCGCGACCCTTGTGCTCGCCGCCGCCGCGCTGGCGCTGGCCCAGCAGGCCCCCTCCACCATACCGAAGGTCAAATTCACCGATACGCGGCTCGACAACGGGCTGCGCGTGATCATCTCCGAGGACCACTTCGCCCCGCTCTACGCCATCTCGGTCAGCTACAAAGTGGGCTCGCGCGATGAGCGCAAGGGACGCACGGGCTTCGCCCATCTGTTCGAGCACATGATGTTCAAAGGCTCGGAGAACGTGGGCCCGGGCGAGCTGGATTTTCTGATCTTCACCAACGGCGGCAACTCCAACGGCACCACCAACACCGACCGCACGTCGTACTTCGAGGTCCTGCCCAGGAACCAGCTTGACCTGGGCCTTTTCCTCGAGGCCGATCGCATGCGCGGCCTGGTCATCACTCAGGAGAACCTCGAAAACCAGCGCCAGGCCGTCAAGGAGGAGCGCCGCCAGAGCGTCGACAACCAGGCCTACGGCCAGACCTCCGAGAAAATGGAAGAGCTGATCTACGACAACTTCGCCTACCATCACTCCGTGATCGGCTCCATGGACGACCTGGATGCCGCCTCGGTCGATGACGTCAAACAGTTCTTCAAGACTTATTACGCGCCCAACAACGCCGTGCTCGCCCTGGTGGGCGACCTCGACACCAAGGAAACCCTCGCCAAGGTGAAGAAGTATTTCGGGAACATTCCGCGGCAGGACCCGCCCAAGCCGGTGGACCTGACCGAGCCTCCCAAATCCGGCGAGCGCCGCGCCACCCTCGAGGACAAACTGGCGCGCCTGGTCCGCCTCGACATCGCCTACCGCATTCCGCCATCGGGCCAGCCGGATGCGCGCGCGCTTTCGGTAGCCGCCTCGATCCTCGGCGGCGGAGGCGGCGGTTTCGGCGGGCGGGGCGGGGGAGGCGGGGCCAACAACTCGCGCCTCTACCAGAAACTGGTCCTGGATAAAGAGGTGGCGGTTCAGGTGTCGTGCGCCACCGACCGCCGCGCCGGCCCAGGCATGTTCCGCATCTCGGCCACTCTCCGTCCCGGCAAGACCCCCGAAGAAGTCGACGGTCTCATTTCCGAAGAGATTGCCAAACTCGACGCCGAGCCGGTCACCGATAAGGAACTCCACCGCGTCCGGATCAGTCTTCGGCGCAGCGCCGAATTACGGCTCACCGCGCTCAGCCGCGCCCAGGCGCTGGCCGACGATGCCGCCGTCTTCGACGATCCGGACCGCATCAACACCGAACTGGATCATCAGCTCGCCATCACTGCAGCCGATATCCAGCGAGCGGCAAAAGCCCGCCTGCTGGCCTCAGACCGCGTCGTGGTGGTGACGCTGCCGGCGGCTGGAGCACCGGGGCAGAGACCATCCCGCCGTCCAGGCGGGCAGGAGAACTGAGGAGCCCGCTATGAGGAAGCCGAAGCCACTGGTTGTTTGCATGATTTTTGCTGCTGGGACCTGCGGGCGCCTCTCCGCGCAGGAGTCCGAATCGCAGGGGGCCGCGACCTTCCGCGGCATGGTTCGCCTGAACCGCGCCCCGGTGTCGAACGAGGTTCTCAAGGTCAAGCTGCCGCGGCCCGTCGAGCGCCAGCTCTCCAACGGCATCAAGCTGGTGATTCTCGAAAGCCACCGCGCGCCGACCATATCGCTGACCATCTCCATCCCGTCCTCGCCCCTGCGCGACCCCGAGGGCTTGCCCGGAGTTGCCGAAGCCACCGCCGCGCTCATGACCCTGGGAACCACCACTCGTTCCGCGCGGCAGATCTCCGAGGCCTTGGGCGACATCGGCGCTACTTTGACCATCAGCGCCGGTGGCGGTGGCGGAGGCGGCGGCCGTGGCGGTGGTGGTGCTCCCGCCACCGGCGGCTCCGGCGCCATCGCGCTCAGCTCGCTCACCGAGAACTTCGATGCCGCGCTGGCCATCCTGACCGATGTTCTGCTGCATCCCTCTTTTCCGGCCGACGAATTCGAGAGGTGGAAGTCGCGCCAGCGAAGCACGCTCGAGCAGGCCAGGACCCAGCCAGCCACGCTCGCCAATGAGCAACTGATGAAAGTGCTTTACCCCGGCGATGCCCGCCAGTTCACGCGCCTCACCGCCGAATCGCTCAGCAAGATCACGCGCGAGCGCCTCGTCGAGCACTACCAGAAGTATTACGTTCCCTCCGGCGACCTGGCCGGCATCGTTGGCGACATCACCCCCCGCGATGCCGTAGCCAAGCTCGAGAAGGCCCTTTCCGGCTGGAAGGGCGGGCCTATTCAGCCTCTGACGCTGCCCATCAACCCGCCCATCGCGGAGAAGAAAGTCTATTTGATCTCGCGGCCAGGCTCCGTGCAGACCTACCTCACGCTGGCCAACCGCGCCATCGAGCGTACCAACCCGGACTACATCACCTGCATGGTGATGAACCAGGTGCTCGGCTCGGGGCCGGCCGCCCGTCTCTTCCGCATCATCCGCGAGGAGAAGGGCTACACCTACGGGGTAAGCTCCAGCTTCAACGCCACGCGTTACAACCAGCAGTTCAGCTCCTCGATGTCGGTGCGCACGGAAGTCACCGGGCCGGCGCTCGCCGACCTGCTCAAGGAGTTCCGCGAGATACGCGAGGTGACCGTGCCCAAGTTAGAGCTGGAAGGCGCCAAGCGTGCCCTGGTCGCCAGCTTCGCGCTGGGGCTTGAGAACCCCTCCGGCGTGCTCACCCGGTGGCTCCAGCAGCGTGAATTCGGCTTGCCCGAGGATTATTGGGACACCTACACCGAGAAGATCATGGCGGTGACCGCCGAGGACGTCGCGCGTGTGGCGAAGAAATATGTGCCCTACGACAACGTCCAGATCATCGCCGTGGGCGACGGAGCCAAGATTGGGGAGCTGCTGAAGAAGTTCGGCCCGGTGGTGGAAGTTCCGGTGGACGCAAACTAGGACGCTAAAGAACGGGCAAGCTAAAGCATGCCCCACCAAACAGCCTGATTTCCTCACTGGTGGGGCATGCTTTAGCTTGCCCTCGCCCGCTAGCGCGAGCTTCGGAGACTGCATTTATGAAGCGGCGCACTTAGCTTCACGCATCGCCATACAGCCGAAGCCCGGGAATGTCCCTGAAGTCGGCCGGATTCAGAGTCCACAACTCCGCCTCCCGAGCGATGGCGCAGGCGGCAATCGCCAGGTCCATCTCGCGGCCGCGCGGGCGGCGCACCGAACCATAGAGTTTGGCGCTCAGCGCCGCCTCGGCAGGTCCGAAGACGATGGCCGATTCCCTCGGAAACAGGCGTTCCGCCAAGGCCAGCTCCTGCGGCAAACGCGGACCTCGCAACCATTCGTAGTAAACCAGCGCCGGGACCACCACCCGTTCGCCGCGCTCGAACACGCGCCGCAGCGCCGGCGCAGAACGCTTTTCTCCGGTCAGGCTGTCGACCAGAACCGAAGTGTCCAGAACGATCACGCCGGATTCCTGGAAACAGATCGGCGCCCGCCCGAGCGGCGCGCTTTGCGGATCGCCGTCAATTCCCGTTGAGCCGCGCCGCGGCCCCGTGAGGGGATCAGCGGCAGCAGGGTGTCGAGCAGGCGGAGCTTCTCCAGCCGCTCGCGCTCGCTCAGGCGCCCGATGCGGTCGTGATACTCCGAGAGCGCCTCCCGGACCACCTGGCTCTTGGGTTTGGCGAGCCGCTCGGCGGCGTCTTCGATCATGTGAACGGTGGCTTCGTCCAGCGTAAAAGTGACCTTGCTCGTTGCCATACTATTACCATATCACTACCATACCGGCCGTGCCCGCGGCCTGCGCTACAATGGCGCTTCGCCATGCAAGTGCTCCAGGCGGGCCAACATAAACTGATATACCTGGAACTCCAGCCGGAGACGGTCACGGCCATCGCGCGGCAGGCGGGGTTTGACATCCGGGCGAAAGACGGCCAGCGAAGCATCCAACTCGATCTGAGCGCGCCGGGAAGGCAGGCGCCGCTGCTGCTGTTCGACGCCGCCGATCCGGCCAACCTGGGTTGGTTCTCTCGCTGCCAGTTTTACGTGGATGGGCGCTCCGGGTCGGTCATGCAGACGCCTATGACCCTGGCCAACAGGCGCGACCGCGGCGGCAAGCCGCAACACAATTCCGTGCGCCTGGCGATTTCCAAAGAGCTGCCGGCGAGCTTCCGTCTTCCCGGCCAACAGCCCCTCACCGAACAGGTTTTCTACAATCTGCTGTTCAACTTCTTGAACGCTCTCACCAAGACCGGCGTGGCGGTGTGCGGTGCCGGCGTAGTGCAGCCGCTGGCGGGACGCACGGAAAGCGTCGGCCCGCGGAACTGATTGCAAGCTTTCAGCTATCAGCTTTCAGCCGCGCAGGTGTGGCTGAAGGCTGACCGCTGACGGCTAAAAGCTTTCTTGCCCGCTCGACCACCAATTCCACCTCGGCCTGGTACTCCCGCAACAGTTCCGGCGTGGTGGCTTCGAAACGCATGACCAGCACCGGCTGTGTGTTGGATGCGCGCACCAGGCCCCAACCTTGCGGGAAAAGAACGCGCACGCCATCCACGTCGACAATCCGGTGCCTGGCGCGCAGCTCGGCGCTGGCCTGGCGCACCACCTCGAACTTGATCTCGTCGGGACAATCGAAGCGGATTTCCGGCGTGGTCACCGTGCGGGGCAGGCCGGCGAGCTGGCTGGAGAGCGGCCGGCCGGAGCCGGCCACGATTTCCATCAGGCGGCAGGCGGCGTAAAGCGCGTCGTCGAAACCGTAGTAGCGGTCGGCGAAGAACATGTGGCCGCTCATTTCGCCGGCTAGCTCGGCGCGGGTCTCCTTCATCTTGGCCTTGATGAGCGAATGGCCGGTCTTCCACATGATGGGGTTGCCGCCGCGCGCGGCGATATCGTCGTACATCGACTGCGAACATTTCACTTCGCCGATGAAGGTGGCGCCGGGCTTGCGGCTGAGGATTTCGCGGGCGAAGACGATCATTAACTGGTCGCCATACATGACCGTTCCGCGATCGTCTACCACGCCGAGGCGGTCGGCATCGCCGTCGAAGGCGATGCCGAAATCGGCTTGGGTCTCGCGCACCTTGGCGATGAGCGGCTCGAGGTTCCCGAGGACGGTCGGGTCGGGATGGTGGTTGGGAAAACGGCCGTCCATCTCGAAGAACATTTCGGTGGCGGCGACGTTCAGCTTTTCGAGAATCCGGTGCATCACCGGGCCGCCGGTGCCGTTGCCGGCGTCCACCGAGACCCGAATGCGGCGCGAAAAGTGGAATTGAGAGGCGACTTCGGCGACGTAAGGAGTAACCACGTCGGCCACTTTCTGGCTCCCTTCGCCGCGTGTGAGGTCGCCAGTCTCCATCAGGCGGCGGATTTCCTGAATGGCTCCGCCGTGAATCGTGGAATCGCCGCAGACCACTTTGAATCCGTTGAATTCGGGAGGATTGTGGCTGCCCGTGATCATGACGGCCCCATCCGCCTTGAGATGGAAGACGGAATAATAGAGCACCGGAGTGGGGACCACTCCAAGGTCCACGACCTCGCAGCCGCTGGCCGTCAGGCCGCGAATGAGGGCGCCGCGCAGGCGGGGGGAACTCAGGCGCGTGTCGCAGCCGAGATTGACCTTCCGGCCGGCATGACGCTGGAGATAGGTTCCGAAGGCCCCGCCGAGCGTTTGCACATCGGCATCCGGCAGTTCGGAGCCGGCCACGCCGCGGATATCGTATTCACGGAAAATAGTCGGCTTTAACATGTACGTTAGGTCAGTTTACGACAATCGGCGGTGCGCCGCTGGAGCCGGGACCAGTTAGAGGGATTCGGCGCCGCGCGGGACCTGGCGGCCCTGCGCGCGCGGCGCGATAATAGCAGGGTGCGGAAGACGCTGGATGCGGTTTGCGCGGAAACCACGCCAGACGAGCGCTTCGGCGTGTACCGGGAAACGACGCACCTCTGAACCATGCAACCGCCCATTCGAGTGCTGGTGGCCAAGCCGGGGCTGGACGGCCACGACCGTGGCGCGAAAGTCATCGCGCGAGCGCTGCGCGACGCCGGCATGGAAGTGATCTACACCGGGCTGCGGCAGACTCCGGAGATGATTGTGAACGCCGCGCTCCAGGAAGACGTGCAGGTGATCGGCCTCTCGATCCTGTCTGGCGCGCACAACGCCATCGTGCCCCGCGTCATGGAGTTGCTGCGCGAAAAGGATATGGCCGGCGTGAAGGTGGTGGTGGGCGGCATCATCCCGGATGAGGACGCCGAGGCGCTCCAGCAACAGGGCGTGGCGGCGGTGTTTCAGCCCGGCGCCTCCTTGGACGCGATCGTGAGTTTCATCCGGTCGGCGGTGTAGCGCCGGGCCCGGGGGCGCCCCCTTTTCGCCGGTGATTTTCTCGCGCGGCACAGTCCGCCGGCGACAAGATCGGCGCTCGAATCCGTGCCTGCGCTTCACACCTGTGGCCTGCTACACTCGTTGTTACCTGCCCCGAAGATCCGTTAGAATAGTGGCTTATCATCTTCGAGAAGCGGCTGTATCACGTGAAACAGGTTCCCGTGTATCGACGTCTCCGTAACTGCGCAGAGTGGAAAGGTATGCTTGCATGAAGTCTCTCGGGCGTGTGCGCCTGATGGTCGCATCGGCCTGTCTCTGCGCATTTTGGCTCCCGCCGCTCGGCGCGCAAACGCCGGCCCAAGGGCCCCCGCCTCCGCAGGAGCCGCCGAAACAGGCGCCCCAACAGCAGCCTCCGCAGCAAACGCCGCCATCGCAGCCAAAACCGGCGCAACCACCCCCGGGCGCTCCGCCGCAGCCACAGAAGAATCCGTTTGAGAATGTGCCGGTGGGCCAAGAGGGCGCTCCGCAGCAGCCGGCGCAGCCACCCACCCAGCAGCCGCGGCCCGGGCAGCCGCAACTGGAAGCGCCCAAGCCGGTGGAAGCCGTCAAACCGCCCAGCGGAGAGGTGATCGAAGCCATCGAGTTCCGGGGCGCGCGGCGCGTGCCCCAGGACACCTTGAAAGCGCTCATCGTCAGCAAGGCCGGCGACATCTTCAGCGAGGAAACGTTGCGGCGCGACTTCATGGCGCTGTGGAACACGGGGCGCTTCGACGACATCCAGATGGAAACGGAGCCCGGCCGCATCGGCCTGATTGTGCGCTTCGTGGTGACCGAGCGCCGCGTCATCCGCTCGATCAATTACGAAGGGATACACTCGGTCACGGTTTCGGAGATCCTCGATCGCTTCAAGGAGCGCAAGGTCGGCCTCTCGGTGGAATCGCAGTACGACCCCAACAAGATCCAGCACGCGGCCATCGTGCTGAAAGAATTCCTGTCCGAGCGCGGCCGGCAGTACGCCACGGTGGATCCGCAGATCGAACAGATTCCGCCCTCCTCTCTTAAGGTCACGTTCATGGTGAACGAAGGGCCGAAGGTGAAAGTGGGAGACATCCAGATTGCGGGGAACCAGGCGTACAGCCGAAAGTGGGTAATCGCCGCGATGAAGAATCTGAAACCCTACGGCATCCCCCACTCGATTCTGTTCGAAAACGTCTTCGCCAAGACGTTCGACCGGGACAAGCTCGACGAGGACAAAGAGCGCATCGTGCAGGCTTATCGGGACCATGGTTACTTCACGGCCAAGGCGCTGGATGACGCCGTGAAGATTGCCCACAGAGGCGGCCGGGGCTGGCGGCTCCCGCTTTTCAAGCCCAACAATCCCGGCATATACGCGGACCTCACGATCCCCGTGGAAGAGGGCCGGCTGTACCACCTTCACAACATGACCTTCGTGGGCGTGAAACTGTTCCGCACGCCCGAGGTGCTCATGAAGCCGCTATTCGGCATGACCACCGGAGACGTCTTCTCGACGGAAAAGCTGCGCAAGGGCATCGAGAACATGCGCAAGTTCTACGGCAAGTTCGGCTACATCGATTTCGTCCCCGAGCCGTCCTTCGATGTCGTTCCGGACACCGATCAGATCGATCTCACTCTCACGGCGGACGAGGGAAAGCAGTTTTTCATCCGCCGCATCGATTTCTCGGGCAACACCACTACGCGCGACAAAGTGATCCGCCGCGAGATCCTGCTCGACGAAGGCGATATTTTCAACAGTGAGCTGTGGGATTACAGTGTTCTGCGGCTGAACCAGCTCGGCTATTTCGAAATGCTGAAGAAGGAAGACGCCGCCGACATCAAGCGCAATCCGCAGTCGAACACGGTGGACGTCACGCTCAAGGTGAAGGAGCGCGGCAAGAACTCCATCGGGTTGAACGGCGGCGTTTCGGGCATCGCGGGCAGTTTCATGGGGTTCAATTACTCCACCAACAACTTCCTCGGGCTGGGCGAAACGCTGTCCCTCGATGCGCAGCTCGGCACCCGCATGCGCAGCGTGAGGCTCGGGTTCACCGAGCCGTATTTCATGGACCGGCCGATTCAAACCGGCTTCATGGTCTACCTGACCCGGTTCGATTTCAACCAGGGCCGCGAGGCCTCGATTCTGGCGGGGACCAACCTGATTCCGCTGTATAACCAACTGGGCACGCAGAACCTGCTGAACTACGTCCAGAACAGCCACGGGTTTACGGTTTCAGCGAGCACGCACTTGCGGCGGAGTTTCGCGCAGGTCGGGATCACTTACGGCTTCGATATTTCCAACGTGGTCACACAGACCGACGCCTCGAAGAACTACTTCCAGTACATCAATTTCAGCGGCGTGGCCGGACCGAATTCACTGACCGGGATCAGGACCAGCCACATCTCGCCGTCGTATTCCTACAACACCGTGAACCACCCCATAACGCCCACGGCCGGCAGGAGCCTGTTCATCTCCGTGGACTACGCCGGCAGCATTCTGGGCGGGAACGTGAATACCATCCGGCCGACGGTGGATGCCAAGTATTTCCACGCGGCGCCATGGCACAGAAACCACATCCTGGCGTTCCACGTGATGGGCACGAGCATCAGCGGATACGGCGGGAAGTATGTGCCCCCCTTCTCGCGCACGTTCATGGGAGGAGAACAGGACATCCGCGGATTCGAAATCTGGGGCATCACTCCGATCGCGTTCATACCGTCGTCCGGCACCGTCAACGTGCTGAACGCCGACGGATCGGCGCGCACGCAGAAGGTCGTCAGCAACGGGGTGCTTACGTCGACCGCGGTCACCATGACGGTTCCAACTTACCAGCTCATTACGCCGGGCGGCGACACGCAACTGCTGGGGAACTTCGAATACCGGATTCCGATTGTCGGGCCGGTGACGCTGGCGCCGTTCTTCGATGCGGGCGTCGACAAGATCCTGCGCAGCAATCAGCTCACCATGGAGGCCACCCGCGTGGGCGACCTGAACACCCAGTTTCCGCAGGCGGGCTACACCGGGAAAGTGGTGATTGCGCCCGGCACGCAGAAGATGCGCGCCTCCACCGGTCTGGAGCTTCAGGTGATGCTGCCGGTGGTCAACGCGCCGTTCCGCCTGTATTTCGCTTACAATCCCTCGGTCGTGCGGGAGTATCTGCAGCCGCCGATCGTGGCGGACCGGGCGTCCTTTCCCAACAACGCCACGTTTCTCAACTCCATCGCAACCTACGGCCAGGCATATCCCTTCTACGAGAAGCGGACAATGTTCCGGTTCACGATCGGCAGGACGTTTTGAGGCTGCCGGGCGCCAATATGGTAGTATTGACACACTTAGGAGTTTTAAGCTTGAAGAAGAATTTCGCTGTTTTCCCATTGCTGATTTTCGGAGCGGCCGCGCTCTCGCAGGCGCAGGGCCAGGTTCCCACCAAGATCGCGATCATCCACGTGCAGAATGCCATTCTCAGCACGAAGGACGGCCAGAAGGCCGCCGCCGATCTCCAGACCACGTTCAATCCCAGGCAGCAGGAACTGGAGAAGAAGCGGACTGAGCTTGCTGCGCTTCAGGACCAGTTGCGCAAGGGCAGCGCGACCATGAGTGACGACGCCAAGACCAAGCTCGTGCGCGAAATCGACGCTACTACGACCCGGGTGAACCGGGACACCCAGGACGCCCAGAGCGATCTGGATGAGGCGCAGGGCAAGGTCATGCAGGAGCTGGGCGGCAAGTTGATGGCGGTGCTCGAGAAATATGCCACGCAAAACGGCTACGCCGTGGTTCTGGACGTGAGCAATCCGCAGACGCCGGTGCTGTGGGCCGCCTCCGCGGTGGACATCACCAACGACATCGTGAAGCTCTACGACCAGGCCTATCCAGGGGCGGCCGCTGCTCCCACCGTTCCCGCGGCCAAGCCGGCCGCCAAGCAGCCTCCTCCGGCGCAAACGCCGGCTGCCAGGCAGCCTGCTCCAGCGCAGACGCCGCCGACCCCGCCGGCAAAGAAGAACTGACGGGTAGCGCCGGCGCCGGAACGCCCGCGGAGTCCCGGCAACGAGTTGTGGTACTGCCTGAAATCTGCGTTGATTCCAGATTGCGGCAGCGATCAAGCTGCGGATGACGTTGCCGCCGGAGTCGGGAAATTCACGGGCGCGGTGCCGGCCTGGGATGCGGCCCCGCATAGTAGACGACAACCTTTTGCGCAGCCCCATCTGGCACGTAATAGATGCGATCACCGCTTGTGACTTCGCATTCCCATGCCCCGCGGTACGCCGATCCTCTCAGTGGAAACACGCGACCTGGATACCGGGTCATGGGGCACTTGCGAAGATACCTGTACCACCGCAAGGCGTTCTCCGGGGAACGGTCGATCAATGCTTCCCAGTTGCGGTTCACGCGGCCATTCCGCGCCACAACCGACCACCCGCCCCTATCTCCGACCGCATTCCCCGGAGGTTCCGCCAGCAGTTCTTCCGGGGGATTGATTTCCGCTTGGCTCATTCGTGAGAACTGGGCGCCAGAATCGGTTCCGTCAAGGGAGCTTCGTCAGCCGCAGCTTCGAAGGCCATGCCTACATTCGGGCTGCGCGCGGCCCAGGCACTCTCCTGCCATTCGTGAATCACTGCGTCCGCCTCCTCCGGCGGGATCTCTCCTCTTTGCGCCCGTGTATATGCTGCATACACTTCGTCGGCCATGTCCTTCAGGTCATCCAATGCAAATGCCGTGAGCCACTCAAATTCATCCGCGGGATCGAGGGCCGCACCTGATCGTATCCGCTCGATGGCATGAAACAGATCGAGAATCTGCTGCGCGCGGTGAAGTTGGACTATCATCCCTGCTGCCTGTTCGCGACGTAGCAATGCAAATGACTGCTCGTTTCGCATGATCGTGACGCACTTCTCCCACGCTAGATCGAGGACTTCTCCCGAGCGCCTGTTTAGCGTAGTCGCGCTAACGATGACATCATCGAAAACCGGCCGGGCGGTCGCCATTCTGCCTCCGACACTCCTATCCATAAACTCTCCTTTGCTTCTCTCTAATGCGTCCTACGTATGATTATACGTATCAATTACGTCAGCTGCAAGATCTTTTTGCATTTTCCTACACAACCCACAGAAAATAAAGGTCAAATTCGCTTTCCCCACCTGTCCCCGAAAGAAATCAACTTGAGATTCAATAGCTGCCTCCAAGCCGTTCCGCATGCCCCGGGCGGTACAATGCAAGCGGGGGAGGGTTTCTCATGAGAACTCTCGGCGCTTTCGGTGTTTCACTGGTTCTGGCCACCGGGCTTTCCGCGCAGTATCACGGCGGCTTCACGCAGCGGAGCTTCGGCAATGCCGCGTTTCCCGGAGGCGCCGGGCGGCAGCTCGTCGTCGCCGGCGCCATCACCGATCCGACTTTTGGCATGCGGCTGGCCGCTACGGTCGCGGGGCAAAACTTCCGGAGGCATCCCTTCGTTCACGGCCCAGGCCGCACCGGGACAGTGGTCGCGTATGGGTATCCGGTGTATGTGGGAGGGTACGCCGATTACACCTATCCGGTGGAACCGGCGCAGCAACCACAGCCGAATGTCACGGTGGTCTATCCTCCGCAGCCCGCCCCGGTGATCATCAACTACTTCGGCTCCGATAACGGGCAGGACACCACTGCCACCACCGGCGCCACGGATACTACTCCGGCCACCGCTGCCGCGCGCCAGCCGGTGGAGGAGCCGGCTTCAACCAGGGAGCCTTCCCATTATCTGATCGCGTTCAAAGACCATACCATTTATTCCGCGGTGGCGTATTGGGTGGACGGCGACACCTTGCACTACTTCACGTCGGGGAATACCCACAACCAGGTGTCGCTTTCGCTGATCGACCGCGATCTGACCCTGCGGCTGAATAAAGAATCGGGGCTGGACTTCAGGCTTCCTCCGGCGAAATAACCCTCACTCCCATTCAATCGTGCCGGGCGGCTTGTGGGTGAGGTCGTAAAAAACGCCGGCGATTCCTTCCACTGCCAGGACTTCCTCACACATCTTCTGGAGAAGATCCGCTCCCATCGTGACGGATTGGGCGGTCATGCCGTCCACCGAGTCCACCGGGCGCAGGACGATGGAATCGGGGGCCTCGGCCGTCCCCAGTGGAATCAGGATTACCGGGAACTGCCAGACGCGGCGGTCGTAATTGCTTTCGCGGGACAACCGGCGCACGATGGCGTCGGCCCGCCGCAGCCGGGCTATGCGCTCAGGGCTCAGCGAGCAGGCGCGGACCTGCATTTCGGCGAGCGGTGCGCGCGTCTCCACGCTGGCGATCACGCGGTTGACGCCGGAGACGCGGTTGATCAGGGCGGTAGCGCGGGCGTGGTCTAGCGAATCGATCGCCAGCACCGGGGCGTAGCTCCGGGAATCGCCCTGCACCCCCACCGAGTGCACGGGGACGAGGATTCCATCCGGCGTGGCCCGGACCGGCGCATCGAGTTCCGAGCAGAGACAGCGGATGGCCAGGCCGGGGCCGGGGAACGGATGGCGGTCCAACAGCTCGGCGGAGAGGCCCAGCTCGCGGCCGATCTCGCGAACCTCGTCCTTATAGAAGGATTTCAGCGGTTCCACGATGCGGCCGGACTGGATGAGCGCCTGGATGCCGGCTACGCGGTTGTGGTGCGTCTTGATGACGGAGGCCTTTTCCGTGCCGCCGGATTCGATGGTGTCGGGGTAGATGGTGCCCTGACCGAGGATCCAGTGCTCGTCCGTAAGGCGGCGCGACTGGATGACGCGTTCCTGCACGCGCACAAATTCTTCGCCGATGATGTGGCGCTTCCGTTCGGGATCGGTGACGCCGGCCAGCGCGCCCAGGAACCGCTCTGCGGCGTGCTCCACTGCGAGGCCCGCCATGCGCCGGACAAAATCCGTTTCTCCCTCGCGCATCAGACCCGTATCGACATACACGCCGCGAACGCGTTCCTGGCCGAGCGCGCGCGTCACCAGCGTGAAAGCGACGCTGGAATCGACCCCGCCGCTGACGAAGAAGAAGACGCTGCGGCCGCCCACGCACTCGCGGATCTCCCGCTCGAGCAAGGGCACGCGATCGCGGGGGTTCCAATCTTTCCGGCAGCCGCAGACGCGGAACAGAAAGTTGGCGAGGTATTCCTGGCCGCGGGTCGTGTGGACCACTTCGGGGTGAAACTGCAGGCCGTAAAGTTTTCGTTGCGGGGCCGCCATGGCCGCGACGGCGCACGTTTCGGTGCGGCCGGCCGTTGAAAAGCCCTCGGGGAGAACCCCCACCACATCGCGGTGGCTCATCCAGATCTGCTGGCGGCCTCCGAGCCCCGCGAACAGCGGGTCGGTGGCGTCGTCGAGTTCCAGAGTGGCGAGGCCATACTCGCCCTTCTCGCCTTTGCGAACCTGGCCGCCGAGCAGGTGCGCCATGAGCTGCTGCCCATAACAGATCCCCAGCACCGGCTGGCCGTGGGCAAAGATGGTGGCGTCCACGGTGGGGCTGCCAGGGTCGTAGACGCTCGAGGGGCCGCCGGAGATGATAATGCCCCTCGCAAAAGCGATTTCCGCAGCCGGGGTTTCACTGGGCCGGACTTCGGCGTAGACGCCCAGGTCGCGGACCTTTCGAGCGATCAGATGGCAGTATTGGCCGCCCGCATCCAGGACAATGATCTGCGGAGTGGGGTTCAAACCTCGATGGTAACAGTAGCGCCGGCGGTCTTGCCGCCGGTGTGTTCCGGGCCGCACTCCCACCGGCGGCAAAGACCCGCATCGGGCGTTCCGCCGCCGGCGCTACTACCGGCGAGCCGCCGCGGCGGAACGCTGCTGCTGCTGCCCGTTCATACGCTCGACGACGATCTTCTTGGTGGTCTCCAGCAGCGCACTGGCCTTGGGCATCGCATCGATGGCCTTTGCCACCTCCGGATCGGTCTGGCAAAAGACCCGGTCGCTCTCGTCCAGGTTGAAAGCGGTGAGGTACATCTCCCTGGCGAGGTAGCGCGTAATCCACTCCCGATCCTGCATGAACTCGGATTCCGTGAAATTGGCGCCGTGCTTCAGCAGGTAATCGTGGAATTCCTCGAGGAAGGCGGTGTCGGGCATCCAACCCTTCGGCAGGCTGGTGCTGTGCGAGCCAAAGTAAAACCGGGCGAAGTTGAACAGACCGCTGCGGGCGAGCTCCAGTTCCAGGCGGTCCATCTTGGGCGCTTCGTACTTCTCATCGGGCGTGATCCCGCCGCCGCCGTAGACCGTGCGACCGCCCTCGGTCATCTTCACGTCGAGCGGGTTGCGCGCGTTGTCGTCCTTGTGGAAGTAGTAATCGTAAAACGACTGGTTGGTGTAATCGCGCTGAATCAGGCGGCCGCTGGGGGTGTAGAAGTGCGCCGTGGTCAGCGCCAGGCCGGTGTTTTCGGTGAGCGGGTAGACCGTCTGCACCAAGCCCTTGCCGAACGTCTTGGTCCCCATGATCCAGGCGCGGTCGTGATCCTGGAGCGCGCCGGCCACGATCTCCGCGGCGGAGGCCGAGTACCCGTTCACCAGCACCACGATGGGATACTCGTGCCCATGGTTCCCGTTCCGCGCGACGTACGACTTCTCGGGCGACGAACGGCCATGGTGAGAGACAATCAGCGCGCCTTTCTCGAGGAAATGATCGGCCGCATCCACACCCTGGTTCAATATCCCGCCGGGGTTGTCGTTCAGGTCGAGCACGAGTCCCTTGATATTGTTCTCGCCCAGGCGCTTCAGGTTCTCTTCCAATTCCTTGCTGGTGGTTTCGGCGAAGCTCAGGATCTTGATGTAGCCGATCCCCGGCTTTACCCAAAAGGCATCCTCTACGCTCTTCCGGCTGATGTCATCGCGGGTGACCGTAAAGGTAAGGTTGTCGGCCGAGCCTTCGCGCGAGACCACAATCTTGACCTGGGTTCCGCGCTGCCCCTTGAGCAGATCGGCGATCTCCAGCGTGGTCAGGCCATCGGTGGGCCTGTCGTTCACCATCAGGATGATGTCACCGGGGCGCAACCCGGCTTTGTAAGCGGGATAGCCCGGAAACGGCGCCTGCACCACGGTCTTGCCGTTGCGCGACTGGACCGTCATTCCCACCCCGGAGTAACGGCCCCGTTGTTCTTCGCGAAGCGCCTGGTACTCCTTGGGATCGAAGAAGTTGGAGTGCGGATCGAGAGTCCGCAACATGCCCGGGACGGCGCCTTTGTAAATGGCCTTGTCCGCGTTGACTGGTTCCGCGAAGTTCTGCTCCACCAAGGCAAGGACCTTGGTGAAACTTCCGACATCCTGGTCGAGTTCCTCCGTGTCGGAGGCGCCAATCGGCTCCGCCTGGACCTGGGGCCCATAGAATCCGCCGGCGATCGAGCAAAGCAACACGATCAGCGGCAAGATATAGAGGCTGCGCCATTTTTGGGCCATGCGGAATCCGTCCTTCTAATGCAGAGTATACCCTACTCGATGGTTTAGACGCTGGAGGGGCGGGAAAGGCTACGAAAATCAGGGGCCGGGGGCCGGCGCGGGAAGTTCGCGGCGGACGGCGTCCAGTACTCCGTTCACAAACTGGACGGATTCTTCGTTGGAGAACTTACGGGCCAGTTCGAGGGCTTCGTCGATGGTGACGGCGGCGGGCGTACCGGCGTGGATCATCTCGTAGACCGCCAGGCGCAAGATGTTGCGGTCCACCACGGGCATGCGCTCGATGCGCCAGTGCTGGGCATGTTTCGATATTTGTTCGTCTATGGCGGCGGCGTGTTCGACCGTTCCGCGCACCAGGCCGGCCACGAACGGGTCGCGCACGGGGGCCTCCGCGGAATAGAGCGTGTCGTAATAGGCGTCGATGGCCTCGTCTACCGGCTGCCGGCGGGCGTCCCACAGGAAGAGAATCTGGAGGGCGCGCTGCCGCGACCTGCGCCGTGAGGGCATCAGGGGGCCTGCCGAAGCGCGCGCAGCAAATTGGCCGTTTCGATGGCGGTCATAGCGGCGTCAAAGCCCTTATTGCCACCCTTGGCTCCCGCGCGGTCGATGGCCTGCTCCAAGGTATTGGTGGTGAGCACGCCGAAGGCCACCGGCACTCCGGTCTCGGCGGCCACGTGGGCAATGCCCTTGGCGACTTCCGCGGCCACGTAATCGAAGTGCGGGGTCTCTCCGCGAATCACGGCGCTCAGACAAATCACGGCGTCGTAGCGGTGCTGGCGGGCCACTTCGCCGGCCACCAGCGGAACCTCCCACGAACCGGGAACCTTGATGACATCGATCAGGTCCGGGCTGGCGCCCGTGCGCGTGAGCGCATCCATGGCGCCGCCGAGCAGACGCTCGGTAATGAAGCTGTTGAAGCGGCTGACGATAATGGCGAATCGCAGGCCGCCTGCCGAAAGCTGCCCTTCCAATACTGTCGACATGTTTCACTTTCCCGCGAAGGCCGGGCGCCTCTTTTCGAGAAAAGCGCGCGTGCCCTCGCGATAATCTTCCGTGGCCGCGCCGACTGCGAACGCGGCGGCTTCCAAATGAAGGCCCTCTTCCAGGCCGGCGTCGAGCCCCACATCCACCGCCTCGATGACCAGCCCCAGCGCCAGCGGCCCGTTGGCCAGCACCCTGCGCAGCCAGGCGCGGCTGTAATCCAGGAGTTCCGCCTGTGGGACCACCGCGTTCACCAGGCCGATGCGATGCGCCTCGGCGGCTGTGACCGGTTCCCCCGAAAGCAGCATTTCGAGCGCGCGCCCGCGGCCCACCAGGCGCGGCAACCGCTGTGTGCCGCCGTAGCCGGGGATGATTCCGAGCTTCACCTCGGGCTGGCCGAGCTTGGCGTTCTCCGCTGCAAACCGCACGGTGCAAGCCATCGCCAGCTCCAGGCCGCCGCCGAGCGCGTATCCATTCACCGCGGCCACCGTTGGTTTGGGCGAGGTTTCAATCATCCGGAACGTCCGCTGGCCGCGCAATGAGAACTCGCGCGCTTCCACCGGCGAAAGCGCCGCCAATTCGTTGATATCGGCCCCCGCCACGAACGCCTTGTCGCCGGCGCCCGTGAGAATGGCCGCGCGGATCGAGCGGTCGCGCGCGATGCGCTCGAATGCGTCTTTCAACTCCGCAACCACCGCGCCCGAGAGCGCGTTCAGCTTGTCGGGGCGGTTGACGGTGACCAGGGCGATACCGGTCTCGTCCGCCTCAAACAGGATGTGGTGGTAGGACATTATGGATCAGTGTAACACCAGGCCCGCGGATTCTCCGCTCCCTTACGGTCGGTATGCCAGGAAAAGCCTGGCTGATCTTGTGAACTGAAAGGAGTTCACCATGTAAATTGCCTGTTCAGCATGTAGCCGAACGAGCGCGAGTTCCAGTGAT
>JBEKYW010000051.1:0-74646 GCA_049510555.1 Bryobacteraceae bacterium
TGTTCCGCCTGCGCTGGGAGATCGAGCCCACGCTGAAGGAAGGGCGCACCGTGGTGGCCGCGCCCTACGTGGAAAGCGCCATGGCATTCGGTGTCGCCGCCGGTCTGCCCAAGGAGTGGCTCGAGGAGTTGTTCCGCTTCGCCCCCAAACCGGCGGCCTCGTTTCGTTTGAAAGAAAAGAAAAAGAACAAGGAAAAGAAAAAGGACGGTGACGGCGACCCGGGCTTCGTGGAGTTCTTCTGCGCGAGCCTGGCCAAGCACTACCCGGGCTGGGAGACCGCCGAGGTGCGCGGCGAAATGCTGAAATACCTGAAGAGTCTGGAAGAGCTGGATCGGATCCACGAGTTCGGCAACAAACCCTACCACATCAAACGTGCGCTCACCTGAGCGCGGCGGGCGTTGGTGCCATCGGGGTAGCCTTGCGATGCGACTCCCTGGCCAAGATTCGGCACCGGCCGCAGCACCAGGTTTTTGGCTTCGAAGGCCACCGTGCTCACCGCCGTATTGGCGACGTGGTTTGGCACGTTGAACGCCTCAAAACTCACGTGCAACTGATGGCGCTCCGATAGTGCAAAGATCTTCGTCAGACGGGCATCGGTGCGGATCACCCGATCGATCGGCAGGCTGCTCGCCGGATAAAACGGCACTCGATTCGATCCGCCAAATCCGTTCACGGTGGAATTGAACGCGGCACCGGGGAAGGGAACGCCCGAAACCAGGATGGTCGGTGTGGCGGGCTGCGTGGACGCGAAGGTCGAGATCTGCGACAGGCGCCAGCCGGTGCCCAGCACGTGAGCGAGGCCAGCGGTCTTCGCGGTCAACTTCGGCTCCCAACTGGAACTAACCACCAGGCGGTGCCGCTGGTCGAGTTGCGACGAAGCCTTTTCTCCGCGATAGTCGCCGTTCTCGAAGGTGCGCGGCCCGTCGCTGAAGAAGATGTTGTCCGCGCCGCCTCCCTGATTGAAGTCGATGGCATGCGACCAGGTGTAGGCCAGGAATCCCTCGAACCCGTGCGAGAGACGTTTGCGCAATTGCACGACCAGCCCGTTGTAGTAGCTATTACCTCCGGATTCCACGCTGTTCACGCGCCCATATTTGGGATTGACGCGGTACGCCAGGCGGTAAGCGGGAGTAATGTATGTGCCGACAGCCTTGCCATTGGCATCGTCGATCTCGTAGGCGACCGTTGTCGCCGCCGGCCCGATGTTCAGATCGCGCACGGTGGTCAGGTGCAGCGCCCGGCTCCACAACCAGGCGGCGCTGACATTCCAGTCCCCGGAGATGGCGTGCTCGATGGCGAGATCCCCCTGCTGGGTGTAAGGGTTTCGGTAGTCCTTGGAAGGGATCGTCAAATCCACGGCCGAGGATGCCGCTGGAGTCTTTAGCGCGTTGGGAAACACGGGGCCGGTCAGCGGGTCCGACAGGAAGCGTGCATCCAACTGAATGGAAGGCTGGCCGATGCCGTTCTCCTGGAAGAAGGTCGTGATCAGGCCGGTTGGGTAGCGCGCGTAGAAGATCCCGTACCCGCCTCGAACCACGGTGCGCGCGCGATTGAAAGCCACCGCCCCTCCCAACCGGGGCGCCAGGTTGGTGGCGGCGGAGCCGATATGGCCGCTGTCCGGATAATCCGGGTTTGCCTGTTTGGGCTGCGGCAGCGCGGAGTGTTCGTAGCGCAGTCCGTAGTGCAGGGTCACGCGCGAGTTGACCCGGAGCTGGTCCTCGGTGAACAGGCTGTAATCGCGCACCGTCTCATCGAAGATCGGGTTTCCGAAACGCTGCGAATACGTTTCCCAGTTCCGCGCGCCCGTTGTGTTCCCGCTGTAGTCCTCGGCGAACGACGTGAAATCGGCGTACTGGTAAGTGCCATTCTGGTTGCGACGGTAGTTGGTGTAATCTTCGGTGCTGAGGAAGTCCAAGCCGAACTTCCAGATATGCCGCCCGGAGACCAGGGTCAGGTTATCGGCCACCTGAAACCGGTTCTCGCTGGGATCGATGCGCGGCAAGTCGGCGTTTGAGCCGAGGTTAGCTTGCCCCTCCACGACGATCTGGGCCAAGCCGGTGGGCGGAATCAGGCTTGGGTTGAGGTTGTCGGCGTGACGGTCCTTGAACCAGCCGAAGCGGAACTCGTTGATCCGTGCCCCGCCGGGAATGTACATCCACTCGATCCTGCCATAGCGCGTGCGCACCGACGAGTTGCCGTTGGCGCCCACGCCTGTGCCGTCGTTCAGCGCCGCCTGCGTCTGAAATCCGTTGGGGGAAACCCAGCGCAGGTAGTTGAAGCTGGCGCTGATGCGATGGGTCTGCGAAGGCAGCCAGTCCAGCTTGCCGAAGAGCAAGTCCGAATCGGCCGTCCGGTCCAGAACCTGAAATTGGCGGTTCAGAAACTGGAGCGCCGACGCACACTGCGCCGCGGTGGCCGCGCAGGCGCCGATAAACGCTCCCGAGCTATTGAATAGCGGCGGGCGGGCCAGCGACGCCACCAGCGGAAAGTCGCGCCGGTGAACTTCGCCATTGAAAAAGTAGAACAGCTTGTCCTGAACCAACTTTCCCCCCAGGCTGCCTCCGGCTTGATGGCGGCGTTCGGGAGGATTGATGGTGCCGTACGGATCCCGGGCGTTGAGCCCCCGATTACGGAAGAACCAGTACGCCGTCCCGTAGGGAGTATTCGACCCGCTGCGCGTCACCGTGTTAATGATTCCTCCGGAGGCGCGGCCGTACCCGGCGGAATAGCCGCTGGAGAGCACCTGGAACTCCAGCACCGCGTCCTGCGAGATCTGCGTGAAGATGCGCGTTCGCCCGGCGTTTTCGTCGAAGAACTGGTTGGAGGTATCGTTCCCATCGGTGAGAAATACGTTGCCTCCGGCGACGCCGCGGAAAGACACCAGTCCCAAGGCGCCGTCGGGGACCACCGCCGGGGTCAGCAGGACGTAGGTATCGACGCGGCGCCCATTGATGGGGAGGTTCAGGATCTGGGAATTGCGGACTACCTGCGAGATTTCGGTTTTTGTCTGGTCAACGGCGGGGGCCGATTCCTCTACCGACAGGCTGGTCAGTTCGGGAGTCAACTGAAGAGTCATTTCGAGGTTGGTCACTTCCCCCACCAGGACATCCAACCGGTCGCGCTCCTGGACGGCGAACCCGGCTTTGGTGACGCTGACGGTGTAGTCGCTCGCCGGGTCGAGAGCGATTACCTGAAAAGTGCCGCTGGCGTCGGTTTTCGTGCTGCGCCGGATTCCGCGAGACGGGTTGTGCAATTCGACGGCAGCGTCGGGAATGACGGCGCCGGAGGCGTCCCGGACGGTTCCTGAAATGGACCCGGTTCCACGGAGCGGCTGTGCCATTGCGGCCGCGGACAAGAGCACCCAGCAGATCGCCACCGTGGCGAGGCGGATTCGCAATTCCCGGTTCCTCCCGATCCAACGACTATCTGCCATTGTCTCACCGCCATGGGACCGTTTCAAAAGAGTCAGCGGGGAAATGTACGAAAAGGGGACAATGCCAGCGCCGGGTTCAGCGCGGCGCCGGCGACAGCGGTCGAGCATCACTTGACCGGCAGCGGCACCGGCGGCGCCAATCCCCCGCCGATCCTGATGTAGAGCAACGAGCCAGGAGGCGCGTTCGCAGGGACCTGCACGTTTACCTGGTACAGGCCGATGAATCCCGGGGTCAGGCCGGAGAAGGACACGGTGGCGGGAATGCCGCCAAGCGTGGCCGTAGCCGGCTGCGGTGTTGTGGGCTGAAGACTGGTGGATGATGCGGGTTTTCCGGTAACCATGGCGCCGCTTACCGGCCCCAATCCGGTGGCGTAGACGACCACCGTTTCATTCACGGCTGCGGGACTGGCGTTCGATACCAGGCTGCCGTCGGCGTGAGTAATCGCGGCCTGAGCCGGCGAAATCATGAAAACATCCGGAGAATAGGTGTACACGCCGACAGACTGGACGTTGCTGAGCATGCCGTTCACGATCATGGTGAACGTACCCATTCCGGTAGTTTCCCAGGGCACTTGCACGTTGTACTGGCCCGGCGAGGCGTAGAACACCGGAGCGGCAAGGCCGTTGATGTAGACCGTGGTGTTGTCGCCGTTTCCCATGTTGGAGCCAAAAATGCTTGCCAGTCCGCCCCTCGCGACATCGGCCACGAAAGAGGCTGCGCTCACTACACCGCCGTCGGCAAGCTTCGGATAGTTGGAAGGCACCTGGTAGCCCTGAGTCACGATGTCAGTCATAACGAACTGCGTCCGCAGCGGGGCAAACGCCACTACATACGCCACCGCGGCGTCGAAACAAGCGTTGGAGCAGGGCAGAAGGTAGCCCGTATTCTCATAAAGCTTGTTGGGGTCGGCGTAAGCCGCCTGCTGGATCTGGCTGTACTCCCTCGCCGCTTCCTGTTGCAGCCAGTCGCCCGCCGTCGCCATCGTGGCCGTCTTGACTAGGGCTTCGAAGTAGTACTGCTTGTACTCGGGGATCGCCATGAGCCGCCGCATGAGCACGTTCTGGTCGGCGTTCTGGAGCACCGGCCGCACCACCGACAGGAACGCGTTGTCTTTATCCCAAGGGATGAATTGCGACAACTGCCTGTTCACAAACCGGTAGAAGTGAAAGTTGTTCATCCCGAAATACTCGCCGAGAATACAGTCGTAATCCGCTACGTACGTTTCCACGGCTATGTGGGTGAGGAAGAGCTTGAGATCGAGATAGGGCGCCATCGCCGAAAGGAAAGTGGCATCCGGCTCCTGATTCATGGTCCGGATCATCCCCTCCAACGTCACGGTGTCGGGCGCATTGCTGTGGGTCTCGGGGCTGAACGGCGTTGGAAGGGTGGCTGACGCATACTTCGTAAGATCGGGGCCGAGGTATTCAAAATGGTAGCCGAAACCGACGATACCCGTCCAGTCGCCCGGAATGTAATTGTATTCGTAGCCGCTGCTCTCGTTGAAGATGCGTGTCAAAAAAGTCGTGTCCGGGTACTCGACCAGCAGGTAAACGCCGATATACTCCCCATTCACGTAAAAACGGGAATGGACCTCACGTGAAGCCGGGACGCCCATGCGATTGAACAGCAACATGGACAGCCGCTCGTGAAGCAAGCTTGGGTCCTGGGTATTGGGCTTGAGTTCCAGCGAGGACAGGCCGAGGAAAGTCTGCCCCTTGACGATGGCATCGAAGGTCAAGTGCAACCCCGGTTTGATTGGGCTGCGGCTGCCGTGGCCGCGGTTATGCATCTGGAAATTGCCGACCGAGGCGGTCAGACTGCCGGCGCCCTTCCACTGGAACGTGTCGACATTGAATGGCCAATCTGTCTGGTAGGCTGCCTTCAGCGCCTGCCAATCGGCGTCCTTCATGGTCACGCGGACTTCGTGAAGAACGCTGCCGTCGAACAGGTCCGTCGCGGTCGGGGTCTGGGCCAGCGCGGCCGCCTGCACTCCGAACAACGTGACCAACAAGAGCTGCTTTTGGAATGCCACCGCAATCCCTCCTACATTCTCAGCCCCAGCTCGATCCGTTCCGTGCCGGCGTCACGACGGAGAAACCGGCATGAGTCGGCGGCTTCTGCGCCGGCCATCGTTGCCAAATCTGAAACCACGCTACGCGGAGCTATTCCGGGTTGCGCGGCAAACTCCCGCCATTCCATCGATGTTCCGGATCGGGGTAGAACGTGAGGCCTCCGTGTTGGTGAAAGCTGTTGGAGGCGTACACCAGCCAGCCGCCCGGCACTCGGACGCGCAGGACGGTCAGCCCTTTACTGGACTCTATTGGTTCCCAGTCGATAAATTGCGGTTCTTCGTTCCGCGACGCCGCAGTTCCCACGTGACCTCCCATCTCGCCGTCAGGCTTGAATGGTCACCCAATAATATCATGAACGTCAGATTCCCGGGGAGGCAGGATGGTCATTCTTCGCACGGGCGATTCGACGCAGCAGGGTGGAACTACCAGGGCTCTGCCGCCGGCGCCGGCGTGAAGCCGGTGAAGCCGGGAAGCCGCTTCCAATCTGGCCATGCGTGTGCTAAGTTATTGACTGAATTCACACATAATGGAGGCCAGTCCTGTGGAATGGCTCTTGCGCGGCTTTCTTGCCCTTCTCATTTCCAGCACTCTGTTTGGCGCCGAGCACTACGGTTACGTCCGCTCCGGTAAGAAGGCCATTCCCGGCGCTACCGTCACGGCATCGCTGGACAAGTGGAAGCTGGTGACCACCACCGATGATAGTGGCATGTATATTTTCGATCTTCCCGGTTGGGGTAAGTGGGTGTTTCAAGCCGAGATGTTCGGCTTTGCGCCGGCCCGCGAAGAACGGACCCTGATAGGCGGGGCATCGGTCCTGGATTTCGACCTGGAACTACAGGCTGGGGGCGTTGCCGAAACCCCCGCCACGGCGCCCGCCGCCGGATTCCAGACGGTGGATGTGAGGGAGCAGGATGACAGCCAGGCGCAGATCGAACAGCAGATGGAAGCAGCCGTGGCTCCTCCCACTGCCCAGCCTATGGGCGGCTCCGACGTCAACGAAGCCTTCCTGGTGAACGGAAGCCTCAGCGGCGGACTGCAGTCCGTCCAGCAGCAGAACTTCTTCGACCAGTTGGACCAGGATCAGGCGATCGCCACGAAACCGAAGAAGGCGAAAAGCGCCCTCGCGCCCGGCGAAAAACGCGCCAAGAAAGCCGCCAAGAAGGCGAAGAAGAAGAAGTCCCTGAGCGACACGGTGAGCAGCTTCGGCGCCACCAAGCAGGGGAACCAGATTAGAGGCAACGTTCTGTATACCTTCCGCGACTCGGCATTCGATGCCAGTCCTTACTCGCTCAGCGGCCAACCCCTGAACAAGCCAGGCTACTCGCAGAGCCGTATTGGCGCTGCCGCCGGCGGCCCGCTCCCGGGCAGCCCCCAGACCATCTTCTTCCTCAGTTTCGCCGCCCTGCGCGGCGAGAACCCGTACGCCAACTTCGATACCGTGCCCAACGCGGATCAGCGCAGCGGTAACTTTTCCAAGCCCACGGTTGCCGGACCAATTGTGCTCTACGATTCCATCAGCCATCTGCCGCTCGCCGGCAATATCGTGCCTGCCAATCGCATCGACCCAATCGCCACCCAGTTGCTCAAATACATCCCGCTGCCCAATCTGCCGGGCGGCGTCCAGAACTACCAGATCACCACCGCGGTGCCCTTCAATACCAGCGATTTCTCGGCCAAGCTCAACCATACGCTGAACGACAAGAACCGCTTCAGCCTGAGTTTCGCCCTGCAGAGCCGCAACGGAAAGCAGGCCCAACTCTACGGCTTTCAAGACAAGCTGGATGGGTTCGGCTGGCAATCCGAAGTGGGCTGGACGCAGGAACCGCTCGAACTACGTTCCCTACTTCGCGTACGGTTCCAATGTGGCGGCTGCCATGGGCATTCAGGGCACTTCGCCCGATCCTCTCAACTACGGCCCGCCCAATCTCTCCTTCACCAACTACGGCAACATGGTGGATGGCAACCCGGTGACCCGGCGCGACCAGGCGTCCGCACTGCGCGATGCCATGACCGTGGTGCGGGGGACACACAGCCTGACCTTCGGCGGCGAATACCGGCGCATTCAGAGCAATCCGATCACCGACACCTACGGCCGCGGCTCCTTCGTGTTCAGCGGTCTTTTGACCAGCGGCTTCGACAACAACGAACGCCTGCTGCCGGGCACCGGCTTGGATTTTGCGGATTTCCTCTTCGGTTTTCCGAACGCGGCCAAGGTCCGGTTTGGAAGCTCCGCCAATTACTTCCGCTCGTCGGCGTACAGCGCTTACGTGGTGGACGATTGGAAGGTCCGCTCCAACCTGTCCCTCAACCTGGGCCTGCGCTACGAGTATTTCTCGCCGTACACGGAGAAGTACGACCGAATGTCGAACCTGGATCTGGCCAGCGGTGTCACGGGAGCGGCGGTGGTCATCCCTGGACAAAGCGGTCCTTACACCGGCGTGTTCCCGCGGGCCCTGATCGACGGGGACCCGAAGAATCTCTCTCCACGGGCGGCGATCGCCTGGCGCCCCACCCAAAAAAGACACATTGTCCTGCGTGCGGGATACAGTATCTTTTACAACGGCTCCATTTACGGGGAATTGCCGGGCCGTCTCGCGTCCCAGCCGCCATTTGCGCAGAACAGCACGATCCTTGCCAGCCTGGACTATGCGCTGCGCCTGGCCACCGGTTTCACGAGCGCCAGCACCAAGTTGATCAACAACAGTATGGCCATCGACCGGTATTACAAGGACGGCTATGCGCAGACCTGGAATTTCGCCGTCGAACAGAATCTGAGCAAAGCCTGGGTACTGGAGCTCAGCTACATGGGCACCAAAGGCACGCGGCTCGACGTGCAGCGCGCGCCCAACCGCGCCCTTCCCGGCTCGCCCTTGACCGCCGAGAGCCGGCGTTTGATTGGCAACGCCGTCGGCTTCACCTATGAAACCTCCGACGGCAATTCGATATTTCACGCCGGGCAGGCGCGGCTGACCCGCAAACTAAGCAAGGGACTCTCCGTCCAGGGGCTCTACACCTACTCCAAGTCGATCGACGATGCGTCCGTGATCGGGGGCGGCGCCGTGGTGGTGGCGCAGAACGATAAGAACCTGCGCGCCGAGCGCGGCCTTTCCACTTTCGATCAGCGTCACTCCTTCAGTCTGGGTTTCACGGAGCAATCGCCGGTAGGCAAGAAGAGGCCGCTCGCCAGTCCGGCCCTTACCGGCATCCTGCGTTCCTGGATCCTGGCGGGAAACATCACCGCCATGAGCGGTCTCCCCTACACGGCGCGGGTTCTGGGGAACCTGTCGGATTCCGGAGGTAGCGGGAATTTCGGGGCCAGCCGCGCCGACGCCACCGGCATCACTGTCTCCGGCGGAAGCGGCTTCTTCAACAAGGCCGCGTTCGCGCCGCCCTCGCTGGGAGCTTTTGGCAACGCAGGGCGCAACACCATTCCGGGGCCGTCGCGGTTTTCCATGAATCTCGCGCTCACGCGCTCCTTCCATGCGACCGAGCGCCATCACATTGAAATCCGCATCGAGGGCACAAATATCACCAATACGGCGATCTTCTCCAACTTCGGCACGGTGCTGAACGCCTTGAATTACGGCCTGCCCACCGTGGCCCTGCCCATGCGTACCTTCAAGGCTACTTTGCGCTATAAGTTTTGACCAGGAGATCCAGCATGTACAGGCTCGCAGCAACAGTCTTCCTGACGCTCTGCCTGGCCGGGCAGCAACAGGAGATCACCACGTTTAAGACCACCACGAGGCTGGTGGTGGTGGATGTCTTCGTTCGCGCCAGGAACGGCAAGGCCATCGACAATCTGAAGAAAGAAGACTTCACGCTTCTGGAAAACGGCAAAGCGCAGGAGATCGCGGTGTTCGAGTTTCAACGCATCGCCGACGAAACCGCGCAACCTGCCGTCCCCGCGGCGGCCCCGCCTTCCGCTCCCGCTCCCGCCATGGCCGCCCGAGCCAACGTCATCAATGTCCAAACGGCCGGCAAGGTTCAATACCAGGACAAGCGCCTGTTGGTGCTGTTCTTCGATTTCTCTTCCATGCAGCCCCAGGAACAGATCCGCGCGCAGCAAGCCGCGCTGAAGTTTCTGGCGGAGCAGATGACCCCGTCGGACATGGTGTCCATCATGACCCTCGGCGCCACTGTTCAGGTGGCCCAGGATTTCACCTCCGACCGTGACCGCCTGACCCAGGTGATCAAGAGCTTTCACATCGGCGAAGCCAGCGAACTCGCCATTGAGGCCGACACCGGCGACCCCAACAGCGGCGAATATACCGGGGCCGCGTTCATCGCCGACGAAACCGAATTCAACATCTTCAACACGGACCGCAAGCTGGCGGGCCTGGAATCCGCGGTCCGCATGCTGGCTCCACTGCCCGAGAAAAAGGCGCTGATCTACTTCTCCGCCGGCGTCCCTAAGACGGGCGTCGAGAACCGCTCGCAGATCGAATCCACGGTCAACGCCGCCATCCGCGCCAACGTCTCCTTCTACCCCATCGATGCGCGCGGCCTGGTGGCGCTGGCGCCCGGCGGAGACGCCAGCAAGGCTGCCCCGCGCGGCACGTCGGTATTCACTGGACAGGCCATCACCACGCAGAAGACCAAGTTCAACGACCAGCAGGAAACCCTGTTCACGCTCGCCGACGACACCGGCGGCAAGGCGCTACTGGATTCCAACGACCTCACCCTGGGCATCCAGCAGGCCCACGAAGACCTCGGCAGCTACTATGTTCTCGGCTATTACGACAACAGTCCCGTGGTCGATGGCAAATTCCGCCGCGTGCAGGTCAGCGTTCCCAAGCAGTACCAGGCGCAGCTTGACTACCGCAACGGGTATTTCGCCGCCATGGCATTCAACAAATCGACCTCCACGGATAAGGAGCGGCAACTCCAGGAGGCCCTGCTCCTCGGCGACCCCGTGACGGATCTGCCGCTGGCTCTGGAGATCAACTACTTCCGGCTGGTGGGCGACCATTATTTTGTGCCGGTCGCGGTCAAGGTCGCCGGCAGCGAAATCGCCCTGTCGCGCCGCGGCGCCGGCGATACTACGGAATTGGACTTCGTCGGCCAGGTCACCGACGCCCGGGGGCAGGTTAAGGGCAACGTGCGCGACACCATCAAAGTCAAAATGGGCGAGGGCGCCGCGCAGCTCGCCAGCAAGAACATTCAATACGACACGGGCTTTACGCTTTCGCCCGGCAAGTACCGCCTCAAGTTTCTGGCGCGCGAAAACCAGGGCGGCAAGATGGGCACTTTCGAGACGGACTTCACCATTCCCAACGTGAATGCGGATCGGGAGGGCCTGCGTGTCAGTTCGGTGGTCTGGAGCGGACAGCGCCAGCCCATCGCCGAGGCCATCGGCGCGGGCGCCAATCAGAAGTTGCTGGTCAACCATCCCCTGGTGTACGAAGGTCAGAAGCTGATTCCCAGCATCACCCGCGCCCTCACCGCTAAGCAGAACCTGTACGTCTATTTCGAAGTCTACGATCCCGCGCAGCAGGCAGGCACCAAGAAGCCGCGTGTGGTGGCGGTCGTAAGCTTCTATCGCCAGGGCCGGAAGGCCTTCGAGTCGGCGCCGGTCGAGCTCAGCACGCTCTCGACAACCCGCCAGGGCACGCTGCCGGTACAGTTCCAGGTTCCGTTGAATACGCTGAAGCCGGGCCGGTACACCTGCCAGGTGAGCGTCATCGACGAGACGGCGAAGAAGTTCGAATTCCTGCGAGCGCCGCTGGTGATTCTGCCGTAGGCGCCCGCATGGTTCTGGTTCACTGAAAGGCAGCATAGCGATTCGTCTCGGATCGCCGACCGGAGCGCGTAACGAATTGCTTGTGCTGGGGTTGTTCTCGCCAGGAATCAATGGCGTTGCTCTGACGGCTGAGATGTGGTTCGATCCAATTCCAGTAAGCGCCGGGTTGCAGGCGGCGCTTTGGAGGACGTACATATGAGAGTCATCGGCAGTCTGCTATATCGGCAGTTTGATTCTGCCTGGGGCAAGGACCTCATGTGGGACCGTGCCAGGGTAATGGAGGTTCATCGGCGCTACAACGGGGCCTCCCAGGCGGCGGCTGAAGAATTGCTGTATCCCTTTCGCAGCGGCAATACGATCGCGAATGAAGGTTGCCTGCTGACCTGCTTAGCGATGGTGCTGCGACTCCTTGCGCCGCGAGGGCGGTACTGGACACCCCGCAAGCTCAACAAGTTTGCGTCCGACCAGCTCTACTACACGCGTGCAGGCTTGGCTATGGTTACGCTATATGCCGACGTTGTTTGTGAGGCCAGCAAGGGAGAGGTGCAGCTTCTCTTGAAGGAGGAGTACCTTTCGGGCGAACCGAACTGGCCGAGAACCCAGGCATCAGAGTGCCTGCCTCTGCGTGCGTACCGGATGCTGAGCCGGGCAGAGAGGCAAGATGTCGTCATCGTCTTGAAGATCGGCACTTATGACGACACGTTTGCGTCACATTTCGTTGTCGTCGATCCCGCCAATCCCGGCTCCCCGGAAGACGACGACGTCCCGATTCTCGACCCTGCGCAACCGATGAATTCAGCGAAGCGGATCTGGCACTTGAGCGACTCGTCACGCCAGATGCGCCAGGACGATAAGATTGACAAACAGTGGCGTCGGCATCGGATTGGCGACTTACAGTTGGCGGGCGTCTGGGTGTTCGCTCGATGGGGACGGGCTGATCAGACCCTGCTTGGTCACCGGTTCATCGTGAGGCTCAGCTCGCTTGTTCAGAGCAGCATTGTCTAACCAGGCGTTGCACATAGGACCCGATAGCGGCTGGTGAAATCCTGCCGGCCCGAGCGCCGACTCGCAAAGCAGGCGCCCGGAACAAGGGCGACTCCCGGCGGTTGCCACAATGTGGATTTTCGGCGCTACGTGGCGTAGGGTAGAAGTATGGCGTCAGTGGAGGAAGTCATTACCCAACTCAAGAGGCTGCGTCCGGAACAGGTGGACGAGGTGGCGCGGATCATCCATGACCTTTCACAAACCGGGTTCGGGGAAGCGCCACTGCACGCTGCCGTGCCGGCCCGTGTGGTGGATGAGGCCGTCCAGCATGGCTGGCCAGCGGAGTTATTCACGGAGCTGATTGGGAGCCTGCCCGAATTTGAACGCTCCGCCCAGCCACCCGTGGAAAACCGAGCCAGTTTGTGACGACCTATCTGCTTGACACTGACATCGCAATCGAGTTGCTGCGCGGGCGCAATGTTCATGTGGCTGAGCAATTGGCTTCCAGAAATCGGAATGCGATCTTTCTCTCGACCGTGACCGTTGCCGAGTTGATGTTTGGCGCGTTGCGTAGCTGGAAACCGCAAGAAAGCACTGTCATATGCCGGCAGTTTTGCTCTGCTTTTCAACTGGTGGAGTTGGACCAGGACGCGGGCGAACGATCTGGCGTCATCCGGGCGGACCTGGAAAGCCGGGGTGAAGGGATAGGCGCCTACGATGTGCTCATTGCAGGGATCGCCTCGGCGCGTGGTCACGTCCTGGCAACGCACAACGTCCGCGAATTTGGGCGCGTTGCGGGGCTTCAGATCGAAGACTGGGCGGCGATCCCATAGGCCGCCACGAAACGGCGAAGAAGTTCGAATTCCTGCGAGCGCCGCTGGTGGTTCTGCCGTGAGAGCCGCACAACCGTAGCATTGGAGAATGTTGCGCCGCCCGGCTACGAGTCCGCGCCGGTGGTCCCTGCCGCTGTTGTCCGCTCCTGCACGCAGAACTGGATGTCATGAAGCTTGGCGTACCGACCGCCTTTCGCCATCAGTTCGTCGTGCTTGCCGGTCTCCGCGATCGCACCGTCCTCGATCACGAAAATCTTGTCCGCCCGCTGGATGGTGGCCAGCCGATGGGCGATCACAATCGACGTCTTGCCTTCCATCAGGCGGCGCAGCGCATCGAAGACCAGTTGCTCCGACTCGGCATCCAGCCCCGTTGTCGGCTCGTCCAGAATCAGGATCGGAAGGCTGCGGATCAGCGCCCGCGCGATGGCGATGCGCTGGCGTTGCCCGCCGGAAAGCGTCACCCCGCGCTCACCCACGACGGTGTCGTAGCCGTCCGGCATCTTGTCGATGAACTCGCTGGCATTGGCCAGTTCCGCAGCGCGCACGATCTCGTCCATGGTCGCGCCCGATTTGCCGTACGCGATATTGGTCGCTATGGTCCCGTGGAACAACAGCGTCTCCTGCAGCACGAAGCCGATCTGCTGACGCAGCGTCGACTGCTGGAACTGCCTGATGTCGAATCCGTCGATCTTCACCACCCCGGCGGTGGGATCGTAGAAGCGCGCCACCAGGCTGGTGATGGTCGATTTTCCGGAACCGGTCGGGCCCACCAGCGCCGCCATCTCTCCCGGCGCGATGCGGAAACTCACGTCGTGGAGCACCGGCAACTTGGGACCGTAGCTGAAGGCGACGTGGTCGAATTCGATGCTGCCCTGGAACGGCGGAGCGGGCACGGCGCCCGGCAAGTCCTCTATGTCCCGCTTGGTCTGCAACACTTCCTGAATGCGTTCCCACGCCACCGCTGCCTTGGTATAGGTATCGGTCATCTTCGAAAGCTCCTGCATCGGTTTATACATCCTTGCCAGATACAGGACGAAAACGATCAGCGAGCCCGTCGACAGGCTGCCGTCCAGAACCATGCGCGCGCCAAACCACAGGACCAGGCAGGTTCCGCCGGCCACGATCATTTCCACCATCGGCGAGAGCTTGGCCTTCAATCCCCGGGCGCGCAACGCGATGCCCACGCTCTCCATGCTCTCCACTTCGTAGCGCCGCTGCTCATAGTCCTCGCGCGCGAAGGCCTTCACCACGCGCACCGCGGAGAAGACCTCGTGGATGATGGAAACCATCTCGCCTTCTTTCTTGCGCACCGCCCGCGAGGCTTTCTTGATCTTGCGCGTGTAGGTGAACACCACCACAAACAGCAAAGGCACGATGGAGAGCGCCATCAGCGTGAACTGCCAGTTGATGTAGAACATCACGCCGATCATGCCGCACAGGGTCAGCATGCTAACCAGCGTGCCGAGCAGGCCCGAAGCCAGAAAACTCTGCACCGAATCGATGTCGCCGGTCACGCGGCTGATCAGGTCGCCTGTCTGCTTGCGGTCGTGATACGCCAGCGAAAGCCGCTGAATTTGCGCATAGAGCGTCCGTCGCAACTCGTGCAGCACCTTCTGCCCGATGGTGGTCGTCAGCGATTTCTCGGCATACGAGCAAAAGGCGCCCAACGCCGCGATCGCCAGCACGGCCAGCGCGGCCAGGCGGAGGATTGCCAGCGGATCGTTTCCGGCAAGCCCCACGACCACATCGTTCATCCACCCCTTGCTGGCACGCGCCTTCAGAACCGTATCGATGATGATCTTCAGCGGCCAGGGTTGCAGCAGGTCCGCGACACTGCCACCGGCCACCACCAGTACGCCGAGCGACAGGGATCTGAAGTGCGGGCGTAGCAGCCGCTTGATCGTCAGCGGGTTCTGTCCAGGGTCAGACATGAGGCACGCATCAGTATACTCATTCGATCATGGCGCGCAGCATCGCGCCCCATCGGACGCCATGGCCGCGCAGGCATTTCCTGGGGCGGCGGCATTATGGATTGCGGCTCTGCACTTGGATATTCTGAGAATTGCTGGCGATTCCCTTCACCGAAACACGCAGCGGATAGACCATGGCCGGCAGATCCTGCGGGACGGCCACGTTTACCTGGTACACCCCAACAAAGCCCGGAGCGAGACCGGCAAAATCGGGGGTGATTGGCGTTGTGGCGCCTATCTGTACTTGCACCGGCGCCAGAACCCCCAGCAACGGCGACGAGGGAGCGGCTTGGCCGGCGCCGATCTTTCCGTCCACCTGTCCCAGCCCCGTCATGTAGATCACCAGCGTTTCTCCGGGCGTAACCGGCGCCGCAGGTGAAACCAGCGTGCCGTCGGCGTGGGTAATCGCGGAGGGAAAAATGGCTGGGGCAACGTCGGCGATATCGATCTCGGTCTCAGCAAACCCGGCGGACGTCGTCACCCGCACAGTCGCCGGCCCCAGCGCGTCCAGCGGTAACGCCGCATTGATTTGACCCGGAGACGCGAAAATCAAGGCCATGGGGACTCCGTTCAGGGTAACGGTGGAGCCGTCCAGGCTGATGGGAAGTGGAAAACCGGACGCCTGGCTGGTGCCCGATGCCAGCCGTTGTCCGAATATGCTGACCAGTTCCCCCGTGGCCAGGGATGACGTGAAAGACGCTCCGTTGACGACGGAATCCGACGGGACTAAAGGTGGCGGTTGAGTCAACACCAGACGGTCGAATTCCTTGCCGTCGGTTCCGATGGCTTGGATGGTAAGCTTCTGACCGTCGACACTCACCCTCAGGTAGTGCCACACGGACGCTTCCCAATCGAGAAAACTCTCTGGAACCACCGGGTGCAAGGCCCCCCCGCCGCCGCCCGAGACCATATAGACGGTGCCGGCGGTCCCGGGAGGGACCGGAACGCCGCCGCGCATGGGCTTGCTGCGCTGGTAAGTGTGCTCGTGCCCGGACAGCACCAGTTGTACGCCATGCCGCTCCAGGATCGGGACAAACAGCGCGCGGGCGGCGATATCGATGGGGTCGTTGATATGATGAAAAATGGGATACGCTGTCTGGTGGAAGAAGACGATCTTCCACAATGCCTGCGACTGGGCGAGATCGTTGTCGAACCAGGCCAGCATGCGCGCCTGGGCGTCGGCAAAATAGGGGTCGAGCAGATTGGCGTCCAGGCCGGTGAAGTGCATGTCTGCCCAATCGAAGGAGTAGTATTTGCCGCGGTCCAGGTCCGGTACGGTGTCGGTGGGCGGCGCATGCAGCGCCAGATAGGGAGCCGAATTCTGGGTGTAATATTCGTGATTGCCCGCGATCGTGAAGAAGCAGACCTGGCGCATCAGGGTGTAATAGTACTCGAAGTAGTTGGCGGTGAATTCGTTGTAGGTGCCGGACTCGTACGCGATATCGCCGACGTGGACCACGAAATTCGGGTGCTCCGTTACTAGTTGCAGCGCCACCGCCAGTTGGTGGCTGCTGCCGTCTCCGCTATCGCCGAAGACCAGGAAACTGACCGGGCCGGGGCCCGGAGTGCTGAAGCGATAGACCGAGGGTGGCGTGTTGGGGTCGACATTCTGGCCGTCCATGATGACCCGGTAGGAGTACGCAGTGCCGGGGGACAGCCCCGTGAGGTCGGCCCGGTACTGGTAGAACGTGAAGCCCATGCCGGTTTGGGAGGACAGAAAGGTGCGAACTGGCCCCGCCGGCGCGCTCCGCGAGAAACTGGCATCGGTGGAATACTGAATGGACGCGCTCTGGTTTTCACGGGCCGACCAGACGATGGTGACGTGGTCCGCCCCGAGGTTTTGCAGATAGGGGCGATGAACGAGGGTGGCGGCCGGAGGCGGTGGGAAGCCAAGCGCCAATGCGCAGGCAACGACCCCCACTAAACCGATGATCCACCTGCGCGAGACCCGATGGTCGCGGCCTGACTCTGATGCGTTCATGAACTGCCCATTCGACGAGGGCGTCCTAATGTACTACGATTCTAGTCTCTTGCGCCCCCCCTGTCCATGGGGTGCTGGCCGCGCAACGGCATCAGATAATCTTGTGACAATCGCCCGCCTCGCCCCACTATCTCCCTAACAACGATATGCGCGGTGTAGTGTTTCTTGCGGTTTGCGGGTTGGCATTCGCCCAGTCCCCGGACCCTGCCTACGAGCCTCTCACCCGCGCTTACGAGGCGCTGCGCGCGCGCGACTACGATGCCGCCATTGCGAGTTTTCTCAAGGCAATCGAAGCTGCTCCGCGCCGCGCGCCCATCCGCAAAGATCTGGCGTACGCCTACCTGAAGATCGGCGAAAACGAGCTGGCCCGGGACCAGTTCGGCGAAGCCATGCGAATCGACCCCAACGATACTCAAGTGGTCATGGAGTACGCTTTTTTGTGTTACGAAACCAAGGAACAGCAGCAGGCGCGGCGCATCTTCGACCGCATCCGCAAGACGGGTGATGCTACCGCCGAGCGGGCCTTCCAGAATATCGACGCGCCGCTGGCCGCGGGCATCGCGCGCTGGCAGAAGGCCATCGAAATGGGCGCCGACAACTTCAGCGCGCATTTCGAACTCGCCACGCTCGCCGAACAGCGCGACGAGCTGGCGCTCGCCGCCGAGCACTACGAAAAAGCCTGGCGGCTTCTGCCCGACCGGCGATCCGTGCTGGTCGACCTGGGCCGCGTGTGGAAGGCGCTCGGCCGCACCGATGACGCCACGGCCGCGTTGCTGGCCGCCTCGCGCGGCGGTGAGCCGCGCGCCGCCGAGATGGCTCAGGAGCTGCTGCCCGACCGCTACCCCTACGTCCCCGAGTTCCGGCGCGCGCTGGAGCTGGACCCCTCCAACGTGGAGCTGCGCCGCGAGTTGGCCTACCTGCTGCTGCGCATGGATCTCCAGCCCGAGGCCGAGCGGGAGTTTTGCACGCTCACCCAGACCGCCCCGGACGATCTCCTCAGCGCCACGCAGCTCGGTTTCCTGCTTTACGCTGGTGGTGATCTGCCCGCCGCCATGCCCCTGTTCGAGCGCGTACTGGCAGAGAAGGACGACGACCTTGCCAACCGCGTGCGCGCCGTGCTCCGCATGCCCCAGGTGCTCAAAGCGCGCGGCGATGCGCCGCCCGCGGCCATCGACGCCAAGGTGATGGCCGAACGCAGCATCAAGGCCGGTTACATGAAGGACGCGCTGAAATACCTCCAGATCGCGCATGAAGCCGACCCCGGCGATTTTGAGGTCATGCTGAAGCTCGCTTGGGCCTACAACATTCTCCACCAGGACTTGCTGGCATACCGCTGGTTCGATCTGGCGCGTAAGAGCTCTGATTCGCGGCTCGCCTCCGAAGCCGCGCGCGCCTGGCGCAACCTCCACGGCGTCGTCGAGCGGTTTCGCATCACGGCCTGGCTTTTCCCTATCTATTCCACGCGCTGGCACGATTTGTTCTCCTACGGGCAGATCAAGACCGAAATCCGGACGAGTTTTCCGATCCAGCCGTACGTGAGCATGCGGTTCGTGGGCGATACGCGCCTCACCATTGGAGCAGTTTCGCCGCAATACCTTTCGGAGAGTTCGTTGATTCTCGCGGTGGGCGTGGCCACGGCGCCCTGGCACGGAATGAGGGGCTGGGCCGAGGCGGGTTCCGCCATCGGCTACGTCAGCGGTCACATGCTGCCCGACTACCGCGGCGGTGTCTCGCTGGCGCGCGGCATAGGGCACACCCTGCGGGGTGAATCGTCCGGCTGGTTTGCCGACACCACGCTGGATGGCGTCTTTGTCAGCCGTTTCGGCAACGATTTCCTGGTGTACGATCAAACGCGTTTGGGATACGCCTTCGGCCCCAAGACGTTACGCAGCCAGCTCCATTGGAACGCTAACCTGACCTTCGACAGCCAGCGCCAATATTGGGCCAATTTCGGCGAAACAGGGCCTGGAATCCGAATGGCGAGTTCCCTGCTGCCGCAATCGACGTACCTGACGCTTAACCTGCTGCGGGGCGCCTACCTGGTCAACACAGGTAATCCGCGGCGGCCGAATTTCAACGATCTCCGCGCGGGGTTCTGGTATGCGTTCACTCATTAGCCTGGCGCTCGTCCTGGCGGGGTGCCCCCTGGGCCCCGCGCACGCCGCCGATCTTCCCTACTTCAGCGTCCTTTCGGAAGATGCCGGCGCGTGGCCGGAGATCCTCTCTTCTATCGGCCTTCAACAGCAGCCTGCCGGTCTGGCGCGCATCTTCGTAGCTCGCACCGGCGCTCCCGCTTCCGCGGAGTGGAACGGCCGCGTGGAAAAGGGCAACATCCTGATTCTGGAAGGCGAATCCTCGCTGGCCGAAATGTTCGGCTTCCGCCGCGGCAAGGAGAGCGTGCGGGTCAACAGCCTGAGCGACGTCCACCGTCCAAGTCTTCCCGTGATCTGGGAGAGGGGCCTCGAACTGCCGGTGTTTGAACTGCCGCCGGGCGCGCGGGTTTTCGCGAGCGAGCGCCGGACCGGCGCACCCATGACCGCAGGGATGCGCCGGGGCGCCGGGGCTGTTCTGTGGGTGGCGGTTCCTCCGGGCGAAAAAGGGTATGAGCGCTTTCCGTACCTGCTGGACGCGCTCTGCGATTTGGGGATGGACCCGCCGTTTCGCTCGTCGCGGTTGTGGGCCTTCTTCGATTCGTCCTACCGATCGCGCGTGGACCTGGACTATTTCGCGGCGCGCTGGCGCAAAGCCGGAATCGCCGCTTTGCACGTGGCGGCGTGGCACTTCTACGAGGCTGACGCCGAGCGCGACGGGTATCTCGCAAAGCTGATCAAAGCCTGTCACCGCGAAGGCATCCTGATTTATGCATGGATCGAGCTGCCGCACGTGAGCGAGAAGTTCTGGGACGACCATCCCGAGTGGCGCGAAAAGACCGCGGTGCTTCAGGACGCTCAGCTCGACTGGCGCAAGCTCATGAATCTGACCAACCGCGACTGTTTCCGCGCCGTCTCCGCCGGCGTGAAGCAGTTGATCTCGCGGTTCGATTGGGACGGCGTCAACCTCGCCGAGTTGTACTTCGAATCGCTCGAGGGCACCGGGAACGCTTCGCGGTTTACGCCGATGAATGACGACGTCCGCGCCCTGTTCCAGAAGCGCAGCGGCTTCGACCCTATCGAGATTTTTGGCGCGCGCAAGGACGAGGCCTCGCGGAAGGAGTTCCTCGATTTCCGCAGCGACTTGGTGCAACGGATGCAGGAAGGGTGGCTCGCCGAGTTGGAAGCGGCGCGACGGCAGAAACCTTATCTCGACCTGGTGCTGACCCACGTCGACGACCGCTTCGACACGGGAATGCGCGAAGCCATCGGCGCAGATGCCGGCCGCGTGCTGCCGCTGCTCGACAACCACACGTTCACCTTCCTCATTGAAGACCCCGCCACAGTGTGGCACCTCGGGCCGCAACGCTACCCAAGCATCGCCGAGCATTATGCCGCGCTGACGCCACATCGCGACAAACTTGCTATCGACATAAATATCGTCGATCGCTACCAGAATGTTTACCCCACCAAGCAGCAGACCGGGACTGAACTTTTCCAGCTTTTGCACCACGCTGCCGGCAGTTTCCAGCGGGTGGCGCTCTATTTCGAGAACTCTCTGCTGCCGCTGGATTTGAAACTGCTGCCTTCGGCAGCCGCCACCGTCACCCGCATCGAGAAAATGGGCCCGAAAACCATCGTGGATTCGGTATCCGGCTTCGGCCTCCCCTGGAAAGGCCCCGCCATGGTCGACGGCCAATTGTGGCCCGCCGCCGACGAGAACACCGTCTGGCTACCCGCGGGGCCGCATAGTGTCGAGCCCACGCCGCGGCCACAGGGGGCGCGCCTGGTCCGCCTGAATGCCGACTTGAAGGCCGCGCGCGCGCTGAGCGCCAACACCATCGAACTTTCCTACCAAACGACTGCCCGGGCCATTGCCATACTGGACCGCCCGCCGCGCCACATCCATATTGACGGCGCCGAGGAACCACTCCAGCCAGCCGGGCCCAACACTATTCTTCTGCCGCGCGGCCAGCACGTCGTGACAATCACCACCGAGTGAGTTAGGATGTCGGATGGCCAATGACGGATGTTGCGTTACAGTCCGGACCTCCCGAGATCCCGGATAAGCTGTACTTCAAGATCGGCGAGGTGAGCGAACTCCTGGGAGTCGAGCCGTACGTCTTGAGGTACTGGGAAACCGAGTTCCCGGCCCTGTCACCAAAGAAATCCGGCACGGGCCATCGGCTCTACCGGCGCAAAGATGTGGAGTTGCTGCTGCGGATCAAGCACCTGCTGTACGAGAAGCGGTTCACGATTGAAGGCGCGCGGCAGTCGCTCCAAGCCGCGGCGCGCGCCCCCAAGCCGCGCACAACCGAACGCGTGCAGCAGGAACTTTTCACCGAAGATCCGTTACCCGAAATCCGCAGAGGACTAACCGATATTCTGCAGATTCTGAAGTAGGGGCGGGCGTGCCTCGTGCCTACGATTCGCCCACAATCGCCGCGTAAATACGGTCCAGATCTTCGGCCGAGTAATAGTCGATTTCGATGCGGCCTTTCTGATTGGCCTTCTCGACGATCCGCACCTTCGTTCCCAGCACTCGCTCCATCTCCTGAATGGCCGCCTTGACGTTAGGATCGGTATCGACCTCATCCACATGCTTGGGTTTGCGGCCCTCCATCATCCTCTGGGTTGTGCGCTCTATCTGGCGGACGGACCAGCCTTGCGCCACAGCCTTCTCGGCGACTTCGCGCTGCAAATCGACGGAAGGCAATGCCAGCAGGCAGCGCGCGTGCCCGGCCGAAAGGCGGCGTTCCGCAACCAGTTGCTGGAGGTCCGCGGGAAGCTGGAGCAAACGGAGAAAGTTGGTGATGGTGGTGCGGTCTTTGCCGGTGCGATGCCCGATTTGCTCCGGAGTCAACGACAACTCAGTGCCCAGGCGCGCGAAAGCGTTGGCGGCCTCGATGGGATTGAGGTCCTCGCGCTGGATGTTCTCGACCAAGGTGATTTCCAGCAGGCGGTTGTCGGGGATGTCCCGAACCACAACCGGGACCTGCTCAACCTTGGCCAGTTTCGCCGCACGCCACCGGCGCTCGCCGGCGACCAACTGGTAACGGTCTCCCAGTTTGCGAACCACCAGCGGCTGAATGATGCCATTGGTGCGGATAGACTGGGCTAGTTCGGAGAGCCGTTCGCTCTGAAACACGCGCCGGGGTTGCAAAGGATTCGGATCAATGGAATCTATCGGGACGGTCTGAGAGGTCTCCTCCGGCACATGCGGTGGCGGGGCCACCGGGCGAGTCGGCAGCAGTGCGCTGAGTCCTTTACCGAGCGCTCTGCGCGAATTGTCCATTTTGTTCATGGTCCAGAATCTCTTTCGCCAGCTTGATGTAGCTCTCCGCGCCGCGTGAGCGCGGGTCATAACTCAGAATCGGCTTGCCGAAACTGGGCGCCTCAGCCAGCCGAATGCTGCGCGGGATGACGGTGCGGAACACCTGGTCGCCGAAGAACTCTCTCAGATCCGCGGCGACCTGGCGCATGAGATTGGTACGGTCGTCGTACATGGTGAGGAGAATGCCCTCCACGGCGAGCGCGTGCTGGAACGAATCGCGGACCCGGTCAATCGTATCCATGAGCTCCGAGATTCCTTCTAACGCGAAGAATTCACATTGGATGGGCACCAGGACGGAGTCGGCCGCGACGAGTGCGTTGAGGGTGAGGAGATCCAAAGCCGGAGGGCAATCGATCAGCACGAAGCGGTATTCGTCCCGGATGTCTGCGATCCGCTCACGCAGGCGAAATTCGCGATTGGGGATTCCCACCAATTCAAGGTTGGCGCCGACCAGGTTCTTGTCGGCAAAAATCAAGTGCAGCCCTTCGAACTCGGTTGTCAGGATCGCATCTCTTGCGGGTACCCCCTCAAGGAGAACCTGATACAGACTGGGGCGTCCCGGATCTTTGGCCACACCCAGGCCCGTGGTGGCATTGCCCTGGGGATCGGAGTCTATGACCAGGACTCGGAAGTCGTTGGCAGCCAATGAAGCGGCTAAGTTAATGGCGGTGGTGGTCTTGCCGACCCCGCCTTTCTGGTTGGCGATGGCGAAAACTCTGCTCAAGCGGCCATACTAACATGAAGCAGCGTCTCAGCGCGAAACAAACCCAATCCTAGTTTCACGTGAAACAATCCAAGGTTCTGGACAGGCGAGAGGGCTTATCGCACTCTGTTTCACGTGAAACAGACCCGATCCTATTCCCGGCACCCAGTCCGCACGAAGCGCCGTTTGCCCCAGGGCAACGGGATCGCTGGTTGCCAAACGAACCCAATTCCGTTGGGAGGCGCCTCGGCTCCAGTCAATAGATCGACACTTGGGGCGAGGTTCCTTAGGAACAAAGCCAACTCTTCGTAGCTGACGGCTCGGGAAATCGCCCAGTCGAATTCCTCTTTTACGTCTTCGGCCCGTTTGGCAAGCACGCGAACATTGGGCAGGTTGCGGCTGGCTTCGCGCAAGAAAACAGCCTTGCGCTGGTGAGATTCGATCAGGGTCACCAGGCAATCGGGCCGGAGCACGGCTACGGGGAGACCAGGGAAACCGGCGCCGGAACCGATGTCGGCAGTTCGCAGGTGGCCTGGAGGCAAACATATTCCCAGGAAGAGCGATTCGCAGTAGTGCCGTTCCACAGCCTCATCCATCTTCTTTATGGATGTCAGGTTCAAGGTTCGATTCCACCGGAGTAGCAGTTGGTAGTGCGTTTCGAGCGTTCCCACCTGCTCGGGTGACAGCTCGGCAATTCCGGTGAGGCGCTGCCTCAGCAGATCAGCAAACACAGCCGATGCTCAGATACACGTCCAGGACGGCAATGGCCGCAGGGGTGACGCCCGGGATGCGCGCGGCTTGGCCCAGTGTCACCGGCCGCACCCGCTCCAGCTTGTCGCGTATCTCGCGCGACAGGCCAGGGATTCCGTGGAAGCCGAACTCGGGCGGAATGTGGCGGCGCTCGGCATGCTTCAGGCGCTCCATCTGCCGCTCTTGCTGCGAGATGTAACCGCCGTACTTGGTTTCGGTCTCGACCGTGTGCAGGAGGCCGCGTGCGGGTTCCTCGCCCAACGCTTCACGGATCCAGCCGGAGATCTCTGCTATGGAAGTTTCCGGCCGCTTCAACCATTGGCCGTGACGGTGCTCTTCCAAGATCCTGGTCAAGCGTTCCTTCTGCCGCTGTTTGCGCGTGAAGACTTCCCAGCGCCGATCGGTGACTAGGCCGACACGCCGGCCGAGCGGTGTCAACCGGGCATCCGCATTGTCGATACGCAGGTGCAGCCGGAACTCAGCGCGCGAGGTGAACATGCGGTAAGGCTCGTCAGCCCCCTTGGTGACCAGATCATCGATGAGGATTCCGGTATAGCCTTCGGTGCGTCCGATCACGACGTCGTCTTTCCCGCCCAAGCGGCACGCCGCATTCATGCCGGCGACCAGTCCCTGACAGCCGGCTTCCTCATAGCCGGAGGTGCCGTTGATCTGGCCGGCGAGGTAGAGCCCGGCGATCGATTTGACTTCCAGGGTGTGATGGAGCTCCCGCGGATCGATGGCATCGTATTCGATGGCATAGCCTGGCCGGATCATCTCGGCGTTCTCGAGTCCGGGGATGGACGCCACCATGGCAGCTTGCACATCGATGGGCATGCTGGTGGACATGCCGTTGACGTACACCTCGTTGGTGTCGAGACCTTCGGGTTCGAGAAAAAGCTGGTGACGCGGCTTGTCCGGAAACTTGACGATCTTGTCTTCGATGGAAGGACAGTAGCGCGGCCCAATGCCTGCGATCTGGCCGCTATAGAGCGGCGAGCGCGGGATCGCCTCCCGCAAAATGCGCCGCGTCTCTTCCGTGGTATAGCCGATGTGGCACTGGACTTGAGGGCGATCGATTTTATCGGTGAGGAACGAGAACGGCGTGGGCTCGGCATCGCCGGGCTGCGGCTCAAACCGGCTCCAGTCGATGGTGCGGCCATCCAGGCGCGGGGGCGTTCCAGTCTTGAGACGGGTCCAGTTGAGACCCAGGGTGCGCAATTGATCGCCCAGCAACTGCGAGGGCGCTTCCCCATTTCGGCCGCAGGTGTACTTCATCTCGCCGACGTGAGCCAGGCCGTTCAGAAAAGTGCCCGTGGTGACAATGACGGCGCCCGCATCGATGGCGCGGCCATCACGCAACTGAACGCCCGTGACGCGGCGGTTCCGAATGGTAAGCGCAGCCACTTCGGCCTGCTTGATCCGAAGGTCAGGCTCATTCTCGAGGACCTCGCGCATGCGGACGCGGTACATCTTCTTGTCCATCTGGGCGCGGGGCGACTGCACGGCGGGTCCACGGCTGGTATTGAGAAGACGGAACTGGATGCCGACGGCGTCGGCTAGCTCACCCATGACGCCGCCGAGGGCATCGATCTCGCGCACCAGGTGGCCCTTGGCAATGCCTCCGATGGCGGGGTTGCACGACATTTGCGCGACCAGGTCGAGGTTCATGCCGACCATGGCGGTCCTGAGGCCCATGCGCGCACAAGCGCGGGCGGCTTCGCACCCGGCGTGACCGGCGCCGATGACCACGACGTCGTACCTCTCGTGCATTGATATGATTGTAGCGAAATGAGAATCCTGGTTCTGGGCAGCGGAGGACGCGAGCATGCCCTGGCGTGGAAACTGGCGCAGTCGCCGGGGGTATCCGTGTTTGCGGCGCCGGGAAATCCTGGAATTGCGAAGCTGGGGACGTGTCTTCAGGTGCCCCATGGGACGTCGTTTCTCGAGATTGCGGAATCGATTGGCGCCGACCTGACGGTGGTCGGGCCGGAGGCGCCGCTGGTGGATGGGATCGTGGACCAGTTTCGCGCGCGCGGGCTGAAAATCGTGGGGCCGGATCGGGAGGCGGCGCAACTCGAAGGCAGTAAGATTTTCGCAAAGAACTTCTTCATACAAAGTAAAATACCCACGGCGGAGTTCGTGACCGCCGAAAACCAGACGGATGCGCGCCAGGCGCTCGACCGTTTCGGCTTTCCGGTGGTGTTGAAAGCCGACGGGCTGGCGGCGGGCAAGGGCGTGATCGTGGCGCACGACCGCAACGAGGCCGAAGCGGCGCTGGGCACGCTCAAGGGCCGGCTGGTAATCGAGGAGTTTCTGCGCGGCGAAGAGGTAAGCTTCATCGCCCTGTGCGACGGGAGGGACGTTGTGCCGCTGGCGGCCACGCAGGACCACAAGGCGGTCTTCGACGGGGACCGCGGTCCGAATACCGGCGGTATGGGAGCCTATTGCGACGGCGCGATTCTCAGCCACGCGCAGACGCAAGAGATCCTGGACGGCGTCATCCGCCCGACAGTGGAAGCCACGCGCTTCACGGGCTTCCTCTATGCGGGATTGATGATGACGGCCGCGGGACCGAAGGTGCTGGAGTTCAACGTGCGCCTGGGCGATCCCGAGACGCAACCACTGATGCACCGCATGGCGTCCGATTTCGTTCCAGCATTGTGGGCGGCGGCGAATGGAGAGCTGAGTTCGGTGAAGCTTGAATGGCGCAGCGGTCCGAGCGTGTGCGTGGTGCTGGCATCGGGCGGGTATCCGGGCGCGTACGAAACCGGCAAGGCGATTCGCGGGATCGAAGCGGCTGAGGCATGCGGCGCAACGGTGTTTCACGCGGGAACGCGCATGGGCGCGGCTGGACTGGAGACCGCGGGCGGGCGTGTGCTGGGCGTGACGGCGGCGGGGCAGGATTTGGCCGGCGCGATTCATGGCGCGTATGAGGCGGTCCGGCGAGTTGAGTTTGAGGGGATGCACTACCGGACGGACATCGGGCGGAAGGGGCTGGGGCGGGGATAAGGCTTCCTATGGCCAGACTTGAGGATCTCAAACGAGGTGCAGCCGTCAAAGGAATCTTGCCCGATTGCCTCGTCACGGTGATTGACGTCAAATGGTACGGCTCGGCGGCAGTCGAGCTCACCTACAAAGACCCCGTCGGGAAGCCCAGCGTCGTGCTCCTTTACCGGGATCGCGAACCCACCCTGGAAATCGCTGAAACTGGTCGTCCGTGGAGTTTCGATGGCGACGGGAAGCTGTTTCGCCTGGTTTCCGAGGCGCACCGGATCAATCTCGCTCATCTATTCGATCCGCTACTCGCCATCCACACCTCGATGGTCGATCCGCTGCCGCATCAGATCACTGCCGTTTACGGCGAGATGCTGCCGCGGCAACCGCTCCGCTTCCTCCTGGCGGATGACGCCGGGGCCGGCAAGACGATCATGGCCGGTCTGCTCATCAAGGAACTGCTGATCCGCGGCGACCTGCACCGCTCCATGATCGTGTGCCCCGGCAATCTCGCTGAGCAGTGGCAGGACGAACTCTACCAACGATTCCAGCTTCCCTTCGAAATCCTGACGAACGACAAGCTCGAATCGGCGCGCACCGGCAACTGGTTCGCCGAGAATCCCATGGCCATCTGCCGCCTGGACAAGCTGAGCCGCAATGAGGACGTGCAAGCGAAGCTGGCCGACACCGACTGGGACCTTGTGGTTTGCGACGAAGCCCACAAGATGTCGGCCACCTTCTTTGGCAGCGAGGTCAAGTACACCAAGCGCTACCGCCTCGCCCAGCTCCTCGGCCAGCTCACTCGGCATCTGCTGCTCATGACGGCGACGCCGCATAACGGCAAACCGGAAGACTTCCAACTGTTCATGGCGCTACTTGACAGCGACCGTTTCGAAGGCCGGGCGCGGGACGGCGTGCACACCGTCGATGCCCCCGACCTGATGCGCCGGCTGGTGAAGGAGCAGTTGCTCAAGTTCGACGGGACGCCGCTGTTCCCCGAGCGGCGGGCATACACCGTCGGCTACAAGCTCTCCGATGCCGAAGCCGCCCTATACGAGAGCGTTACCAATTACGTCCGCGAGGAATTCAACCGGGCCGATTCGCTGGAGAACGAAGGCCGCAAAGGAACGGTCGGATTCGCTCTGACCATCTTGCAGCGGCGGCTGGCGTCTTCGCCTGAGGCGATCCTGCAATCCCTCCGGCGCCGCCGGGAGCGACTTGAGCGGCGCCTGCGCGAAGAGCAGATCCTCAAGCGCGGAGCGGCTCTTCAGGACAACGACCCGGCCTTGCCCAGTCTCACCGAAGAAGACATCGACGATCTGGACGACGCACCCGACGCAGAGGTCGAGGAGACCGAAGAGACCGTCGTCGATCAAGCAACGGCGGCGCGCACCATCGCTGAACTTCAAGCCGAGATCGAGATCCTCAGGAACCTGGAAGCGTTGGCTCTGAAGGTCCGCCGCAGCGGAACGGACAAGAAGTGGGAGGAGTTGTCGTCCCTCCTCCAGAACCACGCCGAAATGTTCGATGCGCGGGGCCACCGCCGGAAAATGGTCATCTTCACCGAGCACCGCGACACGTTGAACTATCTGAGCGAGCGACTCCGCGCGCTCCTCGGCGCTCCCGAAGCGCTCGTCACCATTCACGGCGGGATGGGCCGCGCGGAGCGTACCAAGGCTCAGGAGGCGTTCAAACAGGACAAAGACGTCCTCATCCTGCTGGCCACCGACGCCGCCGGCGAAGGCATCAACTTACAGCGTGCGCATCTGATGGTCAACTATGACCTGCCCTGGAACCCGAACCGCCTCGAACAGCGGTTCGGCCGCATCCACCGCATCGGGCAGACCGAGGTATGCCATCTCTGGAACCTGCTGGCGGAAGAGACGCGCGAAGGCGACGTGTACAAGCGCCTTCTCGAAAAGATCGAGTTGGAGCGGGAGGCACTCGGTGGAGGCGTCTTCGATATCCTGGGCCAACTCTTCCGCGAGCAACGACTCCGCGATCTGCTCATCGAAGCGATCCGCTACGGCGACCACCCCGAGGTCAAGGCCCGCCTGCATCGGATCGTCGACAACCTGACCGACCGCAAGCGCTGTCAGGAGCTTCTCGAAGAGCGTGCGCTGGCCAACGACAGCATGGATGCATCTCAGGTCCAGAGGATCAGGGAGGACATGGAGCGCGCCGAAGCGCGTCGTCTCCAGCCGCACTTCATCGAGTCGTTTTTCCTGGAGGCCTTCCGGGTTCTGGGCGGTTCCATCAAAGAACGCGAGCCGCGCCGCTACGAAATCACGCACGTTCCCGCCTTGATCCGCCAGCGGGATCGTCTCATCGGCACCGGCGAGCCAGTCCTGGGCAAGTATGAACGGATCACCTTCGAGAAGTCCCTCCGCGCGGTTCCCGGCCAGCCGCTGGCCACCTTCGTCTGTCCGGGCCAGCCACTCCTCGGCGCAACCATCGATCTGATTCTGGAACGGAATCGAGACCTCTTGAAGCGCGGCACGGTCCTGGTAGACCCCGGCGACCCAGGTGAAGCAGTCCGCACGCTCTTCTATTTGGAGCACACCATCCAGGATGGCCGCACCGACAAGGCCGGCAACCACCGCGTGGTCTCCCGGCAACTCCAGTTCGTTGAGACGGACTCCGGCGGCACCACCAGGAGCGCCGGATACGCCCCCTACCTGGACTATCGGCCTGCGACAGATGAAGAACGGACCAGTCTGGCTGCAACGTTGGAGTCCCAAGCATGGCTCAAGGGCGACCTGGAATCCGTGGTGGTTGGCCACGCGATTGCCAATCTGGTTCCGATACACCTCGACGAAGTTCGAAAGCGCCGCGAGGACCTGGTGACCAGGACCATGGCGGCCGTCAAGGACCGGCTGACTAAAGAAATCACCTACTGGGATCATCGAGCCAATCAGCTCAAGGACCAGGAGCTGGCCGGCAAGACCAATGCCAAAATCAACTCGGGGAAGGCCCGCCAGCGCGCCGACGATCTGCAAGCCCGCCTTCAGCGGCGAATGGTGGAACTCGAACTCGAACGCCAGATTTCGCCTCTGCCGCCGGTCGCCATCGGCGGATCGCTGGTCGTCCCCATAGGGCTTCTCCATAAGCTGCTCCCGTCTTCCGCTCAGCCAAGTCATGCCGCCGCCGATGCCGTATCGGCGGAAGCCCGAAAGAAGATGGAGTTGCTTGCCATGCAGATGGTCATGGAAGCCGAGAAACAGCTTGGCAACCAACCGCGGGATGTGAGCGGCGAGAAGTGCGGGTGGGACATCGAGTCGAAGGTTCCGGGCTCCGGCAAACTGCGATTCATCGAGGTGAAAGGACGTGTCGCCGGCGCGCTCACGGTGACGGTCACACGGAATGAAATCCTCACAGCGCTCAACAAACCGGACGACTACATTCTGGCTGTCGGCCAAGTGGAGGATGGGCAGCAGAAGCTGGTCTACATCCGCCAACCCTTCCAGCAAGAACCGGACTTTGCCGTTGAAAGCATCAACTACAATCTCCCGGAACTGATCTCCAGAGGGAAGTCTCCGTCATGATACCGCCCTCCGATCCGCGGTATGGGCTTGAGGTCTGCCGGCATCGGCAAACGCCCAGGGGCTTTGCCGGCTGGGATATACTCAATGAGGAAGCGGCTTCGCGATGTACATTCTGACCGAATACCTTGACCGGGCGATGGCTCAGGCGGTGTATGACAAGCTCGCTGACGGCACGTATGGCGGACGGATTCCACCCTGTCCCGGTGTGGTCGCATTTGCCGCATCCTTGGGTGAGTGTTCCGAGGATCTACGCTCCACCTTGGAGGATTGGGTACTTCTGGGGATGAAACTGGCCCACGCGCTGCCCGTGATCGCCGGCATCGATCTCAACCGGGAGCCGGTTCATGAGCCGGTGGACACCCTGTAAGCGCCGCGACTTTATTCGCCGGCTGCGGGCACTCGGTTTCGACGGTCCTCTGGCTGGAACCAGACATTCCTTCATGATCTATGAGAGTTATAGACTCGCCATCCCATCAAACACCGAATACTCCGTCGACCAGGTACGAATGATGATGGCCGAAGTGGAAGCCATCCTCGACCGCTCGGTTACCGCTGCCGAGTGGAGTCGCCTGTGAGGTCCAAATCGATGCTCTTGCGCAACCCTAGAGCGTGCACAAACGAATGAAGAAGAAGCTGATTGAAGTCGCGTTGCCGCTGGAGGCGATTAACGACGCATCGGCGTACGACAAGATGCCCGGCATAGGGCCTCATCCGAAGGGGATTCACCATTGGTGGGCACGCTTGCCGTTACCGGCAGCAAGAGCAATTCTCTTCGCGTCGTTGATTGATGATCCATCCTGCGACCCGCGCTATAAAGATCAGCCCCCCGCAGTTCACGAGAGTGAGCGCGAAAAGCTGTTTCAAGTAATCCGGCGACTGGTACAGAAGAAGATACACGAACAGCCCGCCGCAATCGAGATGGCGCGTCGTCTCATACGGGAAGCGTGCGGCGGACGTCTGCCCCGGTTCTTAGATCCGTTCTCCGGTGGTGGATCAATTCCTCTGGAAGCCGCGCGTCTTGGACTTCCCACCAACGGTACAGACCTTAATCCTGTCGCCGTACTGATCAGTAGAGCCACAGTCGACATCATCCCGCGATTTGCAAATCAGCCACCGATCAACCCGCAACAGCGGCCCACGTTTACTCAGGATGCGACCTGGGTAGGTGCGGCCGGACTTGCACAGGATGTTCGGTATTACAGCAGGATACTGGAGGAACGGGCAAAGGCCCAGATTGGCCGGCTCTACCCTCAAGCGAACGCTTCTCAGGATGGGCGCGGAAGTAGCACGAATGTCATCGCGTGGATTTGGGCGCGGACTGTCGAGTGCCCGAATCCTGCGTGCAGAGTTCGCATGCCTTTAGTGCGCTCATTCGTGTTGAGCACCAAGAACAAGCAGAAGACGGGCTTTTGCCCGAACTTCGACCCAGAGACGCGCACGATCTCGTACTCGGTTGTGCGCGGCGATAGCTTGCCGCCAAAGGGAACGATCACTAAGAGTGGTGCGATCTGTTTCGTCTGCAAGCAAAGAGTGCCCCTTCCTTATGTGCGCCAAGCAGGAAGGGATCACAACATCGAACCGGCCTTGGTTGCAGTCGTTGCCGAAGGAGCCCGCGGCCGTGCGTACGTATCACCCACTACTGAACAAGTGCAGATCGCGATGGGGGTTGAGCCAGTTGAAGGACTCGACACGGATCTTCCGAAGGAGGCGCTCGGATTCCGCGTAGAAGCCTACGGTCTGACGAAGCATCGAGATCTATTCACCGTCCGACAACTGCGTGGGCTATCGACAATTTCCGACCTAATTTCTTCCATGCACGAGCAGGTTCTTGCGGACGCCCGTGCAGCCATGACAACCGAGGATACTCGGACTCTCGAAGAAGGGGGGGCCGGGGCACGCGCTTATGCGGACACAGTATCTCTTTTTCTGGCGTTCGCCCTTGATCGCTGTGCTGACTTCAACAACTCGCTGTGCGGTTGGAGTTCCAGCAACGAGAAGGTGATGCATCTCTTCGGTCGTCAGGTCATACCCATGATTTGGGATTTCTCGGAAGCCAACCTTCTTGGAGCTTCGGTTGGCGCCTGGCGCACCTGCGCGGATTATGTATGTGACTGCATTGAGGTAACTCCTATCCAGAATATCCCTCAGATTGCCGGGACTATTGAACAGGCCGATGCGGCTTCGGGACCACTTCCCGGCGCGGCGTTGTTGGTGAGTACTGATCCGCCTTACTACGACAACATTGGGTACGCTGACTTGAGCGATTTCTTCTACGTGTGGCTCCGACGGTCCCTCGGAAAGACGCTGCCAGGCTCCTTCCCGACGTTATTGGTCCCGAAGCGAGAGGAACTGGTAGCAAATGCCCATTTCTTTGATGGCGATGATGCTCAAGCGAAGGAACATTTTGAAGAAGGCTTCCGGAGCATTTTCGCGCGCATTCGTGGTCAACTCGATCAGCGATTTCCAATGACCGTCTACTACGCGTTCAAGCAGAAGGATGAAGATGCGGATGATTTTGTCGGTGAACGATCCTCGGTCGATAGCGCGCCTTCAGTTATGACCGGATGGGAGACGCTCCTGAACGCTTTGATCTCTACTGACTTTCAAATCACCGCCACTTGGCCTATACGCGCATCGCAAGCTTGGCGAATGCGGTCTATGGGATCAAACGCTTTAGCGTCGTACATCGTCCTGGCGTGTCGCCCACGTCCCGATTCTGCCTCACAGACGAGTCGGCGCGACTTCTTGAGCGCCCTGAAGGATGATCTGCCGAGTGCATTGCGACACCTTCAGCAAGGCGGCGTAGCCCCAGTGGATCTCGCACAAGCAGCAATTGGACCGGGCATGGCCGTGTTTTCTCGATACCGGAGCGTGCTGGAAACTGATGGTTCCACGATGGGAGTGGGCACTGCGCTTGCGCTCATCAATCAAAGCCTCGACGAAGTCCTCTCCGAACTGGAAAGCGAGTTCGACCCCGACACGCGCTGGTCTTTGGCCTGGTTCGAGCAGCACCAGTTCGACGACGGCCCCTACGGAGAAGCCGAAGTGCTCGCCACCGCGAAGGCGCTCAGCATCTCGCACCTCGCGGAGGCAGGCATGCTCCACTCCCGCGCCGGCAAGGTCCGTTTGCTGCGACGGGAAGAGCTTTCGGAAGACTGGGACCCGTCTGCCGTTCGCCGCCTTACGGTCTGGGAAGTCACGCAGCACCTGATCCGGTGCCTCGATCAAAAGGGCGAGAAGGAAACGGCGAATCTGAAGGCGAAGATCGGCGGGATGGCCGAGATCGCCCGCGACCTCGCCTACCGCCTCTACGCGCTCTGCGAGCGCAAGGGCTGGGCGGAAGAGGCCGGTTACTACAACAGCCTGGTTGTGGCGTGGCCATCCATGGCGTCGGAAGCGTTTGAGCTCAAGTGAGGAGATAGTTGAAATCCCATGGCCATCACAAATAGCGAACGAGTCGGCAAAGCTCTGGATCTTCTGAAGGATGGATTGCGCCCCTACGTCGAGCGCGAGTTGAAGGCAACCTATAAGGACCGGTGGATCGAGACGGCGCGGCCGAGTTTCCCCGACTGGCAGCACACAGACAAAGAAGGCAAAGGCTTGAATTGGGACAGCCAGGCCATCCTCCAGGTGATGTGCGACCTATGGAACGACTGCTTCAAGAAGATCCTCGGCCCTTCGGAGCGAAACCTGGCGTTCGAGCTCCGCGACGTGCGGAACAAGTGGGCCCACCAGAAGGCTTTCTCCACGGATGACGCCTACCGCGCCATCGACAGCATTTCGCGATTGCTGGCTGCGGTCTCGGCGGAGCAGGTGGATGCCGTCGAGCAGATGAAGGCCGAGATCCTGCGCGTCAAGTTCGATGAACAACTCAGAAGCCAGAAGCGGAAGGAATCGAGCATCGCGGTGGAAGGCAAACCGGCGGCAGGTTTGCGTCCGTGGCGGGAGATTGTGACGCCGCACCCGGATGTGGCGTCGGGACGCTATCAGCAAGCCGAGTTCGCCGCCGACCTCTGGCAGGTCTATCAGGGCGGGGGATCGGACGAATATAAAGATCCCATCGAGTTTTATCGCCGGACGTTCATCACCGAAGGCTTGAAGAAGCTGCTCGCTAACGCCCTGCAGCGGCTGGCCGGACATGGCGGCGACCCGGTTGTCGAGTTGCAGACCAACTTCGGCGGCGGCAAAACGCACTCGATGCTGGCTCTCTGGCACCTGTTTGCCGGCGTGCCTGCGGGACAACTGCCAGGACTGGAGACGGTGACGCAAATGGCGGGGGTTTCCCAGCCGCCTAAGGTCCGGCGCGCCGTGCTGGTGGGCCTTCGGATGTCCCCGGCCGATATCCACAGCAAGCCCGATGGAACGGTGGTGCGGACACTGTGGGGCGAGCTGGCGTGGCAACTGGGCGGCAAAGAGGGCTACGCCATGGTGCGCAGCGCCGACGAGAAATCCGTCAGCCCGGGCGACTCACTGCGCCTGCTCTTCAATAAGTATTCGCCGTGCCTGATCCTGATCGATGAGTGGGTGGCCTATGCGCGACAGCTCTACACCAAGTCGGACCTGCCCGGTGGCGACTTCGATGCGCACTTTACGTTCGCGCAGACGCTGAGCGAGTCGGCCAAGCTGGCGGACAAGACGCTGCTGGTGGTGACCATTCCGGCGTCGGACAACGAGATCGGCGGCGAGGGCGGTCAGGCAGCGCTGGAGCGCCTGAAAAACGTCCTCGGACGAGTGGAGACGTCATGGCGTCCGGCGAGCGCGGAAGAGGGCTTTGAGATCGTGCGGCGCCGATTGTTCCAGCCGATCGCGGATCCGGAGCTGTTCACGGCGCGGGATGCGGTGGTGAGGGCGTTCGCGGACGAGTATCGCAAATTCGCGCAGGAGTTCCCTTCCGAGGCGGGAAAATCCGAGTATGAGCGCAGGATGAAGGCGGCGTATCCGATCCACCCGGAGCTGTTCGACCGGCTGTACAACGATTGGTCGACTCTCGATAAATTCCAACGGACCCGCGGCGTGCTGCGCCTCATGTCGGCGGTAATTCATGCGCTGTGGGAGCGCGAGGACAGGGGTCTAATGATCTTGCCCGCGAGCGTTCCGATCGACGCGCCCGCCATTCAAAGCGAACTCAGACGCTATGTGTCCGAGGTGTGGGATCCGATCATCGAGAAGGATATCGACGGGCCGAACTCGCTGCCTTTGAAGATCGACCGCGAAAACCCGATGCTGGGGCGGTATTCCGCCGCTCGCCGTGTGGCCCGCACGCTGTACCTCGGTTCGGCTCCGACTCAGGACGCGACCAAGAAGGGCCTGGAGGACCGCCAGATCAAGCTGGGCTGCGTCCAGCCGGGTGAGACATCCGGGACATTTGGCGATGCGTTGCGGAAGCTGGCCGACCAGGCCACGTACCTCTACGTGGATGGGAGCCGCTACTGGTACGCGACGCAGCCGAGCGTGAACCGGCTGGCCGAGGAGCGCGCCGAGCGGTATCACCCCGAAGACGTTTGCGAGCACATCCGGCAGCGGCTCCAGAGTGAGGCCAAATCACGGGGCGATTTCGCCAAGGTGCATCCATGCCCGGCGAGCTTCAGTGAAGTGGTTGATGAGCCGGAGGCGAAGCTGGTGATTCTCGGGCCGGATTACGCGCACAGTGCGAAGTTGGTGGACAGCCCTGCCCGGCAGGCGGCTGCTCAGATCCTCGACCGCGGCGGCGCAGGCCGCAACTGCGGCAACATGCTGGTCTTCCTGGCCGCCGACAAAACCCGGTTCGTCGACCTCGACAAGGCGGTTCGTTCTTACCTCGCCTGGCAGTCGATTAAGAACGAAACGGAATCTCTGAACCTGACGCCATTTCAGGCCAACCAGGTGGAGCAGAAGCTCAAGAGCGCGGACCAGGCGGTACGATCCCGTATTCCTGAAACATATTACTGGCTGCTGGCGCCCGGACAGAAGCGCCCCGAGCAAGGCCAGGCGTTCCCACCGATCGAGTGGCAAGAGGAGCGCTTGAAAGGAGAAGGCGGACTGGCAGAACGAGCCTCGAAGAACCTGAAAAACAACCTGCTTTACACCAGCATGGCAGGGGTGGTCCTCCGCTTCGAAATTGACAAGGTGCCGCTCTGGCGCGGGAATCACGTCGGCGTGAAGCAATTGGTCGATGACTTCGCAAAATACCTCTACCTGCCGCGTGTCAAGAACGCCCAGGTGATTCTGGACGCGATCCAGGATGGCGTCAGCCTGCTCACCTGGGCGCAGGATACTTTCGGGTACGCCGACCTCTACGATGCCACCGCCGACCGCTACCGTGGTCTCGAAGCGGGCCGCCGCCCGACTGTCAGCCTGAACGCCCACAGCGTGGTGGTAAAACCAGAGGTCGCCGTGCGGCAGATCGAAGCCGACGCGCCGCCGCCACCGCCTCCACCTCCGCCGCCCGGGGAAAAGGGCGAGAAGTTGCCACCACTCCCTACTCCGCCACCGCCTCTGAAGCTCGCTCTGCGCCGCTTTTACGGAACGGCCAAGATCGATGCCACACGCCTCTCGCGCGACGTCGATGTGATCGCCAGTTCGGTGGTGCAGCACCTCGCCGGGCTGCTGGACGCCAAGGTGACCATCACGCTGGAGATCGAAGCCGAGATCCCGGCCGGCGCCCCGGACAACGTGGTTCGGACGGTGACCGAGAACTGCCGGACGCTGAAGTTTGAGAACTCAGGATTCGAGGAGAGCTAGCTCCCTGGCCGCTCCCTGGCCGCTCCCTGGCCCCGGGCCCCCGGCCCTTGGCCCCCGGCCCCTGCCACCGGTACAATGAAAAACAGTGGGGACGTAGCTCAGTCTGGATAGAGCGGTCGCCTCCTAAGCGACAGGTCGGCAGTTCGAGTCTGCCCGTCCCTACCACTCCCCTGACGGCTTCCCGGGTGTATGCCGGCGCGAAGTGGTTCCGTTGGGGCTGAGATTGCGAAAGCAGTAGAATTAAGAGTACCCAGTGCCTCCCCCGGCGGCTGCGGTGTGCCCGGCCGCATGTGAGGAGCCGACTCGACCATGCCGTTTGTCCACCTGCATTGCCATACCGACTACTCCCTGCTCGATGGGGCCTGCGATATCGACCAGCTCATGAAGATCACGGCCGAGCAGAAGATGCCGGCGGTGGCCATGACCGATCACGGCAACCTGTTTGGGGCGGTCAAGTTCTATAACGCGGCCAAGGCGGCGGGAGTGCACCCGGTCATCGGGTGCGAGGTGTACGTCTCGCAACAGGGACGCAAGACGCGTTCGGATACCGACCGTTACAACCACCTGGTTCTGCTGTGCGAGAACCAGGAGGGCTATCGCAACCTCATCAAGCTGGTCTCGACCGGGTACCTCGAAGGGTTCTATTACAAGCCGCGCATCGATATGGACCTGCTGGCGGAGCACGCGAAAGGGCTCATCGCCATGTCGGCGTGCCTGCGCGGGCACATCGCGGAGACGCTCCTGGCGGACAAGTACGATGACGCGCGGCGGCTGGCGCACACCTACGCGGATGTTTTCGGAAGGAACAACTTCTTCCTGGAGATCCAGGACCATCACTTGGACCAGGACCGCCGGCTCACGCCGGAGATGAACCGGCTGTCGCAAGAGACGGGGCTGCCGCTGGTGGCCACCAACGACTCGCACTACCTGCGCAGAGAAGACGCGCGCGCCCACGAGATCCTGCTGTGCATACAGACCGGCAAGGGCATGAGCGACTCGACGCGCATGCGCTGGGGACAGCCGGAGTTCTATGTGAAGTCGCGCCAGGAAATGATGGAGCTGTTCGGCGAGCTGGAGGATGCGGTCGACCGGACCTGGGAGATTGCCCAGCGGTGCCAGATCAGCCTGGAAGAGGTGAAGGAGCCATTCCCGAAATTCGAGGTGCCGGAAGGCCACTCGACGGACACGTATTTCGAATATGTCGCGCGGCAGGGATTCGAGAAGCGGCGGCCGCGGCTGGAGGCGCTGCGGGCCAAGGGGGCGCTCAAGCACTTCCTGGCGGAATACGCGGAGCGGCTCGACCGCGAAATTCAGATGATCCAGAAGATGAAGTTCTCGGGATATTTTCTGATTGTCTGGGACTTCATCCGCTACGCGAAATCGCGCGGGATTCCGGTGGGGCCGGGGCGCGGGTCGGCGGCGGGAAGCCTGGTGAGCTATGCCATGGCGATCACCGATATCGATCCGCTGCAGTACGGCCTGCTGTTCGAGCGCTTCCTGAACCCCGAGCGCGTGAGCCTGCCCGATATCGACATCGACTTCTGCATGAATCGGCGCGGCGAGGTGATCCAATACGTCACCGAAAAGTACGGCCGGGAACAGGTGGCTCAAATTATCACGTTCAACACGCTGGGGGCGCGGGCGGCCATCAAGGACGTCGGCCGGGCGCTGGAGATGCCATACGCCGACGTGGAGCGCATCACCAGGATGGTGCCCAACGTCCTCAACATCTCGCTTCCAGACGCTATGAAGATGGAGCCGGGGTTCGGCGAGGCGGCCAGGAAAGACCCGCGCGTGGACGAAGTCCTCAAGGTGGCGTTGCGGCTCGAGGGCCTCGCGCGCAACTGCTCGGTGCACGCCGCGGGTGTGGTGATCTCGCCTCAACCGCTCACGGAGCTGGTGCCGCTTTACAAGACGAATCGCGACGAAATCGTGACGCAGTTCGATATGAACGGGCTGGAGAAGCTGGCGCTTCTCAAGATGGATTTCCTGGGGCTGACGACGCTCACGCTGATCCACGACGCGCTGCGGCTGATCCAGAAGCGGCACGGCGTGGAAGTGGTGCCGGAGGATCTGCCACTCGACGACAAGGCGACCTACGAGATCTTTGCCAAGGGCTTCACCAGCGGCGTGTTCCAGTTCGAATCCAGCGGCATGCGCGACATTCTGCGGCGCTACCAGCCGGGCCGCATCGAAGACCTGACGGCGCTGAACGCGCTGTACCGGCCGGGGCCGATTCAGGGCGGCATGATCGACGATTTCATCGAACGCAAATGGGGACGGCGCGCGGTGCAGTACGATCTTCCGGAACTGAAAGAGCTGCTGGAAGAGACCTACGGCGTGATCGTGTACCAGGAGCAGGTGATGCAGATCTCCAACCGGCTGGCCGGCTATTCGCTGGGGGAGGCCGACGTGCTGCGGCGTGCCATGGGCAAGAAGAAGCCCGAGGAGATGGCCAGGCAGCGCGAGCGCTTCCTCAAGGGCGCGCTGGAGCGCGGATTCCCGCAGAGGAAGATCGAAAAGATTTTCGACCTGATGGAACAGTTCGCGGGATACGGGTTCAACAAGTCTCACTCGGCGGCCTATGCGTACCTGGCCTTCGTGACGGGGTACCTGAAAGCGCACTACCCGGTGGATTTCATGGCGGCGCTGCTCACCTCGGAAACCGGGAACACGGCCAAGGTGGCGAAGTACATCAACGAGTGCCGCGAGATGGGGATCACCATTCTGCCGCCGGACGTGAACCACTCGGATTGGAGCTTCACGCCGGACGGGCAGGGGCCGGGCAGCGGCCAAGGCATTCGCTTCGGGCTGGGAGCGGTGAAGAACCTGGGGCAATCGGCGGTGGAGGCGATCGCCAAGGCGCGCGAGGAAGTGGGACGGTTCCGATCGTTGCACGAGTTCTGCGAGAAGGTGGACCTGGGGGCGATCAACCGGCGGATGATCGAGAGCCTGATTCGCGCCGGCGCCATGGATTCGCTGGAGGGGACGCGCTCGCAGAAGTTCGCGGCGGTGGAAAGCGCGACGGAAGCGGGACAGCGGGCCTGGCGCGACCGCGAGAGCGGCCAGGTGGGACTTTTCGGCGAAGCCGTGGCCGAGGAAGCGCACGCCGTGCCGCTGCCCAACGTCCCAGATTGGACCGACAAAGAGAAGCTGGGCGGCGAGAAAGAGATGCTGGGGTTCTGGGTGACGGGGCATCCGCTGGACCGGTACGCGGATAAAGTCGCGGAGCTGGCGACCCACAACAGCGGGAACATGGAAGGCCTCAACAAGGGCGCGGAAGTGGCGCTGTGCGGCGTGCTGACGGGCATCACGCGCAAGCGCAACCGCGAGGGCAAGCCGTGGGCGGCGATGACGCTCGAGGATCGCAACGGCCGCGGCCTGGTGCTGCCGGAAGAGAGCGGCCCGCCGAAGGTCTCGGTGCAGGACGTGGTGCCGCTCGAGAACGCGCGCGTGGATCTGCCCTCGGTGATTTCGATCCGGGTGTGGCTGGGGCGGAACGGAAGCGTGGACAAGGCGCAAGCGCTCGAGGAGCTATTCCGCCGCAAGCCGGGCGAGACGCAGGTGCGGTTGCGGCTCGAGGCGCCGAGGGATTTTTCGGTGCTGCTGGACGTCCCGGCGAAAGTGCGGCCGGACCGGGAGTTCCGCAAGGTGGTGGAGGAGATTTGCGGGGCGGAAGCGATTGAGAGGGTGGCGGGATAAAAGCCGCCGGAGCGGCTCAGAGGATCGCGACGTGGCCACGGCGGCCGTATTGGATGAGCCTCCGATCACGGGTCATCAACTGGGCCCCCATCCTCCTGGCGGTCGCCACGATGATCCGGTCCGCAGGGTCGCCGTGGAATGGCTCGGGCAATCGGCTGCTGTCCAGCGCAATTTCCGGCGTTAGCGGCGCGAGCAGGAGCCCCGGTGTGGCGAGAGCTTCTCGCACCCATTCCTCGCACGACGGTTTCAGGCGAATCCGGCCCTTGGCTTCAAGCATTCCGAGTTCCCAGACGGAGATCGCCGAAACCAGGAGGCTGCCACTGGCCGCGGCCTGGCGGATGGCTCCGAGCATCCGAGCCGTGAAGTGCGTGGCCTCACCCAACTGCATCCATACCCAGTAGTGCGTGTCGAGAAGCACAGGCGCCGGCCCTGGGCTACTCATCCACGCTCCACTTTTCGCCGACAGGCGCGACGATATCGCCGGAGATTTCAGCGGAGCCCCGCATCCGACCGAAAATCGGGGCGAGCTCTTCATCCGCCGGCAAGAGCCGCGCCACGGCCCGGCCACGCTTGGTGATCACGATTTCTTTGCGGCTTTGGCGGACTTCATCAAGCAGGTGAAGGCATTTCGCCTTGAACTCACCCGCGGCAATCTGTCTTTGCATACCATGGTCATTGTACCATGGTCAGATTGCCCCAAGATACTGGGGTGGCGGAGGAAGAGGGATTCGAACCCCCGAGTGAGTTTCCCCACTAACGGTTTTCAAGACCGCCGCCTTCGACCGCTCGGCCATTCCTCCGCTACCCATTATAGCGGGCAGACGCGCGGTTGCCCTCAATTCAGGCGCCACCCTCGGCGCCCGCGCCGCCCTTCCGCTGGAGCAGCATATCGAACTTGCCACTGAGATCGTGCAGGCGCCGCATCACCTCTTCGTGCTGGACTTCTTCGAGCGGCGGCACCTTCCGGCGAATGGCGAAGGTTCCGCCGGGTTCGAGAACGCACTGCTCCACCTCCTCCAGCCCGTCAAAACCCTGGCGGTGCAGGACGGTCATCAGCTCCGTGCGCGTCAGCAGCTCCCTGGCAAGCGCGTGCTTCACGATGCGGCCATCCTTGATCAGCACCGTCGGTTTCCCCTCGAAGACCTGGTCGAGCCGCCGGTGGCGGAACAGAAAACGCACGATCAGGTAATTGATGGCCATCAGCGCGAAGGCGCCGATCAGGCCGCCGGTGAGAGAGTTGTCGTTGCCGATGATGGCGTTCTGCACGGTGTTGGAAAGCGACAGCAGCACCACCAGGTCGAACGGATTGAGCTGCGCCAGCTCCCGTTTGCCGAAGATCCTCAGGAATGCCACCAAAAAGACATAAACGATCACCGGACGCAGAATCTTCTCCGCCAGGGGCGCTCCCAGGCCGAAGATCGCGTTCCACATACCGCTCGAGATGGCCCAATCGGGCATTCGTCATTTCCTCCTCAATGCCGATTATGCAGGATTTCCACGGATTTGATAAAACATATATAGCGAAGGATGTTCTGGCCTGTCGAAAGGCTGTGGATGTTTTGTGGACCGCTGCGGAATTCGAAAGGGCAACCGCTGATTCCAGAGCACTTCGAGGACACAAGGGATGGGCGCTCCGGGTCACGTTTTATGCGGAGCTTAAGTCGCTCAAAATGGGGCGCAAAATATTTTGAGACGGCGAGCGCTGGGGACGTTAGCTTAGGTTATTCACGCCATGTCAGCGACCAACGCGATTGAAAAGGGTCTTCCCACCAATGTAGACGCCGAGCGATTCGTGCTCGGCTCGATCTTGCTCGACGACACTCTCTACGTCCAGGCCGCCGGCACGCTCGAGGCGGACGACTTCAGCCTCGAGAAGCACCGGCGCATCTTCAAGCGCATGGGGGATCTCCAGGAGCGCGGCGAAACCATCGACCGCATCACCGTGGCCAACGAGCTCATGAAGTTCAATGAGCTGGAGGCCTGCGACGGCTTGAGCTACCTGGTTTCGCTGGACGACGGGCTGCCGCAGATTCCGAATCTCGACAGCTACATCCGGATCGTCAAGGACAAGGCCGTGCTGCGGCGCATCATCTTCGCTTCGCAGCACATGATGAACCGGTGCCTGCTGGGCGAGGAGGAGCCGGACGCGATCCTGGCCGGCGCCGAGGAGACCCTGCTCAAGCTGGGCGAGGCGCGGGTGAAGTCCGGCTTGCTCAACGCCGGCCAGATCCTCGAGGATTACGAAGGCGGCCTCAGCGCGTTCCTGGATCCCAGCAAGCGCATCAAGGGGATCAGCACCGGGTTCGCCAAGTTGGATGAATTAACGGGCGGGCTGCACGGCGGAGACCTGGTCATCGTGGCGGGCCGGCCATCGATGGGGAAGACCGCTCTGGCGCTCAACGTCGCGCAGCACGTGGCGCTCCGCAACAAGCAGACGGTGGCGATCTTTTCGCTGGAAATGTCGAAGGAGTCGCTACTGACCCGCATGCTTTGCACGGCGGCCCGCGTGGACAGCCAGAAATTCCGCGGGGGTTACCTCTCCCAGGAGGACCGGCGCAAGCTGAACCGTGCGCTGCACGAGCTGGTGCAGGCGCCGCTCTACATCGACGACACTCCCGGCGGGCACCTGATGGACATGCACGCCAAGCTGCGCCGCCTGCAAAGCGAGGGTAAGCATCTGGGCCTGGTCATAGTCGACTACCTCCAGTTGATGACTGCCGGCGGGCGCTTCGAAAACCGCAACCAGGAAGTCAGCGCGCTGTCCCGAGGCATGAAGATGCTGGCCAAGGAGCTGAATGTTCCACTCATGGTGCTTTCGCAGTTGAGCCGCGCGGTGGAAAATCGCCAGGGCGATCACCGGCCGCAGCTCAGCGACCTGCGCGAATCCGGCTCCATCGAACAGGATGCCGACGTGGTGGCCTTCATTTTCCGCGAAGAGATTTACCACAGGGACCGCGAGGATCTGAAGGGGCTGGCCGAGCTGATCGTCGCCAAGCAGCGCAACGGGCCGGTGGGAACAGTCAACCTGGTCTTCTTGCACGCCCAGACGAAGTTCGAGAACCGCGCGGAAGACACCGGCGAGATAGCGGAGGAGTAGCTGGTGGCGCCGGCGGTCTTGCCGCCGGTGCGTGCGAGTTGCGAAAAGCACCGGCGGCAAGACCGCCGGCGCTACCGCGTCACGTACAGTTCCGCCGCGGCGAATCCCACGCTCCGGATCTGGTCGCGGAGGGCGCTGTAGCGCACGGCGGCAGCGGCCACCCGGACGCGTTCGGTTTCGCCGTGGGTGAATTCGCACACATACCGGTCGGCGCGGTCGCGGTAGGAGTAGCCGGAATAGGCCGGGCCGGACGCGCCGATTACTTCCATCAGCCGGTCCCAGAAGGTCTCGCGCTGGAATACAGGCTTGCGCGCGGCAGCCTCGCGCGGGATCTCGATGGCGTGGCGGCCTCCGCGCAGGATGGCGCGGACGCACCGCTCGGCGGCAAAAGGCCGGGACGGGTCGGGGTCGGGAAAAGTCGCCAGAAGCTCGCGCAGGCTATCGAGGTCCGCATCCCAGCCCGCCCAGCGGAAGCGCGAGGCGCCGCTCACCAGAATGCCGCGCAGCAGCATCTCGCGGATGCGCGGCTCATCCTTGCCGGCGACGCCGAGCAGGTGCTCCACCAACTCGCGCACCGGAAGCTCCTGGAGCACCACGGGCGTAATGGAGATGGCCTCGGCCACTTCGGAGCTGAGTTTCACCCGGACCATCTGGGGTAACGCCATGGTTTGATTTCACGCTAGCATAAGTCCGTGACCACCCCCGCGGGCGAGCTGCTGGCCGGGGAGATTCGCCGCCACGGGCCAGTGACGTTCGCTCGCTTCATGGAGGTGGCGCTCTACCATGCTGAGCGGGGCTACTATCGCCGTGCCCAGAGGGCACCCAGCGATCCCTTCGGCAAACACGGCGACTTCTTCACGGCGGAGCAGATCCAGCCGGTCTTCGGCATTCTCATGGCGGCTCGTATCCGGCAGCTCTATCGGGAAATGGGCGAGCCGCGGGAGTTCACGGTGGTGGAGCTGGGCGCCGGCCGCCGCGAAATGGCCGAGGCGTTCTCCGAGTGGGCGTACGTCCCGGTGGACCTCGATTCCGGCGAGCTGCCGGAGAAGCTCCGCGGTGTGGTCTTCTCCAACGAGTTCTTCGACGCGCTGCCGGTCGAGGTGGCCGTGTACGAAGACGGCGCGTTCCGCGAGCAGCGCGTGGCGTTTCAGGACGGACGCTTCCAGTGGCACACGGGCGGCGCGGTTCGCCGGGAGGTGGAGCGTTACCTGCGCCGCTGGTTCCCTCCGCCGGAAGAAGGCCGCTGGTACGAAGCGAACCTGGAAGCGCTCGCCTGGATGGAGCGGATCGGGCGCGCACTCGAATCCGGTTACGCGCTGACGGTGGACTACGGTTACACGCGCGCGGAGGCCGTCCGCTTCCCGGCTGGCACCCTGATGGCATACCACCGGCACACGGCGCGGGAGGATGTGCTGGAAGATCCCGGCGAGAGGGACATCACGGCGCACGTCAACTTCACCGCGCTCGAAGAATACGGCGCCGCTTGCGGCCTGCGGAAGGAGCGCTTCGAGACACTGGCGCGGACGCTCGTCGCCGCCGGCGAAGCCGACCAGTTCGCCGCCGCATTGAGCTGCGGACCCGGCGACGAGCTGCGGCGGCGCATGCAGCTCAAGACGCTGCTGTTCGGGATGGGAGAGACGTACCGGGTGTTGTTGCAGCGGCGCCGTTGAACAAGTGAGCGACGAAGTGGGGCAGCCTTTCAGGCTGCGGACCCGCTTTCCAGCGGATCCAGCCGGCCGGAAGGCCGGCTTGCGGCCATGATTGGCCGCCCCACATTGGTTCAGAGAGAGAACCGGAGAGAAGAGCCTGAAATAATGAAAAAGGCCCCGGAAACCGGGGCCTCGGAGTAAAACCTGTTTGCTAGCCCTTCTTCAGGGCACGCCCAAGCTACTTCTTTTTCTTCGGAGCAGCTTTCTTCTTCGGGGCGGCTTTCTTCGTTGCGCTCTTCATCGATTGATTCTCCCTAACATCAAATTTTGCGATTGAAAAAAATCGCAATGTGATTCATATATAAAGTTCTTCGCGATGAAAGTCAAGAGAAAAATGCATCCTCGCCATCTTTCGGCGTCTTTCGGGTTGCATGGCGTCGTGCCTCGCGGCGGCGAACGCGCCGCGCGTCGAGCACCTCGAGGGCGTTCGGCGCAGCGCGGCGGAGCCCGTCTCTGCTTCAATAAGCGGGCGGCTGATAGGGTCGCCGCGCGAACAGCGCCTCGGTCTCGGGCCGCGTCAGCACCCAGATCCCGTAGATTCCCAGAGCCGTGCCGATGGGAACGTTCAGCAGGTCCAGCGCTGAGATCACGATCATGAAGATGCGAGACCACGGCGCGAGTTTCAGCAGCCCGATGCCGCCGATCAGCCCGGGCAGCGAGATGGCGCCGATCACCACAAAGAGAAGAGTGCCGATTCCACCGAGAATGGGCACCGCGATGGCCGCGTCGTGGGCGCTGGTGGCGTCGGAGAGACTGACCACGCTGGCGATGCTGCCGAACAGCAGCAAGAACCCGACGGCCACCAGCACTCCCAGCGATCCGAAGACGACGTGCAGGATTCCGAGCACTTTCACGTGTGATTCCATGACTCCTCCTGAATCGAGAACAGTATAGCGTGTGGCGGCGCTACAGCAAATCTTCAGATTGGCGGGTTACGATAGGAATCGGCACGCTCGGGGGATTGTGGTTTGGACAGGAGACTCATATGACGCGTACATTCACGATCGTTCTGGCAATGGCAGTGCTCGGCTGCGCCGCCATGGCCGCCGAGAAGAAGCTACAGATGAAGGACTTGCCGCCGGCGGTTCAGAAGACTGTCCAGGAGCAGACCAAAGGCGCGGAGATCAAGGGCCTCTCCATGGAGAAGGAGAAGGGCAAAACCAGCTATGAAGTGGAAACCATGGTGAACGGAAAGCACCGGGACTTCCTGGTGGATCCCCAAGGCGTGGTGACTGAAGTGGAGGTGGAAACCGCGCTCGACAGCATCCCCGCCGCAGCCAAGACGGCCATCGAAAAGAAAGCCGCTGGTGGCAAGATCACCATGGTCGAAACCATGACCAGGGGAGGCGCCACCTATTACGAAGGCGCCTATACCAGCAAGGACGGCAAGAAGCACGAAGTGCTGGTGAAACCGGATGGCGCCGAGGTGAAGGACTGATGAAAGCCGCGCCGGGCACTCGCGGTCCGGCGTTACAATGGCGCTAGCGTGACCAAATTCATTCGCTATCGTTCCGCCGCCGGCGTGTCCTATGGCATTCTCGACGGTGACACCGTTCACGAGATCCACGGCGGCCTCTTTGGCAGCCACACCGAGACCGGCGTCATCCTCAAGGTTTCCACGGTGAAGCTGCTGTGTCCCTGCGAGCCAGGTAAGATCATGGGGGTGGGCCTGAACTACCGGAGCCATCTTGGCAGCCGCCCGCAGCCTGGGCATCCGGAGATGTTCTACAAGCCGGTGTCGGCGCTCCAGGACCCCGATGAGCCCATCGTCATCCCGCGCGACGCCACCGACGTGCATTACGAGGGCGAGCTGGTGGTGGTGATCGGCAAACCGGTGAAGAACGCTTCGCCGGAGCAGGCGCGCGCCGCCATCTTCGGCGTCACCTGCGGCAACGACGTCAGCGAGCGCGACTGGCAGCACGGCGAGAAGAAGGACTTGCAGTGGTGGCGGGCCAAGGGGGCGGACACCTTCGCGCCCCTGGGACCCGCGATTGCCACCGGTCTCGATTACGGGAACCTGCTGCTCCAGACGCGGCTCAACGGCGCGGTGGTACAGAAGCAATACACCTCGGACCTGATCTTCAATTGCCCGAGCATCGTGAGCTGGGTCAGCGGCTGGGTCACCCTCATGCCCGGCGACATCATTTACACGGGAACGCCGGGCAGCACCCGCAAATTATCGCCGGGAGACGTGGTGGAAGTGGAGATCGAAGGGATCGGCGTGTTGCGCAGCCCGGTGCTGTGAACGTCTACCCGCGATGGCCGAACAGACCGGCCATGCCCAGCACGTGGTAAAAGACCAGCAGCATCATCAAGACCAGGTACGCGCGCAGGCTCAGCAACGAAATGCGCACACTCAGGGTCATGGGCATGGGGCCGAGGCTTTCGGTGTCGACCTTTTCCTCCGGCAGATCGTCCAGCGGGTGAACTACGACGAAACGGTTCTCCGCTTCATTGATTTCCATCGGATTCAGCATCGTGGCCATGGTCGTTTCTCCTTCTTCGCCCCGCTCCGGGCCCAGAGGGCACCCCGGTCGCGGCTCAGTTCCCGGCCGGGAACAGGTTCGGGGCCGCCACCTGCGCGGCCAAAATCAGCGACAGAGCGAACAGGACGATGATGATGGTCCAGTTCACCAGGTTGTTCCAGGGCTTGTTCGAGTGCTCGCCCAGCAGTTCTTTATCGTTGAGCAGCAGTTGCAGGAAAATGATCGCGGAAGGCAGCATCACTCCCGCCAGCACCTGTACGCCCAGAATGATCAGTTGAAGCGGCGCGCCGGGAATCAGCACCAGCCCCGCGGCGGCCGCCACCGACACCAGGTAGACCGCATAGAAGCCGGGCGCCTGGCGCACGGGAAGCTGGAGGCTGTGCGGCCAGCCGCGCACTTCGCCGTACGCCCACGAGCTCGACAGCGAAATCGCCGTCGTTCCCAGCACCGCCGCGTTGATCATCAGCAGCAGAATGGCGTTCTTCAAGAACCCATTGGTGAAGCTGCCGATATCCACGGCCATCTGCGCCGGATCGGTGAACGCAAAACCGTGCATGTGTGAGGCGTTGCCCGCAATCATCATGCACCCCGCCACCGTGATGGTGACGCAGGCGCCCAGAAAGGTGTCCAGCCGCGCCCACTTGAGGTCCGCAAAGCGCAGGCGCTTATCGGCGATGCAACTTTGCTGGAAGAAGAGTTGCCAGGGCGCCACGGTCGTCCCCACAATCGCGATCACCAGGAACATCAGTTCCGGCGTCAGCCCGCCCGCCGGCATCCCAGGCACGAAAGACCCGCGCACGATCTGCCCGAACGGCGGCCGCAGCCAGAACGCCACCACGAACCACGCCAGGTCCAGCAGGCACAGCAAAACCACCGTGCGCTCCCACCGGCGATAGCTCCCGGTCACCACCATAAGAATCAGGCAGGCGGCCGCCAGCGGCACGCCCATGCGCGGGTCCACCCCCAGTTTGTTCAGCGCCAGGTCGATCGCGGCGAATTCGGTCACCAGCGTCAGGAAGTTCACCAGCTCCAGATCGACGAGCGAAAACAGGCCCCACCACTTGCCAAACCGCTGGTAGATCATCGCGGCATGGCCTTTGCCGGTGGCGATTCCCAGCCGCACCACCATTTCCTGTATGAAGTACGTGACCGGCAATAAGAGCAGAACTACCCACAACAGATGAGTGCCGTATTGCGCCCCAGCCTGGCTATAGGTCGAGACCGCGCCCGCGTCGTTGTCCGCCACCATCACGATGAGGCCAGGCCCCATCACCATTAGGAAGGTGAGCAGGTCGTGCGTCCACTTCGATTTCACTACTCGCCCGCGGACCGGCATGACTTCCGTTTCCATGCCGGACGCGGGCATGCCAACTGCCCGGATGTTCATCGAAGCACCTCCTCTCCGCCTCGCGCAAACAATACGAGGCCGTTGCGGTTTTCGGCAATCTGCGCTGCCGAAATCCGCCGATTAACTCGCTTGCTGGAGATGCCGAAAGGAAAAAGCCGATGCGCCCCGGGGACCCAGAGCGTCCGCCTTCAGCCTTCCGCCTTCACCACCCGATAACCCGTGGAAGAAGCGGCGGCCGAGGCGATAGCACGGAAACTATCGGATTACCGCCGGAACTTCCACGCCGCATCCTCCGGGGTGCCCTTAGGGCCCGGAAGCTTATCGTCGTTTGGTCCCATATACCTTTCTGGAGGCGAGTTCGAAGCTGCCGAGGGAAACAAAAAGCCATTTCCCCCGCAGCGGAAGAAATGGCCAACTATCGCAGAACGATTGCTGACGGATTCCCCCACTGGTCCAAGCTTCAGCACCGCACGCCGTAAGAGATCCGAAGACCTCAGCCACGTTAGAGAAACCCTTAACCCGGGAGTCCCTGGTCCACCCTGACGCGCATCTTTCGACGCCGGAGGGCAGTGGCTTGTATGCCGCGCGGACGCCTCGCCTACCGAGGATCCATGCAACTCGGTTGGAATGGCCTCAACAACAAGCCATCTCCATCCATTCCCAAAGTACCGCGCGCCTTTTTGTGGTGTCAACAAAAAAGTGAAGCACTACGAATCAAATGAATCGGTTTTAATAGAGCGGTCGGCAATCAGCGATCAGCCGTCAGCCCCGCCAGCGCGGCTGAGCGCTGAAGGCTTCGTGTTCTACCCCTGCAACTCCGCCTCGCGTTCCAGCCCGGCGCGATCCTGGATTCGGAGCTGGCACCCCTGGATGCGAATCAGGCCCTCCGCGCGGAAGCGAGCCAGGTTTCGCGAAACCACCTCGCGCACGGTCCCCAGCCGCGATGCCAGTTCCTGGTGAGTGGGCAGGTCGAATTCATCGGCCCCGGCCTGCCTGGAAGCGTCCAGCAACAACCGCGCCAGCCTGCCGGTGACGCTGCCGAAGGTCAAGGATTCGACCACGCCCACCAGGTGCCGCAGACGGCCGCCGACCACCGCCAGCACCTTCAAGGCGACGTCGGGGTACTGCCGGCACACCTGCTGGAAATCGGCCTTGTTGAGGAACAGCGAGACCACCGCTTCCACCGCGCGCACGGACGCCGGATAGGGCCCACCGTCGAACAACGGAAGCTCGGCCACGGTGGAGGGCGCGGTCTCGAGCGCCAGCATCATTTCACACCTGCCGGCCGAGGTCTTGAAGATCTTGACGCTCCCCTCGACAATCAGAAAAATGCCGGCGCACGGCTCACCCTCCCGGAAGAGTGCGTCGCCGGGAGCGAAGCGGCGTTCCACCGCGCGTTGCGCCAGGGCCTGAATCTCGTTCTCGCTCAGGCCGGCGAAGAGCGGAATCCGGGAAAGAGACGCGGTTTTGGGAATCAAATTGCATACTACCGTGGCGCAGGCACTCATGCCGACACTCGTGCCTGCCGTGTCTGGGTAGTGCGCCGACCCCGAGGGTCTCTATGATAATCTTTGGTTCTCATGGATAACTCTGCCGTTCCCGATCTTCTGCTGAGCTGGAACATCACAGCCAATGAGCTTTCCGAAATCGTCAGCGAGAACCCAAGTATGCGCGGCCTGATGTTCGGCTTCGTGGCAGAGTACAAAATCAAGAAGGAATGGCTCGTGCGTCCCGGCATAACGAATCTGGTCCGCCCGCGTTCGCACGACAGGAGGCAGAAGTGCGACTTCGCCTTCGATTACCGAGGCACAAACATAAGAGTCGAGGTGAAGTGCCTCGACACTCCCAAGGTCCGGTACAGCGATGGAGTCTACGAGGGGACCTTCCAGTGCAACGCAAGCGATACAACGGCGGTTGCCCTTCCAGACGGCAGCAGCGTAGTGACGAACTGCCTGGCGGCCGGCGGACTTGACGTGCTCGCCGTGTGCCTATTCGCATTCGGCAACACTTGGAGGTTCGCATTCGCGCTCAATAAGGAGTTTCCACGCACCACGTGGAAGGGATACACGCCGTACCAGCAGAGGCACCTTCTAAAGAGCGCAATGAAGATTTCCTGGCCCCTTCAGCCTCCGTTTGGGGCAGACCTGTTTGCGGTTCTGAACAGGTTGGCGCGAAAGCGAACGAGGGGATGAGGTCTTCACGAAGACGAGGAAGTAGGAGTGGTTCTTGCGGGCGTGAACCTGCTTCTTGAGCCGCGTGATGCAGGGATTGTTGGGCCTGATGACGACGAACAGATCCTTGGCGTAGAATCCCAACTGCGCGTAATGGATGATGATCTCAATGTGGGTGAAGCGTTGGGTATTCGCCGAGACCTCATCTTGGCACTTCACAATGAGGACGCCATCCTGTTTCAGAACGCGGTGGGCCTCAGCGCCGGCCTTGAAATACATATCCAGCACGGCATCATGCCACTTCGGACCCGCGGTTGTTTCCTGACCGTTCGAGTACGCGGTCCGGAAGGCGCTATGAGAGCCGGAGCCCGCCAGGTGCCCGTTGTCCCGCCGGTACAGACCTTCCATGTACGGAGGGTCTAAAACGACACAGTCAAACGACGCACTCTTGTATGGCAATGATCGGCAGTCCACACCCGTTTTCAAGTCGCTGGGCGTGAGCCTGTAATCTCGGGGATTCACGTTTCGCCACAACACACCCAAGCCATAGGTAACGTCGGCCACTGCGGCCCCCTTCGGGACGTGAAGACCCAATACCTTGGGAAACACTTCCGCGTTGTCGCCAATGTGGGCCGACAGGATGACATCTGAAGTGCAGACGCCGCCCTGGACCCGCCGTTTTTGGTCGGTCCGGTCCTGTTCGTCGAGAAGCGGGAGGCCCATCACTCCGAATGATAGTTGGGACGCCATCAGATTACAAGGGTCTATCGGCAGGGCCTCAATCGATCTTTAGCGCACTACCCGTGTCCACACTCGTGTGGACACGTCGTTCCCCGCCGCTACAGCGCATTCAAATACGCGATCAAATCCGACATCTGCTGCGCCGTGAACCGCGGCCAGGCGAGCTTCTTCTGGTTCATCAGGTCCAGCATGCGCGGGCCGTGCTCCCAGAGCGTGGACATCAGCGTGATGTCCGAATACGCGTCTTTGCCCTTGGCCAGCTTGGGGGCGCCGCTCGACGGGTCGTTGTGGCACACCGCACAGTTCTTCTCCGCGAAGACCTTCTGGCCACGCTCCGCGTTGCCATTGCCACGGAAGTACAGGCGCGCCCAGATATAGCCGACGATCTGCCGCATCTCTTCCTGCGAGAGCGAGGGCGGCGGCGGCTTCATGCTGGGCTGATGGTTCCACATGTCCACCGCGATATCAGTCAGGGTCTGGTTGCGCAAGAGCCCTTCCAGCGCCAGCTTGCCGGTATGGCAGCCGGAGCAGCCCTTGGACTGAAAAAGCGCCTCGCCGGAATCCGAAGGCGGAAACGCGAAGTTCTTCGCCAGATTGCGGGTCTCAGGCAGGTTTTGCAGGTACACCAGCATATCGGTGAGCTCCTGCGCGCTGATTTGCGCCCACGCCAGCTTCTTGCTGGCGAACGCCTCACGCATCTGGCCGCTGTGGTTCCACATCTGCTGCGCCAGCACCACCGGGTCGGCCAGAGACTCCCACTTGGCCACGGGAGGCGCGCCCGAAGAGTTGGAGGCGGTGATCCCATGGCACTCCGCGCAATGTTTGGCGGTGAACGCCTGCTTGCCGCGGGCCGCGTCGCCGGGCCTTTCGAAGTAGCGCGCCGAGACGAAGTAAGCGAACAGGTCGGCCGCCGATTCCGGCGACAGCTCGGCCTTCACGATGCCCCGCTTCTTCATGGCCGCCCACATAGCGGGGGCGTGGTTCCACATCAGGCTGGCCATGACCGCCGGCGTATAGTCGCGGTCGATGCGGGTGGCCAGGTCGGGCGCGGTCACCCCTCCCACGCCCTTGAAGCTGTGGCATTGAACGCACTGCTCGCTCTGAAAGAGTTGCTCGCCGCGGCGCGCATCGCCGGCAACGATATTGGCCGCAAGCGCGCTCCAGGCGACGAGCGCGCCCGCGGCAATCACTCGAAGCATCCGCATTGGCTGGTCTCCTATCTGCTGACCCGAAGCCCCGTCAGAAACGTGTGCGCCCGGAAACCCTCGTACAGGTAAAACTGTTCGCCGAAACCGTAATACTTCCACTCGGTGTTCCAGTATACGTGCTTCTGGAGCGGAAGTGAAAACCGCATCAGCGGCTGGTAGTAGCTCGAGGGCCGGCTGCCGGAGGAGATGAACAGCGATCCGCCGGCGGTGAACTTGGGCGTCAGGCCCGCGTAACCGGGAAGCGCGATATCGATGGCCGCGCTGGCCGTGTGCGCGTTGTCGCGATAATTCGAGACCGCGGGGCTCAGGAACAGCGCCAGGTAGTTGATGCTGGAACGCAGGGTCGACCGGTCATACTCCGCCATTACGCTGATCCGCTTGCCGCCCGCCGGCGTCCAGTACACCGCCAGCGAATTGTCACGGCTCTCAAAATCGTACTGCACGCCGGCGGTGGGGTTCTGATTGTTCAGGAGCGCGAAATTGGCCTGGAGCGACAGCGCGGTGCCCACCTGGTATCGCGCGCGCGCCCGCACCTTGTTGTAGTTGTAAAGGCTCGTGAGGAAGTAGTCGTGGTAGCTGGCGCCGCCTTCGTAATCCAGGTTGACCGACAGCTTCTGCGTGGGACGGACCGTCAAGCCCGCCAGCCCCACGTTGCGCTTTAGTTGACCCGACGCCATGGCGCCACTCTGGCTGAATTGCCCGGCCAGAACCGTGGCGTCGCCCCAGACGTAGCGGTAGCCGCCGCGCAGCGTCACCTTCGAGCTGAGATCCATCAACAAGTCCGTCTGCTGCTGGTTGTAGTTGATCACGTCGCTGAAGTTCGACGCGGTGACCAGATTTGGGCCGAGCGTCTTGGGGGTCAGCAGGATCTGCTCGGCCAAAACCGGCGATGCCGCATCGTGGGACCGGTCCGTCATCCACGACTCGATGATCCGAACCCGGCGGGACGGCCGCAGCTCGAACCCGACATTCCCGGAAGTGTGCGGCTGATTGGCCGCGCCCGTGCCGAGATTCTGCTGGGCGCTATAGAAGAGCAGCGAGCTGAGCAGCGCGAAGTTGCCCGTCGCCGAATCCGTATAGTTCACGGTCGTCTTTGGCTCGCTGTACAGAAACTGGCCGTACAGGTTGAGCCATGGGGCCGGGCTGGCGGTGGCCAGAACCTTGCTGTAAATGCTGGTCCCGCGGATGCCGTAAGCCTGCTGGAGGCTCTTCAGGACCAGAGTCTGGCCGAGCACCGGCGTGGTGCGGTCGCCGGAGTTCGTTCCATTGTAGGTTGACTGGTCGTCGTCTTTGAAGGTGGTGCCGCCCACCTCCAGCGTGACGTGGAGACATTCGCACTCGATGCGCAGGCCGCCCCGATAGTTGTTGGTCGAGTCCCGCAGCAGCGTCGGCACGGCGAACTCGTCATTGGAGTCCTGCACCCACGTGTCGATCCCGTGCCCGTAACCGGAATTTCGGTCGAACGCCAGGTACGGGACAATTAGTTTTCCAGGACGCAGATCCAGACTGAAGCTGGTGTTTCGCCGGTGGGTGTCAAACGACTGTTCGTCAAAACCCGCCGGCGCCAGCGGGTTGGAGAACGAGGGCAGGGCGTTGAAGTAGGCGATGTTGCGGTAGTCGAAGCTGAAATCGTAGATGCCGAGCTTGCGCGCGTCCACGTGAGCCGTGTTGTAGGGATCGCCGCCCCATCCATAGGCGCGCGCATCCAGACGGTCGAAGAGGCGCTTCTTGGGATCCTGAATGGTGAAGTCCAGACCGGTCAGCTTGGGCCCTTCTCCCAGGTTGACCACGCTGCGGTAAGACTGGAAATTGCCGCGCACGTCGGTCACCCAGCGATACCCCAGATCGAAGCTGCCGGTAAACCACTCGTTGGCCGCCGCCGGCGCCGGGGATTCGGTCTTCTGCTCGGTCTTCGCCGGAGCCGCGGCGGCCTGGTCGCCGGGCTTGGCTGGTTGTTCCGGCTGCTGCGCCAGGGCCGGAACCATCAGTATGAGGGCCAGTAGGGTTCTCATTTGAGGAAGTCCCGGCTCACATAAGAGCCATGCACCTTCTGGTGACAGAGGTTGCAGTTCTGGAACCGCGGAGCGCGCAAGTCGTGGGTCGCCGGAGGAACCGTGCCCAGGGTGGCCGTGGGCTTCGGCGTCGGCAGGTTGGAATGGCATTCCAAACAGACCAGGCGCACGTCCTGGCGGGTCAGCATGCGCGGATTCGCCGAGCCGTGCGGCTGGTGGCACGCCGTGCAGCCTTCCAGTCGGACGGGCGGATGTTCGTAGGTGAACGGCCCGGCCTTATCGCCGTGGCACTTGAAGCAGCCTGGCTCGTTGGCGCGCACGGTCTGAATGGAGCGCGGCAGGAAGCTGCCGTGCGGGTTGTGGCAGTCCACGCAGGACATGGCGCCTTCCGGCAGCCGGTGCCTGTAAGGCCGCTGGAAGCTGGCCCACACGTCCGCATGGCACCCGGCGCAGAGCTTGTTGACGTCCGCCTGTTTGCGCGCCACCAGCCCATTGGGCCCGTTCTTGTGGATCGAGTGGCAGGCGGTGCAGCTCACCTGGTTCCTGGCATGACTGCTGTTAATGCGTCCCACGTGGGTGGGCTGGTTGAGATGGCACGTGAGACAGATCTTGTTGGCCTCGGCGGGCTTGAGCTTGCCCGGATTCCGGATATCAGTTGCGCTGGCCGAATCCGCGTGCTTGGCCCCGGGACCGTGGCAGGATTCGCAGGCCCGTGTGCCCCAGCCGGGCTTCTGGCTGGTTTCCACCAGTTGGTGAGGGTTCTTCTGAAACGCGTTGAAGATATCCTCATGGCACAGTTGGCAGGCTTGCGAGCCGGCATATTCCACCGGCTGGCTGGAAGCGGGAGGGGTAGCGGGGGCACCAGACTTGTCCTGGGCACCCCATATGGCGGCGGTGAACAGCGCGGCCATGGCCAGAAGCATGGCTCGCGCGTTCCTGACCGGCCGGAACATGGCGGTCATCTCCTTTTTACTTGCCGGCGTGTTCTTTATCTACGTCGAAGTCCGTGCCGGTGGCATGACACACGTCGCAGCTCTCCCCGAACTTCGGATCGGTTTGCGAAACCGCGTGCGCCATGGCCGACCTGGTGAAGTGACAGGCCGTGCAGGCCGAAGTAGTGGCCGGCGCTGGGCTCAGCAGACCCTGCTGATCGACCACATTGTTCTTGCCGATCGGGAAGATGGCTTCCGTGGGGGCCGGCGTTTGCACGTGGCACATGTAGCACTTGGCGGTGTCGCCAGTCGATCCGGTATCGCTCATCGTGGGGTACAGGACGTCGGAGAAGTCGTTGTGGCTGCCGCCGTTTCCGACGACGATGTAGCTGAGGCCCGCCGCCGCCAGTTTCTCGCCCGTGTGGATCTTGTGGATCATCATGGCGAAGTTTATGCCCTGCGGGGGCAGCGCCTTGTCCGCGGCGACGGTGGCCGAGCTGCGCACCGGGGAGTCGTCCGCGCTGGGGTTGTGGCAAAGCACGCACTGCTGGATCTGGTTGCGGCTCCCGCCGTGCAGCGAGAGCCTGGCATGGCAACTGTTACACTTGGCGATGTCGACTACCGTGCGCCGTTGCGCCAGCTTCGAGCCGTCCACTGAGAAGTAAGCTACGAAGTTATTGGCATCGTCGTTGTAGCTGTGCTGCAGCGTCGTGTTGGGCAGAACTGTGAAGGTGCGCCGCCCCTCCATGCCGATGCTGTAAGTACCGGTTGCCTTGGCTGGAATCGCGTGCGTGAAGGTGTAGGTGCAGGTGCCCGAGCCGTCGCACTTGGCCGTCGAGAGCCCGTTCTCGGAAATGTAACCGGGGGTGGTCACGTCCGAACCGAAGCTGGTGTACCCGTAATCCGAGGCTGGACCGGCCAACACTATCGACAGGCGGCTCATCTGGGCCACCGTGACCGGGTTGCCCTTGAAGTCCTTCGCCGTGAAGGTGACGGTCGGAGCCTTGCCGGCCACGCCGTTGTCGACCTTCGTAATACCGAGTACCAGCCCCGGGTTCGCCGTCGATTCGGTCCCGATGGTGTGGGCGCCCTTGATGGAGGCGTCAAACTCCAGCTCGCCCTGCGGAATGTGGCAGCCCGCGCACTGTTTGTCGTCCACCTGCGGCAGGTTGACATGGTTCTTGCCGGTAGCGAAATTGATGTCGTCGTGGCACGAGCCGCAAGCGTCGCGGCTGGGGTTTGTAAACCAATTATTCGCCTGCGCCGCTCCGGTGTTCGATTCGTGGCAGGAGGTGCAGCGCGGCATGCTGGCAGATTTCCCGTCCGGGTCCGTTTGCGAGACGTTGGAGGGATTCACGACACCCGAGGCGTCCAGCGAACCGATCACATATGGCGTCTGGGCCACAACGCTCGGAAGAGCGCTGCCTTGATGGATCTTGTGGATCATCACTTTCATGTCGGCCGTATTGCCGTTCGGGTCGCCCGTCTGCGGCGTGTGGCACATGATGCACAGTTCCATGCTGCGGCGGGAACCGCCGTGGAACGCGAGCTGGTCGTGGCACTTGTCGCAGGTCGCCGTGCGGACCACGTCGCGCGCCACGGGGACGCCCCCCGCCGGCACCCACGTGATGACGGCGTCGTCGTAATTGGTGCCCAGGTCAAATTCCGTCAGATTGCGGGAACCATAAATCCCCAGCCGGTGCGTGGCGGTCTTGTCCCAGTTGGCGGGAGCTTTGCCCGCAAAAGTATAGATGTACTCGCCGTCCGCCACCTGCTTGACCGTGCCGCCCGTGTCGCCCGTCGCCTGAATGGCTGATTTGCCGGCGCTGGTCGACGTGCGCGTGAAATACGAAACAAACTGTGTCTGCCCTTTCGGGATGTACGCAATTAGATACCTTACCGACATGGTGCCAGGTGTGGTGACTCCATTGACATCCAAGGGCAGCCCCTTGGGGTCAGTCAGTTTGTAATCGACGGTGATGGTGCCGTCCGTCGCGATACCGGCCGAAACAATGCTGATCGCGAGTCCCGGCCGGACGAAATTCACAGTGCTTGCAGCCGCGTAGTATTCCTTGTCGTGAATCGTGAATTCGGTTTTCTTGGTCGCACTCACCAAGACCACCGACCCAGCGACCACCAGAAGTGCCAAAGCGTAACGTCCAACCGCGAAGACCGAAGAAGGAATCCGCATATTCATCTCCAATTTAAGAAAGCTGATCTGTCAAAAACACCGCAACGGCTCGGAAACAACCCGCCCGTACGGGTAAGCCATGCCAAAGCTACCGAGCAAGTGAAACACAGCACATGCCCATCCAAACCGGGGACAAGAGAATCAGATTCTTAAGCCTTTTATTATCATTGTGACGAAAAACCCTTCACCACAATCGGGGATTTCCCTGGAATTGCAAGTGAGTGAAAAATCCGTACCTTATGGGTGAAATTCCGCTATCCGCACCACCCGTCACCCTGACTCACCCACCACCTCCAGGTTGGTGGATGGGGCTTACCCAGGTCCCCCCGGCGCACGGACGGTGTGCGCCTGGGCGGCCGGCGCTCATTCGCGGTTGTGGAAAACCCCTGGGCGCGGCCGGATTTTTCTAGACTTCGGACATAATAAGGTTACGAGCAGTGCCACCAACTACGCGCAGCCGATTGTATGGCACTCAGTGCCGCGCGGAAGTGCTCGTGAGGTTTCGCTCGATCGCGAACTTGACCAGACCGACCAAGTCGTGGACGTTCAGCTTGCGCATCAGGCTGGCACGGTAGGTGTCCACGGTCTTGGGACTGATTTCCAGCAGGTCGGCGATGTCCTTGGCGCGCAATCCATTCACCAGGAAGGAAAAGACCTCCGTCTCGCGAGGGCTGAGGGAGGCCAGCGGATCTTCCGCGCGTCTGCTTTCGGCCCTGGCAAAAAAGCCGGCTCCGCGCAGCAGCGGAGAGACGTACACGCCGCCGTCGCGCACGAAGCTGATGGCATCCAGAAGGTGGCGCGAGGGGCCGTCTTTCAGCAGGTAGGCATCCGCGCCCGCCCGCAACGCCCCGATGACGGTGGCCTCTTCGCGGCTGATGGAGAGGATCAGGAGCTTGGCCGCGCAACCCGAGGCGCGCAGTCTGCGAATCACCTCGACGCCGGAGATACCCGGCATATTCAGGTCCAGGATGGCAAAATCGGGCTTGAGCGCGGCGATCATTTCCACGGCCGCGACGCCATCGGAGCACTGCCCCAGAATGCGCATTCCGCTGGCGGCGCACAGCGCGGCGATTCCCTCGCGCACGATGGCGTGATCGTCCACCAGAACGACCGTGGTCTCTGGCGATTCCTGCATACTATTCCTCGTAGGGGCCGGGGCCCTCACGAAAACGGCACCGAGACTACCAGTTTAGTGCCAGCGGGGCCGCTTTCAATCTCCACGTTCCCGCCCAACGCGGCGGCTTGTTCGCGGATGGAGCGCAGTCCAATGCCGGATGCCACGCTGGCCGGAGCTCGCAGCAGCGCGGCGACGTCAAACCCCACCCCGTCATCTTGAATGGTCAGGACCACACGATCATCGGCCATCTCGAGGGCCGCGCCGATGCGGGTTGCGCGCGCGTGCCGCGCGACGTTGGAAAGCGCCTCCTGCACCGCTCGATATATCAACACCTTGACTTCCAGATCGGGCTCACGCGGCAGCGGCTGGATGCGGAGAGAGGCTTCGAACCTCTGGGCAATCCCACTGATGTCCCACAATTGCCGCAACGCGGCCTCCAGGGTCAGGCGCTGCCACTCGGGCGGGTGCAGCCGCCCGGAGACGGAGCGCACCTGTTCCAAAGCCTCGTTCGCCAGAGTAGAGATGCGGCTGAGCGCCTGCCCCACGAGCGCGGGTGGGTCGGGGAGGTGCGCGGCGACAATCTCCAGTTGCAAGCGGATGGCGGCGAGCATCTGTCCCAGCCCGGTGTGCAGTTCCCGGCCCAGGCGCTGCCGCTCCAGTTCGATCTGGCGGACGGCCCCGCGCCCGCCTCCGCGGCCCCGCCGCCCGGCGAAGGTGGAAAGATCCCGCTCGATGAGTTGCAGCCGCAAACAATGCCGCAGCAGGCTGCTCTGCAAGTGGAGCAACCCGGCGACTTCCGCGCCGGCGGCCTCGGCGGGTTCCCCAACCTGGACGCTGATCCATGCCCGGCTGCCAGCGCTCAAAACGCCCCAGAGACGCAGGCACACGGCGGGCATCTGGTCACCTGCCCGGGAGCGTGTTTCAGCCTTAATCGTGTCCATCAGGTTTTCCGCGTCACCGAGCGCCGAGCGCGCCCTTTCGCTCATCCACAGCACCTGGCCGCGTGAGTCGCATTCCAGCAACAGTGGACCAGCGACCCCGCCCCGGCTGGCGGACCCGGATTCCGAGCCGTCACTCAACCAGACGTCTCCTATAATGGAGGAAGTATCCTAGACAGAATGCCAGTTTCGCGGCCCGTCTGCAATCGCGGTACGTACCTAGTACTAAGGTTACTAAACGTAGTACTTGCATGCAGTTCCGGAAAAGTATAATGAAAAGAGCAGCCATGTCACGGGCTCTCAGGTACGTTCCCCGCGTGGCCATCTTCCTGGCGGGAATCGCCGTCGGCGCATTAACCCGTTCTCGCCGCGAGCGTGGCGGGATCGATCCGGCAGCAGCACAGGACTTGAAGCGCTCGATCACCGACCTGGAGGGCCGCCTGGAGGCCGAGGAATCGGCCAACGCCACGCGGTTTGGCCAGATCGAAGCGCGCTTGGACGAGCATGCGTCGAAGCTGGCGGAAGTCCCCTCCACTACGCAAATCGTCGCTGCCATGGAGCAAGTACTTTCCAAGACCATGACCTCCCTGGACGAGCGCCTGACGACTCAAGCGCATTCCATAGAAGCTCTAAAAACCACGGTCACCCAAACAGACGGCCTTCTGGAGCGCGTGCTTGAGTCGCTCGATTCTCTGCAGACCTACGCGAACCCGGCGGAGGTGACGGCGGATTCTCTGGCTCAGCGCCCGTCAGCTTAATTCGCGACTCGGTGCAATCCTTTTTCGCGCGCGGGGACGGGGACATGGCCACTCTGGCTCTGTTTTTCTATTAGGGTTTTTCCTGATATAATTCGACGCGAGAAGGCACTATCCTCCAGGACACTTTCATGGATATTGCGCAAATACTCGCCCATCTACGCGAGGAACTCGACAGTCTGAACATAGCAATAGCCACTCTCGAGCGGTTGCGGCAGCCGGGCCGGCGGCGGGGCCGCCCGCCAGCGCTGCTCCAAGGGCTGGCGAAGCCCACTCTCCGGCTGACCGGCGGGCAAGCGGCTAGAACGGAACGTCGTCGTCCGTGATGCCCTGATTCGGCTCGTCCGGGGGTGCGGCGGCAGGTTGAGGGCGCGGCGCAGAGCGGGGCATGGAAACCGGCTGCGCGAACTCGCCGCCGGGCCCTGGGGGCGCTGCCCCGGCATCGCCACGGCCGCCCAGCAGAATCAGGTCGTCGCACACCACTTCGGTGAAGTACTTCTTCTGCCCATCTTTGTCTTCGTAGCTGCGGCTTTGCAGGCGGCCTTCGATATAGACCTGCTTGCCCTTCAGCAGGTAACTCGCCAGGTTCTCGGATCGCCACAGAACGATGTTGTGCCAGTCGGTTTCTTCCTTCCACTCGCCGGATTGCTGGTCCTTCCAGCGGCGATTGGTCGCCAGGGTGAAAGTCGAGCGGGCCACGCCACTCGGCGTGAACTTGGTATCGGCGTCTTTGCCGAGATGCCCAAGCAGGATCACTTTGTTGACGCTTCGGGATGCCATATTACCCTGAACTGTAGCACACCGTGGCCTGCGGGGGTTTCAGAGGATTGGCCGCAACTTTCCGCCGGTGGACAAAGCCGTTGACACATCCCGCGGCGAGATCGTTTTCGTCCTCCCATGATGAACATCGCGGCCACGGCTAAGTGACGTACATGGCCTGCACAGATCCAGAGCTGCTACGTCACTGACGCTCCGCACGGGGGGAGCGGCGGCGATGCGGCTGGATCCTGCTAACCTGTTCATGAGTTCCCGGAGATGACCGCTTTCAGAGACATACGACGAAGCGACAGAGCGCTTACCCAGGACCAGGCCCGGGAGATTCTGGCGCGGGCGGAGCACGGTGTGTTGGCCACCTTGGGAGCTGACGGATGGCCTTATGCCGTCCCCGTGAACCACGTGCTGTCCGGGGACGCCCTCTACATCCACTGCGCCATGGAGGGACACAAACTGGAGAACATCGCTCATGAAGAGCGGGTCTCGTTTTGCGCCGTGGCGCGCGCCACGGTGTTGCCGGCCAGGCTGTCCACCCTCTATGAGAGCGCCATCGTCTTCGGCCGGGCGGCCCTGGTGACGGATCCCATGGAAAAACGACGGGCTCTGGAGCTTCTGGCCGTCCGTTTCTGCGGGGCGCTGTCGCCCGAGGCGGAAAAGGCTATCGCCACTTCCGCCTCCCGCACAGCCGTGGTGCGCATCCGCCTGGAACGAATCGCTGGCAAGGCCCATCGTTCCGCCTGAGCGGGCGCTACGCGCGGCTTAACGCGTGAAGATGGTGGCGTCGACGTTCATGCCGGGGCGCAGAATCAGGTCTCCGGGTTGGTCGACCAGGATCTTTACGGGGATCCGCTGCACCACCTTGACAAAGTTTCCAGTGGCGTTTTCGGGCGGCAGCAGGCTCAGACGCGAGCCGGTGGCGCCGGCGATGGAATCCACGTGGCCGCTCACGCTCCGGCCGTACATGTCCACCTTGATTTCGGCTCTCTGGCCGGGGCGCACATCGGCAAGCTGGGTCTCCTTGAAATTGGCGGTCACCCAGACGTCGTGCAACGGGATGATGGCCATGAGTCCCTGGCCGGGCTGCACGATCTGGCCGATCTCCACACTCTTGTGAGTGACCACGCCGTCCATGGGCGCGACGATGGTGGTATAGCTGAGCTGAAGCCCGGCAGCCTCAAGATTGGCGCGCGCCGCGGCCACCGCCGCCGAGGCGGTGCCAGCATCCGCCGTGCGGATGTCGACCTGCTTGCGATTGGCAACCGAAGTGGCCACCAGCGCGTGCGCCTGGCTGACGCGCGATTGAGCCGCGTCCAGCGCCGCCTTGCGGATCGAGGCGTCCTGTTGCGCGGAAGCCAGTTTCTCCTGGGACGCATTCCATTCACTCTCGGCCACGCGCGCCGCGGCGAGGTAGGCGTCGAACTGCAACTGGGAGATTTCGGCCTTCTCGACCAGCGGTTTCATGCGCGCGAGGTCCGCCTGGGCGCGGTCGTTGCTGGCCTGCTTGGTGCGCACATTGGCCTCGGCATAGGCGCGGTCGGACCCGGAAGCCTGCTGGTACGCCAGCCGGGCGCGCTCCAGTTCGGCTTCGGCGTCGGCAAGCTGCGCCGAGGCGCCCGATTCGCCCGATTGCGTGGTTTCGTTGGTCCATGGCACCACCACCCGCGCCGAGCGTAACTGGCTCTCGGCCTGCATCAACGCGGCCCTGGCCTGGTCCACCCTGGCCTGGAAATCCCGGGGATCGATGCGCACGAGCACCTGCCCGGCCTTGACCGGCTGGTTGTCGTTCACCAGCACGTCCACTACGTTGCCGGCAATCTTGGGCGCCACCGAGGTGATGTGACCGTCCACCTGGGCGTCATCCGAAGATACCTGATAGCGAAAATGCAGGTAGCCCCAGACGGCCGCGGCCACAATCGCCAGCAGCACCACAAACAGGACGGACTTGGCCCGCCCGCCTGTCCGCGGCGGCGCCGGCGTCAATTCTTCTTTGCCCTGCATCTCTTCCACTGGGTCCATAATCTCACTTTCCATTCATCATTCCACGACGATCGGCCCGCGCACCGGTTTCATTTTCTTCATCAGGAACATCAAGGGGACGATTAACAGGAACAGCACGGCCATCACCCAAAACCCATCGGCAAACGCCAGCATGTTCGCCTGCCGGAGCAGGCTTCCGTAGATCAGACCGTGGGCCTGCGCGGCGGCGTCGGGGAGGGTAGCGCCATGCGCGTGCAGCAATTGCGTGGCGCCTGCCAGGGCCTCGCGGTACCCGGAGTCGTAGGGCGTCAGGTGCGAAACCAGCACCTGCTGGTGAAACTGCGCACGCCGCGCCAGCAGGGTGGTAGCCGTGGCGATGCCGGCGCTGCCGCCCACGTTGCGCGCCAGGTTGAACAATCCGGTGGCGTAACTGGTCCGCTCCTTGGGGATAAACGCGAATGCCACGGTGCTGATGGGCACGAACAGAAATGCCCACCCGAAGCTCTGTATGACACGGCTCCACAAGGCCGTGCGGTAATCGATATACAAGTTGAACCTGGTCATGAGGAACAGCCCCATGGAAGAGACCAGCACCCCGAACACCACCAGCCAGCGCGCCTGGAACCGGCGCAGCAGAAGGCCCACCATCGGCAGGCAGATGCAGACTACGATGCCGGCCGGCGAAAGCACCAGCCCGCTGAGCATAGCAGTGTATCCGAGCAGGATCTGCAAGAACAGAGGCAGCAGGGCGGTGCTGCCGTAAAGGACGAATCCCAGCAGCAGCATCGACACCGTGGCCAGCATGAAGTTACGCTCCTTGAGGATGTGAAAATCGATCACGGGATGCTCCTGGCGCAGCTCCCAAAACACCACCGCAATCAGACAGACGGTCATTATTGCGGCAAACATCACGATGAAGTGGGATGAGAACCAATCTTCGCGCTGGCCTTCATCGAGCACCACCTCGAGCGAGCCCAGCCCGACGGCCAGCAGCCCCAGTCCCATGTAATCGATCTTCAGGCCATCGCGGAAGGAGCGGCGCACCAGGTAGGGCGGGTCGAAGACCAGGGCCGCGGTAAGCAGCAGGGCCACGACGCCGATGGGGATGTTGATGAAAAAGATCCAGCGCCAACTGTAGTTATCGGTGATCCAACCGCCCAGGGTGGGGCCGATCACCGGCGCCACCACCACGCCCATGCCAAAAATCGCCATGGCCATGCCCTGTTTTTCGCGCGGGAAGGTCTCCACCAGGATGGCCTGGGAGACGGGTTGCAGGGCGCCGCCGCCAAGACCCTGCAAGACGCGGAAGACGATCAACAGGCCGAGCGAAGGCGCCAGGCCGCACAGGAAAGAGCTCAAGGTGAACACCACCACGCAGATCATGTAGAAGCGTTTGCGCCCGAACAGCATGGAGAACCAGCCGCCCATCGGCAGAATGATGGCGTTCGAGACCAGATACGAAGTCAGCACCCAGGTGGCTTCGTCGATGCCCGCCGAAAGATTCCCGGCGATGTGCGGCAGGGACACGTTGACCACGGTGGTATCCAGCACTTCCATGAAGGTCGCCAGCATGACCGTCATGGCGACGATCCAGGGGTTAACGTGGGGGATTTGACTCCTACCTGGCGTACATGGCCTCCATCTGCCCCACGGAGTGCGCCAGGTCGGCGCGGGACTGGTTATAACGATAGAGGGCGGCGATCTGGTTGTCGTTGGCGCGCGCCAGCTCGTCCTGCGCGGTAATGACTTCGATGTTGTTGGCCACGCCGGCCTGGAAGCGGTCGCGCGCCTGTTCGACTTCCTGTGTGGCGAGGTCTACGCCGAGGTTGGCAACGCTCACTTCATGGCGCGCGGATTCGAGCAGCGCGAGGGCGGTTTTGACCTCGAGGGCAATTCGGTTGCGGAGTTCCTGCTCCTGCTGCCGAAGCTGGCGGATGGCCAGATCGGCCTGCGCGCGTTGAGCCTGGATGCGGCCGCCGGTAAACAGCGGAATGTCGATGCTGCCCTGGTATATGTAGACCGGAATGGCGCTGGCGGGCGTGAGCCCCTGCTCAGACCAAAGGCCACCGATGGAGACTTTCGGAAGGCGGGCCTCGCCGGCGGATTTGAGCTCCAGCTCGGCGCGTTGCTGGCGGGTGAGGATTTCGCGCAGCTCGGGACGCGAGGCGTAAGCGCGCTCGATGGTCTGGTCCGCCGAAACCTCGGGGGTGTCGAAGAAACTCACTTGGTCGGCGAGCTCGATTTGGCGGTGGGGCTCGAGGTTGAGCAGGCGCGCGAGGCCGTAAAGGGAAGTCTCCACTTGCGTGCGCGCCACGATCAGCCTTTGCTTTTCGTTCTGAAGCTGCACGTTGGCGCGGAGCGTGTCGATGCCGGTGCCGACGCCGTTCTTCTGGAGATCGGCGGCCTGGTCGTAAAGCGCCTGAGCGAGATCCACACGGGATTGCGCGGCCTGAACGTCGGCCGCCGCCCGCTGGCTGCCCAGGTATTGCGAGACCACCAGCAGAACGCTTTCTTCGCGCACGCTCATTTCCTGCGCGCGGACGGAATCCACGCCGAGCTGGCTGGAGCGGAAGCGGCGCCACAGCGTCAGGTCAAACACCGGGGCGTTGAAGCCAACGCCTCCCTGGGCCACATAAAAAGGTCCGACGTGCTGGGCGAAACCCGGGAAGCTGAACCCGATGGAGGCCGCCAAGTTGAGGCGGTTGACGGTTTCCGAAACCCTGGCGCCCACCTGCGGCAGCAGAGCCGCGCGGGAGAGATTGCGTTCCTGCTCGCTCTCGGAGACTCCCAGGTTGGCGAGAATCACTCGGGGATTCTGCTTCAAGGCCAGGTTGACAGCCTCGCGCAAGGTGAGTTTCAGCGGCGCGGATTCCTGTGCCAGGGCGGCGCCGGATAGAAAAAAGAAGAGCACAGTACTCCAATTGGTCGATATCTTGGGCATGTTTTCTCCCGGTATGATCTGCATTCGCCGGTCCAAACGCGGCCAGGCGTGCCCGGCTCCTGCGCAGGGGCGAGGCATGCCCCGCCCTCGGCGGCCCGCGCCTCCTCTAAGTTCGCCAGGCGGCCCTCGCAGGTCGCGTCCGGCGGTGTCGGGACTGGCGAGGGCATGGGAGCGTCGAGCCGGCTTTTCTTCAACCGTAGCACAACTCAGAATAATTTCTACAGAAACCAGGATTTCAGACGATTTGAACAGAGTAGGACCGTAAGGTCATATGCGCCGCTTCCTGTTCGCGTTAGCGATCATCGTGGTGATGCCTGGCTGGGGCCTCGACCCCCGGCTGGCGATTACCCAGTACGGACACCAGGTCTGGACCACCGCCAACGGTCTGCCCCATAACTCGATCCGCTCCATCGCGCAGACACCCGACGGGTATCTGTGGGTGGCCACCTCGAATGGCCTAGCGCGGTTCGATGGGGCCGGCTTTACCGTGTTCACCGCGGCCAATGCGCCGGGCCTGGCGCAAGACCGGCTCACGGTGCTGGCCGCGGGGGCCGACGGAGCGCTGTGGATCGGCACCGGGGGTGAAGGAGTAATCCGTTTTCGTGACGGCAAGTTCACGCAGGTTGCGCTTTCCGAGTTGCCCGATCGCAACGTGCGGGCGCTCGAGGTCGACGCGGCGGGGGTAGTGTGGATCGGAACCGAGCTGGGGCTTTCCAAGTACGAACGTGGAAAGGTCAGCGTTGTCTTCAGAGGCGGCAGAGAGTTGCATGTACACTGTCTTCTCGAGTATCCGGCGGGGATCCTGTGGGCTGGCACGAACAGTGGTCTAAAAAAGCTCGAGCATGGCTCGATCACGTCCTATACGGTCAAGGACGGGCTGGCGGGCAATTCGGTGTGGGGGCTCGAGAGCGGTCCGAATGGAGAGCTCTGGGTGGGCACACGCCCGGGCGGCCTGAGCGTGCTGCGGGACGGGCACTTTTTCAATTACACCCAGCGCGACGGCCTGACCCACAATGCCATTGTCGCCCTGAAAAGAGACCGCCAGGGGAACCTGTGGATCGGCACCGACGGTGGCGGTCTCAATCGCTTTTCGGATGGCAAGTTCACTTCCTATCAGACCCGCGAGGGGCTTTCCAACCAGGTGATCCGGTGCCTCTATGAAGGCCAGGAAGGCAGCTTGTGGATAGGGACGGCCGGCGGCGGGCTGAACCAGCTCAAGGATTACCGCATTGTGGTGCGGTCGATGCGCGAGGGTTTGCCCAGCGACATGGTGCGTTCCATTTACCAGGACACCTGGGGAGATATCTGGCTGGGGACTGGCAACGGGGTGGCCAGAATCCCAGCAGAAGGCAAGCTGGTGCGTTACACCAGGGAGAGCCGGTTTTCGAGCGACCTGATCTGGCCGGTGCTGCGCGACCGCCAGGGCGACTTATGGGCTGGATCGGAGGAGGGGGTTCTGCACTGGTTCCGCGGCGCGGATCTGAACAACCCGGCGGCCCGCCGCACGTGGCAGCGTTCAGCGGCCATCCGGACGATCTTCGAGCAGAGCGACGGCACGGTATGGGTCGCCACCACGGATGCTCTGAAGCGCTACAGTCACGGGCGGGAGACGGTGGTGGGGAAGGAAGAAGGGCTGGCATCCGGCTGGGTTGGGGCTATCACGGAGCGCGCCGACGGCAGCGTATGGGTAGGAATGGGATCGGGCCTTCAGGAATTCCGGGGAGGGCGGTTCCTGCCCCCTATCACCAGGGCGCAGGGCCTGGCGGGCAACAACGTCGTGGACCTGTATGAGGACGGGGAGCGCAACCTGTGGGTTCTGACGTCGGGCGGCATCAACCGGATATGCGGCGGCAAGATCACCGCGTATACCAAGGCGAGCGGCCTGCCGGACTCGGATGTGTATCAGATTCTCGAGGACAACTCGCATCGCTTCTGGGTCACCAGCCGCAGCGGACTTCTGCGCGTTTCCCGGACGGACCTCGAGGCCGTCGCGCAAGGGCGGGAAAAAAAGCTCCATGTGGATGTTTTCGGAGCGGCGGATGGGATTCAGGGCAGCGGCGATTTCAACTTCGGCTATCACCCCTCAGCGTGCAAGCTGCGTGACGGGACGCTTTGGTTTCCGACATACGGCGGCGTGGTAATAGTCGATCCAGCCAGGATGAGCGCCAATCTCACGCCGCCGCCGGTTCTGATCGAGCGGGTGGCGGCGGATAACCGGCCGGCCATCGAAAATGGCAGCCGGATTCCCACGGGAAGCCACTTCGAGTTTCACTACACGGCTCTGAGCTTCCTGTTTCCGGAGCGCGTGCGGTTCCGCTACATACTGGAGGGGTTCGACCGCGAGTGGGTGGACGCCGGCGCGCGGCGCGCAGCCTACTATACCAACCTGCCTCCCGGCTCTTACCGGTTCCGCGTGGCCGCAAGCAACGACGACGGCGCCTGGAACGAGGCAGGAAGCTCGTTTGCCTTTGCATTGTCGCCGCGGTTTCACCAGACCATTTGGTTCTACCTGTTGTGCGCCGTGATGGTCGCCCTGGCCGGCGCGGGCATGTATCATTGGCGGGTGCGCGAATTGCGCCGGCGTGAGAAGCAGCTTGCCGAAAGAGTCGAGCGGCGCACCGCGGCGCTTCGTACGGAAGTGCAGGAGCGCAAGCGCGCCGAGGAGCGCGCCGACGTGGCCAACCGTTTCAAGAGCGAGTTCCTGGCCAACATGAGCCACGAAATCCGCACCCCCATGAACGGCGTCATCGGCATGACCGGCCTGCTCCTCGACACCGACCTCACTCCCGAGCAACGCGAGTACACCGAGATGGTCCGCGGTTCCAGTGAAGCCTTGCTCACCATCATCAACGACATCCTGGATTTCTCCAAAATCGAAGCCGGCAAGCTGGCCATCGAGGCTTTTCCCTTCGACCTCCGCCTGGTCATCGAAGAAGTCGAGGAAATGCTGGCTCCCAAGGCCGAGGAGCGCAAGCTCGACCTGGTCCTGCAATTCCCCCACGGCGAGCCCCGCCACTTCATCGGCGATGCCGGCAGAATACGCCAGGTGCTCACCAACCTGGTCGGCAATGCCGTCAAGTTCTCTGCCCGCGGCTCGGTCCTCATCGCGGTCCAGTGCCAAGGCCAGGACGGCCATCAGGCCCGCATGCACATCTCCGTCCAGGACAACGGCCCCGGCATTCCTCCCGACAAGCTCGATCTGCTCTTCGAGAAGTTCAGCCAGGTGGACGCTTCCGCCACCCGCAAGTACGGCGGCACCGGGCTGGGTTTGGCCATCTCCAAGCACCTGGTCGAGTTGATGGGTGGCTCCATCGGCGTGGAGAGCCGTCTCGGTCAAGGTTCCACTTTCTGGTTCACCCTGCCGTTGACCTTGGACGCCCAACCCCACGCCGCCCCCGTCCCGGCGGCCGACTTGAGAGACCTGCGCGTGCTCATCGTCGACGACAACCAAGTGAACCGCCGCGTCCTGCATGAGCAGATCACCAGTTGGGGCATGCGCAACGGAAGTTTCAGTTCCGGCGACCAGGCTCTGGAGGCCCTCCGGGCGGCCCAGCAAAGCGGCGATCCCTACCATTTCGCCATCCTCGACTATCAGATGCCGGGCATGGACGGAGCCTCGCTGGCCAGGGCCATCAAGTCGGATCCGGCCATTCAGGACACCGTGCTGGTGATGCTGACCTCGGTCGGACATTGGGGCGCCGTGAAGCACATGGAGGGCGCCGGCATCGATGCCTGCCTGTTCAAACCGGTGCGGCAATCGCAACTGTTGAACACCCTCGCCACCGCCTGGGCCAAGAAAACCCCCGCGGCGCTGGCAGACCCCGGCAGGCCCGAAAGCCGGATCGCCGACATGAGGTCCGCACTGGCCGGAAGGTTCGCGGGTTGGCCGATTCGGGTGCTGGTGGCCGAGGACAATGTCGTCAACCAGAAGGTGGCCGTGCGCATGGTGGAGCGACTCGGTCTGCGCGCCGACGTGGCCGCCAACGGTCGCGAGACGGTGCGCATGTTCGAGATGCTGCCCTACGATCTGGTTTTCATGGACTGCCAGATGCCCGAAATGGACGGTTACGCGGCGGCCCGAGAGATCCGGCGGCGGGAAGGGCCGGACCGGCACGTGGCCATCATTGCCATGACGGCCGAGGTGATGGCGGGCTGTCGCGAGCAATGCCTCGCGGCCGGCATGGACGACTTTATCGGCAAGCCCGTTACCATGGGAGCTTTGTTCGAGGCCCTTCGAAAATGGGCGGCGACGAAGGAAGGCGCGCTGGCCTGAGGAAAACAACCGGCGGCAAAGACCCGCATCCGGCGTTGCGCAGACTTTGTTTGGACCTTACGAGGCGAGGATCGGGAGCGTGCGGTCACAGGGCTGCGCGGTAACTACAGACTGCGAGTCAGGCAATTATGTAAGCCACCACGGGGAAGTTCTGGTGGACCTGGTGAGATTCGAACTCACGACCTCTTCCATGCCATGGAAGCGCGCTCCCAACTGCGCCACAGGCCCCCAGTTTCGTGCTTCTACTTTATCATATCCCACGCGGCCACCATGGATTGACATGCCGGTTCGCCGGTTGCCTACAATGAAACGATGCCCTTCAGGCGCCGCCCGGCTGCTATCCTCCTGCTTTGCCTGATCCCACTCGGGCTTTCTTCCTGCCTGGCGCGGCGCCGCCTCATCGCCCGAACCGGGGGAAAGACCGCCCAGACGCTGCTCGTCGCGGACCGGTCCACACTGGTCGACAGCATTGCGAGACAATACGAAGCCATTCACGATTTCAACGCTACCGTGGACATGGTGCCGGCGGTCGGCAGCGCGGAAAAAAGCAAGATCACCGAGTACAAGGACGTTCGCGCGTTCATTCTCTTTCGAAAACCCGGCGATATCCGCCTGATCGGCCTCTACCCCGTGGTCCGGAACACGGCTTTCGACATGGTATCGGACGGCGCGAACTTCAAACTCTACGTCCCGGCCCGGAACCGCTTCCTGGTGGGCCGCAATGAAATCGATCAGCCCTCCAAGAACAAGCTGGAAAACCTGCGCCCCCGGCACTTCCTGGACGCGCTGCTGGTACGGCCGGTGGATGCCGATCGCGACAAGCTCCTGCTGGAGAACTTTACCGACGAGGACAATGCGTTCTATGTCCTTCATGTGATCCGCCTGAACGGGGGCGGACAGTTGCAGCTCGACCGGACCGTCTGGTTCAACCGCTACAACCTCACGCTGGCGCGCCAGTTGATCTTCGACGAGGCCGGCAATATCCTCACCGACGCGCGTTACACCGATTGGCGCCGGTACGACAACGTGGCCTTCCCCAAGCACATCGAAATCAACCGCCCGCGCGACGAGTACGCGGTGGTGATCGATATTGTGAAGATGGACATCAACAAGGGCGTGTCGGATGATAAGTTTGTGCTCGATCAGCCGGAAGGGACTACCTTGCAGGTAGTCGGCGAGGCGCCCGCGCCGGCCCCGGCTAAGCCAGCGCCTCCGCGTAAAAAGAAGAGATCCTAAAAAGTGACCGGCAAGCTCGTTCTGGAAAACCTCAAGCACAAGCCCATGCGCAGCCTGCTCAGCATCCTGCTCATCGGCGTGCCCGTGACCCTGATCCTCTGCCTGGTGGGCCTGAGCCACGGCTTCCTGGAAGATAGCCAGCGCCGCACGCGCGGCATCGGCGCCGACGTGATCGTCCGTCCGCCGGGATCCACTCTCCTGACTCTGAGCGGCGGAATCTCCGACAAGATCGTGGATTGGCTGGGCCAACGGCCGCACGTCAAGCTGGCCGTGGGCGCTGTCAACCAGCCTGTCCAGGGCGTCACATTGGGAGCGACCGGCATCAACCTGAAACAATTCGATTCGATGAGCGGGGGCTTCACCTACCTTCACGGAGGCCCCTATCAAGGTCCGGACGACGTTATCATCGATCAGTATTACGCGGACCAGCAGCACGCTCACGTCGGAGACAGGATCACCATCCTGAACACCCCCTGGCGCGTTTGCGGCATCATCGAAGGCGGCAAGCTGGCGCATATCGTGTTTCCGCTGGGTGTGCTGCAGGACAAGACCAGCAACACCGGCAAGGTCAGCCAGATTTATCTCAAGCTCGACGACCCGGCCAACACCGCCGCTGTGGTTCAGCAGCTCAAGAGCCTGCTGCCGGATTACCCTATCTACTCCATGGACGAGTTCACGTCGCTGTATAACGTGAACAATATTCCGGCGCTAAAGCAATTCATCATCGTCATCATGGCTATCGGGGTGATCATCGGATTCGCCGTGGTTTGCCTCTCGATGTACATGGCGGTGCTGCAGCGGACACGGGAGATCGGCATCCTGAAATCGCTGGGCGCGTCGCAGGTTTTCATCCTGCGGATCATTCTCACCGAAGCCTTGATCCTGGGGATCGGCGGCACCCTTCTCGGAATTGTGATGAGCTTCGGGGCGTGGTGGCTCATCCGGACGGTGGAGCCGGCCTCCATCCCGATGGCGATCGTGCCTGCGTGGTGGCCCATCGCCGGCGTCGTCACCCTGATCGGAACCGCCTTAGGGGCGCTCTACCCCGGCCTGAGCGCCGCCCGGCACGACACCATCGAGGCGCTGGCGTATGAATAGCGGGCCTATCATCGAGATCCGCGATCTGCGCAAGACCTACCAGGTGGGGAAGGTGGAGGTGCCGGCGCTGCGCGGCGTCGATCTCACCGTGAAGCCGGGTGAGTTCCTGGCCATCGTGGGGCCCTCCGGCTCCGGAAAGTCCACGCTGTTTCACATCATTGGCGGGCTGACTTCGCCGACCTCGGGAGAGGTGCGCGTGGCCGGCCAGGATCTCGCGGCCATGACCGAAGCGGGCCGCACGCGCCTGCGCCGGCGCAGCGTGGCCTTCGTGTTCCAGAAGTTCAATCTGCTGCCCAACCTGACGGCGCGCGACAACCTCGCCATCGCGCGCCATATTGGAGGCTTCAATTCGAAGCCGGAGGCGTCGTTCGAAAGGGTCCTGGAGTCTCTCGGCATCGGAAACCGGCTGGATCACAAGCCTGCCGAGTTGTCCGGCGGCGAGCAGCAGCGTGTGGCCATCGCCCGGGCGGTGGTGAACCACCCCGCCATTTTGCTGGCCGACGAGCCGACCGGCAACCTTGATTCCGAAAGCTCCAAAGCGGTGCTGGAGATCCTGCGCGGCCTCAACGAACGTTTCGGGCAGACCATCCTCATGATCACGCACAACCCGGAGGCGGCGACTTACGGGCACTACACCGTGCAGATGAGGGATGGAAGGATCGTCGAAACAGAGCCGGTAGAGTAGGAGAGAGGGCGACGCGAGTAGCGCGACCCACTCTCCCCTCGTCGAACCGGAGGTGCAGATTTCCCGCGTCCGGCTCTCCTGAAAGCTCTCGCCTCAGGCATG
>JBEKYW010000052.1:0-34196 GCA_049510555.1 Bryobacteraceae bacterium
CCATCACTGGAACTCGCGCTCGTTCGGCTACATGCTGAACAGGCAATTTACATGGTGAACTCCTTTCAGTTCACAAGATCAGCCAGGCTTTTCCTGGCATACCGACCGTCAGGGAGCGGAGGCAGTTATCACGCTCTGTTTAACGATTACTCGATCTTCACGTGCGCCGCGCCGGGGCCGGTGGCCGCCGCGGGAGTCTCAGGCGGTTTCAGATACCTGGCGTACCAGGCGAGGTAGCGCTCGATGCGGTCCTTCTGGTAACTCGGCCGCGCGATGCCGTGGTTCTGGCCGGGATAGATCACCAGTTGGGTGGGCACGCCCAGGCTGCGCAGCGCCTCGTACATCTGCTCGCCGCCCGCCAGCGGCACATTGAAGTCCCGCTCCCCGCCGAGGAAGAGCGTGGGAGTCGAGATCTGGTCGGCGTGCAGGAACGCATAGGAGATCCTGATCCACGGCTCCAGACCGGCCTTCCAGGGCGGTCCGATCTCTTCGTCGTACTGGATGATGTACTGGTCCACTCCGTAGAGCGCGAGGGGAAAAGCCGTGCCGGCGCCGCTGGTGGCGGCCTTGAAGCGGTGGTCCCTGGCGATGACGGCATCGGTGAGAATGCCGCCGTAGCTCCAGCCGCCCACACCCAGACGGCTGGGATCGGCAAGGCCGATCGACACCACATAATCCATGGCCGCCAGCAGATCCAGGACCTCTTTATTGCCCCAGTCGGCGGCGATTACGGTCTGGTACTTTTCGCCACGGCCCGAGCTGCCGCGGTAGTTCACGGCCACCACCACGTAGCCGTTGGCGGTGAAGATCTGGCGCTCAAAGTTGAAGGCATGCGAATCCTGCCCGTTGGGGCCGCCGTGGATGCGCAGCAGCGCGGGGGACTTCCGGCCCGGCTCGTAGTCGGGCGGCTTCACCAGCAACCCGTGGACTTCGTTGCCGTCCTTAGCCTTGCAACTGAACTCCTCGGTGGCGCCCAGTTTCAGCTCGCCGAGCAAGGCGTCATTGTGGTGAGTGAGCCGGCGCAGGGCGCCGTTCTCGAGCGCATGGACCTCGGCCGGGGCCGCGTCGCTGGCGGCCAGCACTGCGAGGCGTCCGTCTTTGCCCTGCGCCACGGTGGAAATCACGCCCGGCCCTTTTGCCAGGCTCTCGACCTCCCCGCCATTGGCCGGAACACGCGCCAGGTACTCCGAGCGGTCATCCGCCGCCAGGAACAGGATGGAGGCGCCATCGGCAGTGAAGCGCGGCGATGAGACGCCCCGATCGAGCTTCTCGGCCAGTATTTTCGGGGCGCCGCCGGCGACGGGCACCACCGCGAGGCGGCTCATGTTGTAAGCGCCGTTCTTGGCGCCGGAGCTTTGCAGGTAAACCAGCCGCGTGCCATCGGTGCTCCACTCGGGGCGCCCGCGCGAGGCCGATGCGTGCAGGCCGTCGTAGTGAGTCACCTGACGGGGCGAGGCTCCGGCGCGGGCTTCTATCACGTAGAGATTCCATGTGTCGTAGCGCTCCGCGTCCTTCCCTTCTTTACCCAGGAAGGCGATCGACTGGCCGTCGGGCGACCAGGCGGGCGATGCCGCTTCGAGGCTCTCGGCGGTCAGGGCCTCGGCCTTTTTCGCCGCGAGATCGAATAAGTAGAGCCGGGGCGGCGGTTGCGTGAGGTAGCCCACGATGTCCTGTTTGAATTTGTAGCGCTCGATCACCACGGGCTTGGGAGGCTTCGGCGGCACGGCCGGGTTGGGCCGCTCTTCCTCCGAGGTGTCGTTGGGGTCGCGATCCTGCATCACCAGCAGCAAGCGTTTGGAATCGGGCGACCACTCGCAGGCGGATAGCCTGCCCTTGACCTCGGTGAGCTGCTGCGCCTCTCCTCCCATCCGGTCGAGCAGCCACACCTGCGTGCCCTTGGCCTTGCCCGGGCGTCCGGAAAGAAAAGACAGATAACGGCCGTCGGGACTCCAGCGGGGAGCATTCTCGCTCTCGGGACTGGAAGTGAGACGCAACTGCTGGCCCCCATCCCAGCTCACCATCCACACGTCGGTGTCGCTCTTGTCCCCCGCAAGGTCCACGGAGTTGAGGGTATACGCCACCCACTTCCCGTCCGGCGAGATCTGCGCGTCGCGCACGTCGTGGAAGCCGTGCATGTCGTCCAGCTTGAGCAGCCGCCGGCTGGTTGACTGGGCGACAACCAGGGATGCCGCCACGAGACCGATGGAAACACGGAACGCTGTAGTTCGGGTCATGGCTTACGAGTCTAGCAAAAGGCGGCGGCCGCGGCCCGATCGGCCGCTATGCGCCCGGGGCCGGCATCAGTCCGCTTACGGGGAATACCCATGAGCTTCATTTCCGGAATCCATTTGCCTGCCGCGACGGCCGTGAGGGATAATCACGGCTTCTATATGAAACTGCCCGGAGGAAGCGAGATCGAGAGCGCCAGCCGCATTGTCTATGAGGCCATGCGGCCCACTCTCCAACACACCTGGCCGCTCCTCAACCAGCGCCTCGGCGCGGAGCTCTGGCTCAAGCACGAGAATCACACGCCGGTGGGATCTTTCAAGATCAGGGGCGGGTTGACCTACTTTCGGCATCTGAGGCGTTCGCGAGAAGGCATCACACGCGTGGTCACGGCCACGCGCGGAAACCACGGGCAAGCGGTGGGATTTGCCGCGCGCCGGGAGGGCGTGGAAGCCATCGTGTACGTTCCCCGGGGGAACAGCGCATCCAAGAATCGCGCCATGCGCGGCATGGGAGTGACCCTCGTGGAACACGGCGGGGATTTCGAGGAAGCCCGCCAGGAAGCCCTGCGGCGCGCCCGGCAGGAGGATTTGCATTACGTGCCGTCGTTTCACGAGCTTCTGATTGCGGGGGTGGCCACTTATTCCCACGAATTGTTTTCAGCCGTGGCGGATGTCGATGTGGCCTACGTCCCCATCGGGCTGGGATCTGGAATCTGTGGAATGGTGGCGGCGCGGGAAGCTCTGGGACTGAAGACCGAGATAGTGGGGGTGGTCTCCCGGCATGCCCCGGCCTATTATGACTCCTTTGTGGAGCGGCGCCCGGTGGAGCATCCGGCGGAAACCGAAATCGCGGACGGCGTAGCGTGTTCCGTGCCGGAGCCGGACGCGCTCGACATCATCTGGCGGCATGTCGCCCGCGTGGTGATGGTTACGGATGACGAAATCGCGGCGGCCATGCGCATCTTGTTCGATGACACTCACAACGCCGCCGAAGGAGCCGGCGCGGCCGCGCTGGCCGCGGCCCTCCAGGAGAAACGGCAACTGAGCGGCAAGCGCGTTGCGGCCGTGTTGAGCGGCGGCAATATCGACCGGGATGTCTATAGCAAGGTTCTGGCCGGGGCCGACTGCGGTTCTGAGTGAAAATGGCGGAGAGGGGGGGATTCGAACCCCCGGTAGAGGTTTAAGCCCCTACGACGGTTTAGCAAACCGCTGCTTTCGACCACTCAGCCACCTCTCCGGAAGATGAAATGGTCCGTACCCGCATCGTACCACAACCGCGCGTGCGCTTTGGCGGAAGCAGCCCCGGTGCGGTTTGACCACTTCCATCCCGCGAGACTACAATTGAAGTGCAGTCATGTGCGCCCGTAGCTCAGATGGATAGAGCGTTTGCCTCCGGAGCAAAAGGTCGGCAGTTCGAATCTGCCCGGGCGTACCAGTTTTCTATCACTTAGCGGCTCCCTTCCCCTTCGAAACCGCCTCCAGACCTTTTGCTAAGGCTGGTTTCTGTCCACGTATCGTCCATTTTGTCCACGTATCGTCCAGAGGACGTCGCTAAATCGCACATAACCAACTCCTGAGGGTAGTCGGCAAGGCAGGTCAATTCCGAAACGCAACAAGGGCGCCGCAGTCAACGGCGCCTTTCGCATTTCTGGGAGGATTTTCCGCGCCTCCCTGACCCGCGGTTTCCGTCGACCGCCCAGCCCGTCAGTCACCAGCAAAGCCTCGCCGAATACCCAGGAGACCCAAGAATCCCTTCGAAATCCCAGGAGGTCCCGTGTTCAAATCCTTACGACTCTCAGACCTATCGCCGGCGCGCCGGGCATTGGTGCGGTTGTGCCAAACCATCAACCGCGGCAGGATCGAAGATCTTGAGGTTCGAAATTCGGAGCCTGTCTTCGAGCCGTTTCCCGTGATGCTGAAGGACGTAAAGCTGGACGCTGATGAGGAACCGCGGCCAGAGCTTGCTCTGACGGACTTCGTCCTGAGCAGCGAGATCCTGCGCTTATTGGCTCTGCTCGACGAGATGAAATGCGGTGCCATCCGGCTCATCGAAGTGCGTGCTGGGATTCCGAGGCGGACGCTGGTCGAGTCTCAAGAGTTCGGCACTGCGCAGTCACGTCAAACCGGGAGGCCCAGGTGAGTTGCGAGTCGCGGCGCGGGCGGCCCAACCGTGCGTCCAAATCGGCAAAGGTTCACCCGATCAAGGAGGATGAGTTGCCTGCCGACGAACTGCCCCGTGACGTTGATGCGGAGCGATTTGTCCTCGGCGCCGTCCTGCTGGACAATACCAAGTTCAGCGAAATCGTGGCCCTTGCCCCTGATGATTTCTCGCTCGAAAGGCACCAGCGCATTTTTGGCGCGATGCGCGATCTGCACGACGCTGGCGAGGCTATCGACCGGGTCACTGTTGCCAACCGGCTCAGGCAGCGAAACGAAGGGAGTCAGGACAACTTCTCTTTTCTGATCGACCTCGACAATGGCATCCCGCACGTTCCGCACCTTACAAGCTGGTTACGAATCCTCCGCGAGAAGAACATTTTGCGTCGGGCGATATTGGAATCGCATAGCTTCATGAAGGAGCGCTCCCTTCGCACCACGGAGCCAGCCGAGCTACTGGCCCGTCACCAAGCCCGGATGGAGGCGCTTAACACGGAATGGACAGCGGCTCGCGGGGAGATCCGGCGGGTCGAGGACCTCGAGTCTGTCTTCACCGACCGATCACTCACGGAGTATGTAGTGAAACCGGAGTTACCAGCCAAGGCCGTCGTCTGCCTAGCTGGTGACTCGGAGAGCGGCAAGACGACCTTGGCGTGCGCTTGGGCGCGGGACGCCATTCTGCAGGGCCACTCCGTCCTGCTCCTGGATCGCGACAAGAATCCCCGCGAGCGCGTCCGTGACCGGTTAGTGCGGCTCGGCATCCCATCGGACTGCAAACTCCTCTGGGTTTGGGATTGCGAACAGAAATCCGAACCTCCACAGCCGGATGATCCGATCATCGTCGATTGGGTGAAGCGCATGGTGGCGGAAACCGGGAAGCCGCCGCTGGTGATCGCAGATTCGCTGGTCAGCTTCTTCATGGGAGAGGAAGACGAAAACTCCGCCGTAGACATGCGCGCGCTGTTCGACCGCTGCCGGGTGCTAACCGGACTCGGTGCCAGCGTCATCCCCATCCACCACACCAACCGCAACGGCGAGGCCCGCGGGTCCAGCGACTTCAAGCCGGCTTGCGACCAGGCGTTCCTGGTAACCAATCACGACCGCGACGGCGGGCGCCTGCTGGACGTGATCACCCTGAAGTGCGAGAAGAGCCGGTACGGCCTTTCCGGAAACATCACGTTCCACTACGCCGACGGCAAGATGGTGCGCGTCGAGGAATGCGCCGCGACCGAAGATATGAAAGCGCACCTGGTGACGCTGTTGAAGGCCAACGCCGGCGTCTTGACCGACGCCTTTGCGAAACTGGCCCAGAAGGCCGGCCTGAAAAGGGAAATCGCACGCGACTTTTTGAAAAAGGGCGAGAGCAACGGAACAATTAGGGTTGAGAAGAAAGGGCGCAGGCGCTTGCACTTCTGGCGCGGCACCGACGCTGACAACGGCGATCCGAACCTGGGATACAGCGGTATTTGAAGACGTCGGACCGAGGTCAAAACCTATCCGCCGCCGAGCAATTTCTCGCCTATCCGCCGGCGGATCGGCGGATACCTTCAGAGAAATCTCCGCAAGTATCTGAAAAGACTTCATCCGCCGTTCCGCCGACCCCCTTCGGCGGGTACGGCGCATACCTATCCGCCAATCCGCCACCACCCTTTAGGGTGGCGGATGCGAAGGATGGCGGCCAAACAGCGAGGGCGCGGGCGATGGTTGTGGTTGTACAAACACTGCTCCTCGCTGTAAAATCGTTTTCAGAGATTCAGTTCGCTGGGCCGGCGCCAGGGGCGCTCCTTGCGGAGGATTCCTCAACCAAAGGAGGTGAGGCATGCTTTCGCAGGAAACGGCGGCCCGAAACCACCAAGTACAGTTTTGGCACATCGATCGGTTGGTCCTCTACGCCCGCAACCCCCGCAAGAACGATGCCGCGGTTGACAGGATGTGCGCCTCCATCCGCGAGTTCGGCTTCAAGATTCCGGTGCTAGCCAGAAGCGATGGAACTGTGGTGGACGGGCATTTACGCCTGAAGGCCGCGCGCAAGTTGGGATCGTGGCCCGGCGGCGACACGACGTGCATCCCCATAATCCTCTGCGACGAGTGGACCGATGCACAGGTGAAGGCCTTCCGGCTCATGGTGAATCGATCCGTGACTTGGGCCAATTGGGACGAAGAACTTCTCGCTCTGGAATTGCAGGAGCTGAACGAGGCGGATTTCGATCTCAGCTTGACCGGCTTCGATCCGAAAGAAATCGACGATCTGCTGCTCGTCGCGGACGACGACGATCGAGCGAATGCCGCCCCACCGGTTCCTGAGAACCCAGTATCCCGTCCCGGCGACCTGTGGCTTTGCGGTAACCGGTGTAATCAGCATCGGGTACTCTGCGCGGATGCGACCAACCCGGAGGCGGTGTCCCGGCTCCTGGGCGAGCGCAAGCCGCTCTTGATGGTGACCGACCCGCCTTACGGCATCGAGCTGGATTTCGAGTGGCGCGACCGCGCCGGCCTGAACAGTTGCGGGCCGGCCGAGGCCAGTTATATGAAGCACCGCACCGAGGGCCACACCGAAACGACCATCTCGGGGGACACTCGGGCCGACTGGTCTGAGGCTTTTGAACTCGTGCCGAGTCTTCAGATCGCTTACGTGTGGCACGCCTCCGTGTTCACCCGCGAGGTTCTCAACGGCCTCCCGCGGATTGGCTTCCTGTACCCGCAGCAGATCATCTGGAATAAGGGGCGCACAGTGCTCACGCGGACCCATTATTGGTGTCAGCATGAGCACTGCTGGTACGTGCGGAAGAAGAACGCGCCGTGGTTCGGGAAGGCCGGCGAGAACTCGACCATCTGGGATTCGCCCTCGCCGAAGTTCATCATGGGCGGGTCGGATGAGGAGAAGTTTGACCACCCCACCCAAAAGCCTGTCGAGTTGATGCGGCGCCCGATCCTGAACCACACCAAACGCGGGCAACTGGTCTACGAGCCGTTCCTGGGATCGGGGACGACCCTCGCCGCAGCCGAACTCACCGAGCGCGTCTGCCTGGGCATCGAATTGGACCCGAAGTACGTTGACGTGGCAGTGCAGCGCTGGCAAACCCTGGCCGGCAAGAGAGCCACGCTGGAGGGCGACGGGCGGACGTTTGAGGAGATCGCTCAGGAACGCCGGAAGGAGGCCCCGTGAATCGCTCGCTGCCGCGCCGAGATCGCGGCCATCGAAGCGCAGATCCGGGGAGGCAATCCGGACGTGGCGGGCCTGTGCCTGGCCCTGGCAGATTGGTCCGGGGAACTCAGGCTGCTGCTGAATGCCGGCGGAAAGGGGCGGACGATTTGAGGCGGCAGCCGGCAGAGGGACCAGGACAGCCATGAAGACGATCATCCGGCGCCTTTGCAGGTTGGAAGAACGGAGTGGAATTGGAAACCCGGATGCAATCGAGCAGACACGCCGTTTGATTGAAGAGCTCGAAGCGGGCCGTCGGCGTGCGGCGGAAGTGCGGGCACGCGTGGAGTGCGACTACCGACGGCCAGAGGAAGACGACTGGGAAAGCCTCGTGGGTCTGACCAGGGTCGAGATCCTGGAACGTGGGCGCCAGCGAGCGAGGGAGCGAAGTGCTCAAGTCTTCGCGGCGAGATCGATCGCGGCGGCTGAGAAGGGCGGGCTATCGTGAGAGGAGGCGGGATTGCGGCTGATCGGGCAGGAATCCGGAACACAAGCAGAAAAGCCCGCCGCGGCCGGAGCCGGGCGGGCCAGGAAGGAGGCGGTCGATGCTACTGGTTGATCCGGTAAGTGCGCTCCCCGCCCTCGGGCTTGAAGGACTCAACCTGGTACCCGGCCTTCTTCATCGCGCCAGCCATGAAGCCGCGGACGGTGTGCTTCTGCCAGCCCATGGTCTTCATGACCTCCGAAAGGGTGGCTCCGTTCTTCCGCTGGAGCATGGCAACCACCCGGGCTGTTTTGCTGCCTTCGCGCGGCCCGGTGGCTTCCGGCGCCTTGGCGGCCTTTTTGAGTGCCTTCTTGGCCGGGGTCGTTTTCTTGGGCTTGGGCGTCGCGGCGGCCTTGGCTTTGCCGCCTTTGGCGCTTTTCTGGCCCTTGGGCGCGCCCTTCTTCGGGCTGGCGTCCTTTCTTCGAGGAAGCCTTCTCCGGCGCAACGTGCGCGCCCTGTTCCGCAACGGCGGCGGTTTTGTCGGTGCTGGTGGTTTCTGCGTTCTCGGTGGTCATTTTCGTCTAATCTCCTTGTGCGGTAGTCACCGCGGTCACGACATTCATCACTCCGGTTGCGCACACAAGCAAGCGAATTCTGAGGGAAATCGGACCGGGCGAAGGGCTGGCGATGGTGTGGGGTTCGGCCGGCAGATGGTACCAGGTGGAGCCAGATGGTAGGCCATGGCCAGAAACTCGGGCGCAAGAAGGAGGCGGCGATCGCGGCGCTTCTGACTCACCGGAACGTAGACGAAGCCGCCCAGGCTGTTGACGTTGGAGCTACAACCCTGTGGCGATGGCTGAAGCTTCCGGAGTTTCAGGCGGAGTACCGAAAAGCTCGCCGCCAGGCGTTTTCGCAATCCATCGCGCGGCTCCAGCAAGGCTGTTCAGCGGCAGCCACGACGATGCTGAAGATCATGCTGGACCAGGATGCACCCGCATCCACCCGGGTTCGGGCTGCCGAGTGCGTCATGAATCACGCAACCAAGGCCATCGAGATCGAGGATATCGAAGCGCGGGTCGCGGATTTGGAACGCGCCGCCGAACAGGTGAAGCCTTCACGGAGGTGAAACAAACCAGGGCGTTGCGGGCTGTACTGTCGGGGAGGCGATCCCGAATGGCAAACGTGCGGAAGCGAATCGAAGGGCTGGAAAGGACTATGGCTCTGATGCGTGGTCCCGACCCATACGACGCCATTCAGCGTCTGGCGTTGCGGAGCATTTCAACGGACGATCTAACGGTGCTCGCAGACGTAATCGAACAAGGTAAGCGGGAGTGCCAGTGGACGGAGCGCGAGTCTACCGCCGTGAAGGTGCTCACTTGCGCGTTCGAGCAGGAGGTGCGGCGCGCCGGATATCGCTCGATGGCTGAATTCCAGCGACGCGGGTACAGGCTGCCGAGTGCGTTGGAGGCTGATACAGGCCGGAGATAAGCGAAAATGATCAGCAGGAATCTCTGTCGGCGGCTGGAACGGATTGAAACTCGCCTCATGCCGGCAGGCGAGCCGTTGGTAATCCAGGTCTGCTTCGTCTACGGCGCAGCCGGGCGCGCCAGCAGACGCAAGGTCACAATCGCGTAGGGCGGCATGGCCACTTCCACCCCGTCTTTCGACGCCGGAATCTCGCGGAGGTTGTCCTCGGTGGCGTTCGATAGCCAGGCGCGGCTGAACTCGAGCAAGCGCGAAGAAAGGCGCGCCTTGCCCTCGCGGCCGGCGGTCTCCAGCAGCCGGACTATGTAGCCCTCGCCATCCTCGGCGGGCTTGAGCGTCTCCAACTCGACGCCGTCGCCGCTCAGACCGAGGAAACTCGCGGGCGTGGCCGGCAGCGAGCCGCGCAGTCCGACTTTGTCGTTCCTCCCCAACTCGCCGGTTTCGAGCGGCGTCAGCGACTCCCGTCCCAGGCGGCTCAGGTATGCCGGATCCAGTTTGGCGCCGCTCGTGACGACGTAGCGGAACGTGAACTCGCCGCTCTGCACGCGCGGGAAGTTGGTATGCCAGTAGTTGTTCAACGCGTAAGAGAAGATGGCGGACGACTTCGGCTCGAACTTCTCCGGCCACAGGCCGCGGTTGATGTCGCCGAAGGTCACGAGCGGCGCATCGATCGGGATCACCGCCGCGCTGATCCCGCCGCCGCTCACGCGCGCCCAGTGTCCCGCCGCGTACCATTCACGGCAGCCGCCGGCGAGTTCGTCGCGCGCCGGATTGACGGTCCCGTTCTGGCCCTCGTACTCGAATTCCGGCTGCGGCGCCGCGAAGGGGAACGCAAAGTAGATGGCCTCTTTATCGTTCACCGGCTCTTTTTGGAGGCGATTGACGATCTCGATCTTCTTCTCGCCGTTGAACAGCCGGACCTCCACATCGATCCGGGGCGCGTCGAGGCCGCTCACCCGGTAGTTCAAAGACTGTCCCCACGGCGTGGCGACGGCGCTCACCGCGGTCGCGGCAGCCGCGGGGCTTACCGTCAGGTTCGCGTTAGGCAAGTGCTCGGATATGTGAATGAGGCGGGTGTTGTCGCCGCCCGCCACGTACACGTACTGGCCGAGCAGGTACGGGCTCTTTGGATCGGCCAGCTCGCGGTCAGCCTGTTTGTCGAAAACGCTGGAAACCCCGCCGCGATTCGGGTCGACGGTTACGCGGTAGAATTCGTTTTCGATGGTGTTCGCGGGTTTTGGCTCAGGTGACGCCGACGCACTCTGGCTGCTTTCGATCCGGTAGACGCGATAGCCCATCGCCGGCACGCGGCCGGCCAGGAATCGCACGCGCCGGTATCCGTTTCCGGCCCGCAGCGATTCCAGCGCTGCCGGCTGGCCCGTCCCCGTATCCACCAACTGCGCGCCATTCGAGAGATCGATCTCCACAAGGCCGCTGCGCTCGTGAGCCAGCGAGTTGAAAACGACAATCGCAGGCGGCTCGATGCGGATGCTCTCGAGCAGGCGGCTCATGGATTCCTGCGAGATCCAATGCGCCGTCTCGCGGGCGTCGGAGACGTGGAAATGTTTGGTCTCGATCTGACGCACGCTCTGTTCGCTCTCCGGCCGCGAGTAGCCGCCCAAGGACGTGTAGGTGTGTTCGGCGTAGAGCAGCAGATCGCGCCACAAACGCCGCAGTCCCTCGAGCGGCGGCGCCCATTCCCTCTTCTGGAGCGCGGCGAGCGAGGACAGTTTCTCGACCGCCAGCGCGCGGCTCTCGGTCTCCCGGTACAGAGCTGCGTATTGCGCGTCGGTGCCGATGCCGTCTTCCCAATAGGGTCCAAAGTCGCCGCGGACGGTCTCGAGCTGGTCTCCGAACTTCTTCTCGACCGTCTCGAAATAGTCGCGGAAAGTCGCCAGTTGCAGGCGCGGCCAGGCGTATCTGGCATTCCAGCCTCGGACGAACTCCCCCTCGCCGGGGATCAGATCGGTGTTTTCCAGTTGGCTTCCGAACATCAGAACTGCGTCGGGCCGGTAGCCCGGCGATTCGAAGGTCTGAAGAAATGCGGGCAGGCCGTCGCGGCAGCCGGCCTCGCGCGGCGGCAGGCCGCAGACGAACCAGAGGTTCGAGTACTGGCGCGTGTACGCCATCAGCACCTTTGCACCGTCGGGGCCTTGCCACCAGAATGGCGAACGGGTCTGCCACCGGCCGTAGAGGGGCTGCGGGCCTCGGTCGTCGTTCGCGCCAGCGGCGAAGTACTTGACGCCGGCGGCGCCCAGCACGGATGCGTAGCTCCAGGGATAGGCCGGCACATCGGTGATATTGGCGTAGTCGTTCCTGCTGCCCGCCGCGCGATTGAGCGCGCGGCCGCCATAGGTCGAGCGGATCAGGGTCTCCAGGCTGGCGCCGCCGGCCATCAGGTTCGCGTACTGCGCCGGGATCGAAATACGGCCCGCGCGCACGGCCTCCAGGAACTCCTTCTGCGCTGCCGGAGAGCGCGTGCGCAGGTACTGCTCCACCAGCCAGACGCCATCCAGAGAGAAACGCATGTCTGCATCGTGGCGCATCTCTTCCAGCAGGCGATCGAGGTTGCGATTCTGCAATTCCTCGATCTTCGGCTGGTAGTCGGTGAAGCCGATATCGAGGTGGTTATGCGGCACGAGGCAGACCGTGAACTTGCGTTTGGGAGTGAGCCGTTCGGCGCGCAGGTAGCTCCTGCCGTCGAGCACCAGGGCGACGCGCGCTTCGGAGCCGGCGGCGAACTCCGGGACCTTGAACTCGAACCGTTGCTGGCCGAAGCGCGCGGGGGCCAGATCGGCGCGATACTGCGCGCCGGCGAGCGTCAGCGTAAGAGTCCCGCGAGAGACGGCCGCCGTAGTGGTGACGGTCGCCGTAATCAGCTCGCGCAGTGCGCCGTTCTCCGTGACGAAGAAGTAAGCCGGTTCGACGGACATGGCGGGATCCGCGGCGGCCTGGCCGGCGCCGAGCAGCGCCAGCGCATCCCAACTGATCTGCGAATCGCCGTCTTCGTCCGCCACGTCGTCCACGGCCGTGATGCGCAGCTCGTTGTCGCCTTGCCGCAGCGCGCTCGCCGGGACAGGGATGCGCTCCCTGGCTTCGGCGCAGATCGGCGAATCGGCCCGTCCCTCGGCATGGTAGCTCAGGCGGCGGTCGATGTACGCCGTGCCCCGCGCGCCGTTGAGTTCGAGTTCCAGACGGGGCACGCGCGGATTGCCGGCCATGATGGCGAGATCCAGCACATACGATCCGCTGGGAGCCTCCTCCATCCGGAACCGGATCGTGCGGGAGTGCGTCTGCGGGCCGGACCGGGCATTGAGGGTGCCCGCTTGCGAGGGCGGCCAGCGTCTTGCGGCATCCGGCGCGCCGGCGTCAACCACGACGGGCTGACTGCCCACGCGCCCGCTGAACTCAGCCGAGGCGTGGTCGAACGTCCCGATGCGCCAGACCGTGGTCTCCTGGCTCCACAGCGGCAAGCCTGCGTCGGCCGCCGCCAGCAGCGCGAAACTGGCAAGGAAAGAAGATCGGATGCTCATTTCATGAATCATTCTACGCCTGCGTGGCGACGTCAGAGCCTCACGGCGTTCTTCGAGATGTAGTCTTCGACCTTGGCCAGCTCCGGTCCGATGTAATGATACGCCTCCCCATAGGTCAGACCGAACTTCTTGCCAATTTCCGCGTCCCGGTCCAGCACGAACTGGCGAGTGTATTGCCGGTTCGCCGTTTCGTCATCGTTGCCGAGCAAAGCAAGCCGCAATCCCTGCTCCGTTAGGCGGCGTCGCAGTTGTGCCCCGCGCTGGCCGGCCGGTCCTTGAGCCGCGTTGAGTATATTGACGGCAATCTTCTGGTCCATGAAGTCAGTGATATCCACTACGCGGTTGACATACTGGGGACCGCGCGCAAAGTAATACTTCTCCGTCACCGAGTGGGGCGATAGGCCCGCGTCGAAGTGTTCCGGATAATCCTTGCTCATGCCGGACATCCAGCAAGCCGCTTCAACCGCGTCGGCGGTGACATAGTGGTCCGGATTCTCTTCATAGTGCGCCCATGGATCGTAGCAGACGACCGTGTCCACTTTCAGCAGGCGGAAAAGAAAGATGAGCCGCAACCGCAGTTCGAGCGGAGACACGCCGTCCAACATGTGGTTGCGGTAGTACAGGTCGTATGCCTTCTTCATCCCCAACGCCCTGGCCACCGCGAGATTGTCACGCTCGTTGGCGAGCACGCCTTCGCCGACACTTCCCGGGCCGGTATGGTCATCGTTGGTGGTGCGGATCAGATAGCCGGTGCACCCTTCGTGGATCAGTTTCAGAACCAGCCCGCCTGCGAAGAGGGGAATATCGTCGGCATGCGGTTGAATCGCAGCGAGCACCTTCCCGGCATGTGGCTTCCCCGGCTGAGCACGCTCGATTTGAATTTCCGTGGCGGCAAACGGCCCTTCATCCGGCATCGCAACCCCAGCGGAAGCGGCGAATGCGCCTCCCGCAAATCGCGCAATAAACTCGCTGCGCTTCATTGGATCACCTCCTAAGGTATTGTGACCCCATTCTGGGCGGGCAATGCAGCTCGACCTCGGAATTCAGTTTCAAATGCAAGCGATCACGTCAATCTCAACCAGCGAATTGCCCGGAATTCCGCCCGCAGCGGCAATGGTAGTGCGCACAGGCGGTTCCGGCCCGAAGCGGCCCAGAAACTCTTCGTTCATGGCTGCGTAGTCCTTCAGGTCGTTGAGATAGACGTTGCACTTCAGGACCTTTTCCATGGATGAGCCGACGCTCTCCAGTTGCTGCTGAATGGAATCGAGCACATGTTTGGTATGGGCCTTGATATCACCTTCGAAGTGCGCTCCCACACCGGCGATGAAGAGCAGATTGCCATAGGAAACCGTGCTGTTGAAGAGCGGCGTCTTGGCCGGCTTCTTACCATCCTTGTAAAGGACCTTCTTGGTGGGCTTGTCGGCCTGAGCCGCGGCGGGCACCGCCACGGCCGCTGCCGCCGCTGCCGTGGCGACCCCGCGTCCCAGGAAACTCCGTCGATTCGTCTGTTTCATACCATCTCCATTTGGTTACCCGCGCCGTCCGCCGCCCGTCCGATACTGGTGCTTCTCCGCTGTCCATCGGGCTTCGCCATACTCACCCAGGGCGACGGTTCCCTTCATCTTGCCGCCATCGGCGGTTCCCGAGAACTGGAAAGAGACGCGCGTGCCATCGGTAGGGAGGGAACTCTGGAAGCGCACGGTATTGGCGGCAACCGTGCCACTGAGTTCTCCGGAGGCGAACTCCCCCTGATGCGTCCCCACCAGTTTGGCGCCGTCCTGCTCCAGCACCAGAATGTGGTTCGCCGAACCGTAGACGAAATCGAGCCGCACGTCCCACTGACCGGAGAGGGCCGCGGGCTGGCCCGACGGCGGGGACGGAGGATTCTCCATTTTGGGCGGGTTCGACAGCAGCGCATAGAGGCGGCCAGCCACCACCTTTTCGTCGCCCGCCATCATCTGGTAGGGAACGATGGCCACCGAACTGGCCATATTGCCCGGGCGCGTACCGCTGGCTCGGGCGACTACAATGCGGGGATCCGTGTCGAGCACGATCTTGCCGACCTCCTGCCCGGTGATGCCCAGCTTGGCTCCGTCCCACTGTATCTGCAGTTCCGGTGTGCGGTTGGAGAGGTCCGCCGAAGGCTGGTTGATCTGCGTCGTCACGCCCTCCACCCGCTTCACGCTGGTGGCGATGTGGTCGAGCCAGGCTTCCCACTGGGCCCATTCGGCCTTATGATCGCGTTTGACCCACATTTCAACCGCGGCCAGCATCCCCATGATTTCTTCTTTGCCGACTTTCAGCGAGCGGCCGAAAGCGTGGTGCGGCGCACTGTTGATCCAAGCTCCCTGGAGCAGACTCTTGTCGCCGAGAAGAAGGCCGGCGGCTTGCGGACCGCGGATGCACTTGCCGCCGCTGTAGGCCACGGCATGAGCGCCGCGCTCGAGGTGAACGTTGGGCTTCACGGTCAGAATTTCGGCCGCGGCATCCACCAGCACGGGGACGTTCTTGCGTCTGGCCACCTCGGCAACCACGCGTGTTCCCAGCGGCCCGTCATCGCCCGGTCCACCGAGGATGTAGACCATGGCAGTGCGCTCGTTGAAGGCCGCGTCCAGCTCGGCCCTGTCATGTACAACGACCAGTTTGACGCCCAGCATGCGGATGGCGTGGTCGTAGACATTACGCGAGTAGGCGGGGAGGATGGCTTCGCTTTTCAACCCGGCAAGGTTGGGGAGCCGTTGCATGCGTTCCGGATTGCCGCCGGCGATGGCGGCAGCGGTGAAATGGGTAATGGCGGCGGCGCAACCGGCGGTCACGATGCCCCACTCGGCGCCGGTCAACTCGGCCAGGCGCTGGCTGACGCCATCCATCAGCTCATCCATCTGGACGAAGCCGCGCGACGCCTGATCCATGGCGCGCTTGACTTCGGGAAGAGTCTGCGAACCGGTAATAATGGTGAACGTGCCGCGGGCGTTGATGAGAGGCCGTACGCCGATGGAGCGGTACATGTCGGCGCCAAGATCCAGAGGGGCCGCCACCGCCTGCCGCACGCTTCCGCCCAACGCTTGCATTGCCGCCAGCAATCCGCCTTGCCGGAACAGGTCCCGGCGGCTATAACCAGCCCAGGGCTCTGTGAGCTTTTTCCAGAACGTTTGTGACATAATCTTCACTTCACAATACCGCGGGCCGGCGGAATCGTTGCGGGTCTTCCCTGCGGCATGATGCCATCCCATCGCGGATCCCCGGTCTGCATGTAGTTTTTCGGCAGCTTGTCCCAATCCGTGCGGGTTATGCCGTTCAGGTCATAGACCACCTTGCCGTTGCGAACCGTGATCTCGCAGACCAGTTTCTGCGTTCCCTGAAGCCGGGCGCCGTACATGTCGGTGAACCCGAACCTGCCGGTTTCCAGACTCAGAACCGCTACGTCGGCCGGCGTGCCGGCGGACAGATTGCCGAGTTCTTCGTGCTGAATCTCCCGCGCCGGATTCCAGGTGGAACGCCGGATCACCTCATCCACGGAGAGGCCCATGGCCAGGAACTTATCCATGACGTTCAGCATGTCCTTCATGCCGGCGTTCATGCTGCCTACGTGCAGGTCGGTGGAGATGGAGTCCGGGAGGAAACCCTGTTTGAGCGCCGGCACCGCCACGCGCCAGGCGAAGCTACCGCCGCCGTGGCCCACGTCGAAGATGACGCCGCGTTTGCGCCCTTCCCACATACCCGGATTGAGGTTGCCGGATTCGTCGAGCTCGTGGCGCAGCCCGGAATAGCAGTGCGTGTAGATGTCGCCCGGGCGCAACTTCCTGGTCAGAAGATCGGCAATCGGGCGCTCCGGCCGGTCGGTTCCAAAATCGACCATCACCGGTATCTTGGCGATCATGCCCGCTTCCACGGCGTGCTCGACCGGGGTCCACTCGGGCCCTGTGTAGTGCGCCGTTTTGAAGCCCACAATGAGACCCTTGTGGCGCAGCGCCATCTCCGCCGCGGGCGCGGCCGCCATGTCGGTGAGATCGTACTCGAACTTCCCGCCGCGCATTCCGTTTCCTACAATGTTGAGGAACGCCAGCACGCGCGTTTTGGAGCGATCGATAATGCGGTCCTTGAAGTCTTCGAAATTACGCCATCCGGCGCAGCCCGCATCCGCCACGGTAGTCACGCCGGCGCGGAACGTGAAACCGTCCGGGTAGACGCTAAGATCTCCGGCATAAGACGCGCGCTCCCCGGTGCCGGTGAACACGTGCACGTGGATGTCGACTAATCCCGGCGTGACGTACAGGCCGGCGACGTTGACCACCTTCAAAGCCGCGGCCGGATCCAGATGCTCGGCTACGGCCGCGACGCTGCCATCTTTGATGGCAACGTCACGGACCGCGCTGATGCCATTTTTCGGATCGATGACGTGCCCGCCTTGCAGCAGCAAATCGTAGGCGGGCTGGCTGAACCCATAACCCGCCATGCAGGTCAAGGCCGTCAGACGCGCCGTGGTTGAAATCAATCGCATAGTTGAAGTCACCGCGACAGATCCCAGAACAGCGCCGGTAACGCCGCCAGCAACAGGAGCATCACAGTTCGGTCACCTTGAGCTTGATGCTGGCGGCGTCGAAGACACCCAGCCCGAGTTTCGACGCGTACTCGACGTGGCCGGGCTCGCGGATGTAGTGATTGGTATTCGGGTTGCTATTGTCCTTCCCGACATGGGACATGGAACGGTCGAAGATGGAAACGGCGCCCTCAGCCTTGCGTTTCTCCTCGATTATGTCGATGAGTTTGTGGTCCATGGCCACCGGGTCCGTGCCGAACATCATCTGTTTGGGATAGAAGCGGAAGCGCGGCATCTCGCTGAAGGGGCCGGCGTGCCAGACTCCCATCAGGCCATCCATGATATTCAACACCACGCGGGAGCGCACCGGTTCGACGGCGGCGAGGGCACCGATAAACGTCCGGAGGCAGGTCTGCGGGGCGTTGTGCCCACGGGCGACGTTGGAAAAGTTGCCGTAAGAGATGTTTTTCAGGCAGCCCGTCACGCCGGACGCCTGGTGCTCCTTCAGGTTGGGCACGTTGACGATCTTGGTGAAGGTTTCGGAGACCAGCCGCACCACGTTCGACCGGGTATCCTCTTCGCCGTAGAAACTGGTTTCCACGTAAGTCTTCGGATCGTAGCCGAGAATGGCACCGCGCGTAGTTTCCGCCGCATAAATGTTCACCCCGGCGGGCAGGTACTTGCCGTAGCTCACGGTCTGCAACTGGTTGTCAAAACGCTCGTACACGTAGATTTGTTTGGCCGGCACACCGACGGCAATCAAATTCTCGGCGATGACCGCCACTACCTCGGGACTGGAACAGATACGCGGAGCTCCCGAGCAGTTCACCTTGATGCCGACCACGTCTTTGGGAGAAATGAAGCGCGCCCAGGCGTCTTCGTGGCGGGCATCGCCCGTGAGCGTCTTCATGCCGCTGGCGATCATCTGCTTGACCAGTTCTCGATTCACCTTGCCGGAGCTGGCGTCGATGGAGTTCTCGGAATGGACTCTGACCACCTGGCCCGGATAAGGTCCGGGCATCCCAGGCTGCGCAGCGGGTTTATAGGCGGTGACCACACGATAGGCTGGTTCGTCCGCCGGCCCGGCAAGCAGCGGGGCGGCGGCAACGACTTGCAGGAAGGTTCGTCGATCCACCGTGGTTAGTGTATAACACGGTCTCACCTGGGTCAAACCGCTCGCGGGGACCGCCCGGGATCGCCGGCTACGGATTGCGCAGCCGGAGGATGCCGAACGCCTGGGGAACGTGAAAAGAGGTTTGCCCCGGAGGGCGCCAGGCATAAAAGACGCGCTTCTGGCCGGCGCCGGCGATGCGGAACAGACCGATGCGCAGCTCGAGGCCTTCTTGCGGCGGGCGCATGTCTCCCGTATAAACGGCGCGAAATGGGATGCGCATCTCGCCATACCAGACCTTGTGCTGCGCATCGATGCGGCCTTTGACCGTGTAACCGGAGTTCCAGAGCATCCCCGCCTGGGTCTTGGGGTTGTCGCGATCGATGTCCAGATCCACCCATTCACTCTGCGGCGATACCTGGAGTTCCTTGTACCGGGCGATGTGCTCGAAGTCGGAGCCGATGAAGGCTTCGGCAACATCCCACTTCCATAACTCGGGGGTCTCGGCGGCGGGGTTGGGATCGGGCTTCACATTCAACTCGTCATAGGGACAGATGAAAAGCAAGTAAAGATATTGACCGCTCCACCGCGAGCGGATTTCGGTGGGCGCCCCGGGGATGGGTTGCCCCAGATAGTTGCGGTCCGCCGTGACGTGAGGCGCGGTGGACCACAGTTCTGAATTCGGGTTGGCGGAGAGCTCAAAATCGCGGCGGGAGTAAGTGCTTTCGAGCACAGCGGCGGGATCGGCGGCAGCCAGAAACAGCAGAGCAGCGAGCAGCGAGTGCATGAGTCAACCTTTCATGCCCGCCGCTGCGAGCCTTTGCAGAGCCTTCCATTTGACGTCGTCCATTCCGCCGTCCGAAAACAGCGATACGCCGGACGCTCCCGCTTTCAGGGCCAATTGCACGGTCTCGGTGAACACCGGCTCCGTCATACCCTGCACGAACAAGCCGCTGTAGACCGGTTGCTTGACGGCCGAGGCCCCTTCCCGCGTCTGCTGTTCCACCCACTCCGGGCCGGCGTTGTAGAACTGGTTATAGAGCATCGGCAAAAACGCGTCGAGGTTCCACTTACCCCAATCCTGCCGGACCATGGTGCGTGCCAGGCGCGGTCCGGGGAAAACGGCGGCCGTGATGGTCTTGCCCTTGGCGCGCGCGGCCGGCGCCAGATAGCCGTTCACCAATCCTGTAACCATCTCGCAGCGGAAATCGAGCCACGGCTCCTCGAGTTTGGTGTCCTTCATGGTCATCGGGTCGGCACCGTACTTCTGCTTGAACTGGTTGCGCTCGTACTCCGAATAGCCGTAGTCGTAGGGCGGATACACTTTGTCTTGAACGATGTTGTATTTCTTCCAGAGGTTGGAAGGCAGAATCGCGTCCGGGTGGCGGATGTAATCCAGGTGAATGCCGGTCAACTCCGAAATACTGGCGAGTTCCTTGACGGTGCCCTGGACGAATTCGCGGACCTCCGGGCGGCCGGGATCGAGGAATTTGTAGTAGGGCACGTAGGCCGGCTTGTCGACCGCCGACTCGCCCTTGGCGTTCACGTTGTACCAATCCGGATGGTTCTTGACGACGTCCTCGATCAGGCAAGGCATGGACCACATCCAGGCATGCACCTCGAGCGATTCCGCGCGAGCCAGCGGCAGCAGCGTCTCCAGCCAGTTGGTCTTGACCGGCAGGCGGGTGCTTCCGAAATAAGCGTTCCTGCCATCGTAGATTTCCGGAATGATGGCGCGAATTCCGGATTCCCGCATGAGCGCGAGGCGGCGCTTCCAATCGTCGGCGGACCGCCGGATGGCGCTTCCGTTGGGAATCCACACCCAACACTTCATGTCGCCGGCGGAGAAGGCAATCCTGTTTCCAGCCAGGGCCGCCAGGCCCGTGCCCGCGGCTTGGACAAAGGCTCGTCGAGTGAGTGGCATGTGCCTATAGTATTACCGAATGCTGCGCTCGGAAAGCCTCAAGGCTGCGGCCCCGGCTGTGTGGCCTTACGCCTGCGCGAACTGCGATTGTTGGGGCGCCTTGTAGGCGACATTCAGGTGCGGCGTCTCCAGCCGTACATGCTCCCGGAGCTTCGACGTCAGGCAGCTTTCCAGCATGCCGCCGACCAGCAGCGTGCGATCCACGGGATAGGGCGCCGCTCCGCTTTCGATCATCTCCTCCACCTTGTGCATCAGACAGGCGGAGTAGGTGACGTTCGGCTCCGGAGTCAGCAGGAACTGCGTGGACTGGATCTGCGGGACGCCGCTCAGGCGCGCCGCGAAATTGAAATCCTTGATGGCCCCGTCGAGCATCAGCATAGTGGCCTGGAGACCGTCGCGATATTCAATGAAGTACGCCGCCGGTTTCTTCGCCAGATTCCGCAACTGACCGGACGCCACCAGGTCCTGCGTGCGGCCGTCGTCTGCCGTGAGCCCGAGCGGCGTGTCGCTACGCGAGAGCGCCGACGTCAGCAATGCCTTCGAGTACCGGCCCTCATCGCCGGCTTTCCAGACGGCGTCGCCTTCCAGCAGTTGCACGGCTTCGACGCCGGTCTCGCCGCCGCGCCGCCGCTCCACCATGCATTGCAGGCCTTCCAGCGCGTGAAAGTCCATCGCGTCGGACCCGCCTTCGCCCACCATCAAGGCTTCCTCGATCTTGCAGCCGAGCGGCAGGTCGATGGCCGGAAGCCGCCAGGTCACCGGAAGGGACGATCCGGCCAACATCGGAAACCGCAGGCGCCGCGCCGCGTCCACCATCGTCCTGGCTTTTTCGAAGCTGTAGGAGAGGTGCTTGTCGTTGTAGACGGGCACCGCGCGGCCATCCTGCTCGAACACCCGGATGCACTGCTGGAAGAACTCGTAGCGGGGATACAGCGTCTGGCCTTCTTCGTTGCGCGGGTAGTCGCCGTGCTCGGCGATGATCAGCACCGCATCCACGGCCAGTTCCTTGCCGCCGCAGCGTAAGGCTTCGGAGATGGTGGGGTAGACCTGGAAACCGAATTCCAGGGCGCGCTCGCCGCTCAAGTCGCCTTCCGGTTTCTGGTCCACGTAGAGCGATACCACCTTCATGTCGGGCTTGTGCCAGACGCCGCCATACGGGTAGCCGGTGAGAAAGCGGTCGCCCATGTGCTGGGCGTGCGAAAGCCGCCGGTACACGGTCGCCAGGATCGCGATGCGCTTCGGCTGGCTCGGGGGGACCGTGGCGGCCAGGGTGGCGGTCTGAAGAAAGCTGCGTCGCGTCAGCATCGTCATGTTCTCCAGAAGGTGGACTCTTTGGCCGGTTGGTAGCGGATGGCGAGATGCGGCGTGTCGTAACGGGTCTGTCCGCGGAAGAGACTCTCCACGCCGGCCGCGGTCAGCCCGGTGGTGAGCAGTGTCCGTTCCAACGGATAGGCTGCCTTGCCGGTCAGGTACATCGTCTCGCAGTGATTCACCTGTGGGCTGAAGAAATTGGCGAGCGTGGTCCGGCCATCCGGCATCGGCAGGTACATCTGGGTGGACCACGGCTGGCTCCCGCCGTTCACGTAAGCGGCGAAGTTGAAGTCCCGGACCAGCCCGTTCATCAGCAGCACGGCGCACTTCAGGCCATCGGCGTGCCGATACCGGTACGCCACCGGATCTCTCACCAGCCGGCGCATATCCTCAACGGTCGGGAAGACATGGGTGAAACCCGCCCGTGCCGGCGCCAGCGTGTGGCTGCGGCACAGTGCCGCATCCATCAGCGGCTTGGGCCAGACGCCCTCGAGCAGCGCCCCCCAGAACCTGTCGCCGCGGTAGGCCTGGATCCACTGGACCCCGGTCTCCCCGCCGCGCCGCCGCTCCACCATGCACTGGACGGTTTCCAGGCCGTGAAAATCGTAGCTGTCCACGCCGCCGTAGCACACGCACAGCGCCTCGCCGACGTGCGCGCCCAGGGGCATCTCGACGGAAGGCGTACGCCACGTCACCGGCAGACTGGAGCCGGCCATGAAAGCAAATCCCATTTCACGGGAGGTATCGTACATCTTGCGCGCCCACTCCCAATTCCACGAGAGGTGCTTGTCGCTGAAAACCGGCACGGCCCGTCCGCTATCCCGAAATACCTTCACCACCTGTTCGAAAAACTCGTAGCGCGGATATTTCGTCTGCCCTTTTTCGTTGCGCGGGTAATTGCCGTGCTCGCCGATAATCACGACGCCATCCACCGCCAGCTTGCTTCCGCCGGCAGTCAGGGCCTCCGCGATGGTGGGATAGATGCGCATGCCGGAGTGTCGCGACGCGCGCTCGCGGCTCAGGTCGTTCGAGCCGGTTTGATCGACGTAGAGCGACACCAAGTCCATGGGAGGATAATGGTGCGTGCCGTTCCAGCCGTAACCATCCAGCAGGCGGTCGACGATGTGTTGCGCGTGCGAGTACTTGAAATAGGCGGTGACAATGGCGGCGAGCTTCGGACGCATCAAATTACCCATGGGAAGATTCCCAGGTAGCCACGATTATATGCCAGCGACGCGCGGATTGGTTCTTCTGGCGGCCGCCGTGGCCGTGCTGAGCGCGCAGACCGCGGACGGCACGGCCGTATCGCAACGCGCGCGCGCACTGCATGGCCGCGCACTGGTCTTCGATGGCCACATTCATGCCGTAGATCGCGAGTTCTATCACGGCGGCGACATCGGCCAACGGAAACCCGACGGCCAGTTCGACCTGCCGCGGGCCAAAGAGGGCGGACTCGGCGCGCTCTTTTTTTCCATCTTCGTGATTGAGGACTACTATCCCGCCCGCCTCGAAACCAAACAAGCGCTGCGCATGCTGGACAGCGCCGTCGAACAGATCGGCCGCAACAGCCAGAGCATTGAAATCGCCCGCACGGCGTCGGACATCGAACGCATTCACGGGAGCGGCAAGATCGCCGCCGTCCTCGACATCGAAGGCAGCTTCGATCTGGATGGCGACCCGGCCGTGATCCGGCAGATGTACCGCCTGGGGATGCGCTCGGTCCAGCTTTCCGCGCACAACTGGACCAGCAACTACGCGGACTCCTGCTGCTCGGCGCCGAAATGGCGCGGGTTGAACGATCGCGGCCGCGAGGCGGTCCGCGAAATGAACCGCCTGGGGATGGTGATCGAGGTCTCGCACGCTTCCGACGAGGCCATCTCGGTGGCCATCGATGCCAGCGCCGACCCGGTCGTGGCCACGCATCACGGACTGCGCGCCGTCAATGACATTCCCCGCAACCTGCCGGCCTCGCTCCTGAAGAAACTGGCGGCCAAGGGCGGTGTGATCGGCTTCCAGCTCGGCAACGAGTTCCACAACCGCAAGGCGTTCGAGTGGACCACCGCGCATGCCGGCAAAGCGTTCTGGGACACCAGCGCCATCTTACAGCGCGGCACTCAGGTTTCGATTTACGAGATCGACAAAATCGTCGGGCCGCAGTTTCCCATGCTGCCCGCCGATATTCCGCGGGATATCCGAATGACCGTCGACGACTGGGTCGGCGTGGTCGACCGCGCCATCCAGTTGGTGGGCGAAGACCACGTCGCCCTGGGCTCCGATTTCGATGGCGGTCCGCCGCTGCCGCGCGGCATGCGCGACATACGCGATCTGCCGATGATCACCGACGCCATGCTGCGGCGCGGCTACTCCGAAGAGCGGATTCGCAAATTCCTGGGCGGCAACCTGCTCCGCGTGTTTCGCGAGATCACGGAAAAGCGACGGTAGCGGCGCTCCCTATCAGAAGTAGAACTTCGCGACCAACTCAATGTTGCGCTGGCCTTGCGCGCTGCGGATCTGGCCGAACAGCGTCGAAGTGATGGCCTGCGACGCCGGGCTCAGGAAGATCGGCGTGTTGAACAGGTTGAAAGCTTCGCCGCGCAGCTCGAAGAATTTCCGCTCGGTGATGTGGAACTGTTTGCTGAGAGAAAGATCGAAGCGGCTCATGCCCGGGCCGCGGGCGGTGCCGGTGCCGATGTTGCCATAGTATCCCTTGGCGGGAGCGGCGTAGGCGGAGGGATCGAGCCAGAGGGCGCCGGGGCCGATGTTATGCGGGTCGTTGGGCGTGCCGATGACGTTGACGCGATAGCTGCGCTGGCCCGTGCCGGAGGAATCGGTGTTGTACTTGATGGTGAGCGGGTAACCGGTGTGCGCGGTCAACACGCCGCCGAGCTCCCAGCCGCCGGCCACGCCGTCCACCGCCTTGCCCCATCCCGCTCCGAAATGGCGGTTGCGGCCGAAGGGAAGCTGGTAGGTGAAGGACGGCACGAACATGAATTTGGCGTCGAAGTAAGTCGGCCCCATTTCGCACGCCTGGCAATAGAGATATTGCCAGTAAGCCGACTGGGCGCCGGCCTGGCCGCCCTGGCCATAATAGCCGATCGAATCCGACATGCCGCGCGAGTAGGTGAAGGCCACCTGGTATACCAGGCCCGCGCTGAACCGCTTGCGCACCGTGGCCTGGAGCGCGTTGTATCCCTGCTTGCCAATCGAAGCGGTGCCCGAAATCTGCGTGATCTCGCCGCGCAGCACGGGGTTGCCGGAAAGATACGGGCCCTGAGTCACCACTCCGTTGGAGACGATGTTCTGCAGGTAGGGCATGGCCACCATGAGGTGATCGCCGTGCTGCCCGACATAGCCGAGGGTCAAAACGTTGTTGGCGGGCATCTGGTAATCGAGGGAAAAATTCCACTGCTGGACGTCGGCGGGCCGTACGAACGGATCCCACAGGCGAATGGTCGCAAGGGCATAGGGGTTCTTCGGGTTGAGGCCGGCCAGGCCCTGGTCTAGCGTGCTGCCCGGCATGGTGTACGCGGGCGTGTTGTACAGCCCGGCGAACTCCGTCTGGAACGGCGGGTTCATGGTGGCCCGCAGGTTGGTGCCGGTTCCTTCCAGGTACGAGGAGATGGTGTAAGCGCCGCGGAGCACCAGTTTCTTGTTCAGGAAATCCGGCGTCCAGGCGAACCCGATGCGCGGCTGGAAGTCCTTCTTGTAGGTGTTGTAGAGCCCGCCGTTGCTGTAGATCGCCGGCGCCGGGCCGGGAGGCACCACCAGGTTGCTGGGCAGTGGCGCGGCTATCAGCATCTGGCCGGTGAATTCGTTGAAGTTGGATTGCCGGTTTGCCACTTCAACCCACGGCGAGTGGTATTCCCACCGCAGGCCGAGGTTGAGGGTCAGGTTGTTGGTGGCGCGCCAGTCGTCCTGGAAATACACGCCGTAGATGGTGGAGCGCTGGCCCCAGGTGCCGGTCTGATAGCCGCGCCCGAGGTCGTTGGGCAGGCCGAGCATGAAATCGGCCTCGCCAATCTGTGTCCCGGACGGGCTGGTCGCGTTTTGCGCGGTGAAGCGCCCGGAGAAATTGATGTATCCGGTGCGCCCGCCGTTGCCGGAGTAGAACACGTTGATCCACTCGCGAAGAACCTGGCCGCCCATTTTCATCATGTGGCGCCCGCGGGTGATGGTCAGGTTGTCGGCGTAGTGGAAGGTGGTGTTGGCGAAGAGCTGCTGCACGCCGATGTTGGCGCTGCCAATGCCGGCGATCCAGTTGAAGCCCGGGCCGCCGTTGACGGCCGCGCCCAATGCCAAAAGCCCGGTCCCGGCATTGTTGATCCCCACCGTCTGCGCGATGTTGCCCAGCCCTTTGTCGGCGCCGCCGTTATCCAGCATCACGTTGTTGACGCCCACGCGAAACTCGTTGACGATGCTCGGGCGGAAGGTACGGGTCCAGTTGATGACGCCGTTCTCGAACGGCGACATGTTGAAGCTGTTATAGAACAGCGGGAAGGTGTTGACCGAGGGAGCGTCCTGGCGGCCTTTGGAGAGGCGCGCCGTGAAATAGTCCTTATTCTGCGGGCGCCAATCCAGCTTTATGTCGCCCTGGTCGCTATAGAGCTGGCTCGAAGAGCTGTAATAGTAATTGGAGGTGGTGAAGCGGCTGTACTGCGGGGCCGGGTAAAGCTGGGTGCTGCCCATTAGCTTCACCGCGGCCGCATTGAGCAGGCTCTGGGGAATGATGTTGCCCGGGAACGCCGCGCGCAGGCCCGTGGTCTTGTCCAACGAATAAGGGTTGTAAAGCTGGATTACCTTGCCGCCGGTTTGGGTGGCATCGAGGAGCGCTGAGAAATCGCCGGTGCGCCACGCCATCGGCATTACCGTAGTGGCGGAGGTGGACGGCGGCGTGGTGGCGCGCAGGCTCTGTTCGTCGAGGAAAAAGAACAGCCTGTCCTTGAAAATCGGGCCTCCGAAGACGCCGCCGAGCTGGTTCCAACGCTGTGCGGCCCTGGCCACGGGCACGCCCGGAGAGGGGCCGTTCCAGTTGTTAGCCCATGAGTTGGAGTTCAGCTTGTCGTTGCGGAAACTCTCGAAGACGTCGCCGTGATACCGGTTGGTTCCGGACTTGATCACCACGTTGATGATGCCGCCCTGGAAATTGCCGAATTCGGCCGAGGCGTTGTTGGTGATTAGCTTGAACTCTTCGATGGCATCGGGATTGGGCTGATAGGCCACCAGGTTATCGGAGGTGAAGTTGTTGTCCACGCCGTCCAGCATGAAGTTGTTGGATTCCTCGCGGTTGCCGTTGACATAGGGACGCCCGCCGCCGGTGGAACGCTGGCCGCTGTTGAAGCTGGACGGATCGGGATTGGTGACGCCGGCGCTGAGCAGGGCCAGGGCGACCGGGTTGCGGCTGATGAGCGGCGTATGATCGATCTGGCTGGCGTCGATCGTTGCGCCCACCTGCGTGGTATCGGTCTGGAGCAAAGCGGCTTCGCCGGTCACCTGGATACTTTCGGTAAGGGCGCCGATCTCCAGAGCGACATCGATGCGCGCCCGCTGGTTGATTTCCAGCGTGAGAGCGGGGTTGATGTAGGTCTTAAAACCTTTGGCTTCAATTGTTAACGAATATCTGCCGCTGGGAATGCGGGGAAAGGCGTAAATTCCATCCTCATTAGTCGAGGTGGGCCAATCGGTGCCTCGATCCAGGTTCTTGGCCCTTACGGAAGCCCCTACGATCGCACTACCGGTGGCATCGGTTACGTGGCCGGTGATTCCGGCGCTGGTCTCCTGCCCGGTCAGCGGGATAGAGGCCAGTAGAGGAATCAGGAACAGAAATGACGCGAGACGTCTCATATTTCCTCCAGATGCAAATTTAGACCCGAAACTTTCGTGTTGCAAGTTCACAAGATTATGTCATTCCAGATGGTACACGTACAAAAACCGTTATTGCATTTTGCAAAGATTATGTCATTCTAAACTTAGGATGTCAATAGCAGGTTTCCTCGACAGAGATCTGGCGGTGCCGCTATACCATCAGCTTCAAGCCGTGCTGAAAGTGGAGCTTGAATCCGGCAAGTGGCGGCCCGACGAACAGCTACCCAACGAAACCAAACTCGCGGAGTTGTACCAGGTCAGCAAGATCACCGTGCGGCAGGCGCTGCAGGAACTTGCCGGGCTCGGCTACATCCGCCGGGAGCACGGGCGCGGCACTTTTGTGGAGCGGCGCAAGTTCGACGAAGGCCCTCGGGAATTGACGAGTTTTACGGAGGAAATGCGGCGGCACGAGCTGGTGGCCACTTCGCGTGTGCTCTGGCAGCGCCGCGTGGAGGCCGATGCCAAGGTTGCCGACGCGCTGCGGCTGCCGGCGAAATCCAGCGTGTTCGTGCTGAAACGCGTGCGCCTGGCGGCCAGCGAACCGGTGAGCATTCAGACCGCGCACATTCCAGCGGCCTTCGTGCCCGGGCTGGAAGTGACCGAAAACGTGTCGCTTTACGAGGTTTTGCAGCGCCGCTACCACCTGTATCCGGCGCGGGCGCGGGAGACGTATTTTGCGGCTGCGGCAGATCCCGCGGCGGCAGAGCTGTTGGGAATTCCCGCCGGCGCTCCGGTGTTCACAGTGGAACGGGTGACGCTGCTGGCGAACGAGAAGCCGTACGAGTTTGTGCAGTCGGTGGTCCGGGGAGACCGCTATTCCATTGTCCTGGATCTGATAAAGCACGCTGGCGGGGAGCGCATGCTGACGCTGCGATCGGCGGCTAAACCGCGCGGGCGCAGACGCGAGCTGCTGCCGTCAGGTGTCTAGCCTCTCGGGGCGCAGGGGCGGCCCGGCGCACCCAGGGTGTACGATGAAGTCGCGGCACAATTGGCCGCGTTCAACCGATGCGTACCCGATGGTTGTGTCTTGTGGCGGCGCTGGCGCTCTGCCTGAGAGCGGCAGGAGCCGACGTCCGCGTGTGGCAGGGTGTGCTCTCCCTGCCCACTTACCAGGAGGGACCGCCCGATCCCAATCCGCCTTTCGACCAGTTCGCCGGGACAAGATTTAACTACCCCTATACGTTGCGCGAGAACATAACCGGCCGCCGTGTAGACACCGCCTGGCGCGCCGTCTACCTGGAAAACGAGTACTTGAAGTGCTCGGTACTGCCCGACATCGGCGGCCACATCTACACCTGCGTCGACAAGGTCAGCGGGGAGCCGATGTTCTACGCCAACCCGTCGATCAAGAAGGCGCAGATCGGTTACCGCGGCGCGTGGGCGGCATTCGGCGTCGAGTTCAATTTTCCGGTGTCGCACAACTGGGTCTCGATGTCTCCCGCGGATTTCTCGTTGGCGAAAAACGGGGACGGCAGCGCGTCCGTGTTCGTGAGCAACATCGACCGCCCCTACGGGATGCAGTGGACGGTCGAGTTGCGCCTCGCGCCCGCCTCGGCCGTACTGGAACAGCGCGTCACCCTCTACAACCGCAGCGACGTGCGGCATCGATTCTACTGGTGGAGCAACGCCGGAGTGCGGGTGTGGGACGACTCGAAAATCTGGTATCCCATGCGCTGGACCGCCAGCCACGGTTTCACCGAAGTGGACACATGGCCGGTCAACTCGGCCGGCCTCGACCTGAGCGTGATCCGCAACCAGACGCGCGGTTCGGTTTCCCGGTTTGTGCACGGCAGCCGCGAACCGTTCATGGGCATCTACCATCCCAAGACGCAGACCGGCGTTGCGCACTATGCCGACTATGCCGATCTGCCCGCCAAGAAGATCTGGTCGTGGGGCGTCGACGCCGACGGTCTGGACTGGCGGCGCGCTCTCTCCGACGACAACAGCGCCTACGTCGAGGTTCAGGCGGGGCTGATGCGCAACCAGGAAACCTATGTGTTCCTGGAGCCACGGCAAAGCATCCACTTCACCGAGTACTGGATGCCGGTGCGCGCCATCGGCGGCATCACCCGCGCCAACCTGGCTGGAGTGCTCCAGCTTCATCGCGAGAAGGGCAGCCTGATGGCCGGCTTCAACACGAACCAGGCCGTGGCGGGCGCCAAAGTGCGGATACTGGAGGGCCGGCACCTCCTGCGGGAAGACACCGTGGACCTTGCACCGGAGGTCACCTGGACCCTGGAAATGGCGGATGCTCCTCAGTCCCATCTCACGTTTGAATTGTGGGATGCCACTGGGCGCGCGCTGATGCGGCAGACCGAGGGCGAGTACGACTGGACGCCGGAAGAAGAGATCCGAACCGGCGCACAGCCTCGGCTGCCGTCGGGGGGACCGCTCGATCTTGGCGCCGGTCTGGAACTGAACGGGAATCTGCTGGGGGCTTACGAAGTATACGATCGCGCCCTGCGGCAGTCGCCGGACGATCAGGTGCTGCGCGTCGCCGCGGGACGGCTGGCAGCGTCGCTGCTGCGATATGAGGACGCGGTCCACTGGCTGGAGCCGGCGCAGACGCGCGCCACCCAAGATGCGGAGATCGCCTACTATCTCGGGCTGGCGTACCAGGGGCTCGGGCGGATTCGGGATGCGCGCCTGCAATTTGAGACCGCGCGGCGCATGCCGCGCTTCCGCGCCGCCGGAAACTTGAAACTAGCCGAATTGCTGGCGCACCAGAGCGACTGGGCGGGTGCCTCCACCTATCTGGAAGAGGCACTCTACACCGAACCGGACGACCAGCGTGCGCGGGAAGAGCGGATCGCCGTTCAACGCGCACTAGGCCGGACCCTGGACATGGCAAGACCACCGCTCAGCCTGTTTCTCTCCGGAGAGACCGGTTCGGATGCCGAGCGCGTGCTGGCCATCGCGGCGCAGTACATGCGGCTAGGGCTGTGGCGCGAGGCTTGGACCGTGCTCGCGCGGGAGTACCCGCAAGCGCCGCCGGAGCAGTCCGAACCTGGCGTGCCCTTGCCGCAGCAGCATCCCTTGGTTGCCTACTATCGCGCCTTCTGCCGGCAGAAGCTGGGAGAGCCTGCCGCGGCCGATTACGACCTGGCCGCGAAGTTGCCCGCGGCCTATGTGTTCCCGCATGGCGCACAGACGCTGGAAGTGATCGAGGCCGCGGTGCGCGAGAGGCCGCGCGACGCCACGGCCCACTTCCTGCTGGGTTCGCTGCGGATGGCCTCCGGTCTCATCGACACCGCCATCGATGAATGGCGGACCGCGCAGAAGCTCAACCCCTCCATTCCGGTGTTGCACGCCAACCTCGGCCGCGTCCTGCTGCGCATCAAGCGCGACATTCCCGCTGCGGCGGAAGCGTTCCGCGCCGGCCTGGTTGCGGACCCGTCCAACACCGAAATCTACGCCGGGCTCGCCTCCGCGCTGGGCATCCTGGGGCGGCCGGCGTCGGAAGTCGTCGCGGCACTCGAGCGCTATCCGGATCCACCACGAATGCCGGCGGCGCTGGTTTACGATCAGGCACTCAGCTACGCCGAGGCCGGGCGTTTCGACGAAGCCAAGGCAATGTTCCAAGGCCGCTTTTTCCCGCGCGAGGAGGGTGGCACCAACGTCCGGCAGGTGTGGATACGGGTGCGCGCACTCGAAGCCCGACTCAATGCAACGCTTGGCCGCTGCGGCGCCGCACTCGCGATCGTGGATCATATCGGCGACGAAGCCGAGCCGCTCGCCTTCACGCGCGACGGGCTGGATCGCTTCATCTTGGCCGCGCCCAACCAGGCGGCTCTCGGAATCGCGGAGGCGCGTTGCGGGCGGGCTGACGCCGCGGCCCGCCGGCTGCGGAGCCTGAGCGCGTCCGGCGAAGCGGACAGCCTGGTCTTCGCCTACGAACTCGCCCGGCAGTTGCCGGGCTTCCGTGCCGCGGAGTGGACCGTGCAACTGGAGTCGGCGGGCCGCCGCTGGGGCCGGCGCGACACCGGATCGAGTTGGAACGCGGCCATCTCCGGCATACTGGAACTCGACTTGGGGCACACTAACGAAAGCCGCGCGCTGATCGAGTCCGCGCTGCTGTTGCCAGACCGAAGCCTGGCTCACCATCTCGGCCGCGAAGCACTGCGCAGCATCGCCGGGAAGTGATGAGCAAACGCACCGCCACCCTCCGCGGTGCCTGGTGCGTGCCGCAACGGGAATCGCGGCCCCAGGCACGCCACTGATATGCACGGTCGTTGTCAGACCAACTGATCTGCTTTCCCGAATCCGGACCAGACCGGTTTGGGGAAGTGACCCTTCGGCTGTATGACTAGAATTAACCGGCCAAATCTGTTTGGACCTAAATCTCAGCGTAAGCGCTCTATAATCAAACAGTTTGGCCGGCTAATCTCCGTTTAACTGGTCCAATCTGTGCACGCGCCGACAAGGTTCACATTCTGTTGGCGTTAGATGCGTGCGGGCATCACGATTGGCGAGTTAAGCGGCGCACTCGGAAATTAATGCACTTGGCAGCCCGTAGTTCGAAGCCGGCCCTACCGGACGATCTGAGAATCGTAGCTCGGTGCGCCTGGGAAGAACGACCGCCAAAGGTCGGGGGGCGCGCCACATCCCGGCGTAGCTAGCCCCAAAAAGCCCCTGACGGACCACCGACAGACCACGCCAGCCACCCGTACGGCCCGGAACGCCCTGGTGGCGAACTGAACTGGACTGAAAACATACCTACTTAGACCCAACTGAACCGAACTGAACTGGCCGAAAGCGGGTTCGATTCCCGTTAGCGCTACCATGTTTTCATAGACTTACAGCCAACGACAGGCCACGACAGACCACCAAAGTGGTGCCAGCGCAGATCCGACAGACCACCAAACCCGTATGTGGTCCGGGCACTGGACCACATGACACGCCCTGGTGGTCGGCACGTTTGGCCCACGTTCGCGCCGAGGCGCACCGTGTGGCACCGAAGGCGGGCTGCTGGTTGTGCGGTGGCAGGTGCTCGGACCGGAGAACAAGCCGCGAGACGTGCATTGCGATCATCTCCACCCTGGCGTTCCGGTCGAGATCCGGAGCAACGCTCAAGGAATCTGGAGCCCCATCCGGCACTCTCTCTCCATCCACAGCCTTCTGGATCTCCTCACCTGGGAGTGGACTACGGCGCCGATCGAAAAGGTTTCAGGAGCTACTTGGCTCGCTTGGCTAACCGCGGCTGGCGAACACGACCATGGCAGCAGAAAGCGACCGGGGAATAGCTACCGATATTAACGAATGACGCCCTCTACAAAAGTCGATGCCGGCGAGGGGCCGGCGACCAGATGCGCTTACGGCCCCACTTTCCGAGTGGCCGATCCGAAAAAGGCTTTCCGCCGACCGGGCGGCTGCACGCGCGTCATCGGGTGCGCGTGTTTCCACCAACGATCAGCAGACCATCCCGTTGCAGATGCGCGCCCTACGGGAATAAGCCGCCCGGCGGGGCTGGACGATAGCTCTGCAGGTGAAGGAAGTCGGTTCGGGCACATCGCAACGGCAACTGCGCGAGAAGTTGTTGGAGGCGGCGCGCCGCCGCGAGATCGATGTGGTGCTGGTGTGGCGCTTGGACTGTTGGGGCCGATCGGTGGGGGACCTGCTGGCAACCCTTCAAGAACTGGACCACCTCAAGGTTGGATTCGTCTCGCTGACGGAAGCCCTGGACCTGCCGACACCCGCGGGTCGCGCGATGGCCGCATTTCTGGCCGTTTTCGCCGAGATCGAGCGGGAGATGCTGCGGGAACGGGTGCGCGCTGGCCCTGGCTCATACCCGGCAGAACGGCAAGCGACTGGGGCGGCCGCAACCGCGCGGCGGCAATCTGCTGCAACGCGGCGCCTGTTTGGCCCCAGCTAGGCGTCTGCGCCCGCGCGGCCAGGGCGATGCACACCGCGGAGAACAGAGCGGCTCGAACGCGGTACGGATTACCAGGATTGAGCACGGAACCATCCAAACAAGGCCGTGCATCGCAAAGGTATTTCCGCCGCCTCGCTGACGGTCATCGGGTCGAGGTGAACTCGTAGGTACCGGATTTCAACTTGTAGACAGCCCTGCCGTCCTTATACCCGACCAAGGCCACGCCTTTCGCTGCGCCGGCATCCTTTCCGCTTTCCTTCACGGTCTTTGACTCGCCCACCGGCAAATAGAGCGTGGCCGTCGTGTTGGCGGGAACGGTAGCCCGGTAGGTAAAGGCCCTGCCGTCCACCTTCCACGCGCTGGCGATGCGGCCATACATCGAGTCGTAATGGCCCTCCGCCGACGTCATGACTCCCGTCGGATCGGGCTCGGGCCGCAGGATGAACTTCTGGAACCCCGGCTCATCCCGCTGGATGCCGAGCGAATACGCCATCATCCACTGGCCGACAGCCCCGAAGGAATAGTGGTTGAACGAATTCATGCTGTT
>JBEKYW010000053.1:0-32939 GCA_049510555.1 Bryobacteraceae bacterium
ACCCGCGCTTTGAACTTCGGACTGTACTGTTTTCTCGTCGTCGTCATCGACCTCTCCTTGTCAACGACTCCGCCGAAATCTTAGCTTATTCCTTGGTCTGAAATCCTGGGTCCACTATATACCACATACTCGAAGTCAGGCGTAACGATACGCCCCGCCTCCACCCTCAGGTCTCTGCGTTTGTACGCCATCCCATCGCGGATGCGCTTGTGGAGCAATTCAATGTCATCATTGATTTCCTTATCCGAGATGTTTTCCACGAATCTGCGGGTAGCGCTGTTAATGTCCTCCGGCACGTGGTGGCCCTTCCGCTTGCTGAAGCCGCTGAGCGATGAAATCCGCACCGAATCTTCCATCTGCAGGAAGACCTGCTTCACTTGCTCGTAACCGGGCGGGACTGCGTTCCTCTGCTCTAATACCATGGCGAGATCGGATATAACGAAATCGCTGCTCAGGCTGCCGTAGATCCATGGCGTCTGAACCGTCGGCTTCGAGAACACTTTGCGGAGCGTCCGTGGTATCTGCGCCTTCAAATAATTCTGGAGGGACATCGCAGTGACGTATCTCCCCTTCTCCAGGGCCAGCGGATCGTTGCCTTCAAGAGCCTGGATTACATCATGAGTCCAGACGCCGTGCTTAAGGGCCGGCGCAGAGTACGAGGATTCGGATGTTTTGCAGGAAGCCAAACATACCTTGTATGCGGTGTCCTTGAAGAATTCCTGCAGTTCCTGGTCGGACATGATCGAGTAGATGCCCCGAATCTCTGGCAGGTCCGTGATGCCGCTTTCGCAGGAATCAAGAAATAGCGCTATCCGCTTGCAGTTTGATTTCCCGCAGACTTCTAGGATGTCTTTCAACTTTATGCTCGTATTCTCAAGGTCGTTGAGGTCCGTATCGTGACAAGTGATAAAGTTGTGCCCATCCTTGGAGAAGCCGTGCCCGGCATAGAACAGGAACAGCTCATCGTCCGAGGTCAGCGCATTAACGTGCTGCCGCACCTTGGACATGATCGAGGTACGAGTTGCTGCCGAACTCAGCAGGGGCACCTTGTCGAGCGGCCCCCCAAGTTTCAGCGCATCTGCAAAGCCGATTGCATCTGCCTCGGCGTACCGCACGGATGGAATGTGAGTGTCGAGGTACTTTTCGACTGCCACCAGAATCGCTAGCCTTTTCCCCATGTGCTCCCCTGACCCGGATCTCCTCGAAAAGTCGAAAACTCGTTTGTAGCACATTGCCTGGCGGGTCACGTGACAGGTAACCGTTCGCACTACGGTGTAAGGGCTGGCGCCATCGATCTAGATTACTCCCCGCAAGTCGCCCAGTGTCCGGGAGCAACCTCCATGGCTTTGAACGGATCACTCCCGTGACATGCCCTCCACGTCAACAACCCCCTTCGCATCGCCTCCGCAGCCCGCCAAAAACGATGGTCTGCACCACTCGCCTGGATCGCTCCCCTGACACCCCCGTCACGCCCCTTGGGGACTGCCCCGGCCGCGGCAGCCCCTCAAATACCTGAAAGCGTGAAATCGGTCGCATCGGATTAGCCGGCCATGGATCGCATCTCTCCAGCAGTCGCTTCCTAGCCCCGATCTGGACTCCACCACAAAATCCGCCTCCACCAATAACGCCATTCACAAGTTTTTCCCCCGAATTCCCCCAACCATTTCAATCATTTAAGTAGTTTAAGGCCCGTTAACCCGATCTTCGCCTGCTATACCAGAATCAGGAGGCGCCATTGCCTGATTCCTTCGCTCCCCTCATCGCCATTGCCCAGCGCGGCACTCCCTTCACCGCCTCCGACGGCCAGGCCTTCGTTCGTCTCAATGCCCCCTCCTCCCAAGGTTTCTACATCCTCCCCGTCCGCTCCCGCGCCTACCGCGAGTGGTTCTTCCACGAATTCTTCACCCAATACGAAACCCTGCCTCCCTCCCGCGCCTTCCACGCTATCCTCAATCACTTGGAAGCCGAGGCCAACCACAACGACCCCAACCAGCGCCTCGCCGTCTGGCGACTCGTCGGCCCGAGAGGGCGGCGTCTGGGTGTATACTGAACTGGGCCCGGAAGTCCAAAATCGAAACTCCGGTCCCTGTAAGTCAGGTGTTTCGGAGCCGAACATGCAAATCCAAGCCGCCTTTGCCGTCGGCTGGATCGGTATATGCATCGGGTGCGTTGCCGGCGCCGCGCAAGGGCTGTTCTTCCACAGCGAGAATTGGCTAGGTGGCTACAATTCATGGGTTAGGCGGATGCTGCGGCTGGGGCACATCTCGCTGGTGGCGCTCGGGCTCCTCAACTTGGCTTTCGCGTTAAGCATGACAGTCCTGGGCATCGCCGAGGGCACGCTGTGGCCTTCACGGCTGCTGCTCACCGGCGTGGTCAGCATGCCGCTTGTGTGTTATCTCTCCGCCTTCAGGAGCGATTTCCGTCATTTGTTCTTCATTCCCGCGCTCAGCGTGGTCGCGGCGGCCGCCATGATTGCATGGAGGGTTCTTACCCGATGAAAATCGCACTGATTGCCATGAGCGGTATCCGCGTTTGCGATGCGGAATTGCTGCGGCTCGGTTTGACTTTGCCGGGTTTCGTCGAGCGCAGCAAAACCATCGCCTCGCTGCCGAGCCTCGGGCTTCTCACCCTGGCCGGCATGACCCCGGATGAGCACGACGTCCGCTACATCGAGATGCCGGAGTTCACGAGCTCCACCAATATTCCGCTCGACCTCGACTTGGCCGCGATCTCGAGTTACAGCGCGCAAATTGGCGAGGCGTACGCCTTGGCAAGGACCTATAGGGAGCATGGAATTCTCGTTGTCATTGGCGGGCCTCACGTGACGGCGCTTCCGGAAGAGGCGGCCGAGTCCGCGGATGCAGTCGTGATCGGCGAAGGGGAGGCGTGCTGGACCGAGGTGTTGGCGGACTGCGCCGCGGGTCGGCTCAGGCGCTTCTACGGATCGCGCGAGAGTTCCTTCGATCTGGCCCGCGCGCCGATGCCGGCCTTCGAGTTGTTGGACCCTTCCCAATACAACCGCATCACCGTACAGACCAGCCGCGGGTGCCCGCACCACTGCGAGTTCTGCGGCAGTTCGGTCATGCTGACCGGCTCCTACAAACAGAAACCGGCAGCGAAGGTGCTGGCGGAAATCGACAGGATACTGACTGTCTGGGAGCGTCCCTTCCTGGAGTTCGCCGACGATAATACCTTCGTGGACAGGCCGTATTGGAAGGAACTGCTGCGGGCACTGACGGAACGGCGCGTTCATTGGTTCGCCGAAACGGACCTTTCCGTCAGCATGGACGACGAACTGCTGGATCTCATGCGCCAGAGTGGGTGCACGCAAGTTCTAATCGGGATCGAGAGCCCCACCGAAGAGCGCCTGCGCGGTCTCGAGCTGCGCAGCGACTGGAAGCGCAGGCAGTGGCCCCGCTACCGAGAGGCGATTCGCAAGATACAGGACCACGGGATCACGGTGAATGGCTGCTTTGTGCTCGGCCTGGACGGTGACGACACCGCCGCATTCGACCGCGTCTTCTCTTTTGCCGAGGAAACTGAGCTATACGAAGTGCAGGTCACCATCCTGACGGCTTTCCCCGGCACTCCGCTCTACGCGCGGCTCAAGCGCGAAGGCCGGATCATCGAGGACGGCCGATGGGACAAATGTACGCTTTTCGACGTGAACTTCAGGCCCGCGGCGATGAGTCCCGAAGCGCTGGCGGAAGGTTTCAAGAAGTTGGTGGTGAAGTTGTACGGCGACGAATTTACCAACTGGCGCAGGAGCGCGTTCGTGAGGCGTCTTCGGGCGCAAGCGAAAGGAAAGGAAGCGATCCATCATGAAAACTAAGCCGGCGATCTCGGCTCTGTTTCTGGTAGCGGCAGCCTATGACGGAATCCTGGGGATAGCGTTCCTGCTGCTCCCCGGAAGTCTCTTCGAGTGGTTCAACGTGACGCCGCCGAACCATCCCGGCTACATCGAGTTTCCAGCCATGCTGCTGGTTGTGTTCGCGATTATGTTTGGCACCATTGCCCGCAATCCGGTGGCGAACCGGAACCTGATCCCTTTCGGGATGCTGCTGAAGGTTTCTTACTGCACCGTGGTATTTGGCTACTGGCTCCGCGGCGGAATCCCGGACATGTGGAAGCCTTGGGCGGTGGCGGATCTGGTGTTCCTGGCGCTGTTCTACGCGTCCTATCGCCGGCTCACAACCGACGCGCGCCCTAGCGGAACTGGTGCGGCATAAAGGCGGTCTCTTGTGAGACCCCTGGATCGGATCTGGTGGCTATGCGCCCCTCGATGGCTTGCTGGGAACTAGCTCTTGCCTCGTCGCTGCCCGAAATCCCTGGCGAGAACAGCCCACGGAATCGGGTACGGCGCACTAAACGCATCGTGAGGTCGTGCCTGGTCGCCTGGCGTTTAACTCCAGGGAGCTGCGGGCGTGTCTTTATCAGTTCGGGGCAGAAAAAACGGGGTTGTCGGAAAGGACCACAGGCAGCGCGGCGGCGGCGACCGCAATGGAAGATAATCCACTTTCATGGTCTCAATCGAGTGGCGCAGGCAATGGAATCTTGCGGCCGATGCCGGCCCTTGCTTCGCGGCGCAATTCAACGTATAAGTATTCTGACAAAATCCTGGGAACGCGCATCCGGGTCCATGGATGCGCTGGAGGTTCGAGGTGACCGAAACCATCGCAGCGGCGGTGAACCAGGCGCTCGCCAGGAACGAAGTCGAGGCCGAGAGACTTGCCAATCGGGTCCGGCTGTTGTTTCTGTGCGCAGTAGCCGCGCTCGCGCTGTTCAACGCCCCCGCCGTGACAAAGGAATCCAACCGGTACAATTTCGGTGCTCTGGGCGCCGCCTTCCTTTTCGGGGGTGCCGTGTTCGTGCACCTGAAGACGAGGGACTACCGCCCTGCGCTGAAGTACATCACTTCTTTCGCGGACGTCACGATGGTGCATATCGTGCTGCTACTCTACACGCGCGATTCGGTGGCATCGGTGGCGCTCAAGAACCCGGTCTTTTACGTCGTGTATCCGCTGATCGCGCTGACGCTGTTTCGCTGCCACCCGCGCCTGACGGCGCTCACGGGCTGGTACACGGTGACGCTCTACTGCGGTCTGTTTGCCTACGTCGCCAGTCGCGTGCCGCCCGTGTGGAGCGACTACATGACGGAACTCTTCGACGCCCGTGTGGCGGTTATCGCACAACTGACCAAGATTCTGATCCTCATCGCGTACGTCCTGGTGGTGTCCTTCCTGGCCCGCCACGCTCGCGCCCTGCTACACCTACTGGTTCGCGACGAAGTGACGGCCCGCAGCGAGAAGGAAGCCATGGAGCGCGAACTGGAGCTGGCCTCGCAAGTGCAGGCCCAACTGCTGCCGGGCGAGTATCCACGGGTGGAAGGTTTGAGGCTCCATGGGACCATCATCGAGGGCCGGTTCGTGGGCGGCGACTACTATGATTTCATCCAGCTCTCCCCGCACTCGGTGCTGTTGCTGGTGGGCGATGTTTCCGGCAAGGGCGTTCCTGCGGCTCTGATCATGGCCGGCGTCCGCGCGTCCGCACGGCTCTCGGCGTCCCTGAATGCCGGTCTGGAGGAACTGGTTTTCCGGCTCAACGAGATGCTGTATGAGAGCACTCCCTCTACCAGTTACTTGACGCTGTTTGCGGCCGAAATTGATACCGCGGCCGGCACGCTGCGCTACATCAATGCCGGCCATCCGCCGCCGTTACTCCACACCTTGGACGCCACCTGTGCGCTGGCATCCGGAACAGCGCCGTTGGGCCTCTTTCCTGCGCTTGCGGGTCTGCGCGCGTACTGTGAGCCGTTTCCTTCGGGGAGCCTTCTGGTGGCATGCACGGACGGCGTTTCCGAACGCTCCAACCCGGCCGGCGAGTTTTACGGCCTCGGTTCCCTGCGGAGCTTCGTGGAACGCAACCGCCACCTGGACTGCCCTGATTTCGTCGGTCGGCTGCTGAAAGAAGTCCGGCAGTTTGGAGCTGATGCGCCGCTGGAGGACGATCTGACGCTGGCGGTGGCGCGATTCGACGCCGCATCGGCATGACCTGACCAAGCGGCGGCGCACTTGGGAATTGTGCCAATGCTCGGAAAACGAGCTTATCGTAGAAGACCACAGCGGATCTTGGGGGTTGAGCCTTCGAGCCGGCGGCCCGCAGGGATAGATCTCGTGAAACGCCCTCCACGTCAACAAAGCCCTCGCATCGGCTTTGCAGACCGCCCAAAACGATGGTTTACACCACTTGCCTGGATCGCTCCCCTGACACGCCCGTCACGCCCCCTTGGAGAACTGGCCCGGCTGGGCCAGCCACTCAAAGACTTGAAAGTGTGGAATCGGTCCCACCGGGATAGCGGGCCATGGATCGCACCTCTCCAGCAGTCGCTTCATAGCCCTGATCTGGACTCCACCACAAATCCGCCCCCCCAATAACTCGTTCACAGCATGATTCCCGGTTTAAGCGAGAAACAGTGCCTTTCTACACTGGGACGGGGATAATAGAGCGAGTCTCAATCGCGCTCGTAACTTCAGAACAATGTTGGGCGCTCAGCAGGCGGACTGCCCGGCGAACAGGTTGAGCTGGTACGCCTTCATCAGCTTCGGAAACAATTTGCGAAAAACGCGAAAGCTGGTCCGCATCGGCAATGAAAGGCGCGGCTTCAAAGGCTCCGGCACGTCCACCGGGGTGCGGGATTCCACCAGGCGCAGCCCGATATTCCAGCCCTCAATTTCCTTCGGGTCTTCGCATGCCCATGCGAAACGGGCATCTAGTTTCCGGCGCGCGTGGTCTTTGTTCGCGCCATTTACGGCTTTGCGGCTGGTGGTATCGAAAGCGATGTTCACGCACGGAAAGTTCTCCGCGATCTGCGCCAGTGCCGCCTTGACCTCCTGCTCTTTCAGGTAGACGAAGACGGTTTCCGCGACAAAGAGGTAAGGTCCAGGGCTTTGGCGCACGGTGGCCATCCAGCCCGCATCGAGAACCGACCCGGCCAGAGTCGTGCGCCGCTCGGTATCCGTGAAGAATTTCCGCCGCAGTTCAACCACCTCCGGGAGATCAAGGTCGAACCAATGGAGGCGGCCGTTGTCGAGCCGCTCAAAGCGTGTGTTGAGTCCGCAGCCGATCTCGACTACGGTGCCTTCCGGATGGCTGCGGAGAAACTTCTTGACCAACTCATCGAACATGGCGCTCCGTAACGTGCAGCCAATGACGCGCCACCTTTGGTTGAACCTTTGGAAATCCCAATCGATGGATTCCACCATTCCGAGGGCCCTGGAATCTACCAGGATGGGGTGCTTTCTGCGGCTTTCGACCGCGCGGGCATAGAGCGGAACCAGTAGGGTCTCCTGCACCGTGCCGAGTCGAACGGATTGTCTCGAGGCCATGTTCACCGCATCGTCAGATCAACTATAGCTCCCATCAATCACAAATTTCCCCTCAGAGTTTTCCGAACCATTTCAATCATTTAAGTAGTTTAAGGCCCGTTCACCCGATTTTCGCCTGCTATACCAGAATCAGGAGGCGCCATTGCCTGATTCCTTCGCTCCCCTCATCGCCATCGCCCAGCGCGGCACTCCCTTCACCGCCTCCGACGGCCAGGCCTTCGTCTGCCTCAATGCCCCCCTCTCCGAAGGTTTCTACATCCTCCCCGTCCGCTCCCGCGCCTACCGCGAGTGGTTCTTCCATGCATTCTTCGCCCAATACGAAACGCTGCCTCCCTCTCGCGCCTTCCACGCCATCCTCAATCACCTGGAAGCCGAGGCCAACCACAACGACCCCAACCAGCGCCTCGCCGTCTGGCGTCGCGTCGGATCCCGCGGTGGCGGCATCTTCCCCGCCCAGATCCTCCTCGACCTCGCCAATCCCGAACGCCAGTTTGTCGAAATCTCTCCTACTGGCTGGAAGACCACCGCCGGCGCCGGTGCTCTCCTCCAAACCTCGCGCTCCACCCTGCCCCTTCCCGCGCCTGCGGCCTCCGCACCAGCCTCCGGCCCCCTCGAAGCCCTCCGCTCCTGCCTCAATCTTTCGTCTCGCGCCGACTGGCTCCGCTGCCTCGCCTGGCTCCTCGCCGCCCTCCACCCCGACGGGCCGTTCCCCGTCCTCATCCTCCACGGCCCTCCCGGCTCCGGTAAGACCTTCGCCGCCCGCGTCCTCCGCTCCGTCATTGATCCCAGCGCTTCGCCCCTCACCCCCATCCCGTCCTCCGTCCGCGACCTCCTCACTCTGGCCCGCCACAACTGGATTCTCGCCTTCGACCACCTGTCCGCCCTCTCCCCGCAGCTCACCGATGCCCTCTGCCGCCTCTCCTCCGGTCTCGGCGCAACCCTCCGCGAAACCTCGGGCCCCCCGCCCGAACCGCTCCAGCAATACTACAAACGCCCCGTCCTGCTGACCGTCACCGAGCGCTGGTCCTGCCCCGCCGACCTCGCCCAACGCGCCCTCACCGTCACTCTTCCTGCCCTCACGGACTCCGCGACCCGCACCGAAGACAGCCTCCTCACGGTCTTCCAACAGGCTTGGCCGGACATCCTCGCCGTGCTGTGCTCTGCCGTCGGCGCCGCCCTCGGCCGCATGTCCCACATGGACCCGCGCTCCCGACGATGCCCCGACGCGCTCGCCTGGGCCATGGCCGCCAGCCCCGCCTTCGGCTGCACCGAGGCAGAAATGCGCCAGGCCTTCGCTTTTGCTGAGCCTCACCCCATGGCCGAGGCCGTCCGCAACCTCCTCGAGCAGCGCCGCCAGTGGACCGGCAGCGCCACCGAACTCTTGGACCTCCTCCAGCCAGTCGTCGGGTGCCAGACCCCCAAAGGCCTCTCCCAGCAGCTCAAAACCTGCATGCTGACCCTCGCCGACAGCGGTATCGAATTGAAATTCAGGCGCTTACATGAAGGCGCCCGAATCATCGAGCTCCGCGCCGATCCGGGAGACGCATCTTGCCAAAAATCCCCTCCAGATGCGTCTCCCAATTTCGACGTACCTCCGCAACCCACTGAAAAAGAGGAGCTTGTAACGTCATGAATGACAACTCCACTTGTGGGATCGCCGCCTGGCCCCCGGCCCCTGGCCCCTGGCCCCCGACTAGCCGCCACCCCCAGCCGGGTGCTATAACAGAATCGGAATACCTCAAATTTGCCGGCCAGGCGGGGGAGTTGCGTATGGACCGAAAACCGGGCACCAGTCGCCGAAATCTCCTGCGCGCGTGCCTCGCCGGCGCGCTCTCCGGCCGCGCCGCCGTCCAGGGTAAATCGAAAGTCGTCATCTCCCGCGACCCGTTGTTGTCGCCCCCGGCCCCTGGCCCCCGGCCCCCGGCCCCCGATTCCAACCGCCTCCTGAAGGTGCTCGACCGCGCCATGCAGTCGGTCTATGATTGCGATTCGCCCGTCGAGGCCTGGAAGCGGATCGCGCGGCCCGGCGAGGTGGTCGGGCTGAAGGTGAACTGCCTGGCCGGCCGGGGCGCGTCGACCAATCCGATCCTGGTCGAGGCCATCTGCGAGCGGCTCCAGCAGGCCGGAATTCCGCAGAAAAACATCGTCATCTGGGACCGGTTGAACTCCGACCTGGAGCGCGCCGGATTCCAGGTGGCCTCGCGCAAGGATCGCATCCGCTGCATCGGCAACGACGCCTCCGGATACGAAACCGACCTGGCAATCCATGGAAGCGTGGGGAGCCTTATTTCCACCACCCTCACGCGAACCTGCGACGCCGTGATCAACCTGCCGGTGCTCAAGGACCATGGCATAGTGGGGGTAACCATGGCCCTCAAGAACCTGTTCGGCGCCATACACAACCCCAACAAGTACCACGTGAACGCCGGCGATCCGTACGTCGCCGACGTCAACATGCTGGCGCCAATCCGCCAGAAGGTGAGGCTGACCATCTGTGAGGCGATCGCGCCCCAGTATGAAGGTGGACCTTCTTATATGCCGCAATGGTCCTGGCCATTCAACGGCGTCCTGGTCTCCCGCGACCCGGTGGCGCTGGATTACACGGGATGGCAGATCATCGAACAGAAACGGGCCGAGAAGGGGATGCCGTCCCTGCGCGACGCCAAGCGGGAACCGGCCTACATCGCCAGGGCGGCCGACGCGCAGCACCGGCTCGGGACCAACGACCCTAAGCTGATTGAAAAAGTGGAGATCTGAACCATGGATCGCCGGGCATTTCTCAAGACCGCTACGCTGCCCTGCCTGGCGGCGTGCGCCGCGGAAAGCGCCGTGGCGAAGCCCGCCGGGAACGATGCGCAGTTCACGCGTGAGGCGCTGTTCTACGAAAAGCTGCCTTACAAGAAGATCAAGTGCAAACTCTGCCCGCGCGAATGCGTCATTGACGACTGGGAGCGCGGCTACTGCGGCGTGAGGGAAAACCGCGGCGGCATCTACTACACGCTGGTGCACTCCCGCGTCTGCGCCGCCCACGTCGACCCCATCGAAAAGAAACCTTTCTTCCATTTCGCGCCCGGCACCATGGCGTTCTCGATAGCCACCGCGGGTTGCAACGTGAACTGCAAGATGTGCCAGAACTGGGAAATCTCGCAGTCGCGGCCCGAACAGGTGGAGAACACGTATCTTCCTCCCAGGAACGTGGCCGCCCTGGCGCGGCAGTATAACTGCTTCTCCATCGCTTATACCTACAGCGAGCCGGTGGTTTTTTGCGAATACGTCCTGGACGCCGCGGAGGCGGGGCGCGCCGCGGGCGTGAAGAGCGCGGTGGTCAGCGGAGGCTACATTCAGGAAGAGCCGCTGAAACAGATGTGCCGCCGCGTGGACGCCATCAAGGTCGACCTCAAGGCGTTTTCCGAGAAGTTCTACCAGGAAGTGGTCAACGGCGAGTTGAAGCCCGTCCTCAACACGCTGGTCACGATTCGCAAGCAAGGGACCTGGAGCGAGATCGTCTACCTGGTAGTCCCCACATTGAATGACTCCGACCAGGAGTTTCGAGGACTCGCCCGGTGGGTGAAGTCGGAACTGGGACCGGACGTTCCGCTGCACTTCTCGCAATTCCATCCGGAGTATCTCCTGAAAAACCTTCCGCTGACGCCCGTGCCGACGCTGGAGCGCGCCAAAGCGATCTGCGACGCCGAAGGGCTTCACTACGTTTACATCGGCAACGTTCCCGGCCATCCGGCCGAGAGCACCTACTGCCCCAAGTGCCGCCGCGTGGTGGTGGAGCGCGCCGGCTTCGCGGTGAGGGCCGTTCACCTCAACCGGGGCAAATGCCAGTTCTGCCAACAAGCCATCCCGGGAGTTTGGGATGGATTACTTCACTTATGAAAATTCTAACTGTCGTCGTCATCGCACTCGCGCTGGTAGCAGGGTTTCTTCTGGTCCGCCCCAGGGGCGCCAGCTCCGCCGAGTCCACCAAGGTGCGGCCGGCCGCGGTCGCCGGATCGTTCTATCCGGCCGACCCCAACGAACTAGGGAAAATGGTGGACGGTTTTCTGTCGAAGGCCACGCCTCCGCCGCTCACCGACGTGGTGGCGCTGGTCGCGCCGCACGCGGGCTACGAGTACGCCGGGCAAGTGGCCGCGTACTCCTACGTCCTGCTGAAAGGCAAGAAGTTCGACCGCGTGGTGGTGATCGCGCCGTCTCACTTCGAAGCTTTCGGTTTCTCGTCGGTGTACGACGGCGCGGCCTACACCACGCCGCTGGGCCAGGTCCCGGTGGATCGGGCGTTCGCCGCCAAGCTGGCCACCATGAGCAAGCTCATCAAGCTTTCGGGGCTCGGCCACACGCCCACGCCCGACAAGCCGGAACACGCTTTGGAAGATCAGCTCCCGTTCCTCCAGCGGGTGCTGGGGCAGTTTCAGCTTGTGCCTATCGTCATGGGAGACCAAAGCTATGAAAACTGCCGCGCGCTGGGCCTGGCGCTGGCCAAGCTGGTGCAGGGCACCAACACCCTGATCGTCGTCAGCTCCGATCTCTCGCACTACCATCCCTACGATGAGGCTGTGAAGATAGACCACAAGACCTTGAAGGCCATCGAAGAGTGGGACTACCTCAGCATGGCGCGCAACTTCGAGCAACGCGTCTGGGAGGCCTGCGGCGGAGGCCCCATCGTGGCGGCGATGATCGCTTCCGAGCGGCTGGGAGCCTCGCAGGCCAAGGTGCTGAAATACGCCAACTCCGGCGATACGGCCGGCGACAAGAGCCGCGTGGTCGGCTATGGCGCGGTTGCTTTTGTGAAGAGTCCGGCGAAAGCGGGCGCGAGCGAGGCGCCCTTCTCGCTCAGCCAGCGGGAGAAAGACGAGCTGCTCAAGATCGCCCGCAAATCCGTCGAAACCGCGGTAAGAGATCACAAGCAGTATGAAGCCTCGGCGGCGGGGTTCGACGCGCTGGCGCAGGAGCGCGGGGCGTTCGTAACCCTCAAGGAGCAAGGGCAACTGCGCGGCTGCATCGGCTACGTGGCGCCCGTCAAGCCTCTCTCGGTTACGGTGCGGGACGTGGCCATGCTGGCGGCCTTGAGGGACACGCGCTTTCAGCCGGTCTCCGCGCGCGAACTGGGCGCGCTGGAGTATGAAATCTCCGTCCTCTCCCCGCTCCGCCGGGTGCTGGACATCAAAGAGATCCGTGTGGGACAGCATGGCCTGATCATGAAGAACGGCGACATCGAGGGGTTGCTGCTCCCCCAGGTTCCGGTAGAAGAGAAGTGGGACCGCGCCACCTTTCTCGAGCAGACCTGCAACAAGGCCGGCCTACCCAGAAATTGCTGGCAGGAAGCCGATACCGACATCTTCCGCTTCACCGCGCTGGTCTTCGGCGAACACAAGTCAGCCGAGCCGGTCACTCCCGAGGATGCGCTTCGGAGACCGGAAGCATGGCCATCACCGCCGGCGCCAGGCTTACCATCGACGCCAGCAGGGCGGTTCTGAGAAAGCCGAACACGGGAACAAGCCAGGCGCTGAAAAGCACCGCGCCCAGACAGGAGCCCGCCAGATCGAGCGCGTAAAGCGCTCCCGGACTGCGCTCGCGGCTGCTGGAGAAGAAAATCCGGCTGGCGAGCGGAAACTCATAACCGCCCAGCGTTCCGCACAAGAGGGCCAACGCGGGAAACAGGAGCTGGCTCACCAGGAAGAGACCTACCGGGCTGGTCACATGGGTAATGGCTTCAAACACTGCGTAGAGCAGTAACGGAGCCAAGGCGGCGAGGGCTTGCAGGAATGCGAGTGCGCGCATTTGGCGGGGCAGGTCGGAGACCCGCCCCACGAGGGCCAGCCAGCTCCCCAGCGCCATGCCCGCCATGAAGGCCGCAATCACAATGGCAAGCTGCTGGTAAACGCAGCCATAGATCGCCTGGAACGCCAGCAAGAGCAGCATCTCCAGGCCAATCAGCGTGAAACCCATGGCGGCGGTGCAGCATGCGGCGGTGGCCCGGAGCCGCCGTTCCTTCGCCGACAGCAGCCGAACGCCCGCGACCAGCATCAGCAGAAGCACCCCCGCCGCAGCCGCCAGCCAGCTAAAAGCGACGCCCGCCATGGCGCGGAAAACGCCGCGATAGCCGTGATTGAAGCGGCTGCTCCACAGCGCCACGTCGAAGTAGTAGGCCACCGGCGCAAAGTCGCGGTTCTCGGGCGTCTCCGGCCGCGGCCGAATCTGGCGGGCGAGGCCGGCCACGCGGTCCGGCATCATGCGAAAGGGAATGTAATACTCGCGCACATAGCTGGTTTCGAGGCGCCGCGCCTGGAGCCGCGATAGCAGCTCCTCGGCGCCGGCCGCCAGAACCCCCGTTCGCCCGGCCGCGAAGAAGTGAACGGTCTCGCCGGGAATCGCCGTGACCTCGGGAAACACCGCACGCAGGGTCTTATGGATGGAGCGCAGAAATTCGGCGAGCTCCGGGCTGATGTAGTCCTCCGACGCCCGAAGCTGCAGCGAGAGGATGCCGCTTTCGGTGAGCTTTCGCGCCGCCTCCCGGAAGAATTCCAGCGTGTAAAACCGGTTCAACTGCGCGGTCTGCGGATCCGGCAGATTCACGATGATGACATCGAAAGCGGATGCGGTGGTTTTCAGGAACAGGCGGCCGTCGGTCACGTGCACGCGCACGCGCGAGTCCTTCTGAATGGGAGCCCACTCCTTCGGGAAGTACTTCCGTGCCAGGTCCAGGATGGCAGGGTCGAGTTCCACGTAGTCGATGCGCTCGAGGCTGGCGTGCTGGAGCGCCTGGACCAGACTTCCATTGACGCCCCCGCCGATCAACAGCAGGCTTCGGGGCGAAGGGTGCTCGAGCAAGGCGTAGTGAACCGCTTCCTCCGCCGCGGCCGGGTCGGGCGCGTTGAAGAGGTTCAGGCCGTTCTCGTACAGACTGCGGACGCCTTCGGTCTGAACCACCGCCAAATTACCATAGACGGAGTTGCGCGTCGTGATGAGGCGGAAGCCGCGCCAGAAGCGCTCGAGCGAAGCTGTTTCCAGCCTGGGGAGACCGAAAGGAAGCGCCAGCAACACGGCCATGCCGAGCAGCGCGCCCATCGCCGCGCGGCGAACGTACGGCGCGCGGATCACCAAACCCGCCGCGGCCAGAAGATTGAGCAGACCCAGCCCCAAAGCAATCTGGAGCGGGGCGACATACCGCACCAGCGCCAGACCGGCCAGAACGCCTCCCGCTGCGGACCCCAGCGCCTCCAGCAGGTAGACCGAGCCGGTGGCCTCCCCCGTGGAGGTGGCAGCCTGGTCCGCGTAGAGCCTGCTGCCGGTGGCGAACAGCGAGCCTGACAGGACGCAGAACACGCTCAGCGTCGCCAGCGAACCGAGCAGCATGGGACCGGGCCCCAGGCTTTCTCCCGGAACAGCTTCGAGCACTCCTTTGCTGGCGCGCACCGCCAGGATGGTCGCGGGCAGCGCCACAGCGACCAGCGCCTCCAGACCGGCCATCAGGCGGCGGGGTTCTCGCGCTCGCGCAGTGAGGCGGCCCGCCAGGCCGCTGCCCACGGCGGTCCAAAACAGCCAGCTCGCCAGCATCAGCCCGAGCGAGATCTCGTTGCCGTAGAAGACCACCATCAGCTCGCGCATGAGCACGATCTGAGCAATGGCCGCGGTGAAGCCGATCAGGACTAGAACCGGCCGAACTCCGACTCTGTCTCTCACCTCTACACGTGCTCGATCACCTTCAACAGCCCTTTGAGTGACGTGGCACTGGAGTACGCTTTGCCCTTCGGGTCCCGCCAGTGCGTTTCGAGCGTGAAGGTCTCCTTGTATCCATCTTTCAGCAGAGAGCGGATCTGCCCGAGGTTGTCGAACTCGCCATCGCCCACGGCGGTCCACACCACTTTCCCGTCCTGGTGCTTGTAGTCGCGGAGATGCACGTGGAAGATGCGCGCCGGGTCTAGCTTGCGGTAGCCATCGGGAAACGCCTGCTCGCCGGATTCGCCCGCGTTATTGGGGTCCCAGGTGAGGCCGAGGTTGTCCTCCTTGACGCGCTTCAGCATTTCGCCCGCTTGCGCCCCGGTGGCGACGCAACCCCCGCCAAGGTTTTCCACCGCCAGCCGGAATCCGCCGGGCTTGGCGCGCCGCGCGGCCTCGCCCAGCAGCTCGTAAATGCGCGCGTAGCTCTTCTCGGAGGGAGTCCCGGCGCCGCCCAGCATGAACGCGAAGACGCGGAGTTTCTGCGTGCCGAACGCCCTGGCCCGCTCCATGGAAGTATTCAGCAAGGCCCACTGTTCATCCAGGATTCGCTGGCCCTCGGCGGATTCGGGCGGCAGTGGAATCCGGAAGAACGCCGTTCCTTCGATGGACACTTTGATGCCATTCTGGTCGAAGATGGCGCGCGCCTCGCGGATCTTCTCCATCGGCTGGGCGGTGTTGTACTTGCCCCAGATGTTCCGCACCTCGGCCCAGCCAAGCCCATATTCGCGCAGAAACTTGACCGCAGTCAGGACATCGTCGTCGATCTCGTCGGTGGTCACTCCGAGCTTGATCTGTGCCAGGGGCACGGCCCGCAAGCGGCTGGCCAAGAGAGCCAGAGCGGAGCCGCTCAGCCATTCACGGCGGCTATGATTACTCATGCCGCGATTATCTCAGAAAATGACGGCCTCGCCTATCGTGGCGACAGTTTTGGGCGGGGCGCCTGCGGTAAACTCGTGTGTAGACAAGGGCCCGTAGCTCAGGTGGATAGAGCATCAGCCTTCTAAGCTGAGGGTCGCTGGTTCGAGTCCAGCCGGGCCTACCAGCCTCTTCCGCAAGTCCATTCGAATCCATGGGGCTATTCGCTTCCCCGCCCCATCAGGCGTACAATTCGAATCAGCGGAGGTTGCTATGCCACTTTTGGAGAAACTGCGCAATTTCCTCGAGGCGAATCACGCCGAATATACGCACACCGTTCATCCCACCGCCTTCACGGCCCGCGAGGTCGCTTCGGCGGAGCACCTGCCCGCACGGGAGGTCGCCAAAACCGTCGTGGTATTCGGTGACGACGGATATCACATGATGGTGGTCCCGGCCACCAGGCTGGTCGATTTTCAGGAGGTCCGCCTCACGCTGGGGCTCACCCACGCGCGGCTGGCCACGGAAGAGGAACTCGGCAAGCTCTTTCCGGATTGCGAGCTGGGCGCGATGCCGCCCGTTGGAAGCCTGTACGACCTTCCCGTCTACCTCGACAGCAGCCTGGCCGGCGAGGACATGATCGCTTTCAACGCGGGAACGCATTCCGACGTCGTTCACATGCGGACCGCGGAATACCGGCGGCTGGTTCATCCGACCGTTGTCTCGCTGGCGCGTGTGGAGGCCGCGCGGCACGGCTGGTAAGGGCCGGGCGTGCCAGGCCCCTACTGAGCTAGCGCCGCCATCAGCGCCGGCTTGAGTTGATCGGAGACCACGAACAGGTTCTCCGGATACCGGCGATAGGTCAACATCTGGCTGTAGATGGCTCCTTCCATGCTGTTGTTCAGAGCCAGCCCCGCCAGATATTGCAGCCGCAAGTTGCCATCCCGGTTGATCTCGGCGCCGATGAGCCAGGACCTCAAGTCAGACTCCTGCCCGGCGTAGGTCGATAGCATGCCCACCGCCGAGCTGAATCCTATCTCGCGCATCGACTGAGCCACACGCGCATAATCGGGGCGTTCCAGCTTCTCTTGCAGTTGGTCCACGTCAATTCTAGCCGAATCGGCCTGCCCCAACAGGACGGTGTCGTAGCCGCCCCCGGCGGTGTCATTGCCCCATATGCTTCCGTCGGGAAAGACGTCGAAGAAAGTTGCCAGTTCGCTCTTCACCGTGTTGAGGTCGCTCTCGTACAGGGGCACCCACTGGGTGACGATGCCGCCCGGGTTCAAATGCTGCTTCACCAGCTCGAAATACTCCTTCGAATAAAGCGTGGCGCTGCCTTTGACCCACGGGTGAATCGGGTCGGAGGTGATGATATCGAACTTTTCCCGGGTGGTCAGGACATAGTGGCGCGCGTCGTCGTAAACCATTTCGACGCGCGGGTCGTTCAGAACGTTGTAGTTCTCCCGGCTGAAGTAGCGCGTCGCCACCGGCGGAATCATCCGCTCCATTTCGCAGATGACGATTCTCTGAACGTCGGGGTGCAGCACAAACGAGCCGGCGGTGACGCCGGCCCCGAACCCCACCACCAGCACCGAACGAGGCTTGGCATCGAGCAGCGCCGGCATGTGTCCGAGCATCCGCTGGAGCCGCATATCGTACGGTTCCGTGGACGCCTCCACCTTGCCGCTGACGTGGAACTGCACCGCCCCGTCGTCCCACCGCGAAATGGCGATGGAAGCGTTCATCCCTTCGCCCGCGTAAAGAATGCTCGAGCGGCGCGCCGAGATGGTGATGCGGCGGCCATAGGCGATCAGCATGGAAGGAACCCCGGATACGCTCACGGCCAGAATAACGGCGGCAACCGCGGAGGCCACCAGCAGGAGCGCGCCGGCCTTGGCGCGCGGCGGCCACTCGAGCGGCGCCAGCGCAAACAGCGCGCTCACGGCGGAGAGCACGATCAGCACGCGCTCGCACCCTTGTGTGCCGATCCACGGAATGAGCAGCATGCTGAAACCGAGTGCGCCCAGAATCGCGCCGGCGGTGTTGGCCGCGTAAATGCCCCCGACCATTCGCCCGGCATCCTCGCCGCGCGAGGCTACGGCCCCTAGCGCCAGCGGAAAACTGGCGCCCCACAGGAACGCCGCCGGCAGGATCGCCCAAATAGAGCGCGCCAGATCGATCTGGAACGTGTACCAGGGGCTGGTGGAAAGCAGGGGGTTGATGGGCCAATATGGAAGCGAGTTGGCGAGCATGTACGCGGTCCATGCGATGGCCCCGGCCAGCAGCAGTTGGCACCAGCCGATGGCGGCGCGAGGCCGGGTGGCGCCGCGCAGCAGCGCCGATCCCACGCCGCTGCCGATCCCCAAGCCCGCCAGGAACACCGCCAAAATGATGGAAAAGGTGTAGACCGTAGCCCCCAATAGCAGCCCCAACAGGCGCGTCCAAACCACCTCGGCGCCCAGCGCGCACGCTCCGGACAAGGCGATGGTGACGTAGACCGGCCAGGAACCCGGCGCCGGGCGCCCCAAGGGCACGGCGGCGGCTTCATCGGGCGCCGGGGCGCCCCCTGGGCCCGCTACGGCCTGATGCGGCGTCCGCGAGGCCAAAGAGAAGCTGATCAAAGCGGCCGCCACGTTGATGGCGGCGGCAACCAGAGTGGCCGTCGCCATATCGTGGACGCGCAGCAGGTAGAACCCCGCCAGCAGGCAACCGAACACGGCTCCCGCGGTATTGCCGCCGTACAAGAGGCCCATCCAGGAAACGCCTTGCGGAGTGGTCTCGAGCCACCGCGAGGCGGCGGGCAGCGATGCGCCCATGAGCACCGTGGGCGGCAGCAGACATGCCGCCGCCACCACCGCGCGCAGCAACATCGCCGGCAGACCGTGCCCCACCGCCGTCACGTAAACCTGGTCGACGAGAGGCATTCCGAACAGCACCAGGATTCCGCAAATCCCGATTCCCATCTCGACCTGCGCATAAACCCGCAAGGGATGCTGCGCGCGCACCCGCGGGATGCGCGGCAAAGCGATGCTGCCGGCGCACAGCCCGCCCATGAAAGTGGCCAGTAATACGGCCAGTGAAACCGCGGTGGAACCGATCACCAGTTGCAGCAACTGGTACCAGACAATTTCGTAGATCAGCGCGGAACAACCGCTGCCGGCGAACAATAGCAGCAGTAAAGGAAGGAAGCGGCGCGCCGGGCGGGGATTTGCGGGTGGCTTTGGTTTGGGCATTTCGAGGCAGCCGGGTTCACTTCGGCATGGGTACGAATTTGTCTTTGCAGGCGTTCGGATTCCCCTTACCCGGGGCGCCCGTGATGGTGACGTCTTCGCCGGAAAGGCGGAAGTTCACCGGCCCTGGGCCGAATTTCAGGTCCGCGTGCTCAGCCGTCACTTTTATGTCCGAGGGCGCATCGAAATACACGTTGTCGAACGTCATTCCCAGGCGATGCTTCTCGTCGAATCCCTGCAATGTGACCGTGCCGCCGCCCTCCACCCGCACATCGTGAAGCTCGATGCCGGTAAACGCCGGCAGCCGGTTGCCGCCCTTGCCGTAATGCTCGTAGTCGGAGTCCATCAGGATGGGGTTCCTGGTGTTGCGGATGCACACGTCGCTGTAGACCACTCCCTGCACCAACCCTCCCCGGCTGGAGTTCGACTTGATACGAAGTCCGTTGTCGGCGCCGTCGATGGAGAGGTCCGTCACCCGAATGGTATCGGCCCCGCCGTAGGTCTCGCTGCCGATCGACATGCCATGCCCGGCATAGAAATGGTTGTGCGCGATGGTCATGTGGGAGCAATGGCCGCCCGCTTTGATGGCCACGTTGTCATCGCCCGTAGAGATGTAGCAGTGGGTGATGGTGACATTGGTCGCGCCGCTGGGATCGATCCCGTCCGTGTTCCGCGCGTTCCTTCCGGGCGTGTTGATAATGACGCCCCAGGCCGTGAACCCGTTTCCGCCGCTGTAGACAACGTGGAAATTGCCGGAATTCTTCAGCGTGATGCGGTACAACGTGAAATTGTCGGAGCCCGAGAGCACGATCAGGCGCGGGCAATTCTGGGCTCCGCCGGCCCGCGCCTGTTCGGCGAGGTCCCACCAGGAGACGTCCTTCCCAAGGACCTTGGCCCATCCGCGGCCATCGATCGTGCCATCGCCCATCACCGCCGCGCCGGCGACATTACTGCCGTTGATCAAGGCCCGGCAGCCGCGCCCGCTTTGGGCCACGATGCCGCAACTGCCCGGACTGACTTCGTATATGCGCGCGTCTCGCGAGCCGAACAGGACGGTCTTGGCGTCGACCCGCAGGGTGACGCCGGCCCGCAGATCGAGCGGTCCCGAGAGAAAGGCGGCGTGCGCGCCGTCGGCTTTCAGCTCGACGGCCTGGCCCTTCGGGCAGCCGTCGATGGCCTTCTGGATGCGTTCGGTGTCCAGCTTGTCTTCGTCGGCCTCGGCCAGCGTCTTGCCATCCACCACGGAGAGCCTGGCGCTCAGAACAAAGCAACTGGGCGGAATCACCGGCTCGGTGACGTTGCGCGTGTCCTGCGCATGCGCGGCGGTCACGGCCATGCCCCAACCCACCAATATCAGTGCACTTTTGTAAGATCCCATTCATCGCCTCCCGCAAGAAAAGTCTTCACTGCGAACTTGGCGTTCCTCCGCTCCCTGACGGTCGCGGCTCTGAGCGGAGCCGCCTTCTCACAGAGCCGCGACCGTCAGGGAGCGGAGTCCAGCGCACAAACTAACTCTCCAAAAACAGCGGCCGGATGTGCCGCTCGAACAGGTTCTCGGTGACGTTGCGGGAGATCGACTCCTCGCACCGCTCCAGCATGTTCAGATATCGAGCCCCCATCTTGGCGGCGACCTTGTAGCCCACGTGCAGCAACTGCCGCACGTCGGGATTGAATCCCGGATTCGACTGATCGTGGCGCAGCGCCGAGGTGTACTGCTCCGAGGTCCAGCCCTGCACCTCGGCCGGCGAGGGCAACCGGTCGTAGTGGATGTCGATGACGGCGGCGTACGGCTCGCACAATTCGTCGCGATGGGCAAACGCCTCGGCGTAGACCTCCTTGGCCAGTTTGAGCCCGTCTCCGCCGGCTTCCGCCAGCCCAATCAGCTCTTCCAGCCAGGTGGTTCCCGCCGTCTTGAGGTGCACGCCGGCATTGAATTTGCGCAGCGCCCGCCGCATGGGCGCGTAAATGGAAAACTTGTCGCTGCCGGAATGCACGCTCAGCTTGAGGTTGCGCGGAAGCTGGTACCGCCCGGTGGCGTGCGCGATCACGGCCAGGTCGTCGTTGAATTCCTTCTCGAACTGCGCGAGGTTCCCCACGTAGTCCACACCCTTGTTGAAGCGGCCCGTGAATTTCGGCGCAATGGTCTGGATGGGAATCTTCTCATCCGCGATGGCCGCCAGAATGATGAGCAACTCGGGAGGGGTTTGCGGCAAGTCGGTCTCGTCCATGGAAACTTCCGTCACGAAGCGGTCCGCGCCTTTGCGCTCCGCGACGTGGCGATAGATGCGCCCGGCTTCCTCGACGGCGAAGAGGTACTTGCCGGCGGCTGCCTCAACCGACTGCCGCGTGGTCACGAACGGCTCGCCGATTCCCGGAATGCTCAGCCGCCCGACCAGCTCCGGATGCCGGCCCACGAACGCTTCCACGTCCGCCGCCGCAGCGGGCTGGCCGATGGCTGCGGCGACGTCCAGGGTGTAGAAATCGCTGGCATCGATGAAGCGGTCCACCGTGCCCAGGTTGATGTGATCGGCGTCCACGTGGTACGGCTGTTTCCAGCCAAGTTCACGGACAGCCGCATCGGCGGCGGTCCTCACGCTGGCCGGTTCGGATCCGACGATCAGGTGCTCCCGATTGGATTTGTTCCAGACGGGGATCACGGTGACGCCGGGCCCAGAGGGCGGCCCCGCGGCCATGACGCAAGCTGTCAGTTGCGCTTTGGCCTGATGCGCGAAGCGGTCTCCCACTCCAAGGGAGAACTTCTCTAGTGTAAGCATGAGAACCGGAAAACCTTAATTATAAACCCCGGGGCCGGGCATGCCCGGCCCGTACAACGACGGACGTTCGCATCAACGGGCAATGTAGCGCCGGCGGCGGAACGCCCGATGCGGGTCTTTGCCGCCGGTGGGGTTGTCTGGGCCGGAACACGCCGGCGGCAAGACCGCCGGCGCTACATGATAGAATTAAGACTCGAAACTCTTTTTGTGGGGTCTTGGAGCATGCGGGTGCGCGGACCCATCGTCTGTCTGTTTCTGGCGGCCGCACTGCTGCCGGCGCTCCGGGCGCAATCCATTCCGGCCGAAGTGAAGACGCGGCTCGCCCTGTTGCTCCCCAGCGGCAAGGATGCCGTGCGCTTCTATTCATCCGACCTCTACCGGTATATGGACGGCGGCGCCGATATCTACCTCAAGTACGGACTGGTGGCGCTGGCTCACCAGGAATATAAGGATGCCGGCGTCGAGACGACGGCGGACGTATTCGATATGCGCGGCCCGCTCCAGGCCTTCGGCATTTACTCGTCCGAGCGCTCTCCGGAATATCACTTCATCGACATCGGCGCCGAGGGTTACAGCAGCGAATCGACGCTCAACTTTCTCCAGGGCCGTTACTACGTCAAGCTCACCGCCTTCGGCGATCGCGCGGCGCCAGCGCTCGAGAATTTCGCGCGCGCGATTTCGCGAAGTATCGGTCCGGACCGCTCGCTGCCGGCCCTGCTCGACATTCTCCCCAGCGAGAATCGGATTGCGCGGTCGGAGAAATACCTGGTGCAGGCTCCGGCCGGCCATGACTTCCTGGCGCCCGCGCTGATGGCCTCCTACCGCTTCGACGGCCAGGAAACCTCGCTGCTGGTTTCGCTGGCGGCGGACGCTCGCGAGGCGAACCAGAGGGTGGAACGGCTTCGCCGCCATTATCTGCGGTCGGGCAAGGTGGTCCCGGAGCCTGAACTCGGCCCGGATGCCGGACGAACCTCCGACCCGCGCCAGGGTGACATCATCTTCTTCGCGCGCGGCCGCCTGGCCGTGCTTTGTCTCCATGCGCCGCCCCGCGCGGCCGCCTTTCTGGCCAAGGTGAAGCCGTGATGGAACCGGATCGAAGAGATTTCTTGAAAATCACCACCGCCGGGGTGTTGCTGGCGCCCTCGCTGAGCATTGCCCACTACCGGTCTTCTCCGGCCGCGCTCGATGGCATTGCGGAGGAGGCCCGGCGCTTGACGCGCAGCGCCATCGAGGCGCTGGGCGGAATGGGGCGTTTCGTTTCCAAAGGCAACGTGGTCTGGGTGAAGCCCAACATCGCCTGGGACCGCCGCCCCGAACAGGCCGCTTGCACCAACCCCGACGTGGTCGCCACGCTGGTCGAAATGTGCTTCCAGGCCGGCGCGAAAAAAGTCGCGGTCAGCGACAACCCATGCAACTCGGCGCAGCGCACTTTCCCGCGCAGCGGCATCCAGACCGCCGCCGAAAAGGCCGGCGCGCAGTGCTATTTCATGGATCCACGCAAGTTCCGCAAGATGGCCATCAAGGGCGCTCATGTCCTTAGGGAGTGGGACGTCTATCAGGACGTGGTGGAGGCCGACCGCGTCATCAACGTAGGCATCGTCAAGCACCACAGCCTCACCAGAGCCGTTCTCGGGATGAAGAACCTGATGGGCGTCACCGGCGGCGCGCGCAACCGGTTCCACCAGGACATCAGCAACACCGTTGCCGACCTGGCCGGCTTCATCAGGCCGCAGCTTGTGGTGCTGGACGCCTTGCGCGTGCTGATGGCCAACGGCCCGGCGGGCGGCAACCTGGCCGACGTGAAGCGGCGGGACACCATTGTGGCGGGCGTGGACCAGGTGGCGGTGGATGCCTTCGGCGCCACGCTCGTGGGACTCCGGCCGTCGGACATCGGCTACGTGGTGGAGGGCCACGCCCGAGGGCTCGGGAACATGAACTACCAGGCGCTCTCACCGGCGCGGGTGGAGGTCTAGATGGCTCGCAAAACGCGAACGACGACGCTGGTGTGGCTCCGCCGCGCCGTCCAGGCCGCGTTTCTGCTGCTGTTTCTCTATCTATTTCTGGAAACGGCGTATCACCCCATCAACCGTGTGGGCGGCGGGGTGAAGCTTTTCTTCCAACTCGATCCGTTGGTCATGCTCACGGACTGGCTGGCGTCGCACGCGCTGGCCGCGGGCATGCTGCTTTCGCTGGCCACGCTGGCCGTCACCTTCCTGTTCGGCCGCTGGTTCTGCGGCTGGATTTGCCCCTTCGGCACGCTCCACCATTGGTTCAGCAGCCTGCGCGGTGGCCCGGTGAAGGCCAGGCTCGACACCGGCGGATACAGCCATTGGCAGAAGCTGAAGTATTACGTGCTGGTGGTGTTTCTGGCGGGCGCGCTGCTGGGCGTGAACGTGGTGGGCTGGCTCGACCCGCTTTCGTTCTTCTTCCGTGGGATGGCGACGGCCGTGTACCCGGCGCTCGACAGCGCCATCGTCTCGCTCTTCACGTGGATTTACGATGCCAACCCCGGCCTGGGACCGGTGCGCATAACCGCGGCGAGCGAACCGATCTACGAGTTTCTGCGCCGGCACTTCCTCGCTGTGCAACCGCCGCATTACTTCGGAAACGTCTTGATTGGGTTGCTGTTCGGTCTGGCGATCGCTCTCAACTTTTACCGGGCGCGCTTCTGGTGCCGGTATATTTGTCCGCTCGGGGCGCTGCTCGGAATCGCCGGCAAAAACCCGCTGGTGCGGCTCAATAAGAGCCCGGAAGCCTGCGACAATTGCCGCCTGTGCCTGGCCGATTGCCAGGGCGGCGCCAACCTGCCGGACACCCTCGAATGGAAGCCCGCAGAATGTTTCTACTGCTTCAACTGCCAGTCCGATTGCCCTTCCCAGGCCGTAACCTTGAGTTGGGGGACCAGCTTTCTGAAGCCGCCGAAAGACTCGCGCCTGGACCTCGGCCGCCGCCAGTTGCTGGCCTCGGGCGTGGCCGGCGTCGGAGGAGCGTTCCTGTTCCGCACGCACCCATTGGCCGGCAAGCGCTCTTACAATCCCGAGCTGGTGCGCCCGCCGGGAGCGCTGGGCGAAGAGGAATTCCTCTCGAAGTGCATCCGCTGCGGCGAGTGCATGAAGGTGTGCCCGACCAACGGCATCCATCCGGCGGCGCTCGAAGCCGGCTTGGAGGGCGTGTGGTCGCCGGTCATGAAGATGACCATGGGCTACTGCGAGTACGAATGCACGCTGTGCACCGAGGTCTGCCCCACCGGCGCCATCCGGCCGCTCACCGTGGCTGAGAAACAGAAGATCAAGATCGGCCTGGCGTACATCGACCGCAACCGCTGTCTGCCTTACGCCAGCGCGCGCACGTGCATCGTCTGCGAAGAGCATTGCCCGACGCCCAAGAAGGCCATCTGGTTCGAAGAAGCGCAGGTCACCACGGACCAGGGCGAAAAAGTCGCCGTGAAGCAGCCGCGCGTCGATCTGGAACTGTGCATCGGATGTGGCATCTGCACCAACAAGTGCGTGATCAAAGGCCAGCCGGCCATCCTGGTTTCGAGCGCCGGCGAAACCCGCAACCCCGATAACGGTGTGCTGCTTGAAGTGGGGTGACAGGCGCTTGGCGGGCCGCCGGAGCCGCTGGGAACGGAAAAAGAGCGCCCCGGGGAGCGAATGTCCTTGAATTTCTTCAGGAGCGGGCGTATATTTAGTTCGAATGTAGAACTAATTGGCGGCCGATTTCGGCGGGCATGCACAGGGTCGGACGTCGCGAAAGTTCCCGCGCTGCCGCGGGCAACGGTCTGCGACAGCGTACACACTGAGTCTTCGAAGGAAGGTTAGTTTCGGGAGGTGTTGATATGAGATGGCATTTAATTCCAGCTATGCTCATGCTGTTTGGCATAGCTGTATTCAGTCAGACGACCACCAGCCAGGAGATTTCGGGCCTGGTTCAGGATTCTTCCGGTTCGGTGGTGCCCAACGTGACCGTGACTGTCAAGAGTACCGAAACGGGATTGACGCGCACGGTGCAATCCAACGAAGGCGGGCTGTACCTGGTTTCCAACCTGCCGATCGGCACCTACGAGGTGTCGGCGGAGGCGGCGGGATTCAAGAAGTTCGTGACCACCGGCGTGGTGTTGACGGTGAATTCCAAGCTGGCGGTGAACGTCAAGCTGGAGGTGGGCAACATCACCGACTCCGTCACGGTGGCGGCCGACGCGGCCCAGGTGGAAACCAGCACGGGCGAGGTCGGACGCCTGGTCACCGGCGAGCAGGCAACCCAGATCCAGCTCAACGGAAGGAACTTCCCGCAACTGCTGCAATTGCTGCCGGGCGTGTCGACCACGTTCGCCAGCGGTTTCGCGCTGTTCGGCGGGTATGGGGTCAGTAATAGTTCCCAGTCGATTAACGGCAGCCGGGTGGACACGTTCTCCTGGAACGTGGACGGCGCCGACAACAAGGACAACGGCGGGGGCGGAAACAATTTCGTGAACATCAACCCCGACGCCATCGCGGAGTTCAAAGTCCTGACCACCAACTACAGCGCGGAATACGGATACAGCGCCGGCGCAGTGATTAATATCGCCGTGCGCAGCGGGACCAAGGAATTTCATGGCGGCGGCTACGAATATCTGCGCAATGACGCCATTCAAGCGCGCGCTTTCAATGCCACCATCAAACCCGAGCTACGGTACAACGATTTCGGCGCCAATATCGGCGGGCCGGTCTTCATTCCCAAGAAGTTCAACGCCGACCGGAACAAGCTGTTCTTTTTCTTCAGCACGGATTTCAAGCGGTTGCGGCAGGGCGCCATCAATACCTGGACCATCCCCATCCCCACCCAGATCAATGGCGACTTTTCCGCACTGGGTTCCTCGAAATTTCCGAAGGATCCGTTGAGCGGCTCGGTCTTCCCCAACGGGATCATTCCCAAGACCCGCTTCAGTCCGAATTCATACCGGCTGCTTCAGAACTACCCCGCGCCGAACTTCACCGGCACCGGCGGCAACTTCGTTTTCCCGACGGTGGCTCCGCTGAACACCAACGAGTACATCCTCAAAGGCGATTACAACCTCAGCGCCAAGCACCAGATTTCGGTGCATTGGATGCGGGACTACTACATGTCGCTGCAAAACCTGACCCAACTCGCTCTCTACGAGCGCCATATTCCGGGCACCAACACCAGTGCCCAGTGGACTTACGTGGCCAATGCCACCACGGTCAACGTGGTCCAGTTCACGTTTACCGGCAACGTCATCAAGGAGAAGGTCGGGATCAGGCCGAACCCGATTTTTATCAGCGACATGTCGCGCAAGGGCGAAGGCGTCACCTATCCGCTGATTTACAACGCGGCCGATTTCATCCCCAGCATCAGCGTATCCGGTTACAACGGCCTGAGCGTGACCCCGCTCAATTTCGATAACTTCAACCGGATCTTCAGTTGGAAAGACAATTTTTCGAAGTTGATCGGCAGCCACAACCTGAAGGCCGGCATCCTGGCCATGCGCAGCCGGAAGAACCAGGACAACGTTCCGGCCATCAACGGCTCTTTCGCTTTCTCCACCTCCGCCAGCAACACCTCGACCAACGCTCTGGCCGACGCGGTGCTGGGTAACTTCTATACCTACACCGAAGCCGGCAGCTTCCGGCAAGGCTGGTACCGCTTCACGCAGATCGAGCCGTACGTGCAGGACGACTGGAAAGTAAATTCGCGTTTGACTGTGAACATCGGCCTGCGCTGGGCTTACATGCAGCCGCAGTACAGCTCCCTGCAAAACACCTCGACCTTCCTGCCGCAGTACTACGATCCCACCAAGGCGCCCCAGCTTGTGCCATCGACGGGCGCCATCGTGGCCGGCACGGGCAATCCTTACAACGGCCTGGTGCTGGGCGGTAGCAGTTTCCCGGCGACGGCTACGGGCCGCGTTCCGGTGGCGAGCGATCCGTTGGTCCTGGCGCTGTTCCACGGCCTTCCTGACGGCGCCATGAATACCGATTGGAACACCTGGGCGCCTCGCGTCGGGTTTGCCTACGACGTGACGGGACACGCCAACACCGTGCTGCGCGGCGGCGCCGGGGTCTTCTACGAGCGCATCGAAGGCAATTTCATCTTCAGCGCCGTGAACAACCCGCCGTTCATCCAGCAATCGACGGTTTACAATGGCAGCGTCGACAACCCCGGCGGGGGTACGCTGCAAACCTTCCCGGCGACGATCAACAACTCCCACTACCTCGACATGAAGAACCCGCGAACTCTGAACTGGAGCTTCGGCGTGCAGCAGAAGCTGAGCAAGAGCCTGATGCTCGATCTGGCCTACGTGGGATCGAGCGCCGCCAGCCTGTGCTACCAGCAGGACATCAACCAGTTGAAGCCCGGCACGATCCAAGCCAACCCCGGGATCAACGTCAACGCCATGCGGCCGTACCGCGGATATGCCGACATCTACCAGTACATGACCGGCGCCAACTTCATCTATAACTCGCTCCAGGCGCAGCTTAAGAAACAGATGGCGGGCGGAGGATTGTTCAGCGTGGCTTACACGTGGTCGAAATCCCGCACGGACGCCAACGCTTATAACTATCAGCCGATGGACAGCTTCAACCTGCGGGGCGACTGGGGTCCGTCGAACTATAGCCGGCCCCAGGTCCTGGTGTTGAGTTACGTCTACCCGCTGCCATTCTGGAGGACCGGACGCGAATGGTATAAAGTGGCCCTCGGCGGATGGCAGATCTCCGGCGTGACCACGCTGCAAACAGGCTTGCCGTTCAACCTCGGCATCTCCGCCGGCGATGTGGCCGGAACGGGCATATCCAACCAGCGGCCGAACGTGATCGGCGACTGGACCGGATCGACCCGGACGCAGTACCTGAACCCGGCGGCCTTCGCCCAGCCCGCCGCCGGCACGTTCGGAAACCTGGGTGCGTACGCCCTCCACTACCCGTTCTTCAACAACTGGGACGCGGCGGCGCAGAAGAGCTTCCGGGTGACGGAGCGGGTCCACGCCGACTTCCGTGCCGAGTTCTTCAACTTCCCCAACCACCTGTCTTATACGAGCCTATCGACCACCTACGGTTCCTCGACCTTCGGCCAGGTCACCGGCGCGACCGACCCGCGGACCATGGAGTTCGTGCTGCGCTTCGGCTTCTAAGCGAAGCCATTCGGCCACCAGGGGCGCGCCCCGATGCTCGGGCGCGCCCCGCGAACCCTCGCATTCCCGGAAATCCGCCATAACATCCCCGGAAATCCCACGTCAAATGTAGGTGAGCCATGGAACAGAGAAACGGTTTTCCTGGTGGTTCATCGGCCTGGCTTTGGCTGCTGGTCTGTTCGGCGATTATCGGGTTCTTCGCAATTCCGATTCACGAACTGGGCCATGTATTGGGGTACCGGGTACTGGGAATCCCCGCGACAATGTCATATGCGCGCGAATCGCTGCCACCCGGACAGCATCAGAGGTTCTTGGGTGTGGCTGCCGGGCCGCTGTTCACACAACTGTTGTGCGGCGTGGCTCTCCTGCTCATCTATCGCAAGAAGTGGCTGGTCGTGACCTTTCCGCTGGCTGTGATCATGAGTCTGGACAGAATCATTCTGTATGGCATGCATTGGCGGCAATTACTGGTGCTTCATCGGGCGCCGGGAATGGATGAGACCCAGATGGCCGTCCTCCTGGGGTGGAATCTATTTTTCTGGTACGCGGTCCTGACACTTTTCTTCATCGGGGCTTGGGTTCTGATTCTTCTCCGCCTGCGCTATGGGGTGGCGAGGAACATCCTGCTGTGCGCGGTTCCCGCGGTCTTATACGCGGCGATGACTTCCGTCGGCGTGTTTGTGGTTGAACGCAACCTCTTCCCCGAGCAGTTCCGAATCCAATTTGGTCCGCCCGCGGCGAGAACCTCCCATAAATAGCGTTGAGTGCTACATTGGCACTCATGCGAACCAATTTCCGCGCGCTACTTCTTAGCACGCTCTTCCTCACCGTGCCCTTGCAGGCCCGGAAGAAGGCGATCGCCCCGCCGGAATTCGCTCCGGCACCAACGGCCGCGGCGCCGATGTTCAGCCCCGGCATTCTGTCGTACGGAACACTCTACATCTCCGGCCAAGTGGGCGCCGATCTCAAGACCCGCGAAGTCCCCGCCGATTTCGAAGCCGAAGTGAAGACGTGCCTGGACAACATCGGCATCGTCCTCAAAGCGGCACACATGAAGTACGCGGATGTGGTGTCCGTGCAGGTGTATCTTACGGACATGGACCTGTTTGCGCGAATGAACGCCGTCTACGCCACCTACTTCCAGACGCCACGGCCCTCACGGACCACCGTGGGTGTGACCAGGCTGGCGTTGCCGAAAGCGCGCATCGAGATCACCGTCACGGCGCGCAAACATAGGTCTTGAAAGCATGAGAAACTTCGTCCTGTTGGCATTTTGTCTGACAACCACGCTGCGGGCGCAGTATCCTCCGGATACCCAGTGGCGCAAAATCCGGACCCAGCATTTCGACGTGATTTTCCCGCATGGAACCGAGGCCGATGCCCAGCGCGCCGCCAACTCGCTCGAAACTCTCTATGCTCCCCTGAGCCAGTCGCTGGGAGCTTCGCTTCCGCGGCATACCGTCGTCATGCTTGCCAACCAGAACGTGACGCGTTACTCGGGCGGCTATGTGTCCCTTTTCCCCCGCATGGCCACATTCAATATGATGCCGGCCCAGGGCTTTTGGGGCACCAACGACTGGATCACCAGCCTGACCGCCACCGAAGGCCGCCACCTGGTGCAGATCGCCAAGATGAATCACGGCTTCGGCAAGGTGGCGACCGCGCTGTTCGGCGAAGCAGGACTGGCTTCGGTTCTGGGCATGGCCCTTCCGGACTGGTGGATCGCCGGGGACGCCCGGGTTGCCCAAGCCACCATGATGCGCGGCGGCGTGGGCCAGTTCGCGTCCTCGGAGGCCACCACCCGCGCCCTGCTGCTTTCGGGTCAGCACTATTCTTTCATGAAGGCCGAGCATGGTTCTTATAAGGATGCGGTCCCGGGCCCCAGTGAGCTGGGCGCCTTTCTGGTGAGTCATGTAAACCGCACGAGCGGTCCCGACGCCTGGGACAAGATCATGGCGGGCACCGCCCGGTGGTCGTGGAACCCCTTCGCGTTGTCGCTTGCCATGAAGAAGGTGACCGGCCGTGGCGCCGGCGCCAACTATGAAGACACCATGTCCGACGTGGGCGAGCGGTGGGAGTCGAAGGCGGCGGAGATGGAATTCAGCCAGCCGGCCATCGTCAACACCGAAGTCAAGAACGTCGCCACGGGTTACTATCAGCCCGTGTTCCAGGCCGATGGCAGCGTGCTGGCGCAGAAGATCGGGATGGACACCTACCCGGTGGAAGTGGTCCGCCTTCGCCCCGATGGCCGCGAGCAGAAGCTCTTTCGCTTTGCACCGTCGGTGATGGCCTCCAACCGGACTTCGGTGGTGAAAGGACGGATGGTCTGGGATGAGTACGTTCCGGATGTGCGCTGGCTGCGCGGCTATTCCGAGATCGTGATCCGCGACCTGGCTACCGGACACACCCGCCGCCTCACCCACCGAACGCGCTTCATGAACCCGGTGCTGTCGCCGGATGCCACCCGCATCGCGGTGGTCGAATTCCTTCCCGAACGGCTCTGCTCGCTGGTGATTCTGGACGCCGGCACCGGCGTCGAGTTCGAGCGGATGGCGTCGCCCGAAAACGACATGATCTATTCGCCCACGTGGTCGGAGGACGGCCGCCGCATCGCGATGGTGACCCAGAGCGGCAAGGGCCGCGCGCTCACGGTGGTCGACCTGGAGTCGGGAAAGTTTACGGATGTAATTCCGCACAGCGATGAAGAGCTGGGAAATCCGGTGTTCTTCAAGAATTATGTGCTCTACAAATCTTCGCCCGAAGGCACCCTGAACATCTACGCGGTGGAGATTCCGGAAGGGCGGCGCTACCGCGTGACCTCTTCCAAGTTCGGCGCCAATTATCCGAGCATCTCGCCCGACGGCGCGAAGCTGCTGTACAGCGACTATTCCGCCCGCGGCTACAATGTGGCCGAAGTGCCTCTGGACCCCGCCAACTGGACGCGCATCGGCGCGGCGCCGTACGCCGGCCTCGGCTATCATGGCCAATACCACGATTACAGTGCGGAGATTCCGAACACGCAGTATCCGGCGGAGCGCTACAGCCCTTCCCTGCATCTCTTCGATGTCCATTCCTGGGGCATGACTTCTCCTCCGCCCGACTTTGGTATCGGCCTCATGTCGAATGACAAGATGCGGCTGATGAACCTGGACGCGTCCTTCATCTACAACACCAACGAAGGGACCACCGGGTTCGCAACCAATGTCAGCTATCGCCGCTTTTTCCCCGTGCTGGACTTCGGCTTCGACGACCGCAACCGCAGCCTGCAGTTCTCGGACCGAAAGGAGAACTGGACGGAGCGCACCGGCTGGGCCGGGTTCCATGTTCCGCTGAATCTTTCGCGCGGCTATTACTTCTCCGGCCTGAGTTTCGGCGCCGCCGTGGAATCCATCAGCCTGCGCGGCGGTGGCCTGACGCCGCTCACGTACGGACTGGGATTCTCGCGCGTTCGCCCGTGGGCCGCGCGCGACCTGGCGCCGGTGTGGGCGCAGACCTTCCGGCTGACGTATCGCCAGACGCCGTGGACGGGCCGGTACACAGCAAACTTTCTATCCGCCGACGGCCGCCTGGCCGCACCCGGCCTGCTGCGCCATCACGCCCTGGTGTTGGAAAGCGGTCATGAGCGCCAGCACGGAAGCTACTACTTCTCGAGCCAGATTCGTTTTCCCCGCGGCTACAGCGCCTTCACCGGAGCGAATCTGACTAAGTACTCCGCGACTTACGAAATGCCGCTTCTGTATCCCGACCTGGCGCTCAGCCAGTTGGGCTACATCAAGCGGGTCTCCGGCAACCTGTTTTACGACTATGGGAAGGTGGGGAACAGGTTGTACCGGTCCAC
>JBEKYW010000054.1:0-84607 GCA_049510555.1 Bryobacteraceae bacterium
CCGCGCGGGCTGAAGCAGTAAATCCCCCACGCCGCGAGGTACAGCAGCACGAGCGACAAGCCGACGCCGCCGCAAAGCTTCTCCATGGGGCTCCAGGGCAGCCCGCGCACGCAGTAGAAGCCCGGAGCAAGGCTGCATACCAAGAGAAGGCAGAGGAGCAGCCCTAACTGGAGTACCAACATATGAGCCGACTCATCTCAGTCTACGGGGAAACTTGCGGCTGGAGCAATATCATCGGCATCTCGCGGGACCAAAAGGATGGTGGTTGGTATACACTGAACCGCGCTGGGGGGGGCCAAAATGGAAATCCCAATTAAAGTACGGCGCCTCCGCCGAGTTGCCGTACCATCGGGCGCAGGTAAAGTCTAATGGAACTGCGGGGGCATTTGGGTTAGCATATGACCTTGATGTTGTTGATATTTCCACTTTTTCTGATTCTTGGGCTCTTCCTGCCTGGATTTTTCATCGCGAAGTACTTACGGCGTACGCTGTGGTGGGCATTCGCCTTCATCGTGTCCCTGCTGGTTCTGTTTCACAGCGTCTTCTGGCTGGGAGTTTTCCGCGTCCCCATCACGCTGTGGAGCGTGCTGCCCTGCTTGATCGCCGCGAGCGCCGGAGCGGCCTGGGTGGAGAGGCGATCCGCGATTCCGGCTGAAACAGAGCGGACACCGCGGTTGGCCAGGCAGGATGGCGTACTCCTTCTGTCAAGCGGATTGGTTGGTGCGGTACTGCTTACCCGCGTCGCGATCTCTCCATTGATCGGCTTCGATACGCGGTTCCGCTGGGATTTTCTGGCGCAGCAAATACTGGCGCTCGGCAAGTTCGATTTTTATCCGCCGCTCACTCCGGCAGACTTTCGGACGTATTTTTACGTGGATGGAATCCCGCCTTTGGTCTCGTTCACTCATTGGTGGTTGTATGCGTCGGCCGGGCGATACCTGCCATCGCTGATTTGCATTTTCGTCGCCGCCCAGTTTGCCTGCACGCTCGCGTTCACTTACGGGGCGGCTTCGGCGGTCTTTTCGCGGCGAGCCGGCGTTTTCGCCGCCGCGATGCTTGCCGCGTGTCCGCTCTACTTCAGATCGGTTGTTCATGGACAAGAGACCGGACTGACCGCCCTTTCCATCGCGGCCACGATTTACTTTGTGGTCACTGCACGGCAGCCGCGTGACGTTCCAGCGATGGTGTCAGCGGGTCTGGCCGCGGCGCTGTGCGCTCTGTCGCGCGAATATGGTTGGGTCGCCCTAATCGCGGGCGTCATCGCGCTCCTATGGAGACGGCAGCCGCTTAAGCAAGTTTTCGTCTTTGGAGCCGTTGCGACGGCTGCCGCCGCGCCATGGTATGCCCGCAACTGGATTCTTTCAGGTAATCCGTTCTACAGCTTGAGCTTCGGCAATTTTGCAGTGAACCCGATTCATAACGGGATTCTTCAGTACTACCACGCATTGCTTGGCGTGCAGCAGTGGACGAGCAGCACCTGGGCAAGCCTCTTGTGGTTTTTCCCCCTCTTCGCGACGTTTCAGGTCCTGGCCGGCATTCCCGGCGGGTTCACGCGTTTTCGCCAGCGCGGATATTTGGGTGTCATCGCGCTTTTGCTGTCCGCCGTTTGGCTTCAGTCGGTGGGATATACGAGCGGCGGGCCAGACGCATCTGCTCGCGTGTTGAGCCCTGTGATGGTGGTGCTTTCCATAACCGGCGCTGGACTATTGGAACCCCTGACGCGCCGCGCCCGATGGCAGATGCCGATCGTGACCGCCATTGTTCTATTCCAAGCTTGGACAGCGGCTCAGGGCGTGTTTTATCTGAATAACCCTTTCTCGCTGCCCTTAAGCCAGTGGTCGCAGTACGTGTTTCGACGCGTTCCGGAGCAGGCGGAATTTCAAGCCCGCGATCAGTTGAGCAACGTTTTGCCTGCCGGGTCCCGCGTGCTTTCCGACAATGCCTATCTCCACGCCGCATTGAAGGAGAAAGGAATTGAAGTCGTGCCGGTCTGGAGTCCCGAAGTTCGGTTCATTTTCTCATCGTCGGCCGAGGAATCGGAGCGGCGGCTTCGCTCTTTGCGAATCGGGAGCGTGGCGTGCTACCCCGGAAGCATGAACATGGAATACCTCGCCTCCAGCTCCCCCCTCTACGCTTCGCTGCCGCAGCGATGGCGTGTCCAGGCGCAGGTCCCAGGTTTTCTATACATCTTGGTCCCGGAACACCGCTAGGGAACTAATGAATCTCGCTTTAGGGGAAACCCGCGGCTGGCGCAATGAAAAGCGCCGGCCGAGCCGGCCCAGTGGGCGGGCGCTCTTTGAAATGTGCGGTGGGCATGCCGCTCGCAACTCCGGCTCCGAAACGGGGTTCACAACATATTAAGATTGAGTGGTTACTCGTGCGTCCTGATCGGTCCTTTCCCAGGCTTCTTCGGGTCTTGCCGCTGTGTTTGACGGTCGCCGCGTTGCATGCGCAGGTGCTCGTCACGCTGAGCACCTCCGCCAACAGTCTTCAGGGAGGCCAGACAGCGACTCTCACCGCCCTCGTGACGGGCAGCACGAATACGGCCGTGAACTGGAGCATGAGCCCCGCCGTGGGAACGCTCGGCACCGGCAGCGGCCCGGACGCGGGCGGAATTTCGACCAACACGTACAGGGCGCAAACGCTCATCTCCAGCGCCCAAACCATCACCATCACGGCCACCAGCCAGGCCGACGGCACGAAGGCCGCCTCCGTGCAGATTCAGCTTCAAGCGACTGCGATCACCGTCCTGGTCAGCCCGTCGAGCGTCACTCTGAGTGGCGGACAGACGCAGCAGTTTTCGGCGATCGTGTCGGGCGTCAGCGTCACCGGCGTGACGTGGAGCATCAGCCCGCAGGTGGGCTCGATCGATCCCAACAGCGGCCTCTATACCGCGCCCCCCGCCAGCACCATCACCGCCAGCCAGAGGATCACCGTCACCGCCACCAGTGTTTTTAATTCCACCTCCACCGGGACCGCCAGCATCACGCTTCAGCCGCCCGCGGCAATCACGATCAGTATCTTCCCTGCTTCGGTTTCTCTGGCCGACGGCCAAACGCAACAGTTCACCGCGACGGTGACGAACACCACCAACACGGCCGTGAATTGGTCCATCAGTCCGAGAGCGGGGATCATCACTAACGCTGGTTCCTACACTGCTCCGTCGCCGATCATCACCTCTCAGAACGTCACGGTTACGGCCACGAGCGTGGCCGACCCCACCAAGTCGGCCACCGCCAGCATCGCGCTCAGCCACCTGATCACCGTGGGCGAAGGCGCGCCCACTCCGACCCTAGTGTGGCAGTTTTTCAACGCGTTCTACCGGAACAACTTCAAGTACCTGGTTTCACTGCCGCCGCTGGGAACGGTGAAAGCGCTGGGAACCAGCGGCTACGTGCAGGAGTTTGCCGATGCCAACAACGATTCCGGCGTGAAATTCGCGCTGGTCACGGTGAGTTCCACCGTGGCTGCCTTGACCAATACCAACCTGGACACCGTGGTTCAGCTCTGGCCCGACGTGTATGCCGATTACACTTCGATCGGTGTGACGACCGCCGGGTATCCCCTGACGGACACGCAAAGCTGCCCCTATTTCGATCTCGTCAACACTTGCACCTATGACTTTTTCGACAAGGGCTACGCGCTGTTTGCCTATACGACTCCCCTGCCGGCCGGGCAGGACCTCACCATCCGGCTGGGCTTCTACACCGAGTGGATGAATCTTGGCGGCGTCGCCGGGGGGCCGGGACGTCCGGTGAGCGTGGAAACCGCCGTGACGGCCTCGACCGGCACCACCGCCACCGCGCAGACGTACGCCTCCGGGATAATTTACTCAATCACGTCGGGGGCGAACAAGGGCCAAGTCTTCGGCGTCGCGGAGCCGATGTACGATCTGTACCTCACCCAGGGAGGGCCGACCGGATTCCTCGGTCTGCCCACGTCCGATGTGCTGCTGGTCGCCTCCACCGGGGCCCACCGGCAAACCTTTGAGGGCGGCGCTCTGGAATACATGACGGGCAGCCCTCCCGTCGTGCGGCAGCCGGTGGCTTCGGTGGCATTGGCGGGTGCGCCCTTGGGCAAAACCGCCGCTCTGAATTACGGCGACACCTTGACGCTGACGGCCACGCCGCTCGATCCCTACAACACTCCGCTGACGGACCGGGTGGTTTCCTGGACCACCAGCAATGGCCGCGTGATTGCCATGCAGGCGACTGGTTCGAATGGTTCGACGGCCGTGCTCACAGCCGTGGGCGCCGGCACGGCCAGCGTGGTGGCGTCCAGCGAAGGAGTGAAAAGCCCCACCTTAAACGTGGTCGTAACCATGGCCTGCTGCCAGGTGGGCGATGGCGCGCCCGCGGCCGTTCAACAGGCGTTCCAGGCCGCGCTCACGCGCAACAACATTTCGGTCGAACTGCCGGTCGGGGGCCCCGCCGTTCGAGCCGGCAACGGTTACGTGCAGATGGTGCAATCGAGCGGCCCGAATGCGGCCGTGTACATGGTCGCGGAAGCGGACCAGGCGGGCGTGGCGTATGTCGTGGGCGGAGCCGTGCTGGTCCGGTACCAGGGTTTGGGCGGTCCGGCCGGCGCTCTGGGGTATCCCACCAGCGATCAGACCGCCGGTGGCACCGAGCAATTTCAAAACAGCGCCGCCCTGGCGGGCAATCCCGTGCGCCTGGTGAGCGGCATCATCCTGTCGAAATGGGCGCTGCTGAAATACGAGACCGGGGCCGCCGGCCCCCCGTCGTCGGAAGCGTCCGCCTTCTCCACTTCCGGCGCCAACTCGGGCGCCATGCAAAACTTCGCCAATGGCGTCATCTACGGGGTGACGGCCGGGCCTCGGGCGGGGCAGGCGTATTTCGTGAGTGGCCTCATTCTCGCCTGTTACAACGCCATCGGCGGGGCCGCGGGCAGTTTTGGAATGCCGGTCAGCGACGAATTCATCACCGGCAGCGTGCACCAGCAGAACTTCGAGGGCGGCAACATCACCTACTCGGTTGGCGATGCCGCCGCGGTGGCGCATCCGGCGCCCAAGGCCCCTCCGGGAGTTGTGGTCACGCCCACCTCGATTGCGGCCGGCGCCCGCGCGCACCTGGCGATCGTCGGGTTCCCTAACAACAGCACCATCCGCGTGTCGGTCTCGGGCGAGCCCGACTTCCTGGTGACCACGGCGAACGGCGCCTACAGTTGGGACATGTTCATTCCGCTGTCGTCGAAGAGTGGGACCGTGAGCATTCATGCGGCCGACACCCAGGGCTCCTCCACGGCCAATGGCACTCTGACGATCAAGGGTTTTGCGGACAACCGGATTGCCATCGCCAAGGTACAGGGCGACAGCCAGACCGGGTCGCCGGGGGCGCTGCTGCCGTTGTCGCTGAGAATTGCCCTGCTGGATTCGTCCGGTGCGCCGGTGATCGGCGCGCCCGTGGTATTCCAGGCGTCACCAGGGGCGCAGCTTTCCCTCACCACGGCATCCACCGATAGTTCCGGGCAGGCGGAAACCTTCGTGCGCTTGCCGGCTTCCCGGGGCGTGACGCTGGTGACGGCTAACGCGCCGTCCATCGCCCAGAATGCGGTGACGTTTGGCGAGATATCGGAGCCTTCGACTTTGTCGGGCTTCCCGCAACTCGAAGCCGCCGGAAGCACGCCGCTCGGCAACGGAACCGCCACCATTGGGCAGAAAGGCGCGCTGCTGACCGCGGTGGCGTCGATTCTGCGGTACCACCAGAACCGCGGTGATCTGCCATCGCCCAACGGCGCGGCCGATCCGGGTGCGCTGAACCGCTTTCTCGATGCCTGGTGTGTGACGGATTCCAAGGGCAACCAGTTCTGCGACGGATTCCTCTCAAATCCGAATTCCGGCGAGCAGGTGGTGAATCTTTGGCGCGCCGCGGAATTCACCGGCGGCGTGGATGTCACGGCGCAGAATCCCACTGTCTCCACTATCGCCGACCTGGTGGCGCAAGGCGAGCCGCTGCTGCTGTCGCTGGGCCTCTCGCTCGACGGCACGCTCGCCGGCGGCCACTTCGTGGTGGCCATTGGATTAGCGGCGGACGGGTCCATTGTCATTCAGGACCCCGGCCCCCTGTTCGCGCGCGCCAATCTGAACGATTACTTCAATGGTTTTGCCGCCGGCGGCGGAACCTGGAAGGCCGATCTGCGGGGCGTGGTGCGGTTCGCTTTGCGCAGTCCCGGCGGCACCCGGTTCATGCTGGGGGCGCTCTCGCAACCGGCCAGCCTGATGCAGAATCTCGCGCTCAACGTGACTTCCGCGGCGGGATCCTGCGGCGTCCCGCTCGATCTGCTGGATGCGGTCGACTCCTCGGGGAACCCGCCGGCCGCGGGTGCCTTGATTTCGCGTATCGACGTCTGCGACGGCAGCCAGCCGGCCTGCCAGATTGGCGTGGGCGCCGCTCAGCCCTACCGCGCCTTCGTGACGGACCTGGCCTCGGGTGGTTCATCCACGGATATCTCCGGGAGCGCCGCGGCAACCTACAAGGCCACCCGGCCGTTGCTTGCCCTGGTGGTGGGGCCGCAGGATGTCAGCTTCACTGCCAGCGCGGTGGTGAATGCCGCCACCTTTATTAGTGGCATTGCGCCGGGCGGTATCATGTCGATCTTCGGCACGGGCCTCTCCGCGCCGGGCAGCGCCACCACCGTCGATATGGATGGCACGGCCGCAACCGTGATCTTCTCCTCTCCGTTTCAGATCAACGCCCAGGTTCCGCCGGGCATCGCGCCAGGAACCCACACCTTGCGTGTGCGCTCAGCCTATGGCGTCGCCCAGCAATCCGTGAGTGTGTCCGCCGTGGCGCCCGCGATTTTTCGGATCGACAATAGTTCCGCGGGCGCGGTGTTGAACCAGGATTACAGCATCAATGGGCCTTCCAACCCGTTGCCCCGCGGGCAGGTGCTGATGGTATTCGCGACCGGCTTGGGAGCGGTGACCAGGCAAGGGCAACTTTCGGTGACCACCACGCCGGTAACCGCGGTGCTCAACGGCCAGGAGTTGCCAGGGCCATTGCCATTCGCCGGCCTGGCCCCGGGCTATGTCGGTCTATATCAAGTGAACGTGCCGATTCCGGCGGCCACGCCCCCGGGCTTAGGTGTTTCCCTTACCCTCAAACAGGGGGGGCAGGCGAGCAATACCATAGCCATAGCCCTTCAATGAAGATAAATGGGACGATTCGGCGCGAAACCATTGACGCGGAGGCTCCCGGTGTGGTCTAATCGGGCCAGCTTGATCAGTAAAGGACTTAAGCGGGTAGATGCACCGCTCCGCAACGAAGGGAAGGAATTCCTCTTGACACGGGGCCGGCAATCAGGTATGAATATCTTTACCGCGTCTGGTTTTGGTGTGCAATCTTGCGTTTGTGTCCGGTGAGCACAGAAGAGAAGACAGTAAAGACCATGTGCCCCGGGTTAGACTTCAGTAAGGCCCGGCGGCCGGCTTGACGGCCGTTGGAAAATTGGCTCTCCGCCCGACACGGAGAAGTTCCCTAGGTTGACTGAACGGTTTGAGACTTAACTTTGAGGCTCAGGTTGGAAGAGAACTTCGACCGATTCAAATTTGCAATTCACAAGGAGAAGGAAATGAATTTTCGCAGATGGATTACTGCGCTGGCTGTGTTAGCCCTGTTCGCGGGGTTCGCCAGCGCGCAGGTAGCTAATAGCGGCGCTGGTACAGGCTCATTCCAGTGCACTGCTAGCGTGGCTGTCCCTCCGACGCTACGTTCCGAGGGCTTGACGGAGTTGGTTGGCGATATCGTGCTCACTTGCACGGGCGGTGCGCCTCTTGGCACGGCTCCTGGCCTCATCCAGGGTAGTATGATTCCGATAGCCAACATCACGGTCAGTTTCGGCACCAACGTGACGAGCCGGCTGCTGACTTACTCGAGCATTTCCCCCACGCTGTTTAACACCAACACGTCGGAAGCGCTGCTCATGATCGATGAGCCGGGTTCCGGTCTCGCGCAGTATTACAATGCCGGTCAGTCGGCCACGACTGGCTGGGGGCCGCTCGCTTCCCAGGTACTCTGCGGCACCGGTGGCGCCCCGTACTCGTTGGTCGGCGCGGGCTCTGGTGGCTGCACTGAGTATGTTCAACAGCTCGGCAACCAAGATTGGGTGGCGGCCAACGTGACTACCGGTTTCACCGGCGCCACCAACCAAGTCGGCGCCAACATGTTCTCGGGCGTCGTGAATTCCAACCAGGTTACGTTCTTTGGCATTCCGATCATGCCCCCGGCTAGCGCTGGTGCGGCACGCATATTCCGCATGTCCAATATTCGCGTCAATGCCAACGGTTTGGGCGGCGGCGGATTGGCCGGTACAACTCAAGTGCTGGCGTCGATTTCCATCAGCGGCAACACTTCGGTGCCGATCTACACACCGGTCCAGATCGCCGGCTTCGTGCAGCCCGGCCTCACTGTCGGTATGCGCAACGTCGGCAACAATGGCGGCGGGGGTGGGGCCAACTTCACCCAGTGCAGCAGCGCTTCTTTCTCGACCAGTTCCCCCGCTGGCAATGCTGTTGCCGCTTTGAGATTCACCGAGAACTTCGGTACGGCATTCAAGACACGCGTGGCTGCGCTCTCCAACGTGGCCGGGGCTGGACAGATGAACAACGCCACCGGCCAGAACATCCCGGGTGCGATCTACAACTCCGAATCCGGGTTCATATACTCGGGGATCTCGGGGTTTTCCAACAACCCGAGCGGCTATGCCGGCCTCGCCGATTACGGTACCCGTTTGAAGGCCGCTTTCAACAACGTTCCGGCGGGCGTGTCAATCTGGGTCTCGACCTCCAACATTGTCAACCTGACCTCGCTGAACGGTACTGGCCCGGTTACTCCGCCTAATATAGGCAGCGGAACCGGAATTGGTTCAAACTCGACAGTCTCGTATGCCCAGTTGGTGCTCACCGATACCAGTGTCGACAGCAACGGGACGGTTCCGACTGTGCCGGCCACCGGCTATACGGTCATAGGGAATAGTGTTACCCAAGTCAACGGCTATGCCCCGGTGACGCTAGTGGCTGGGTCCGGCTCCGCGGTTTGGGAAGTCGTCAACACCAACCCGGCGACCCCCGAGAACTTCGACTTCGGCGTGTGGGTCACCTACACTGCCACCCCAGGCAGCAACTCTCCGCCTGCGGGGACGGCGACGGTGAATATGACCTTCGCTCCGGTTCCACCGTCGTTCACGGCAAGCGCTGGAGCGGCCTTCTCGGGCTCGCTGACAGTGCCGCGATTCGCGGATCTGTCAACGGCGTCCAACCTCTTTAATATCGTCCTTTGCCAGACGAGTCTGTTGTTCCCGTTCATAACCAACCAGGTCGGATTCGACACCGGCATTGCGATTATGAACACGACGTCAGATCCGATGGGCACCAAGCCGCAGGCGGGCACCTGCGCGTTGAACTTCTACGGGCAGAATGCGCCGCCGCAGTTTGTGACGCCCAGCATCGCCTCTGGAAACCCAGATCCGACCAAGTACGCCTTCCAGGCTTCGGTGATCGCGCCGAACTTCGAAGGCTACATGATCGCGATCTGCAACTTCCAGTTGGCGCATGGCTATGCGTTCATCAGCGATCTGGGCGCGCGCAATCTGGCTCACGGGTATCTGGCGTTGATTCTCGGCAGTTCTACCAGCACCCGTAGCGGCAACCCCGAAACTCTGACGCACTAACGGTTAGCCTGATGTTTGAGAGAGGGGAGCGCTTCGCTCCCCTCTTTTTTTTGCCGCGCCACCCTCGCGCATTGCCGCGAGACGTGGTACACTACAATTCTCACCGCGTCCTTTCCAATCCAGTCGCGTTCATCGATCGAACGAGGAGGTAATCTTGAACAAATTCAGAGTTGTGGTCTTGGCGGCGGTGGTCGCCGGGCTTTTCTGCGCCCATCCGGCGTCCGCGCAGAACATTTCCACGCTGTACGGAAACGGTCAATTGATCTGCCAGTTGTGCTTTGCTTTCACGCCCTTGCAGGCACGCGTAACCGATTCGAACGGTGTTCCGCAGGCTAACGTGACGGTGACCTGGGCCATCACTGCGGGCGGCTACGGCGCATCGCTTCTTTCAGGGTCCACAACCACCACGGCGTCCGATGGAACGGCGCTCAATACCTATGCCTATTCCGGCATGCCGCCGCAAGGCTCGCCATTCTACCAGTACTCGCAGAGTACGGTGACTGCCAGCACCAGCAATGCCGCTGTGGCGTTCAATCTTACCCAGGCGCTGTACGACGCCGGCAACTCGGCGTATCCGTCGGTGATGATCACGTACCCACCCGGCGGTGTCGTCCAGACTTTGCTGGTCGGGCAGCCTCTGGCAGGGCAGGCGGGCTCTACGGGCAGCACGCCCATCCAAATTTTGGTTTATGCCACGAGAGGTAGTGGCATTCCAAACGTCAGCGTCCAACTGGTGAACTACCAGGACCCGTCTTTAGGGCCGGTGGTGAACTGCGCGGCGGCCGCCGGTGGAGAAGCCAATACCGTCTTGACCGATGCCAACGGGACAGCCACCTGCTCGCCGGTTTTCGGTGGTGTCCCTGGGACGGGCAGGTTCTATGTTTTGGTGGGAGCGGGAGGCGTGCCGCCACCCGACCCGAACTACGTTCCGTTCTCCAATTTCCCCATTGGCCCGATGAATCTGACCGTTACAGCCGCGGTGCCGGGACTGATCAAAGTCACGCAGGGCAACAACCAATCCGCCGTGCCTGGCCAGACGCTGGCATCCGCGCTCCAGGTGGAAGTGGACACTGCCGCGGGTTCGCCCGTGGCCGGCCAGACGGTCAACTGGACGGTGACTCCGGCTGGCGCCGCCAGCCTTTCGAGCACCAGCTCGACGACGGATGTGAACGGCCGGGCGACGGTCGTGGCAACTCTCTCAGGAGCCGCTTCGGGCGCCGTGCAAATCAAAGCGGCGTGCCCCGCCTGTCCAACCACCAACAACTACGTGACTTTCACCGAAATGGCGGTGCCTATCGTGACCGTCACCGGCTTGCAGATCATCTCCGGCAATAACCAGACCGCTCTTGTAAACGCAACCTTCGGTCTGCCCCTGGTGGTGCAGGTGAACGCCAGCAATGGGCAGCCGGCTGCCAACGTCGCCGTGCAGTTCTCGGCTACCGGCTCGGCTTCCCTGTCCTCGAGCATCGTGAGTACCGATTCCAACGGGCGCGCGCAAGTTTCGGTTACGGCTGGCTCGACAGCCGGCTCCGTAACGGTCACGGCCAGCACCGGCAGTTTCAGCCAGAGTTTTAGTCTGACGGTCACGCCGCCCGGCCCCACTCTCACGGCCGGCAGCTTCTATAATGGCGCCGATTTCAAGGCGGGATCCATTTCGCCGTGCAGCATCGCCACCATCATTGCTCCGGGAGTAGCGCCGGGTATTCAGGGCGTCGTGACTCCGAGCAGCTTGTTTGGCCCTCTGCCGACACTGTTGGCATCCGACGCCGTATCGTTCAACGGCACCGCAGCTCCCATCTTCAACGTCGCCAACGTCAGTGGCCAGCAGCAGATCACGGTCCAGGTTCCATGCGAGGTGACTCCCGCTAGCTCGGTTCCCGTCACGGTGGCCGTGGGCTCGGGATCGGCCACGGTGAGCGTCCCGGTGCTGGCGGCCAGCCCGGGCATTTTCCAGACGCAGATGTCCGACGGCGTGCTTCGCGCGGTGATCATCCGGCCGGATGGATCGTTTGCAAGCCTGACAAACCCGGCTCGCCGCGGTGAGGTCGTCCGGGCGTATGCGACCGGTCTCGGCGTGACCTCGCCTTCCGTGGGCACCAACGCGACCGCCATCCCCGGCTCCGATGCCATTGTGCAAGGCGCGGTCATCATGGGCGTGACCAACACCCTCGGTCAGGGTGAAGGCGTTCGCGTGATCACCGCCCGAGTTGCGCTAGACCTGATCGGCGTGTTCGAGATTCCGTTCCAGGTACCCTCGGACGCGGTCACCGGGAACAACGTGGCCTTTTCGATAGGGGTGATACCGGTCGGCTCCAGCACGCCGATTTACAGCGCCACCGCCAAGATACCCATCCAGTAGGCGCTTATGGCGCCAACATCGACAAAAACTCGTCGATGTTGAGAAGTCAGAAGTCAGAAGCCAGAATCACCCCGCGTGTGTGGCGCGTTCCGGCTTCTGACTTCCTCGACTCCTGACTTCTGTGGCCCCGCAGGGGCCACTTTTTCGCGGCGCAGTCCGCGGAAAAGCTTAACTTCCTTCTCGGGGGCCGGGGAAACCCGGCCCCTTCTTCTTTCGCTTCCTCTTCGCCACAACAACCATATGTTGTGTGTCCCGTGATAATTGTAGATCTGATGGTATTGTGGTAACTCCGTCCCTATCAGTAAGATATCCTGAAAAAACTCTTGCCAAACGTGAAGTACTGTGGCACCATTAGTTGTGGCCAAAAATGGCCATAGTTGGGCCAAAATGGACCAACCAGCTCAGCCACCGCTAAAGATCGAACCGCCGCGAAGAATGTACGCTGTCCGGTTAGACGACCGCGGACGTGTAAAACTGCCTGCGGATCTCCAGCAGTATTTTAAAGCCCTGGCGGAAAAGCGGTTCTTCGTCACCAGCCTGGACAGGTCCATAGGACAAATCTACCCCATTTCAGTCTGGAAAGAAAACGAAAAGTTTTTCGCCACCTACCGCGAAGACCCGAAAACGGCGCGGAACGTGGCCTTCAATGCCGCCGACCTGGGAGCGGAGGCCGACATAGACAGCCAGGGCCGCATCCTGTTCTCCACCGAGCTGCGCCGTGAACTCGGAATTGAAAACCAGATGGTGCGCCTGTTCGCTTATCGCGGCCGGATCGAGGTCTTGAGCGAGAAGATCTATGAGGAACGCAAGCGCGAGGCTACTGCGAATGCAGCCGACGATGTGGCCAAGCTGGAGGCGGCGGGGCTGAACTGATGGCGTATGCACTGTTCCGTCATGGCCGAAGAATCGCTCTCGCTGCTGGCGGTCCGTCCGGACGGAATATACCTGGATGCCACTGCCGGGCTGGGCGGGCACACGGGCCTCATCGCGCGGCGGCTGGCCACGGGTTTGGTAATTGCCAACGACCGCGATGCGCAGTCGCTGGAAATGGCGCGGCGCAACACCGCGGAGTGGGCCGGGCACATTCGCTTTCATCAAGGCCCGTTCGGCAAGCTTCGCGAAGCGGTGGTGGAGGCGGGATTCGAGAAAGTGGATGGGCTGCTGGCGGATCTGGGTGTGAGCCGCTACCAGCTCACCGCGCCGGAGAGAGGATTTTCGTTCATGGCGGATGGGCCGTTGGACATGCGCATGGATCAGTCCACGGGCATGACGGCGGCCGATCTCGTCAATCACACCGCCGAAAAGGCGCTCGCCGACCTGATTTTTCAGTTGGGCGAAGAAAGGAGGGCGCGGAAGGTTGCCAGAGCAATCGTCCGGGCGCGGCCCATACGGAGCACACTGCATCTGGCCGATGTGGTGGAGCGGGCCGCGCCCAGGACGGGCCCTTTGCACCCGGCCACCAGAACTTTTATGGCCTTGCGAATGGCGGTCAACGATGAGCCCGGCGAATTGGACCGGCTGCTCGAGATTGGTCCCAAGCTGTTGAAGAGCGGCGGGCGGATGGTGGTGATCAGCTTCATGTCCATCGACGACCGGAAGGTGAAACAGGCGTTCAGAGCGCTGGGACGGGAAGCGCGCGCGACCATCCTGACGAAACACCCGCTCCAGCCAGGCGAACGAGAGACATTAGAGAACCCGGCCGCGCGGAGCGCCAAGCTGCGCGCGCTGGAAATGTCAGAGCCGCGACCGTCAGGGAGCGGTGGTTCACTTAGTTACTAGAAAGGGAACGAAAGATCATGGCGACGCTTCCAGCATTCTTCCGAAGGATCAGCGGGACAGGCCTCCCGGCCTGTCTGGACCGGCCGGGAAACCTGTCCCACATCCAACCGGAGCGGGATCCGTTCCGATTGCGCGCGCTCCCCCAGGAAGACGTCTTCTTTCATTGCAAGAAGATCGACAACTCGCGTTTGGTTCGGGAGGCCGATCCGCAGGCCCGCGGCGCCTGCTGGTCGGCCATCGGAATGGCCTGTGTTCTGCTGGCTGTGCTGACCAGCCTGCTGGTTCCCAGCGTGGCCGGCACGCTCGCCGGGTACAAGCTGGAGGCCCTTCGCGTCCGGGAGCGGCAGTTGCTCTATGACAAGCGCACGCTGGAGCTGCAAGAAGCGGAGCTTCTCAGTCCCCAGCGGCTGGAAAAGCTCGCCCAAAGGCAGAATCTGGTCGCGCCTCTGTCCGGGCAGGTGGTGCGCCTGGATGCCAAGGGTGACGGCGCAGTGGCGATGGTGAAGTAACAAGGTCGGAGGCGTGACCAGGTCACGCAAGGCGGCATGGTGGAGCGTCGTTTGGCATGGCTCGCCGGGATTGTCTTCATCTGGGGCGCGGCCATCTTCTTCTACTTAATCTCGCTGCAGGTGATTCATCACCGGGAGTATTCCAAACTGGCGACGGCGGGCCAGGTGCTGACGGTGGAGATTCCCGCGGCTCGGGGCACGATCTTTGACTGCAACGGGCGGCCGCTGGCGATGAGTGTGCCAACCGAGTCCGTCTACATCAACCCGCTGCGGACGCCCGACCTGGGAGTCGCTTCCGAACTGCTGGCGCTGGTGCTGCACCTGGACCGCGCGGCTCTTTACGGCAAGATGAAGTGGGCGTACGACCACCACCACGGGTTTCTCTGGGTCAAGCGCAGAATCGGCTCCGAGGAAGCGCAGAACCTTCGCAACCTGCGCCTGGAATGGATTGGCATCCAAAACGAAAGCCAGCGTCACTATCCCAAGGGCACGCTGGCCGCGCATGTTTTGGGATCGGTGGACTTCGAGGAAGCCGGCAACGCGGGAATCGAGAGGGCTCTGGATGCGGAGCTCCGCGGCAAGCCCGGGCGGACGTGGATGCTGACGGACGTGAAGCGCCGCGGCATCGATTCTCAGAGTGCTTCGGACGCGAGGCCAGGCATGCCGATCACTCTCACGCTCGACGAACGGCTGCAATTCGTGGCGGAGCGCGAGATTGCGGCGGCCGTCGAGGCCCACCAGGCCAAAAGCGGCAGCGTGGTGGTGATGAACCCGTACAGCGGGGAAATCCTCGCTCTCGCGAGCTATCCCACGTACGATCCGAATCTGCCTCCACAACCGGGGGAGGACAAAGCGATTCGGCAAAACCACGCCATCTCGGTGCCGTTTGAACCCGGGTCGGTATTCAAGGTGATCACGCTTTCGGCCGCTCTTGAAACCACCAACCTGCGTCCGAACAGCATGATCAACTGCGGGCGCGGAGCCATCACGCTCTTTGGGCGCACCGTTCACGAAGCCCACCACGGATACGGGACCATTCCCATGGCGCTGGTGCTGGCCAAGTCGAGCAACGTCGGAGCCATCCAGATTGGCATGCGGGTAGGCCAGGCACGGATGCACCAGTATGTGCGGAAATTCGGCTTCGGGCAGAAGACCGGCGCCCCGCTGCCGGCGGAATCGGCCGGAAAGGTGAGAAAGCTGGCGAACTGGAGCAAGGTTTCGCTTCCCTCTGTGTCGATGGGACAGGAGATCAGCGTCACTACGCTGCAACTGGCGCAGGCCGCGGCGGTGATTGCCAACGGCGGGCTGCTGGTAAAGCCTCGGCTGATCTTGAAGAAGGGAAACCAGGCCGCGCCGGTGGAGCAGCCCGTGCGCGTGCTCAAGCCCGAGACGGCCATCACCATGCGGCGGATGATGGAAGGCGTCGTGCTGCCCGGCGGCACCGGAACCAGGGCCAGGCTGCAAGGTTATACCAGCGGAGGGAAGACCGGATCGGCGCAGATCTACGACCCGGTCGCCAGACATTTCACGCATACGTACAACGGCTCGTTCATGGGCTTCGCGCCTCTTACCAATCCGGCCGTCGTAGCCGTGGTGACGCTGAACGGAACCCACGGTTCGGCGGGCTTCGGCGGGCTGGCCGCGGCGCCGGTGTTCCGTGCGGTGGTCACGGAAGCGCTTCGCGTGCTGGATGTCCCCAAAGACTTGCCGGACGAGCCGCCCATTAGGGCACGGGCGGCGGCCACCGCGGACGCCGACGACCTGGCGATTGCGGACATCGGATCCGGCCAGCCCAATATCTTGGAAGATGCCGACGATGAAGACCAGCCCGCGGTGGCGCAGGCCGAACGTCCGCTGGATGTTCCCAGCCAGCCCGAGGGCCTCATAGCTCCGAATTTCCGCGGCATGACCATGCGGGCCGTTCTGGCGGAAGCGGCTGCTAAAGGCCTGACGGTGCTGCCGGATGGCAGCGGCATTGCCCGCGTTCAGGTTCCGCCGCCCGGTTCGATTCTGCACCAGGGGGAGCGCATTCGCGTCCAGTTTGCCAGATGACTTTACGCGAGATACTCTCGGGCGTTCGGCTGAAACAACCCGTCTCGCCGGAGCTTGCCGCCGCCAATATCAGCGGGCTGGATTACGATTCGAGACGCGTGGGACAAGGCTTCCTGTTTTTTGCCTTTCCGGGCAGCCGCGCCGATGGGCGTCAATTCGCCGAGGACGCGCTGGCGCGCGGCGCGGTGGCGGTGGCCAGCGAATCGGGGTGCCCTCCGGGCCCGCCGGCCACTCCGGGGCGCCCTCTGGCCCCGGCGCGCTGGATTCAGGTCGAGCACGGCCGGCAGGCGCTGGCGTTGGCCGCGCGCAATTTTTACGGCAAGCCGGATGAACGCCTCCCTCTTACGGGCATTACGGGGACCAACGGCAAAACCACCACCGCGTATCTGATCGATTCGATCTTGCGCGCGGCGGGCCACCGAACGGCGCTGATTGGCACCATTGAGTATCATCTGGCGGGGCGCGTGCTGCCGGCCGTGAATACCACGCCGGAATCGCTGGACCTGGCGCGGCTGTTCTGGGAGCTGGAGCGCGCCGGCGGCGCATACGCCACCATCGAAGTCTCCTCCCATGCGCTGGCGCTGGGCCGGGTTTACGGGCTTCAGTTCCATACCGCCGTTTTCACCAATCTGACGCGCGATCACCTGGATTTTCACGGCAATATGGAGGCCTACTTCGCGGCCAAGCAAGCGCTGTTTGAGGGGGCCGGAGGGCCTCCGCCCCGATTCGCCGTCCTGAACCGCGATGACCAATACGCGCGTAACCTGAAAGTGGATCCGAAAACGGAAGTCCTCTGGTACGGCCTGGGCCAGGAGCGCGACCTGCGCGCGCGGCACATCTCATCGGGGTCCCACGGGCTGCGGTTCGGTGTCCAATACGGCAAGCTGCGTTTCGCCGTGGAGTCGCCGCTCATCGGCAAGATTAACGTGTACAACATTCTGGCGGCGTGTGGCGCGGGCCTCTCCTATGGCATCGCGCCCGAGAGCATCGCGCAAGGGATTGCCGGGCTCCGCGCCGTGCCGGGACGATTCGAGCGCGTCGACGAAGGCCAGCCGTTCGTGGTGCTGGTGGACTACGCGCATACCGATGATGCGCTGCGCAATGTGATTGCGGTGGCGCGGGGGCTGAATCCCAAGAGGGTCATTACCCTGTTCGGCTGTGGCGGCGATCGCGACCGGGCCAAGCGCCCGCTGATGGGCCAGGCCGCGGCGGAAGCCAGCGACTTTGTGGTGTTGACCAGCGACAACCCTCGGTCCGAAGATCCGCTGGCCATCATGAATGACGCGCTGGTGGGAATCCGGCGCGTGGATGTGCCGCACGTTGTCGAGCCGGACCGCGCGGCCGCCATTGCCCGGGCGCTGAAGGAAGCGCGCGAGGGCGATATCGTCATCCTGGCCGGCAAGGGCCACGAGACCTACCAGGTTCTGAAGGACAAAACCATTCCGTTCGACGACCGGGTGGTGGCGAGAGAAGTGCTCAGAGGTTATGGGTATCACCAGCCGAGTGAGCCATGACCCTGGATTTACAGGAAGTTGCGCGCGCGATGCGCGCGGCGGGGAACCCTCCGCCGCTCAAGGTGATGGGCTGGAGCGTGGATACGCGGACACAGAATCCGGGCGATCTCTATTTCGCTCTGCGCGGTCCCCATCACGACGGCCACGATTTTGTAGGCGCCGCGGTCGCCAGAGGCGCGGCCGGCGTGGTGGTGGAGCGCAGCACTGGCGCCCCCAACGAACTGTTGGTCGGCGATACGCTCGAAGCTTTGCAGGAACTGGCGGCGTGGGCGCGCGCGAAATGGGGCGGAACCGTGGTGGGAGTAACCGGCAGTGCTGGCAAGACCACCACCAAGGACGCCATCGCGCATCTGCTCGCGGTGGAGTGGTCCGTGGGGAAGACGGCTGGGAATTTCAACAATCACGTGGGCGTGCCGCTTTCCATCCTGTTGCTGCCCGACAACTGCCGCGCCGCTGTTCTGGAAATCGGGATGAATCACGCCGGCGAGATCCGCTCGCTGGCGAGCATCGCGAAACCGGATGTGGGGGTGGTGACCAACGTCGGCTACGCGCACGCCGAGTACTTCGACTCCATTGAAGATGTGGCGGCGGCCAAGCGCGAGTTGATCGAGGCGTTGCCGCGCGACGGAGTTGCGGTGTTGAATGCCGACGACCCGCGCGTGTCGGCGTTCCGGAATGCGTACCCCGGCCGCGCGGTCACATTCGGATTTTCGGAAGGCGCGGACGTGCGCGCTGAGGCGGTGGAATCGAGCGCCGCCGGCGCCCGCTTTCGGGCCGTGGGGGTGGATTTCGAAATGGGACTGGCGGGCCGGCACGCGGTCATGAACCTGCTGGCGGCCATTGCGGTGGCGCGCGTGTTCGAGATCGCGCCGGACCGCCTGCGGGAGCCGGTTCGAACCTTCGCTGCCGGCAATATGCGCGGCCAACGCAGTGATCACCACGGCATCGTGGTCTGGAACGACTGTTACAACTCGAACCCCGAGGCGGCGGAGTCGATGATCGACGTATTGCGCCAGACGCCCGCCGCCGCGCGCATCGCTGTTCTGGGAGAAATGCTGGAATTGGGGCGCGCCGCGGAAAAGCTGCATCGGCGGGTGGGGCGGTATGCGGCGGAACATGCCGTCGACTGGCTCATCGGTGTTCGCGGGAATGCCCGCTGGATGGTGGAGGCGGCTGTTGCCGCCGGGCTTCCCCGCGGGCGCGCGCGCTTTTTTGAGGATCCCGCCGAGGCGGGGGATTTCGCGCGGCAAACGGCGCGGCCGGGGGACGCGGTTCTCTTTAAGGGTTCCCGCGGCGTGCGGGTGGAGCGGGCGATGGAAAGGTTTTTGGCCTAACTCCGATGCTTTACTATCTGCTCTACGAACAGCTTTACCGATACGTCAGCCCGTTTCGCGTCTTCCGGTACACCACCTTCCGGACGGCGTTTGCGAGTCTCACGGCGTTGTTCCTGTGCATCGCGCTCGGGCCTTGGCTCATCAACAAGCTGCGGCAGCTCCAGATCGGGCAGTACATTCGCGAGGAGGGCCCGAAATCCCACCAGAACAAGGCTGGCACACCCACCATGGGCGGCGTTCTCATCATCATCTCGATCGTTATTCCAACGCTGTTGTGGGCGGACCTGCGATCTCCCTATGTATGGATCGCGACCGCCGCGCTCCTCGGTTACGGCTGGATCGGGTTCCTGGACGACTACGCCAAGGTGGCCCGCCAGCGCAGCCTGGGGCTGACGGGACGGCGCAAGCTGGTGTACCAGTTCACCATGGGGTTCGTATTCGCCGCGATTCTCCTGGTGATGCGCCTCTACGGCGATTATTCCACCGCCATGAACATCCCATTCGTCAAACAGTTCCAACCGTCGCTGCTGATCGAATCGCTCATGAGGAATCCGTGGACGTACGCGTTCGGGGTGGCGCCGTTCTGCATTTTCGTCGCGCTGGTGGTGGTCTTCGCGTCCAATGCGGTGAACCTGACGGACGGGTTGGACGGCCTCGCCATTGGGTTGATGGTGATTGCCGCGGGCGCGCTCACCGTACTGACGTACGCCGGCGGACACGCGCAACTGGCCGAATACCTGCAACTGGCGCGCAATCCGCGCACCTCCGAGCTGACCATCTTCTGTGGATCCATGACCGGCGCCAGCCTGGGCTTCCTTTGGTATAACGCGCATCCGGCGGAGATCTTCATGGGCGACGTGGGAGCGCTGGGGCTGGGCGGCGCCATGGCCGTGGTCGCGGTGCTCATCAAGCAGGAAGTGCTGCTGGTGTTCATCGGCGGTGTTTTCGTGCTGGAGGCGCTCTCCGTGATCCTCCAGGTGGCGAGCTTCAAGCTGCGCGGCGAACGGCTTTTCAGGATGGCCCCGCTGCACCATCATTTCGAGGCGCTGGGGTGGGCGGAATCGAAGATCATCGCGCGCTTCTGGATCGCCGGGCTGGTGATGGCGCTGTTCGCACTGACCACCTTGAAGCTGAGATGACATGCATCTGAACGGAACCAAGGCGCTAGTGGTGGGGATGAAGAAGTCCGGCATGGCGTCGGCGGAGCTGCTGGCGCGCCAGCGAGCGGCAGTCCGCGCCACCGATCTGAAGCCGCTCGACGAGCTGGGCGAAGCGCGGGAGTTTTTGGAGCGGCTGGACATTCCCTTCGCACGGCAGACGCCGGAAGTGTTCGAAGGATGCGATCTGATCGTGCTTTCGCCGGATGTGCCCGCGGATCTGCCGCCGCTCGAAGAGGCCCGCCGGCGGGGAGCGCGGGTGATCAGCGAAGTGGAGCTTGCCGCGCCGTTTCTGAAGGGCGAGACCATCGGCATCACGGGGTCGAATGGCAAGACCACCACCACCAGCCTGGTGGGCCACATCCTGCGCGGAGCCGGCCTTCCGGTGCAGGTGGGCGGCAACATCGGAACGCCCGTGACCGCCATGGTGGACGCCTCCCGCGCGGATGGTTGGAACGTCCTGGAGCTTTCGAGTTTTCAACTCGAGACCATCTCCGCGTTCCGGGCGCATATCGCACTGGCCCTGAATGTGACCGAGAACCACCTGGACCGGCACCACACGTTCGAGAACTATGCGGCCGCCAAGGGCCGGTTGTTTGAAACCCAGCGGAGCGGAGACTTCGCCGTGCTCAACGCCGAGGACCCGGTGTGCGTGCGATACGCGGATCGCACCCTCGCCGCGCCGCAGTGGTTCAGCAGCCGGCGCAAGGTGTCGCCCGGAGCGAGCCTGTGCGGCGAACAACTGGTGCTCGATGGCCGCTTGCTCATCGAGGCGGGCGAGATTCCCATACGCGGGCGCCACAACGTCGAGAACGTGCTGGCCGCCTCGATCGCGGCGGCGCAAGCCGGCGTGAAGCGCGACGTGATCGCCGCCGCCGTGCGCACATTCCAAGCGGTCGAGCACCGGCTGGAGTTCGTGCGGAAGCTCAGCGGGATCGATTTCTATAACGATTCGAAGGCCACCAGCGTGGACGCCACGCTCAAAGCGCTGGACGCTTTTTCCGGCGGCCTGTGGGTCATTCTGGGCGGCAAGGACAAGGGGCTGGACTACTCGCCTCTGCGCGCGCCGCTCGCGGCCAAGGCGCGGGCGGTCCTCCTCATCGGCGCCGCCGCGGCCAAAATTTCGAGCCAGTTGCAGGGCGCCGCGCCGCTGGTGGATTCCGGGACGCTGGATCGGGCGGTGGCGCACGCATACGCCAACGGCCAGCCGGGCGACACTATCCTGCTGGCGCCGGCGTGCGCCAGCTTCGACCAGTTCAAGAGCTTCGAGCACCGCGGCGAGGTTTTCAAACAAATCGTCAACCAACTGCCACCCAAGGAGTGATATGGCGCAACGGCTTAAGACCGACTGGATTCTGTTCGTCACCGTGCTGGTGATGATGTCGTTCGGCGTGCTGATCCTCTACAGCGCATCGTCCATCATGGCCCAACTCGACCCGCGATACGGCTCGAGCTGGCACTTCGTTGTGCGCCAGGTGGAGTGGGCCGCCGTGGCGGTTGCCGTCATGATGACCCTCAAGAAGACTCACTACCGCAAGTTTCAGAGTCCCGCCGTGGCCTTCAGCGCGATGAGTGTCGCCCTGCTGCTGCTGCTGCTGGTCTACTTTGTGGATGCGGAGCATCACCGGTGGCTGCGAGCGGGGAGCGTCGTCGGCGTGCAGCCCTCCGAGCTGGCCAAGCCGGCGCTGGTGATTTTCCTGGCGTTTTTTGTGACGTGGAGGGCGCGCGCCATCAACAATCCCAGGTACACGCTGGTTCCGGCGGCCCTGGCCGTCGGGCTCATGATCCTGGCGGTGGTGGTCGCGGATCTTGGCACCGCGGTGGTGCTGGGGGCGGCAGCCGCGGCCGTTTTTTTCGTGGCGGGGCTGGAATGGCGCTATTGTGCGATTGCGGCGGCGGTGGCGTTTGTGGGAGTGGTGATCTTCATCTTGGCGGAGCCGTACCGTCTGGCCCGCGTGGTGCAATTCTTCGATCCCCAATTCAAGATCATCGCCAAGTTCGACCCCAACGGCAAAATCCGCAGCCGCATGGAACAGTCGCTTGCCACGCGCGATACCAACTACCAGTTGCGGCAGTCGCAGATCGCGGTAGGCGCCGGCGGCCCGGCGGGCCTTGGACTCACCAACGGAAGGCAGAAACTGCTGTACCTGCCGGAAGCGCACACGGACTTCATATACGCGGTGGTCGCGGAGGAACTGGGGCTGGCCGGCTCGGTGGGACTGCTGCTCGGCTTTGGTGTGATCTTTTGGCGGGGCCTGCGCGCCGCGTTCCGGATGCGCGACGATTTCGGGCGATACCTGGCGCTGGGCGTGACGGTGGTGGTGGTGGTGCAAGGATTCATCAACATGAGCGTGGTGCTGGGCATGATGCCGACGAAGGGCATCCCGCTGCCCATGATCAGCTACGGCGGAAGCTCGCTGCTGAGCACGCTGGCGCTGCTGGGAATTTTGATGAACGTAGCGGAGAACGCGGGATGAGAACAGGGGCCAGGGGCCGGGGGCCGGGGGCCAGGGGGCCGGACGTGCGGTGAAGGTTGGGAGTGATGCCTAAGGTCAGTCATTTTCGAGAACTGCGTGTTTGGCAGCGCGGCATGGACATCGTCGAGGCCGTTTATCGAGTCTCGGCCACGTTCCCGAAATCCGAATTATACGGACTGACCGGGCAGGTAAGGCGCGCGGCGGTTTCCGTGCCCTCGAATATTGCCGAAGGGCACACCCGGGCTTCAACCAAGGAGTACTTGAATCATGTGTCCATGGCTCAGGCTTCTCTTGCGGAAGTGGAAACTCAGCTAGAGATTGCATCGCGGTTGGGATACCTCGCCTCTACGGAATTGAATGCGGTCTTGGAGCAGGCCGCGGTGCTGGGCAAGCAGTTGTACGCGCTTCGCGATGCGCTGGCCAAGAGAATATGAGCGAGCGAAGCGAGCCACCGATCCCCGGCCCCCGGCCCCCGGCCCCCGGCCCCTTTCTCATGGCCGGCGGAGGCACTGGCGGTCACGTCATTCCGGCGCTGGCCGTGGCCCGGGAGTTGCGGCAACGTGGGCATCCGGTGTTCTTTGTGGGGACCGAGCGCGGCTTGGAAGCCAAGTTGGTTCCCGCCGAAGGATTTGAGTTGAAAAAGATCGACATCGGCGGATTGAACCGCGTGGGATTTTGGCAGAAATTATCCACGCTTGCACAATTACCTTTCGCCACCGCCCATTGCGGCCGTTTTTTTGGCGATGCCTCCGCCGTCTTCAGCATGGGCGGCTACGTCGCCGGGCCGCCGGTGCTGGCGGCGCTGCTGCGGCGTGTCCCGGTGGTGGTGATGGAGCCGAACGCGGTCCCCGGATTCACCCATCGGGCGATCGGGCGGTTCGTATCGCGCGCGCTCATCTCGTTTCCGGAGACGGCTGCCTATTTCCCCAAAGGGCGGACGGAAACCACCGGTCTGCCGGTCCGCGAGGAGTTTTTTCGCATCGCTCCCAAGCCTCGCGACGGCACGCTCCACCTTCTGATCACCGGCGGCAGCCAGGGGTCGCGCACGCTCAACCAGGCGGGGCGCGGGAGTTGGCCTGTTTTCCGCAAGGCCGGCCTGCCGGTGAAGATCGTTCATCAGAGCGGGCCGCGCGGGTTCGAGCAACTGCGCGAGGAGTTTTCCCGGTCGGGTCTGGAAGGCGAGGTTGTGGCGTTCATCGCCGATATGCCCGCGGCCTTCGCGGCAGCCGATCTGGTGGTGTGCCGGGCCGGCGCGGGCGCGGTATCGGAGTTGGCGGCGGCCGGAAAGCCGTCCATTTTGGCGCCGTTTCCCTTCGCGGCGGACGATCACCAGACCCGCAATGCCGAAGCTATGGAGCGCGCCGGAGCGGCCCGGCTGGTCCGGGACGCGGAGATGAATGGCGAGAAACTGGTTGCCGTAGTGGCGGAACTGGCCGCTTCTTCGGGGGCTCTGGAGCGGATGGGAGAGGCGGCGCGGCAGTTCGCCCGCCCAGGCGCGGCGCGGCGGGCGGCGGAAATCCTGGAGGAGGTGGCGGGCGCAGCCCGAGATTTCAATTGACAGTTGCGCCGTAAGCCGAAACAATACCATAAGGAAATGTTTTTTCGTCCACAGCACCTCCATTTTACGGGTATCGGCGGCATCGGCATGAGCGGCATCGCCGAGGTGTTGCTCAACCTCGGTTACCAGATCAGCGGCTCCGACGTGAGGCTTTCGCCCATCACCGAGCGGCTGGCCGGGATGGGCGCCCGAATCTATGAGGGCCACGACGCCGCCAACGTCGCCGGCGCGCGCGCGCTGGTGGTGAGTTCGGCGGTGGACGAGCAGAATCCCGAGGTGCAGGAGGCGCGGCGTCTCCAGATCCCCGTGATCCCGCGCGGGGAAATGCTGGCCGAGCTCATGCGGCTGAAGTACGGGATCGCGGTGGCGGGGAGCCACGGTAAGACCACCGCCACTTCCATGACCGCCACTGTCCTGAACCATGCGGGGCTCGACCCCACGGTGGTGGTGGGTGGGCGCGTGGGGACCATGGGCGGATCCAACGCCCGCGTGGGGCACGGCGATTTCCTGGTGGCGGAATCGGACGAAAGCGACGGCTCGTTTTTGAAGCTGGCCCCCATCATCGCAGTGGTCACCAATATCGATCGGGAGCACCTGGACCACTACCCGTCGCTCGAGGCCATTCAGGCGGCGTTTATCGAGTTCGTGAACAAGGTCCCATTCTATGGTGCCGTGATCGTCTGCCTGGACGATGCCAACGTGCAAGGCATTCTGCCTTCCATCAAGCGGCGGACCGTCACCTACGGCGCCACAGCCCAGGCCGACGTGGAGGCCAGCGAGATCGGCTGCGGCCCTTTCGCCAGCGACTTCCGCCTGCGGTACCGCACCCAGGATCTCGGCCGGTTCCACCTTGGCATTCCGGGCAGGCACAACGTCTTGAACGCCATGGCGGCGGTGGCGGTGGCGATGGAGCTGGAAGTCAAACCGGATTCCATCCGGGAAGCGCTGGCCGCGTTCAGCGGCGTCGACCGGCGGTTCCAGGTGCGAGGCAAGGAGCGCGGCATCACCCTCATCGACGATTACGGCCACCATCCCACCGAGATCCGCGCCACGCTCGACTGCGCCCGGCTGTGCGGCTTCCGGCGCATCCACGTGTTGTTTCAACCACACCGGTTCACGCGGACGTTTTTCGCGGGCGCGTTCCACCAGGCCGACTGCGTGTTTGTGATGGATATTTACGCGGCCTCGGAGAAACCGATCGCAGGGATCACGGCGGAAGCGCTGGTTGAGCGCATCCGGCAGTTCGGGCATCGTGGAGCCGAGTACGTGGGCACGATGGACCGCGGCGTGGAAGCGCTGCTCGAGGTTGCAGGCGAAGGCGACGCCGTCCTGACGCTGGGGGCCGGCAACGTGTGGCAGGCCGGCGAGAAACTGCTGGCGCGGCTGCGAGCGGGGGCCAGGGACTGACATGGTGAGGGAGTCGAAAAAGATCGCGCGTGGTTTCAACTGGCGGCTGTCGCTGGTCATTCTGGCGCTGGGCGTCGTGGGCGTCTCCACCGCCATGGCGGGCTTCAAATTGCGCCAGTACGCCCTCATGGACCCGCAGTTCATGCTCTCGCGCGACCACCAGGATGCGCTGGTGATCCAGGGCCTGAATTACACGCCGCGGGCGCAGGTGCAGCAGGTCTTCACCGGGGACTTCGACCACAGCATCTTCTCCGTTCCACTGGCGGAGCGCCGGCAGCGGCTGCTGGCCATCGACTGGGTGGAAGACGCCTCGGTCTCGCGCATCTGGCCGGACCGGCTGTCCGTGCGGATTCGCGAGCGGAAACCGGTGGCGTTCGTGCTCTTCCGCGCGGGTGTGCTGTTGATCGATGCTTACGGCGTGCTGCTCGATCCTCCAGCGCAGGCGCACCTCGCGTTCCCGGTGCTCAGCGGCATGCGGGAAAACGAGACCCAGGCCCAGCGCCGCGAGCGCGTGCGCGCCCTGTTGCGGCTCCAGGAAGACATGGGATACATGGCCAAGGACGTTTCCGAGGTGAACGCCGCCGATCCCGACAATATCCGCATCGTCGCGCAGGTGGAGAACCGCGCGGTGGAGTTGATGATGGGCGACGGCAATTTCGCGCGGCGCTATCAGAATTTTCTCAGTCACTATCCGGAGATCAGGAAGCGGTCGCCGAATGTCAAAACGTTTGACTTGAGGCTGGACGGCCAAGTCACGGCCAAGGATGGACCACCGTAATGGCAGCGAAACCGATTTACGCAGCGGGGCTCGACGCGGGCAGCCGCAAGACGCGGCTGGTGATCTGCGCTTTGGAGGAAGGCCGCTTGCGTTTTCTGGGATGCGCCGCCATCGGGTCGCAAGGCTGGCTGAAGGGGAGGATCGCCGACCAGAAAGCGGTGGCGGACACGATCCTGGGGGCGCTGCGCGAGGCGGAGGCGAATGCCGGCGTGTCCGTGGATTCGGTGGTGGTGGGGATGGGCGGCCCGACCGCGCGCGGCGCCAGCGGCCACGGCCTGGTGGAGCTCGGACACCTGCGGGAGATCGAACAGCGCGACGTGAACCGCGTGATGGTCCGCGCCTCCCGCGTGCAGTTGCCGCCGGACCGCATGGTTCTGCACGTGTTCCCGCAGGATTTCGTGGTGGACGGCCATCCGGGCCACCGCGACCCCCGAAAAATGCTGGCGTCGCGGCTGGAAGTCAACGTCCACCTGGTGACGGTTTTGGTGCAGGAGCATCACTCGCTGGTTGGCGCGGTGAACCAGGCGCACCTGGTGGTGGAAGAGACCGTCTTCGAGGCGCTGGCGGCGTGCTATGCAGCCGTCCTGCCGGAGGACCGGCGCGAGGGCATCGCGCTGGTGGACATCGGAGCGGAATCCAGCGAGCTGGTGGTGTATTACGGCGACGCCATGCAACTGGCCTCCACGGTGCGGGTTTGCGGCGACCATTTTACGCGCGACCTGGCAAAAGCGTTGCATCTGAGTTTCGAGGACGCCGAGCTGGTGAAGATGGAGTACGGCCGCGCGGTTTCGACCGGCTGCCCGCCGAATGTGCTGGTGGAGCTTCCCGCCGCTGGAGACCGCCAGCCTCGGGAAGAGCAGTGGAAGGTGGTCAGCCGGATTCTGGAGGCGCGCGCCGTGGAGCTGTTCGGGCATGTGCGCTCCGAGTTCGCCCGCGTGGGGATGGAGCGCGCGCTGGTCGGGGGCGTGTTTCTGACGGGTGGCGGGGCCAGGCTGCCGGACCTCTGCGATGTCGCGGAGCGCGTGCTCGACTGCCAGGCGCGGTACGGTCTGGTGGTTGGGATGCGGGATTGGCCACAGGAGATGAATGATCGGGAGTGGACCACGGCAGCGGGGCTCGCCATGTATTCAGCCAAGTTGAAGGCCATAACCAAGCACCAGCGGGAAACGGCCGGATGGCTGGGAAAGATTTTGAAATAGGGGCCGGGCACGCCCGGCCCGAGGGAGGTGTCAATGGGGCTCATGGATTCGGACATGGACGATCTGAAGTATGAAATCGAGGAAGAGGCGCGCACCGGCACGCGTATCAAGGTGATCGGCGTGGGCGGCGGCGGCTGTAACGCTGTGGCCCGGATGGTGCAGGAAGGGCTGGAAGGGGTGGAGTTCCATGCCATGAACACCGACCTCCAGGCGCTCAATGCGTGCCAGGTGCCCAACAAACTGCAACTGGGCGTGAAGGTCACGCGCGGGCTGGGTGCCGGGTCGAACCCTGAAATCGGGCGGCAGGCGGCCCTGGAAAATACGGACAGCATCGTCGAAGTGCTGCAAGGCGCCGACATGGTCTTCGTCACGGCGGGGCTGGGCGGCGGCACGGGAACCGGCGCGGCTCCGGTGATTGCGTCGCTGGCCAAGGAACTGGACGCGCTCGTGGTGGCCGTAGTCACCAAGCCGTTCAGCTTCGAAGGGTCGCGGCGCATGAAGCTGGCGGAAGAGGGTCTCGGCAGGCTGGCGTCGATTGTGGACACGGTCATCGCCATTCCCAATGACCGGCTGCTGGCGCTGGTGCCGCGCGGCACCAGCCTTTTCGAGGCGTTCAGAACGGCGGACGACCTGCTGCGCCAGGCGGTGCAGGGCATCAGCGACATCATCGTCACGCCGGGGCTGATCAATCGCGATTTCTCCGACATCAAGGCCACCATGACCGGCATGGGTTACGCCATGATGGGTACGGCCGTGGGACGCGGCGAAAAGGCGGCGGTGGAAGCGGCCCGTCAGGCCATCAGTTGTCCGCTCCTGGAAGATACGCGGATCGCCGGCTCGCGCGGCATCCTGATCAACATCACGGGATCGAGCCGCCTGGGGCTGCACGAGGTGAACGAAGCGTGCTCGATCATTCGGGAAGCGGCCGAGTGCGACGACGTGCAGATCAATTTCGGCGTGATCCTGAACGAGTCGCTGGCGGACGCCGTCAAGATCACGGTGATCGCCACGGGGTTCCAGCCGGAGAACGCGCCCGTCGCCGACCGGAGGAGCGCGCCGGAGATCCGCATAACGCCGCGTCTGCCGCAGCCGGGCCCCATGGGCGTCCCGGAACCTGTTCCGGTGGTGGAGGCGGAGCCGGAGCCGGCGCTGATGGCGGAAGCGGAGCGGATGGCCGATTCGGACGATCTCGAAACGCCGGCGTATATGCGTCAAGGCCGGCTGTTGAACTAGCAAGTGGGGCAGACGATCGGTTTGTGTCGTCTGCCGGCCTGTGCGAAGGTGGCAGACCACAAAATGCGATGGTCTGCCCCACAAACCATGCGATAATCGGGGTTCCAAATGAAAGCTCGTGTTTTCGTTTCCTTGAAGTCCACGGTCCTCGATCCGCAGGGCCAGACAGTCCGCGCGGCGCTGAACGGGCTCGGTTACCCGGGCATTACAGAGGTGCGGCAGGGCAAGTTTTTCGACATCGTCATCGTCGGCGGGATCACGCGCGAACAGGCGCAGAAAGACGTCGAAACCATCGCGCACGAAGTTCTCGCCAATCCGGTGATCGAAGAGTATCGCGTCGAGTTTCTGGACTGAGCGCGCCCCTATAATTGAACCATGTGCGGAATCGTGGGTTACATCGGGACGCAGAAGGCCGTTCCCATCATTCTGGAAGGCTTGAGACGCCTCGAATACCGGGGATACGACTCGGCGGGGCTGGCCGTTTATGGCGACGACAACCAGCTCGCCGTCCGCCGCGCCAAAGGCAAGCTGCGCAACCTCGAGGACGCCATCCGCGTGAACCCGGTGGATGGGTCGTTCGGCATCGGCCACACCCGCTGGGCCACCCACGGGCGGCCCACCGAAGAGAACGCCCACCCGCACCGCGACTGCCAGGGCGACGTGGTGGTGGTGCACAACGGGATCGTCGAGAACTATCTGCCGCTGAAACATCTCCTCCAGTCCGAGGGCCACGCCTTCAAGACCGAGACCGATACGGAAGTCATCGCGCACCTGGTGGAGAAATACTTCAAAGGCAATCTCGAAGAGGCTGTGCGCGCGGCCGTCATCGACCTCACGGGCGTGTTCGCGCTGGCGGTGATTTCGCGGTCCGATCCCCATAAGATCGTCGCGGCGCGCTCGGGACCGCCAGTGGTGATCGGGATCGGCGACCACGAATACTTTGTCGCGTCGGACGTGCCGGCCATCCTCAGCCACACGCGCGACATGTTTTTCCTGGCCGACGGCGACATGGCCGTCCTCACGCCTGAAGGCGTGCGGCTCAGCGATTTCCACGGGCGTCCGGTGAACCGCCAGGTTACCCACATCCTGTGGGACCCCATCATGGCGGAAAAGGGCGGCTACAAGCATTTCATGCTCAAGGAGATTTTCGAGCAGCCGCGCGCCGTGCGCGACACCACGCTGGGGCGCGTGGGGCAGGAAACGGGCCGTGTTTTCCTGGATGAGATGGATATCACTCCGGCCGAATTCGCGCGCTTCCGCCGCGTGACCATCATCGCCTGCGGCACGAGCTGGCACGCCGCTCTTGCCGGCAAGTTCATGATCGAGAAGCTGGCGCGGATTCCAGTCGAGGTGGATTACGGCAGCGAGTTCCGCTATCGCGACCCGATTGTGAGCGAAGATACCCTCACGGTGGTGATTTCACAATCGGGGGAAACCGCCGATACGCTGGCGGCGCAGCGCGAGGCCAAGCAAAAAGGCTCCAAGACGCTGGCCATCTGCAACGTGGTGGGCTCCATGGTCACGCGCGAGGCCGCGGGCACCATCTACACGCACGCGGGGCCGGAGATCGGCGTCGCCTCCACCAAGGCTTTCACCAGCCAGTTGACCGCGCTGTTCATCCTGGCGATGCACCTTGGCCAGGCAAACCGGCGCCTCGATGACAGCACGTCGCGCGGCCTGATGCAGGAGCTGATGCGGATTCCCGGCAAGCTCGAAACGGTGCTGTCGCATGACCCCGTTTACGAGGCGCTGGGCCGCGATCTCCACCGCGCCACCGATTTTCTGTTCCTGGGCCGCGGAACGCATTTTCCGATCGCGCTCGAAGGGGCGCTCAAGCTGAAGGAGATCTCGTATATTCACGCCGAAGGCTATCCGGCCGGTGAGATGAAGCACGGGCCCAACGCGCTGATCGACGAAAAGCTGCCGGTGGTGATGCTGGCGACCTGCGATCCCTCGAGCGGCGAAAGCCGCCTGTTGTACGAGAAAACGCTCTCGAACATCCAGGAGGTCAAGGCGCGCGAAGGACTTGTGGTGGCGCTCGTGACGGAGGGCGATGCAGAGGTGCGGAAGACCGGCGCCGATCACATCATCGAAATTCCGCCGACCACGGAGCTGCTGGCGCCGATTCTGGAGATCGTGCCCCTGCAATTACTGGCTTATCACATCGCCGTCCGCCGCGGCTGCGACGTCGATCAGCCGCGCAATCTGGCCAAGAGCGTGACGGTAGAGTAGAGGGGACTGACGAATCTGTTGGCGATGGGCCGGGGTGGTGATCGCCTCCCCGCGCGCTCCGCTCCCGACCCAGAGGGTACCCCGGTCGCGGCTCTGTGCGCAGGCCTCTCACTGAGCCGCGACCGTAAGGGAGCGGAGAATGGTGGCACCGTGCGCCGCGCAGAGAGATCCGTCTGTCCCCGGGTCTCTATATTCCGGAATCCCGGTGGGCCACCCGCGAGACGGCGTTGACCAGCTTGCGGTAGGGGATGTCGTCGTAACCGTCGAAGCTCAGCCATTCGCCTTCGCGCCAACTGGAGTAGTACCAGCGCGCCAGCAGAGCCAGATACTCCTGCCGCTCGCGGACGCCGAGCCTTCGGGGTGTGACGCCGGCGAACGTCTCTCGCAGCCTGTGGTCGAGCGAGACCGTCTTGCCTTCCCGCACTTCGAAACTAAACCGTTGCGGCTCCTGCCAGTTCCCTTCGCGCACGAACCACATCTCGACGGCAAACGGCGCCAGGGACCGCGTGATCGCGACGCCGTTCAAACGGTCCACATCGCGCGCCAGTTCGTCGCGGAGTTTCAGCACGTCCTGCACCTTCTCGAGACGCTTGTGCTGGCGCGCCGCTTCCTCGAACTGCATTTCCTCGCTGAGCCGGTCGCGGGAATGCGCGATGGCGTCGGCCAGCGAGCGCCCGTCCGTCCGCAGAAACTCCACCACGCGCGCCACCTCGTGGGCATACTCCACCGGCCCCACCACCAACTGGCAGGGCCGCAGGCACATGCTCATCTCGCCGTAGATGCAGCCGGGGTGCCCGGGCGAAGGCGCCAGGTCTTCCTGGCAGCGCCGCAGTTGGAACAGGTCCAGGAATTGGGCTTCGAACCTCTCCGCGGAAGCGCGCGAGCGGAACGGCCCGAAATCGAGGCCGCCCGTGCGTGTGAGGTGGGTGGTGACGCGGCTGCGCGGAAACTCGTTGTTGAGGAGGATCTTGAGATAAGGCGGCATCCGCAGCTTGAGCAGTTCCAGGTACGACTCGGGGAAGTAGCGCCGCGCCTGCTCGTAGAGCGCCACGCTCGATTCGAATGCGGAGCCTGTCGGCCAATACTCGATTCGCCGGACAGTGTGCCGCAAGTTCAGCAAGCGCGACGGCTTTTCGCGTTCTTTCAGGAGGCGCAGCAAGCGGCGCCGCAAGAGGGCGGTCTTGGAGAGATAGGGTTCGCCGTCTTGCGGCCAGAGTGCAAAAACCGCCGGGCTGTTGGGCAGCGCCTCGATCGCGGCGTCCAATGATGCGAGGCCGCCCGTGACTTCGATCGCCGTCATGGCGCCCGCGTGCCCCCGCCGCTACTCCGAAGCCGCTTTGTCGTCGATCAGCGCGCGAATCGCGGCAATAAACTCGCCGAGCGGCCTGGCCCCCTGGTCGCCGTGCTTGCGGTTGCGCACGGCCACCTGGCCGCTCTGCTGTTCGCGGTCCCCCACCACCAGCATGTACGGAATCTTCTGCAACTGCGCGTCGCGGATCTTCAGGTTGACCTTCTCGCTGCGCTCGTCTACCGTGGCGCGGATGCCCGCCGCGTCGAGCTGCTTCCGCACCTCGCGCGCGTACCCGGTCTGGCGGTCGGTAATCGGCAACACGATGGCCTGCACGGGCGCCAGCCAGACCGGAAATGCGCCGGCATAGTGCTCGATCAGGATGCCGAAGAAGCGCTCGATGGAGCCGTAAAGCGCGCGGTGCACCATCAGCGGCTGGTGCGCCTTGCCGTCCTCCCCGATATATTCCAGCTCGAAGCGGCGCGGCAGCGTGAAATCGAATTGCACGGTGGAAAGCTGCCAGGGCCGTCCGATGGCGTCCACCAGCTTGACGTCGACCTTCGGCCCGTAGAACGCCGCTTCGTCGGGTACGAATTTGACCTTCATGTTCACCCGTTCCGTCGCCTGGCGCAGCGCGTTCTCTCCGAGCTGCCACTGGTCGGGCGAGCCATCGTACTTGCCGCTGGCGCCGCCGTCCCAGGTGGAAAGCTCGGCCTCGTACTCGCTGAAGCCATAGGCCGTCAGCGTGTCAATCGCGAACTGGAGACAGTACACGACTTCGTCTTCGATCTGCTCCGGCGTGCAAAAAATATGGGCATCGTCCTGGGTGAAACCGCGCACCCGGAACAGCCCGTTGAGCACGCCCGACCGCTCGTAGCGATAGACCGTGCCGAGCTCGCCCAGGCGGACCGGCAGGTCGCGGTAGCTGCGCTGTCTGTCCGCGTAGATCAGGATGTGGCCTGGGCAGTTCATCGGCTTGAGCTGGTATTCGGCGTCGTCCAGCTCCATGCGCGTGAACATGCTTTGCGCATAGAAATTGGCGTGGCCCGAGGTCTTCCACAGATCGAAGCGCGCCACGTGCGGCGTATAGACCAGCGAGTAGCCGCGTTTCAGGTACTGGTCGCGCATCCAGTCCTCGAGCTGCTTGCGGATGATGCCGCCCTTGGGGTGGAAGAAGATGAGGCCCGGGCCCGCCAGTTCCTGAATGCTGAACAGGTCCAGTTCCTTGCCCAACTTGCGGTGGTCGCGCTTCTTGGCCTCTTCGACCTGCTTGAGATACTCCTCCAGCTCTTTCTGGGTGAAGAAGGCCGTGCCGTAGATGCGCTGCAACTGCTTGTTGTGCTCGTCGCCTTTCCAATAGGCGCCGGCGATGGAGAGCAGCTTGAACGCCTTGATCCTGGACGTGCTCGGCACGTGCGGGCCGCGGCAGAAATCGATGAAGCGCGGGCCCAGGGTGTACTCGCTGAACACGTCGCCTGCGCGCTCGTTGATCAGCTCGCATTTCATCCACGCGTCGGAGTATTTCTTGAGGCCTTCGTCTTTTCGCGTATAGACGCGCTCATAGGGGAGGTCGCGTGACTGAAGCTCCCACATTTTCTTCTCGATCTTCTCGAGGTCTTCCGGCGTGAACGGGGCGGCGCGATCGAAGTCGTAGTAGAAGCCGTTCTCGATGGGTGGCCCGATGCCCAGCTTGGTTTCGGGATAGAGTTCGAGCACCGCCGCCGCCAGAAGATGGGCGGCCGAATGGCGGTACACCTCGAGCGACTCGGGATCCTTGGCGGTGAGGATTTGCAGGCTGGCGTCCTTTTCGAGCGGGCGGGTGAGGTCGTAAAGCTCCCCATTGACCTTGGCGGCGATGGCTGCCTCCGCCAGGCGGGGGCTGATGGACCTGGCGATATCGATGGGACGCGTCCCCGCCGCGGCCGGCTGTTTGCTGCCGTCGGGCAGAGTGATCTCGATGTGGCTCATAGGGAGTTTTCAGCGTAACACGCGCGGTGGGACGAGTGCTGTTCCGTGCCTTCCCCACGCGTGACGCGTTATCATGGGAAACACAAGCCCATGACCGTCTCCAGTCAGGCCGGGATCGACGAAACCCCGCTGGTTGCGCAGGCCCGCGAAGGCGATACCCGGGCCTTCGGGGAGTTGGTGAAGCATTACGAGGGCAAGATTTTCCGGCTGGCCCAGCACGTTACTCAGAACCGCGAGGATGCGGAAGATGTCTTGCAAGAGACGTTCCTGAAAGCCTACGAGCACCTGGATCAGTTTCAGGGCAACTCGAAGTTCTACACCTGGATTGTGCGCATTGCGGTCAACCAGGCGCTGATGAAGCTGCGCCGCCGGAAAACCGACAGATCGGTCTCACTCGATGAGACCATCGATACCGGCGAAGACACCGTAGTACGGGAAATCGCAGCCTGGGGTGAGGACCCCGAGCAGCGCTTTTCGCGGGAAGAGCTCGCCGGCATCCTGGGTTCGGCGATTCAGAGCCTCGAACCACTGTACCGCTCGGTCTTCGTGCTGAGAGACATCGACGAGCTTTCGACGGAGGAGACGGCCGACGTCCTGGGCCTCTCCGTGCCGGCCGTGAAGAGCAGGCTGTTGCGGGCCCGCCTGCAATTGCGCGAGAAGCTGACCCGCTTCTTCAAACGCAAGGGAGATGACGCCTTTGCTTACATGTAAAGACTTTCTGAACGAGCTGACCGACTACCTGGACGAATGTCTCGATGCGGAAGTTCGGGCCAAGCTGGAACAGCACATGACGGAGTGCCCCAATTGCTGGGTAATCGCCGACACCACCAGGAAGACCATCCAGATCTACAGGGGCATGGAGCCGTATCCGATTCCGGCGGATGTAGAGACTCGTCTGATGGCGGCGCTTGAAAAGAAGATGGCGGAGAGACGGAAGTAGCTTTGCCTGGCCGCCGCGAAACCGCGACAGAGCCGCCGCGAAACCCGGCAGATTTGTCAATCCCCGCTCTTACTTCACGGCCATGGTCACGCGCGCCTGGCTGGCCACGCCGCCTGCCGTAAGCACCACCGGCACGGCATTGCCCACGGTCACGCCGGAGGGCACGGTGGCAGTGACTTGCAGGACGCCCGGCACCGATCCAACCGGCTCCACGGCGGTTTGCACGGTGGCCGCCTGGCCGCCTATGGTGATCGTCACAGTTGCGACCGGCGTCACCGGCGCCTGCGCCGTGGTGATGAAATTGTTTTCGTTGCCGCCGTTCTGTGAGGCGTCGACGACCTGTCCGAACCCGGTGGCATAGAGCACCACAGTGGATCCCCTGGGGGCCGCGGCCGAAGAACTGTTGACCGTGTAGTCGAGGGTTGTGGTGTTGTAATTCAGGATGGCGCCCTGGCCCGCTCCGGATGCATCCATCGAGAACACGCCCGGGTCGGTGGCTACAACATTGACGGAGACTGGCGGCGATGCCGTACTGTACGTCAGCACGACGTTCACCGGATTGCCGACTTGGGCCGCCACGGCATATGGCACGATGCAACTGACCTGGCTGGCGCTGGTGTACAGCAGGGGGGCCGGAAGTCCATTGATGGCGACCGACGTGGCCGTTCCAGTGGCCGGCAAAGAGGCAGGCAGCGAGGTTCCGGCAGGGTATAGCGTCAAAGCGGTTGGCCCCAGACCGATGCCGAAAATGGTGATAATCTCGCCTGGGGACACGTTCGAAGTTGCGTAACTGGCGCTGTCGGCTACCGCCCAGATTTGCGGCCCAGGACTATATACCGTGAAGGTTGCCGGCATCGATGGCGATAACGCTGTGGGAGTGGTGATGACAATCCCGAGAGGCCCGGCGGTGGTCAGCATCGTCGCTGGAATGGTCACCAGCATGGCGTTGGAGCTGAGCACGGTGGTAGTCAGCGCCGTGCCCCCAATGGAAGCCACGGACGTGGGAAAGTAATTGGTGCCGGTGAGCGTAACGATGGCTGCCGCGGAATTCACCAGGACCCCGGGCGGCCATACCCCACCGATGTTGATGGTGGGCACGCCGGCGGTTATGGTCAGGGTCACATTGACCACTAGGCTTTTGTTGGTCGCCATGGGCGCGGCGAAGGTGATCTTGCCGGTATAGGAACCCGGCGGCAGGCCGGTAGGATCCGCCGTCACCGTAATGGTTCTCGGCAGACCCACGAGCGCAATGCTTCCGGTGGGTGAAGCCTTCAACCAGGTGCCGCCCGAAACCGTAATGGTTGCCGAGAGCGCGTCGCCGCTGCTCAGCAGCACAATCGCTTGCGATGCCGGCGCGGTGCCCCCGGTCACAAAGGCAAACGTCAGGGTTGTCGCACTGGCGATCAGGGTGGAGGGCGCGTCGGCTACCTCCAGGGTCACGGGGAAACTATATGTGGCGGCGTTGGCGGGGGGGGACGGCGTGGTGACCGTAATCGTACCGCTGTAACTCCCCGAAGGAAGCCCCGTCGGGTTCACGTAGACTTTTATACTCGTATTAGTAGTGCCAGCGTTGGCGGAGAGGACAAGCCATTGCGCCGAATAAGGCAACGGCCCGGTGATCGAGAGCGTAAAGCTCAATGCAGCCCCGGTGCTCTTGATCTGGAACGTTTGCGAAGCGGGTAACGCGGCCCCGGCCTGGTATTGGAAGTCTAGTGTGGCCGGAGTGAAGGTAATATCTGGAGCAGTAGCATAGGCGAGATTCGCGTACTGAAAAATCAGTGCCGCGAACGTTAGGAGGTGGCGGAGCCGCGCCGCCCGCTCGGACTTATGTTCCATCGCATTTTTACCTAGCCCACCTTGCGGTGAACTTAGATATCTGATCGGCCGCTTGAGGGAAAACTGTAGCTGTTGCGACGAAGTATCTTAGAAAAATCAGAAAAGAGGTGCGCTTTTGCGCGGCCTGACAGGCTTCCCGGCGGCCGTTTTGGCCCCCTGGGCGGCGGCTTTCTCCCGCGCTACCCCCCAAACGGTCATTTGCTCTTCGACCCGCGCGAGGGCGGTGCGCATCTCCCGCAAGGCGGCCAGCAGCAGTTCGCCATCCTCACTGCCCGGCCCGGCGCTCGACAGTTCGGCAAACTCCGCCGCCACCGCCCGCGAGCGCCGCACCAGAGCGGCCAGCCCGGCACGCGCTGGGGGCTGCCCCTCAGGTTCCGAGGCAGCCGCACGGCGCAGGTCCGCCACCGCCGCGGCGACCCTTTCGGTGTTTTCCGGAATCAGGGCGATGGCCTCCCCGTTCACGTGGATGGCGTTGTCCTTCACCGCCGGGGCGATGGCGCGATACTCCTCCGCCGGGATGCGGGTCAACTGCGTCAGCTCGAAGTAGTCCGGACCGAATTCATCCAGCAGGTGAATGATCCGGTTGGCTTGGGTCTTGCTCATCCCCAGGTATTTCGGGCAGAATTCGTCCCAGCTTGCGGCGCGGTGCGTGAACAGTTTCTCGTCGCGCACGCGCCGTATGCACGCGGCGTTGGCTGCCGAGCAGCGGCCGGCGATGGCACCGAATGCCCGGCGGCGCCCCAGTACTTCGCCCAACTCAAACTCGCCCGCAGGCGGGATGGGCAGCGTGGTAATCGATTCATCCATGGTCTGTCTCCGGTGCGCTCCGGACCAAGTTGGTCCGAAGGCCGATATTTCGTATTGAAAAGAAAGGAGTTATTACGACGGCCGGACCAAGTTGGTCCGGCCCCTAATTCCACCATGGCACACCGGGTCCGGCGGAAGGCCCCCGCGAGGGCTTCCGGATCGGCCTAATCCGCGAAAACCAGAGGACTTGGCGATATTTTCAAGTTTTGTGACTGGAATCGGCGCGTCGGGCGCAAAATCGAGGATGAGGGAGAATCAGTGAACGGGCCGCCGAAGGTCTTCATCAGCTACAGTCATGATTCGCCCGAGCACGAGGCGAACGTGCTGGCGCTGGCCGACCGCCTGCGCGAAGACGGCATTGACGCGGGACTGGATCAGTACGAGAGGTTTCCCGCAGAGGGCTGGGAATTGTGGCAGCAGCGGCAGATCCAGGCCGCGGGCTTTGTGCTGATGGTCTGCACTGCGACCTACCAGCGGCGGTTCGATGCCGAGGAAGTGCCCGGGAAAGGCCTGGGAGCCATCTCGGAGGCAGGGTTCATTCGCCAACTCCTCTACGATGCCGGCGGGGTCAACGAGAAATTCGTCCCCGTTCTACTCACGGATGCCGACCGCGCGCACATCCCGCTCGTGCTCGAACGATACCAGCGTTTCGCGGTTCACACCGAGCAGGGCTACGAGGACCTCTACCGCCTCCTCACGGATCAGCCACGCGTAAGAAAGCCGGTCCTCGGCCGGTTGCGGGCGTTGCCGGCTCAGGAGCGCAAGCCCGATTATCGCAATCGCTACTGGAACCTCCCGCCGCGCAACCCGTTCTTTACCGGTCGCGACGAGTATCTCAAAGCCCTGGAGCACGCCCTTGCCCGCGGCGGCACGGCGGCGCTGACGCAACCACAGGCCATCAGCGGACTCGGCGGCATCGGCAAAACGCAAACCGCCATCGAGTACGCCTACCGCCATCGGGACCAATACCGGGCCGTGCTCTGGAGCCGGGCCGATACCCGCGACGCCGTGGTCTCCGGGTACGCCGCCATTGCCAGCCTGCTGGACCTGCCCGAGAAAGACGAACGGGACACCAACGTGACGGCCGAGGCAGTCCGCCGCTGGCTCGAACGGCAGACCGGCTGGCTGCTGATTCTGGACAACGTCGAAGACCTGGCCGGCGTGGCTCAGCCGTTTCTGCCCGCGGATGCCACGGGTCACGTTCTGATCACCACCCGCTTGCAGGCCACCGGCGCCATCGCTCAAAGCGTGGAACTGGAAAAGATGGAGCCTGAAGAGGGTGCTCTGTTCCTGCTGCGGCGGGCGAAGCTGATCGCGCCGGACGCGCCGCTCGAGGCCGCTTTCGAGACCGACCGAAAGCCGGCCAGGGAAATCACCGAACAAGTCGCCGGCCTGCCTCTGGCGCTGGACCAGGCGGCGGCCTATATCGAAGAGACGCCTTCGACGCCGGCGAAATACCTGAAGCTGTATCGCACCGAGGGCGCCGCGCTCCGCGACCGGCGGGGCAAGCTGGCCACGGATCATGCTTCGGTGACGATTACTTTTTCCCTGGCCTTTGCCCGTGTGGCCGAGGCGAATCCGGCGGCGGCCGACCTGGTCCGGGCCTGCGCCTTCCTTGCGCCCGATGCCATCCCCGAGGAAATCTTCACCCAAGGTGGCAAGGAACTGGGCAAGCCGCTGGCGCAAGCCGCCGGGAAGCCGCTCTCATGGGACGCGGCCGTCGCGGAAGCGGGAAGGTTCCGTCTCATTCACCGAAACGTTGCCAAGGACACCCTCAACATTCACCGCTTGGTGCAAGAGGTCTTGAAAGACGGGATGGACGCGCCCACCCGCCGCGTATGGGCCGAGCGGGTGGTGCAAGCGTTGAACAAGGTATTTCCGCTCGTAGAATTCCAAAGCTGGCCGCAGTGCGAGCGGCTGATTCCCCACGCCATAGCGGCCGGACGTCTTGTGGAAGACTTCGGACTGGATTCGATAGCCGCAGCCCGTCTTCTCAACCAGAGTGGTTACTATCTCCACGGCCGCGCGCGGTACGCGGAAGCCGAGCCGCTGTACCGGCGCGCCCTTGCTATCCGCGAAAAAGCCCAGGGGCCCGACCACCCCGACACCGCTACCACCCTCAACAACCTTGCGGGGATCTACGACGAGCAAGGCCGTTACGTGGAAGCCGAGTCGCTTTACCAGCGCGCCATCGCCATTTGTGAAAAAGGGCTGGGGCCCGACCACGCCAACACCGCCGCCAGCCTCAATAACCTGGCGTTGCTCTACCACCACCAAGGCCGCTACGCAGAAGCCGAGCCGCTGTACCAGCGCGCCCTCGCCATCCGCGAAGAAGCGCTGGGGCCCGACCACCCGTCCACTGCTACCAGCCTCAACAACCTGGCGGGGCTCTACCACGACCAAGGCCGCTATGGGGAAGCCGAGCCGCTCCTCCAGCGCGCCCTCGCCATCTACGAAAAAGCGCTAGGGCCCGACCACCCCAACACCGCTGCCAGCCTCAACAACCTGGCGGGGCTCTACGACAGCCAAGGCCGCTACGGGGAAGCCGAGCCGCTGTACCAGCGCGCCCTCGCCATCTGCGAAAAAGCGCTGGGACCCGACCACCCCAAAACCGCTGGCAGCGTTTACAACTACGCCCTATTCCTCCGGCAGCGCGGCCGTGCGGCCGAAGCCGAAAAGCTGGAAGCGCGGTTCAAAGCGGCGGGGCGGTAGGCGCTCTTGGCATGCTGACGCTGGAGTTCGGCGCGTCCGCGGCCTACGCCGCGTTCCCGACTTCAATGATGAGGCGTTTGCCCATCGCCTCCAGCGCCGCCTCGATGTCCTCTAGCCGGGATCGGCGGCGCAAGTCCAGCAAGCGGCGCAGACGTGCGGCTTCCCACCCCAGCCGCCGGCTCAAATCCCCGGTGGTCATACTCCGTGCGCGCATCGCCTGGTAGATCGACAGCTTGGCGGCCACCATCGGCGACAACGCCACCGTACTTTGACCCCTGGCCGGCTGGGACGGACGTGGGATGGGTTCGTGGTCCTCGATCCGCGCCGACAGCACCACGACCAGCGCCCCTTCAACCCGCTCCAGCGCTTCGGCCCGACTGCCACCGGCCGTCATCGCGCCCGGCACATCAGGCGCCTTCGCAATGACCGTGCCGTTGCGGTCCTCCTCGAAGCTCACCGGGTATTCGTATATCATTACCATGTCCTCTACAAGACCAGCCTCGAGTCAACGCCGAGCTCCTTGCAGAACTTCTTGAGGAACTCCGGCCCCAGGTCCCGATCCCCGTGCATCGGTACCGCCGCCTTCTTGCCCTGATACCGGGCCAGCAGATGCCCGGTTCCTCCGGCGCGCCCGGTGACTTCCACGCCCGCGCGTCGCAACCGACGCACCAGGTCTTTGCCCTTTACTGATCTAAATGGTAGATCAAAACCTCACGATAGGCCACCATCCGTCCTGGGGAACGCCCAGCAGCGGTTCCTACCATGGTGAGCATCCGGCTCGACAAACGAACCCATAAAGGGTACAATCGTACCTAATATGGGTACAAAGAGACCCGTCTCGCCCGACGCCATCGGAGCGCCGCTGTTTGGCGCCACCAAGCAGGCTGTGCTGCGGCTGCTTCTTGGCCATGCCGACGAGCGCTTCTATCAGCGCCAAATCATCCGCATCATCGGCCTTGGCTCGGGAGCCGTGCAGCGGGAACTCGAACAGCTCACCCGCGCGGGAATTCTCGTCCGAACGGTGGAAGGCCGTCAAACGTATTATCAAGCGAACCGTGAGTGCCCGGTATTCGATGAGCTTCACGGCCTCATTCGCAAAACCTTCGGTGTTGCTCAAGTTCTAAGGGATGGTCTCGCCACCCTGGCCGGCAAGATTCAATTCGCCTTCATTTACGGCTCCCTAGCGACCGGCGACGAAACCGCGGCAAGCGACGTCGACGTGATGGTTGTTGGCGAGCGCATTTCGCTGCAGGATGTCGTTTCGGCTCTCACTGAAGCACAGCGTGAGCTTCGGCGCGAGGTGAATCCCTCCGTCTATCGCAGCGAGGAGTTCTGTCGTAAACTTGCTGGAGGCCACCACTTCCTTTCGAGCGTTGTGGCCGGCCCGAAGGTCTTCCTGATAGGCGATGAAGGTGAGCTTGCAAGAGTGGCTCAGATTCGGATGGCTCAAGGAGCACAAGACGAGCCGGCAAGAAATCGCCGACCTCCTCGCCGTCGCTGATCGGGATCTGGAGGCCTGTCAGACACCGGGCCTCATTCCCGACTGGCAGTTCAACATTGCATATAACGCCGCCCTGCAACTTGCCTCCGCCGCCTTGGCGGCTGCCGGATACGAAGCTGAACGCTCAAGCCATCATTACCGCGTCATTCAATCCCTCGAATTCACGCTTGGGACAGAACCCGCGACCATCAGGAAGTTCGACATCTTCCGCAAGAAGCGCAACATCGCCGATTACGACAGAGCCGACGCTGTCTCGGAGACGGAGGCGGAGGAAATGCGGCAACTCGCCGAAACGTTACGTAGCCAAGTGGAAGCCTGGATTCGCAAGAACCATCCCCAGTACGTCGTCTGACCCGGCCAGCGTCAGGCCCCCCACCCCATGCTATCCTAACTGCGGATGTTCTCTCGCCCGCGTAAAGCCCGTGTTTTGTTCGGACTATCCGATATCATCCTGGCTACGGCGGCTTTCCAGGCGGCGTACCACACGCGCGCTGTCCTGCATCTCCAGCGAGAGTTCTATCTGACCGCCGAGCAAAAGGTCCTGGTTTTGGGGTTCGCGCTGGTCGCCTGGGTCACCATCGGGCTGTGGCTCGAGGTTTACGAGAAACTCGTTTCCGGGCACCCCCGCGTGATCCTGCGCGATACGGCGCGCCAGTGCGCTTACGGCGCCCTATGCCTGGTGTTGTTCGAGTACGTTCTGCGACTGGACCTGAGCCGCTTCTTCCTGGGCCTGTTCTCCGCCTACGCCTGGGTTCTGCTGCTGCTGTTCCGGCTCACGGCCGGCCGCGTGGTGGGGGCGATCCGCCGCGAGTTCGCCGCGCCGCATTACGTCATGGTGGTGGGGACCGGGGAGCGCGCCATCCGCATGGCGGAGGCGCTCGAGCAATCCGCGGAATACGGCGTCCGCCTGCGCGGCTTCCTCAGCGAACAGCAGCATGGCCCGGAGGGCGCCGCGCCCGCCGAAATCGCTCTTGGCTCGGTGTACCAAGTGCAGCCGATCGCGGATCTGCCTTCCATTCTGCGGCAGCACGTGGTGGATGAGATCATTTTCGCCGTGGGCAGCGAGAGCCTCGCCAATTTGGAAGAGGTTTTCCTGCTCTGCGACGAGGAAGGCGTGCGCACGCACGTGGCGGTGGATTTCTTCCCGCACGTCAACAGCACGGTCTCGCTCGACCGCTTCGGCGCGACGCCGCTGCTGACGTTCTCGGCGGCGCCCTACGACGAGATCAAGCTGCTGGTGAAGCGCCTCACCGACATTGTCGTCGCCGCGGCGGGGCTGGTGGTGCTGGCGCCCTTCATGGCGGCAATTTCGATCCTGATCCGGCTGACTTCGCCCGGCCCGGTGATCTTCCGCCAGGTGCGCTGCGGCTTGAACGGCCGCCGCTTCGTGTTTTACAAGTTCCGCTCGATGTGCCAGAACGCCGAGGAGCTCAGGCCCGCGCTCGAGCACCTCAACACCCGCGAGACGGTCTTCAAGATTCCGCATGACCCGCGGCTGACGCCCATCGGCCGCTACCTGCGGAAGTTTTCCATCGACGAGTGGCCGCAGTTATGGAACGTGCTGCGCGGCGACATGTCGCTGGTGGGACCGCGTCCCGCGGTTCCCAGCGAAGTGGAGCGGTACCAGCGCTGGCAGCGCCGCCGCTTGCGCATGCGGCCCGGCCTCACCTGCCTGTGGGCCGTTTCCGGGCGCGATAACGTGGATTTCGAGACCTGGATGAAAATGGATATGCAGTACATTGATAATTGGTCGCTGGCGCTGGACTGGAAGATTCTGCTGCGCACTATCCCGCACGTGATCGCGGGGCACGGCGCCAACTGAGAGGCTCGCTTATGGAACTCATTCCGACTCAAGAAGAAGTTGTGGGCGTGCTGCGCGAAACCGGCGCGCTGCGCGAAGGCCATTTCGAGTACCCCACGGGTTTGCATTCCAACGAATATCTCCAGGTCCCGCTGGCCATGCGTTACTACCAGTATCAGCGCATGTTGTCGGTGGGGTTGAGCCGGCTGTTGCGCGCCAACCCCGAAATCCGCGCCATCGTGCCGCGGCTTTCGATCGTCACGCCCATGACCGGCGGTCTGCCGGTGGCCTACGGCGTGTGCGAGGCGATGCGCGCCCACCAGGTTTACTGGGCCGAACGCCAGCACGAAAACGAGCCGCTCCGTTTCCGCCAGTACCTGGAGCCCAAGGCCGGCGAGCAGGTGGTGATTGTGGATGATATCCTGCGCACCGGCTCCAAGCTGGTCGAGTTGAGGACGCTTTTGGAATCGCGCGGGGCCACCGTGGTTGGGCTGGCGGTGATCATCTACCAGCCGACGCCCACGACTCTCAGCTTTGGCTCTCTCCCGTTGTACTATCTGGCCAAACTGGAGGCCCGTTACTATGCCGCCGGCGCGGAGTGCGCGCTGTGCAAGCGCGGTCTGCCCCTCGAAAAGGTCTGGATATAGTAAGGCTACATCGCCGATTGCTGAATTCCGGTGCAGAATGTAACAAACCTATTACCGAACGAAGACTTGGCCCTCTGGGAGGGTGGATTTCCACAGGCTTTTTCACAGTCGCGTGGAAAAGTGGCGCCCGCGTTACACGGCAATCGGTGGTAAATTGTTAACGGTCCGACTGAGGTAAGAGCGATGCGAAGACTTTGCCTGCTCGCCGTGCTCTGTTGCGCCCCGCTGGCGGCGCAAGACGCCAACGCCGAAAAGCTGGCGCCGTACTATCCCACGCCGGAGACCATTGTCGAGAAGATGCTCCAGCTTGGCGGGCTCCAGGCGGGCGAGAAGGTGTTCGATTTGGGATCCGGCGACGGCCGCATCGTCATCATGGCCGCGCAGAAGTTCCACGCCGAGGCCGTGGGTGTGGAGTTGGACGCGGACCTCTGGAGGCAGAGCACCGGCAGGATACGCAAGCTCGGGCTGGAAAAGAACGCGCACATCATCAACGGCGATCTCCTGAAGCAAAACTACAGCTCCGCGGACCTGGTCACCGTTTACCTCCTGCCGGACCCGGTCAATGACAAAGTCCAGCCTTTGCTGGACAGACAATTGAAGAAAGGCGCTCGGGTAGTGGCCCACGATTTCGAGTTCCGCAACTGGACGCCCGAAAAGGTCGAGAACATCGCCGACGACGGCGAGGGCCGCAGCCACACGCTTTATCTCTATCGGAAGTGATTACGTGCTGTTTCCGCTGAAGTTCGACTGGCCGGGTCAGATTGCATGGGTGCGCGTCCTGCTGGCGGTCGCCACCCTGGGCATTAGCTATTTTTACCCCGTGCACTCGGCTCTACTTCTCTTTTTCTATAGCTTGCTGATGCTGTACCTGGCCCTCAGCCTCATCGTGGTGGCCCGCGGCGCTAGGCCGGGCGGCATGCTGGGCCTACTGGGCCTGTTCGGCGACACAGTTTATTTCTTGATTCTGGCCAGCTTCGGCGCCGACCGCTTCTGGCTGGCTTCCGTTTTTTTCCTTTACCTCATGGCCGAAGCGCTGGCATTTTACGGTCCCGTGGAAGTGGTGGTGATTGTGGCCGTTGCCACGGTCTTCTGTGCCGTGCTCCCTTACTCCGGAGCCCGGCGCCTCGAGCCCACCGTAGTGGTGGCCAGCACCCTGACCTGTGGTTGCGCGGTGCAAAAACGCCGCCGGAGCGCCCGCATCGAGGCATTGAGCGAGAAGCTGGAGGAAGTGCAGAAGGGCGCGGAGAAAGCCCGCGAGGCGGAGCGCCAGCGAATCGCATCGGACTTCCACGATGGCCCGCTGCAGAGCTTCATCAGTCTGCAAATGCGCCTGGAGATCCTGCGCAAGCTTCTGGAGCGCGACTTTCAGGCGGGCATGCAGGAGCTCATGCAGTTGCAGGCGCTGGCGCAAGCCCAGGTCCGCGACCTGAGGGTATTCCTCCACAGCATGCGTCCGGTGGATATGGATGGCGCCAGCCTGGTGGCCACAGCCCGGCGCACCGCCGAAACCTTCCAAAAGGAAAGCGGCATACCGGTGACGTTTCTGGGAACCAACGCCCCTGTCGGACTGCCGCAGGAAATGACCGGCGAGGTGTTGCAGATGCTTCGCGAAGCGTTGCACAACGTGCAGAAGCATGCGGGCGCCACGCGCGTGGCCGTGACCATGGAGAAGACCGACCGCGCTTTGGAGATCTCGGTGGAGGACAACGGCCACGGCTTCAACTTTGCCGGCACGTACACCCTGGAAGAGCTCGAGATGCTGCGGCTGGGCCCCGCCAGTCTCAAGCGGCGCGCGCGCTCTTTGAGCGCGGACCTGCAGGTGGAATCGCGGCCTGGCCGCGGGGCGGGATTGAAGTTTCGGATACCGCTCCAATGACAGGGGCCGGAACAGGGGCCAGGGGCCAGGGGCTGGGGGCCGGGGCGGGGGCCAGGGGCCAGGGGCCGGGGGCCGGCGTGGGGGCCAGGGGCCAGGGGCCGGGGGCCGGGACGAGCACTTTCCTGCTCCTGGTGCTTCTCGCCTGTTCGGGATGCGGGCGTTATGCCGATTTCACGCTGCCGCCGGTTTCGGGCGGCGATCCAAGCATGACGTTCGCTTTTGAAGCACAGGCAGAGCCTGTGCTTACTGGCGGAGACGGCTGGGAATCGCACGACGTCCTCAACCCATCCATAATCTCTCACCCCCGGCCCCCGGCCCCCGGCCCCTGGCCCCTGTCTTCTCGCCCCCGGCCCCCGGCCCCCGGCCCCTGGCCCCTGTCTTCTCGCCCCTGGCCCCCGTCTTCCAGCCCCTGGCCCCCGTCTTCCAGCCCCTGGCCCCTATTGAATTTCTACTCCGGCTTCGACGGCCGCACTTGGCGCACCGGCCTAGCCGTCTCTGGCGACGGTACTCACTGGCTAGAGCAAGGAGTGATCCTCTCCCCCGATCCGCGGACCTGGGAAGGCTCTTACATTGCCGCCAACGGCTCCGCGCTCTTGTACGAAAATCAATGCTGGTATTGGTATCAGGCCGGCCCGAGGGAGAGACCCCACATCGGCCTGGTTCGCGCCGTGGATACTATCTCCTGGCGCAAAGAGCCGAAACCCGTGCTCGAGCCAGGTCCGTACGGAAGCTGGGACGAGTATGGCGTAGCCGATCCCGCCGTGATCCGCATCGAGCCTTATTTCTACCTCTTCTATCTGGGCCAGGACCGCGCGCGCCGCCAGCGCCTGGGCGTGGCGCGTTCCACGGACGGCGTCCGCTGGCAGAAGCTCCGCGCCAACCCTGTTTTGGAACTGGGCGGCGCCGGCGCGTTCGACGAAAACGGTGTGGGCGAGCCAGCCGTATGGAATTCGCACGGCTACTATTGGATGCTCTACACCGGCCGCGATACCTCCGAGAACCGCCGCCTGGGCCTGGCGCGCTCGACCGATGGCGTCCACTGGCGGAAGCTCCCCGTGGTCTTCAGCGGCAACCAGCCGTGGGATTCGAAGGTGATCTGCGATCCCGCCGTCGAAGTCCACGGCTCCGAAATCCGCGTCTGGTTCGGCGGCGGCGACGTGGCGTCACCCGATGAAAATCTGCACGGGCAGATCGGCGCCGCGATCCTGCGCCCGATCTACGCCCCCGCGCGGTGACGCGCGAAGTTCCAGGCGTGCTCGACGATGGTCCGCAGGTCCGTGTACTGCGGCCGCCAGCCCAGCCGGGTCTGTAGCTTCCCGGAGGCCGCCACCAGGCTCAGCGCATCGCCTTCCCGGCGCGGGCCTACCACGTACGGAACCTTTCTGCCGGTCACTTCCTCCACCACCCGGACCATCTCCATCACCGTGTGGCCTACACTGGTGCCGATGTTGAACTGGTCGGATGGGCCGCCGCTCAGCAAATACTCGACGGCCAGGATGTGCGCCCGTGCCAGATCGTTGACATGGATGTAGTCGCGAATGCAGGTGCCGTCGGGCGTCTCGTAATCGTCTCCGAAGACCGTGATCGGGACACCTGTGGTCACCGCGCGCAGCAGCAGGGGAAGCAGGTGCGTCTCGGGCTCGTGCTCTTCGCCCAGGCGGCCTCCGGGATCGGCGCCCGAGGCGTTGAAGTAGCGCAGAGAGACGCTGGTCAGGCGGTGGATTCGGTCGAACCATCCGAGCAGCGTCTCCACCATCACCTTGGATTCGCCATAGGGGCTCACTGGCTGGATGGGAAATGTTTCCAGAATCGGGCTGGCATGCGGATTCCCGTACACCGCCGCCGTGGACGAGAAGACCATGTGCTTTACGCCTGTCCGCACCATGGCGGTGAGGAGCGACAGCGAGCCGCCCACATTGTTGGCGAAGTAGCGCTCCGGCTCGCGCATGGATTCGCCCACCGCAATGAAAGCGGCGAAGTGGATCACGGCGTCCGGCCGCTTTTCTTCCATGAGCCGCGCCAGGGCGGCGGTATCGGCAAGATCCAGCACATGCAGGCGGCCGGCGGGCACGTTGTGACGGTGTCCTCTGGAAAGATTATCGACCACCGTGACGTCGTGCCCCTGCTGGAGCAGCAGATCGACGGTGTGCGCGCCGATGTATCCGGCGCCGCCCGTAACCAGTATTCTGCGTGGGTCCACAAGATCTAGAATACTTCTATGCCGAACGGAGCGGAGGTGTTTGTGGAAGCGGCTGCGCGGTTGGGGATCGATACCCTCTTCACGCTGGTGGGCGATCACCTGAACGAAGTACTGGCTGTGGCTGCCCGCCGCGGTATCCGCATCGTCGACATGCGGCACGAATCCGGCGTCGCTCACGCCGCCGACGCCTGGGCGAGGATTCACCGCAAGCCCGCGCTCTCGCTGGCAACCGGGGGTCCCGGCCACACCAATTCACTGACCGGTATAGCCACCGCCAACCTCGCCGGCAGTCCTTTGATTGCCGTGAGCGGCAGCCGCCCCAGTACGCTGGCTGGCCGCCAGGCTTTTCAGGACATCGACCAGGTGGGGATGGCGCGCCCAGTGGTGAAGTGGGCCGCCGAAGTGCCCGGCGCGGCGGAGATCCCGTCGTACCTCGCGCGCGCTTACGCCGAGGCCGACAGCGGCCGGAAGGGCGCGGTGCATCTGACCATTCCGGTGGATTTGTTGCTAGCGCCGGTGGCGGTTCCCGGTGCGCTCGAACCACCTGTGGCAAGAGCGATTCCCCCGGCTCCAGCCCTACCGGACATAGACCGCGCCATCGGGTTGATCCGCGCCGCTGAGCGCCCCGTCGCGATCGCCGGCAGCGGCATCTGGTGGGGGCGCGCCGAAGAGGCTCTGCGCCGCTTTATCGAGCTAACCGAAGTCCCGCTCTACACCATCACCATGGGGCGTGGCACGGTTTCCGACGACCACCCGCTGGTCATGGGCTACGGCGACCCCGCGCTCAACTACGCCGTCCACACGGCCTTCCGCGAGGCCGACCTCTTTCTCATCGTCGGCAAACGCATCGACTACCGCTTGGCGATGGGCGGGGCGCGCTTGTTTCCGCCGGACGCCCGGTTCGTCCAGATCGATATTCACCCCCAGGAACTGGGCCTCAATCACAAGCTCGACGTTGCTATCTGCGCCGACGCCCGCCTCGCGCTCGAAGCTCTGGCTGACGCCGCTGGTCCGCAGCCATGGCCGCCGGGCCCAGGGGGCACCCCCTGGCTCCGCCGTCTGCGCGCGCTTCGCCGCGAATGGGAGGCCAGGCTGGCGCAGGCTGCATCCGATGCCGCCTTGCCGATGCACCCTGCGGCTCTCTGCCGCGAATTGAGGCAGGCGTTGCCGCGCGACGTGCTGTACTCCTGGGATGGCGGTGACTTCGTGCATTGGGGCCGCGCCTTGCTCCCCGCGCGCGAGCCTGGCGGCTGGCTGCGCCTCGGCCCGCTGGGAACCATCGGCGCCGCGCTGCCCAATGGGCTGGCTCTGCAATTGGCGCATCCCGGGCGGCCCGTGGCGGTCATCACCGGCGATGGCGCTCTGGGCTTCTACATCGCCGAAATGGACAGCGCCGTGCGCCACAAACTGCCCATTGTGGTCATTGTGGGCAACGATGCGGGCTGGGGCCTGGAGCGGGAGCTGCAATCTTACGCTTACGGCGCCACGGTGGCCTGCGAGTTGCAATCGACGCCGTACGACGCCATCATGAAGGCGTTCGGCGGGGGCGGCGAAACCATCGAGCGCCTCGATGAGGTTGGCCCCGCCGTCCAGCGCGCCTTTGCGTCGGGTGTGCCGTATTGCCTCAACGTGAAGATGCGCGGCGTGCGCTCGCCATTCACCGAGTGGCAGATCGCGGGGAAGAAGAAGTGAAGCCACTGCCCATCGGCATCGCCTTGGCCGTTCTCCTGACGGCTGGCCTGCCCGGCCAGGACTTGCCGCCATGGGTCCTGCTGCTGGCGCGCGTCAAACAGCACGCGCGCGCCAGTTTCGAGCACATTCCCGACTACGCGTGCCTGGAAACCGTCAGTCGCTCCGAAAAGCCCCTCGATTCCCGGAACTTCAGCCCGGTCGATACGGCCGCCTCCACTAGCGAGAGCCTGTTCGGCCCCGGCGCTTCTTCCGCGACGCCGCTCAACCTCTTCGTGCATGACGCCGGGCGGATCACCGTGCCCTCGGAGACGTACTTGCACGACGGAACAACGCTCCGGTTCGATTTTGAGGTGTCGGCGCTGGCCGGCGCTTACCAGATCGAGTCCGGTGGAATCAAGGCAATAGTCGGCGTGCGGGGCACGTTTTGGGTGGATTCGCAATCCCTGGATTTACTGCGCGTCGAGGAACACGCCGTGGATCTCCCGCCGGACTTGAACATCCGCGATGTCGCTACCACCATCACCTACGGGCGCACGCGCATCGGTTCCTCGGATGCGCTGTTGCCGCATTCGTCGGAAGTGATCGTCACCGATTCTTCCGGCGGCCGGAGGAGAAAACTGATTGAGTTCTCCGGTTGCCGGGAGTACGCCAAGGCCGGCCAGCCCGGTCAGGACCTGCCGCAATCCGCCTCGGTGACGCGGGTCAAGCAGCACGGGCGCGCCAGCTTCGAGCACATTCCGAACTATGTGTGTCAGGAAACCGTCAAGCGTTTCGAGAAGCCGCGGAGTACTCCGACCTTCAAGCCGGCCGGCGCCGAGCGCCTGGAAGTGGCTTCGGGAGGCGAGCAGGACACGTTCTCGCTGGCGGTGGCACCGAGGCTTTGCGACCAGGATCGGGTGGTCGTCGCGGACCACGGTTTCCCCGCCGCCGGCGTTTCCGCTTCGTTGGTGCGCAACGTTTTCGTGTATGGCAATGCCCGGATTACGTGGTCGGGAGAAGAGCAGGTCCTCGGAAGAGCGGCGCTCCGTTACGATTTCGAAATGCCCGCGGAATTGAGTTGTTTCGGGGTGCGGGCAGGCGGGGCCGAGGCCACCGCGGACGTGCGCGGGACCTTCTGGGTGGACGCCGAAACGCTGGACCTGCTGCGGATCGAGGAGCATGCGGCCGATTTTCCACGGCGCCTTGGCATCCGCGACGTCGCCATCGGCATCACCTATGGCTGGACGCGCATCGGCTCCTCCGACGTGCTGTTGCTGCAATCCGCGGAAACGGTCATCTCCGACTCCCGGGGCGGGCAGAAGAAGAACACGCTCGAGTTCGCCGGCTGCCGGGAGTCTGGGAGCGAGCCGAAGTGAGGCCACTGTCCATTAGCGTCGCATTGGCCGTTCTGCTGGCGGCCGGCCTGCCAGGCCAGGACTTGCCGCAATGGGTCTTGCTGCTGGCGCGCGTCAAACAGCACGGGCGCGCCAGTTTCGAGCACATCCCCGACTACGCGTGCCTGGAAACCATTAACCGCTTCGAGAAGCCTCGCAATGGCGCATCATTCAAGCCCATCGATACGTTGCTCCTGGAAGTGGCTTCGGTGGGCGGCAAGGAACTATTCGCGCGGCGGGGTGCGGCGCGGTTTGGAGACGGGGATTTGCGCGCCTTCATCAGCGAAGGCGTCATCAGTTCCGGCGCCTTTTCCGCGACGCCCCTCAACCTCTTTATACAGGACGTGGCGCGGATCACCCCGCTCGCGCAAGAGGGGATATTCACCGGGATGACGCTCGGGTTCCATTTCGAAGAGTCGGCGATGAGCGCCGGTTTCGTCGTGCAATCCGGCGGAAGCAAAGACAGGGCCGGCGTGCGGGGAACGTTTTGGGTGGATCCGCAAACCCTGGATCTGGTCCGCATCGAGGAGCAGGCCGTCGATCTGCCGCCCAGTCTGCTCATGCGCGATGTCACCACCTCCATTCACTATGCGCGCACACCCATCGGTTCCTCGGATCCGCTCCTGCCGCAATCCGCGGAGACCGTGGTCACCGACTTCTACGGCGCCGAGCGGAAAAACTCGATCGAGTTCACCGGCTGCCGCGAGTACAGCAGCGAATCCACCATCCATTTCGGCGTCCCCGTTCCCGAACCGCCGCCGCCCGCCCCGAAGAAGAAATGACCGCGCCCCGGCGCCCCGCCGTTTTCGCTAGAATTGTTAGGTTGTCTCGAAAGCCACCTAGCGTCATCGCCATTTACGCGGGATCGTTCGACCCGATCACCAACGGACATCTCGACCTGATCCAGCGCGGCTCGCGAATGTTCGGCCGGCTGATCGTTTCCATTTTGCGAAATGAGACCAAGGAGCCGCTCTTCTCGGTGGAAGAGCGTATGGAGATGTTGCGCGAGGTGGTGCATGTCTACCCCAACGTGAGCGTGGATTCGTTCGACGGGCTGCTGGTGGACCATGCGGCCGCGCACTCGGCTACCGTGCTGCTGCGCGGCATCCGCGCGATTTCGGATTACGAATACGAGTTGCAGATGGCGCTCATGAACCGGCGGCTGCGCCCTGGGATTGAAACGGTCTTCATGATGTCCAATGAAGCCTACTCCTTTATCAGCTCGCGCCTGGTGAAGGAGGTCTTCAGTTTGGGAGGGAGCATCACCGGACTGGTGCCGCCCGCGGTGGAAACGCGGCTGCACCGCCGGTTGTCCAAAATCAAACAGAAAGGGGCTTAGATCACGACCACATGCAGGCAGTAGCCAACCGAATTGCGCAGCGTATCTCTTCCATCAGCGTGTCTTCCACCATGAAGGTGGCGGCCGACGCCGAAAAGCTTCGCGCCCAAGGCGTCGACGTGGTGGACTTCGGGGCCGGCGAGCCGGATTTCCCCACGCCCGATCACATCAAGCAGGCCGCCATCCGCGCCATCGAGCAGAACTTCACCAGGTACACGCCGGCGGCCGGCGCCGCCGAGCTGAGGCAGGCTGTGTGCGAGCGCCACGCCCGGGATTTCGGAACCGCTTACCGGCCCGACGAATGCATTATCACGGTGGGCGGCAAGCACCTCGTCTTCAACCTCACGCAGGCGCTGGTGGACCCCGGCGACGAGGTCGTCATCCCCGTGCCGTACTGGGTGACGTATAAAGACGTCGTCAATTACGCCGGCGGCACGTGTGTCTTCGCCGATACCGGAGCGGAAAATGGTTTCGTGCTTACCGCCGCGATGGTCGAGGCGCGCCTCACCTCGCGCACCAAGATGGTGCTGATCAACTCGCCTTGCAACCCCAGCGGCGCGGTGGTGGACCGCGGCGAGTTCAAAAAGATTTTCAAGCTGACGTCCACGCGCGGCATCTACCTGATGACCGACGAGTGCTACTCGAAGTTCCTTTACGACAGCCAGCCGTTTTCCATCGCGGCGCTGCCCGGCGCCAAAGAGTCGGTGCTGGTGGCGGGAACGCTTTCCAAAACCTACGCCATGACGGGGTGGCGCATCGGTTACGGCCTGGCGCCCGCGCCCATCGTGACCGCCATGACCAAGCTGCAAAGCCATTCCACCTCGAACGCCTGTTCGATTTCCCAGAAGGCCGCGGTGGAAGCTCTACGCGCTCCGCAGGATTCCGTGGTGGCGATGCTGGTGGAATACCGCCGCCGCCGGGACTACGTGGTCCAGCGCCTGCGCGCCATTCCAGGAGTGAAGTGCGCCGAGCCGCGCGGCGCCTTCTACGCGTTTCCCGACGTGTCGGTGGCGCTGGGCAACAACGGCATCCGCACCACGCTGGAACTTTCGGAGCGGCTGCTGGCGGAGGCGCACGTGGCCGTCGTCGCTGGCGAGGCGTTCGGCGCCGATCGCCACATCCGTATCTCGTACGCCGCTTCCATGCACGATCTGGAGCGGGGCCTCGACCGCATCCACCAGTTCATCGTCAAGAACTCGTAAGCACGCGGAAACCCATCCCCCGCGATGTCACATGACGAGTGTCGCGCCCGTCAGTCCCAGACGCCGGTGTGTCGACCAGCACCTGGACACGCGGCGCTCGGCCATCAGCGCCAGGCCGCAGCTCCCGCTTCCCGCGGACCTACGTGCCGCGGTGACGGATCACGCGGCCCGCGGAGCCGTCGACAGTGATGGTCTCGCCGTCCTGAAGCGCATTCAAGATACCCGGGATGTTGGCAACGGCCGGAATGCCATACTCGCGAGCGACAATCGCGCCGTGACTCAGGAAGCCGCCGGTCTCCATGACAATGGCCGACGCTCGCAAGAACAATGGGGTCCAGCCGGGATCGGTCGATGGGGCGACCAGGATGTCGCCCTGCCGCAAATGAGCCGCGTCCGTTGGACTGTGCACAATGCGGGCAGCCCCACTGGCGGTACCCGGCGAGACGGAGATGCCGCTCCACGCGCCGGACTCCGGCAGCGAATCCAGCGGAGGCGCGGCCGCGGCGAGCCGGCCATCCGGCTCTTCTGTAATGAGATCCGGGGCAGTCTCGGCGAGCCACCGCTCGCGGCGCTGCCAGCGGTCTCGGGCGAGTTCGCGCGCGCCCGCACCGTCCCAGTATCCTCGCAGCCAGCATGAGAGATCGGCGAACGCGAAGTCGAGCGTCTGCTCCGGCGAATCCAGGTGACCGGCCGCCACCAGGCGGCGGCCGATCTCCAGCACCATCCGGCGCGTGGGCAACATCAGAGAAATCAATGCCGACTTGGCAGCCTCCCGGACAACCATGGCGGCCTGCAGCCTGCGTACCAGCCAGAGCAGTAACGGAGTTCGCCAACCAAATCGCCGTTTCAATTCCCGCTCCGCTTGCCGGCGCACCTCCGCGGCCGTCTCTCGCGGGTCTCGCGCCGGCGGGTTCTCGCGGATCCGCTGGACCTGTTCCAGAATCCACGACGGATCTTCTGCCCAGCGCGGGTTCAGCAGGTGGCAGTCATAGACCCCGCGGTGCCCGAAATCATACAGAAACTCCTCCAGCGTGGATTTGCCTTGAGCGATTTCGTAGAGGCGATACCCCGGCTCCGCGCTGGCCACTCCCCCGGCGCCGGCTTGCAGGCGGGCGATCAGGTCGGCATCCTTCACCAGCCCATCGAGCGCCAGTTGCCAGGGACCGGAACTGCCGTTGGCGAGTCCGGCGACCGGCAGAAACGAGTTCTGCGGGTTGATGATCTGTGTCATGGTGCGCTGCAGCTCCGCGCGCGAATAGCTGCTCCAATCGACAGCTCCCAGGCTGCGCTGGTAATTCCATAGATTCTCCATTGGAGCTCGCGCCTTCGCCGGGTAGTTCCAGACCTGGCGCAACAGGCGCAGGCCCGCCAGGGTTCGGCGGCGCCCCATCGGCCCCTTGAGCGGGCTGGGCGGCACCGGGATCTCCGGCTGGTGGCCGCCGACCACCTTCACCACATCGGCCGGCAGGATTCCGAAGGCGTCGTAGAACGCCCACTGCATCATGGTGAGATCGAAGAAAACGCGCCCCTGAAAGCGGCGGACCACTTCCACGCCGGGCGGAATCTGGTATCCCACGGCCTTCGGCGCGGCAAAGAGCACATCGCCGACGATGTCGCTAAGAATGCTCCAGGAGAGCTCGCAAATCGCGCCGGGCAACGTATCCTTGAGGTTTGCCGTGGACCAATAGCGGGGCAGTGCCGCCGTCTGCGGCCAGCCGGGTCGCGGCAACTTAGTGACCGGGCGTGCCTGGAGCAGCCAGAGATGCTCTCCATCGTAAGCCCACTCGATGTCCTGCGGGTCGGGTGCCTCGCCCAGAGCCCAGTGCACGCGCTGCACCAGGTGCGCCAGTTCCTCTTCGATTGGCGCCGGCAACAACGCGCGGCCGGGCCCAGAGGGCACCCCGCCGCCCTGGCGCGAAAGCAGGCCGCACTGGTTGCGCCAGATCATGCGCTGTGGATTCACGCGCCCGCTCACCACCGCTTCGCCCAGGCCTTCCGCCGCGTCGATTAAAATCAGATCGCGGCGGCCCGTCGCCGGGTCGCAAGAGAATGCGACGCCGGCACAGCGGGCATCCACCATCTCGCAGACGACTACCGCGCACCGTACCTCTTCGTCGCGGAAACCCATGCGACGGCGATAGGCGATGGCTTCCGGCGTCTCGAGCGAGTCGATACAACCCTGTGCGGCCTCCTGGACAGCCGCGGCGCCGCTCACATTGAGGAAACTGCGATGAATGCCTGCGAAGGAAGCGCGTGCGGAGTCTTCCCCAGTCGCGCTCGACCGCACAGCGACCTTGGCATCCGCCAGTCCCAACCGCTCGAGGCCGTGCCGGATCTCGGAAAGCGCCGCGCCGGCCGGCAGCACGCCGCCACGGGGCACACGGAAGCCGTAACGCGCCAGCCGCGCCAGGTTGTAGCCCTTGCCGCCGCAGACCGCGACGCCGGCTTCGTAGGCCTCCTGCCAGTTCAAGAAAGCACTCATCGCGGCAGCGTTCTCTCAGCCGATCCCCAACTCATCGATCCGCTCCACGGGTGTGCCGCACGTGCGGCAAATCAGCGCGTGGCAATCGCCGCACACCAGCGGTTCGGCGACCGGCTGGGCGCAGGTGGGACAGTAGAATTTGGCGGGGGCATGCTCAGATTCGGGCATACCGCCATTATCAACCTTGGCCGCTACTTCGCCGCGGCGATCGATTCCACCTGGATAGTCTTGGTCTTTGCGTCCAGCGTCCCCGTCACTGTCACCTTCTTGGCGGCGAACTTCTCCGGGGTCTTCTGGTCGCTCAGTACGTAGGTGTTCTTGCCGTCGTACAGGACGTACTTCGCGCCTGCCTTCACACATTCGGTGACGCACCTGGCGTCCGCGCCCATATTCATGGCCTTGTGATCGGCGTTGGCGCACATGCTGTCGGTGATGACGCCGGTGAACGTCTGCTTGGCCGGCGCCGCGAACATCAGCGCCGCCGCGGCGATCGCGATCGCAATCTGCGTCTTCATCTTCATTGAATTCTCCCGTTCTTTTTTTCGATCTGGAGCCACAGTTGGTTGTAAGTGGCTTCCGTGATTGGCTGCTTCAACTGGAAGTTGAAGCCCTTCTCCAATGTCGTGATGGTCAATTGAAATGGACCCGAGCTGCTGATGGTCTCGATGTCCGAATAGCGCCACGTGCGCGATTCGTCTTTCGCGGTGGTCGAGTACACGATGGCGTCCGCGCCGAACGCGAGCGTGCCTTCGGAGCCAACGATGGGCCTCAGGTGCTTTACGGGCAGGGACACAGCCGCGGCGCCGGACACCTCCGCCAACGCCGCCACGAAACGCTGATCCATCCGTTCCCTCAAGAGTGCGTACAACTCCCCGGCTGGAATCTTGCCCGTGAATCGGTACCCCCGGTCGGCGCCCAGGCGCAGTTTGCTGTCCTTATACGTCAGTATATGGATACTCCCGGGCGCTAATGTGAATTCTTGAATGTCCTGGTACTTCCATCTCCAGGCGTGCTTCTTCGCGCCGGTGAACGACACGCCGTTCGCATCCACCGTCATCGCGCCCGCGCAGCCCTTTCGCAGGTGCTCGTGCCGCACCGTGAACTGCGCGGCCGACGCCAGCGCCGCTCCCACCAGAATCAGGCAACTTGCCGCTTTAATGAATGCCATTTCCAGACCTCATAGATTGCCGGATAAACCACCAGCTCCAGAATGAAAGAAGTGAAAATTCCGCCGATCATGGGCGCCGCGATGCGCTTCATCACGTCCGCCCCGGCCCCCGTGGACCACATGATATGAACTTCGGCCGGATGCGTTTCACCGCACCGTGAACGATGGCCTCCCGCAAATCCGCCATGCTGCGCATGTGCCCCGCCAGGCGCCGTTCCTCGAAGGCGAGGTCGAGGTAGAGCAGCATGAAGACGGCCGTCTCGGCGTCCACTCCCATCAAGGCGATCAGCCCTACCCACACCCCGATGCTCATGTTGTAGCCCAACAGGTACAGCAGCCAGATGGCGCCCACCGCCGAGAACGGCACCGCCAGCAGAATCAGCATGGTCTTCGCCGTGGACTTCGTGTTCAAATACAGCAGCAGGAAGATCAGGAACAGCGTCAGCGGCAGAACAACCTTAAGGCGCTCGCGGACGCGCTCCATGGCTTCGTACTGGCCGCTCCACGCCAGCGTGTATCCCGGCGGAAGCTGCACGTTTGCGAGCACCACGCGCTTGGCCTCCGCTACGTAGCCGCCTATGTCGCGCCCGGCCACGTCCACGTACACATAGCCGTTCAACATGCCGTTTTCATTGCGCAGCATGGCCGGCCCGGTGACCAGCTTCAGGGTCGCGATCTGCGCCAGGGGGATCTGCATCTTGCCATCCATGGCGGGCACCAACGCACGCCCCAGGCTCTCGAGCGAACTGCGGTAATCGCGGTAGTAGCGCACGTTGATGGGGTAGCGTTCACGCCCTTCGACCGTGGTGCTCACGTTCTCCCCGCCGATGGCATTGGTGACCACCAGCTCGGCGTCGTCCACGCTCAGGCCGTAGCGCGCAAGCTGGTCGCGCTTCAGATCGAAGTCCAGAAAGTAGCCTCCGCCCACGCGTTCGGCAAAGACGCTGCGCGTGCCGGCGACCTGCGGCAGCACGCGCTCGATTTCCTTCCCCAGGCGCTCGATGCCCCCCAGGTCCGGGCCGTAAACTTTGATCCCTACCGGAGTGCGCACACCCGTGGTGAGCATGTCGATGCGGTTCTTGATGGGCATGGTCCAGGCGTTCGAGACCCCGGGGATGCGCAGCGAATCATTCATCTCGGTGACGAGCTGGTCGGTGGAAATGTGGTCCGGCGTGATGTGCGCGCACAACGGCTTGATCCATTGCGGCCAGTTGTCGTACCACGTCGCGACCTTGCGCCACTGGGATTTCGGCTTCAGCGAGATGACCGTTTCCATCATGGAGAAGGGCGCGGGATCGGTCGAGGTTTCCGCGCGGCCGGCTTTGCCAAACACGCGCTCCACTTCGGGAAACCGCATCAGGATGCGGTCTTGCACTTGCATCAGCCTTTGCGCCTCCGTGACCGAGATGCCCGGCAGTGTAGTAGGCATGAACAGCAGCGCGCCTTCATCCAGCGGCGGCATGAACTCCGAGCCCAGCTTCTGGAACACCGGGACGGTCACCGCCACCAGCGCCAGCGCACCCGCAATCACGAGCCACTTCCAGCGCAGGGTCCAGCGAACCACCGGCTCGTACAGGCGCATCAACACGCGGCTGATGGGGTGCTTATCCTCGGAATGGATCTTGCCCACCAGCACCCCGTTGACCATGGCCGCCAGCCACCGGGGCCGCAGCCGGAAGTTTTCCTTGCGGAAGAAGAGCAGCCGCATGGCCGGGTCGAGCGTGAGGGCCAGCACCGCCGCCACAATCATGGCGAAGGTCTTGGTATACGCCAGCGGCTTGAACAGGCGGCCCTCCTGCGCCTCCAGCGTCAGGACGGGCAGAAACGAGACCGCGATCACCAACAGCGCGAAGAAACTCGGCCCGCCCACTTCCTTCACCGCGTCCACGATGGCGCGCTGGTAATCGCCGGCCGTCCAGTTCGGATGGGCCCCTTCCAGCTTCTTGTGGGTCTGCTCCACCACCACGATGGCGGCATCCACCATGGCGCCCACCGCGATGGCGATACCTCCCAGCGACATGATGTTCGAGCTCATCCCCATCAGGCGCATGGGCAAAAACGAAATCACTACCGCGATGGGAATCGTCAGAATGGGGATGATGGCGCTGGGAATGTGCCACAGAAAAATCAGAATCACGATCCCCACCACCGCCAGCTCTTCGATGAGCGTGTGCTTCAGGTTGTCTATCGAGGCCAGGATCAGCTCCGAGCGGTCGTACGCGGTGACGAGCTTCACTCCCGGCGGCAGTCCCGGCTCGATCTCCTTCAGCCTGGCCTTCACGCGGTCGATGACCGCCAGCGCGTTCTCGCCCTGCCGCATGATGACGATGCCGGAGACCACTTCGCCCTTGCCGTCGAGATCGGCCACGCCGCGGCGCATGTCGGGGCCGAGCGTCACCGTTCCCACGTCGCGCACCAGGATGGGAACGCCCGAAGGGCTGGCCGCCAGCGCGATGTTCTCCAGGTCCGCGGTCGAGCGCGCGTATCCCCGCCCGCGCACCATGTACTCGCGGCCCGTGAACTCTACCAGCCGCCCGCCCACGTCGTTGTTTCCACCGCGCACCGCCGCCACCACTTTCGAGATCGGTATGCCGTAGGCCGCCAGCCGGTTGGGATCGACGTTGACCTGGTACTGCCGCACAAAGCCGCCCAGCGGCGCCACTTCCGCCACACCCGCGACCGACTGCAAGTGATACCGCAGGTACCAGTCCTGGATCGAGCGCAATTGCGCCAGGTCATGACCCCCGCTATCCACCAGGGCGTATTGAAAAACCCAACCCACGCCGGTGGCGTCCGGCCCCAGCTCGGTGTTGACGCCTTGCGGCAGCCGCGGCAGGATCTTGGAGAGGTACTCGAGCGTCCGCGAGCGCGCCCAGTAGAGGTCGGTGCCATCCTCGAAAATGATGTACACGTAGGAGTAGCCGAAGTCCGAAAAACCGCGCACGTCCTTCACCTTGGGGGCGCCCAGCATGGCGCTCACGATGGGATAGGTGACCTGGTCCTCCATGATGTCGGGGCTGCGGTCCCAGCGCGAGTAAATGATTACCTGCGTGTCGCTCAGGTCGGGGATGGCGTCCAGCGGGATGCTGTTCATGGCCCACCACCCCGCCATCACCGCCGCCGTGACCAACAGGAATACGATGAAGCGGTGGCGCGCCGAGAGTTCAATGATACGGTCGATCATTTCAGGCGGCTCTCCGAATCCATGAGGAAATTGCCCGAGATGACGATGCGCTCGCCAGCTTTCAAGCCGCTCAAGATCTCGATGCGGCCGTCCAGTTGCTCGCCGATCTTCACTGCGCGCGGCTCGAAGTAGCCGTTTCCACGATCCACGAACACGGTCTGGTGGTCGCCCGAGTTCAGCACCGCCGATTGCGGGACCACCAGCCTGCGCGCGCCGCCCGTCTGGAACTCGACCTCGCCATACATATCGGGCTTCAGCGCGTAGCCCGGGTTTGCGAACTCGACCCGCACCTTGAGCGTGCGGGTAGCGGGGTCCAGTTGGGGCAGGATGTAGCTCACCCGCCCGCGGAACGTGCGCCCCGGCAGATAGGCCAGCGTCAGGGTGGCCGGCTGGTTCAGGTGGATGTTGACGGCTTCGTACTCGAAGACGTCCGCGATCACCCACACGGTGGAGAGGTCGGCCACCGTGTAGAGCACGGTGTCCGGCGTGACGCGCTGGCTGGGAAACGCGTTGCGCTCCATCACGAACCCGGAAATGGGCGAATAGAGTGTCAGGTTCTTGAGGGCTTGCCCGGTGCGGGAGATCTCCTCGATCTGCGAGTCGCTGATGTCCCAAAGTTCGAGGCGTTTCCTGGCAGCCGCCACCAGGTTTTCGGTGCTGCCCAGTATTTCGTGCACGGGATTGTCCCGCATCAGGCGCTGCGCCTTCGCCGCCAGCAGGTATTCCTGCTGGGTGGCCAGCGCCTCCGGGCTGTAAAGCGACAATAGCGGATCGCCCTTCCGGACCAGCTTCCCGGTGAAGTCCACAAACACGTGGTCGATCCAGCCTTCCAGCTTGGTCTGGACCTTGGCGATTTTGGTCTCGTCCAGCGTCACGCGCGCCGCCGCGCGGATGGCGCCGGTGGCGGTTTCATATTCGGCGGCGCCGTACTGGACGCCGATAAGCTGTTGCTTCTCGGGCGTGATTTCGACGGTGCCCGGCGGCTGGGCGGTGGTTGTCTTCTCTTCGTCCGCATAGACCGGAACCAGCTTCATGCCGTCCGGCGCGATCCCCGGCTTATCGGACTTGTGCGAGGGATTCATGGCGTCGACCCAATACAGAACCTTGCGTTCGGCGGGAGCGGAGGCGGCCTCTTTCTTCTCTTCCCCCGCATACACCGGTACCAGCTTCATACCGCAATCCGGAGCGATCCCCGGCTTGTCGGACTTGCACCAGGGATGCATGGGGTCTACCCAATACAGCGGCTTCCGCACGGCGGCGGTCGCGGTCGGCTTCGCGTACCAGCGCCCATAGCCGTAGCCGCCCACGTAAGCGGCGGCGATCAAGAATACAATGGCAACTTTTTTCATGGCTGCATCTCCATGCCGGTCAGCTCTTCCAGCTTCGCCAGCGCCACGTGGAATTGCATGATTTCCTCGTGGTCCATCAGCTCGTAATCCACCACGTTCATGAAATTTGAAAACAGCGAAAGAAAATCCAGGGTTCCCGTCTGGTAACTGGCCATCGACGATTCCAGCGCCAGCCGCGCCTCCGGGATCACCGATTTCTCGTACAAGTCGATCAGCTTTCGCGCCGTCGCCGCCAGGGTGTACTCTTCGCGGATGCGCGCCTGGATGCCGACGTCCGCGGCTTCGTAGTCGTGCCGCGCCTGGCTCGCCGTGAAGACCTGCTCGTTGACCTCCGCGCGCTGTTTGCTCCAAAACCAGGCCGGCAGCTTGAAATCCACGCGGAACTGCCACATCGGAGGCAGGCCGCCCTGGTTGAAGTAGCCGCCCGAAACCGTGTAATCCGGGTAGTAGCTCTTGCGCGCCAGATTGGCCGCCAGCTCATCGCGCTCGACTATCTTTTGCTCGCGCGCCAGCGCCGGCGCCTGGGTTCGCGCGCGCGCCAGCATCTCGTCGAGGGTGACCGTCAGCTCGCCCGCCGGAAGATCCTCCGGCACTTCGATGCGCCCGGCGGCGGGCCGGTTGAGAAGCGCGCCGATTTCGATCTCCTTGCTGTCGCGTTCCTGCTCGTACCGCAGCAACTGCGTCTGGAAAATGGAGAACTGCGTCTGCGCTTTGAAAATGTCCTGTTGCGCCGCGCGTCCCACCGCGTAACGGGCTTCGGATATGCGCAAGATGTTCCGGAGCACGTCCTGGTAGCGCTTGACGAAGGCGATGCCCACGGTGGCGTGGTGCAGCTCGTGGTACGCCTGCTTGAGCCGCGCGACCACGTTGAGGCGCACCGACAGATACTGCTCGAATTCGGCGCTGGCCTCCTTGGCCGCGATTTCGCCGCGCAGTTTGCGCTTGCCCGGAAACGGCATTTCCTGCGAGATGGTGAGGCCGGCGTTGCTGGTGGGTGCGTGCCCGATGCCCGCCACGGGCCACGGCCCGCCGTTGGACGTATAGCCCACCGACACCGTCGGGTCGGGCAGGCTGCTGGCCTGGCTGGGCCGCTGGCGCGCGGCCTCATAGCGCTTCTGCGCCGCCAGGATCTCGCGATTATTCCGCAGCGCCTCTTCCACCAGCGATGGCAGCGGCTGCGCGCCGGCCGGCGCACAAAGGGCCAAAATGCAAAACCAATATCGAGAGTTCATTTCCTTTGACCAGTGACATAACCTGTAACCCTCCGCGCCCTTACGGTCGCGGCTCAGTACGGCGCCTCGTTCAGAGCCGCGACCGTAAGGGAGCGGAGGTGTGCTGACACGAATACTGGAAAGGAAACGGCTAGATTCGGAAGACGGAGTGTAAAGAAAGCAAATCGGGCGGCGCGTGACCCGCCGCCACGGGCGCGATTAGCGCGCCTTCAGGGATCGAAATCGGCGACGCCGGTTCCACCGCCGCCACAACTGCTGTGGATGGCGTTGGCGCCTTCATCCCCGGGTCGGCCTTCAGAAAATGCTGCAAGCCCTGCGATTGGCAGCGCGTGGCCGGCGCGGTCTTGTGACAGCACCTATGCGCCGGTTGGTGCGCCGCTGCTGTGAGCAGCATCTGCGGACAGGAGAGACAGTTTCCCCAGAACAGCGCCACCACGATCAGCGCCGCCATCAACGAACTGGAGACCCTCCGCATCGCTACTCTATTCTATCCCACTTTCCCACCACCCGAGCACCCGCAGCGCGCGCACTCGCCGGTCTTTCACGCAGGAACGCGCTCGCGGTGGTTCAACCTGGGAAGCGCTCTTATAGACCTCCCCGCTTTCTTCTGGGCCATGCGCAGTTCGTAAAGGCTCTGTAGGTTAAGCCAGAATTCCGCACTCGTGCCAAAGAAGTGGGAAAGACGCAAGGCCGTGTCCCCGGTGATGGCGCGCTGCCCATTCAAGATGCCGGTGATGCGGTTGGTCGGCACATCCAGCTTGCGCGCCAACTCGGCGGCGCTCATCGCGAGTTCTTTCAGTTCTTCGGCCAAGTGTTCGCCCGGATGTATCGCGGTCACTGTCAGTCCTCCTAATGATAGTCGACAATCTCTACGTTCGACGGTCCCGGCGCTCCGTCTGGCGGCTTCGACCCTCCGGCGCATTTGGAGCTATTGTACCGGCTGCTACACTGAAATCGGTGGGCCACTTCTACAGCCGCGCGGAACTCCTCGAACAGCGCCTCCGCTGGAAGCGGGAGGGCAAGACCGTCGTCTTCACCAACGGCTGCTATGACTTGCTTCATCCCGGCCACATACGGCTCCTGGAGCAGGCCCGCTCGCTCGGCGACGTCCTCATCCTGGCACTGAATTCCGATGCCAGTACGCGGCGGGCCAAGGGGCCGGCCCGGCCGCTGCTCGCGGAACGGGAACGTGTGGAGCTGGCCCTGGCGCTGGAAGCCGTCGATGCGGTCACGCTGTTCGATGAGGACACGCCGCGCGAGCTGATTGGGCTGGTTCTGCCGGATGTGCTCGTCAAGGGCGCGGACTGGTCGCACTTTATCGCCGGCCGGGAAGAAGTGGAAGCCGCCGGCGGGAAGGTTCTCACCGTGGCCCTGGAACCCGGGTATTCTACTACTAATATTGTCGAAAGAATTCTTAGCCAACCTTGATTCATCCTGCCGTTCGCGACCTTTTTCTGGACCTGGCGAAGCATCCCAGCTTCCAGGATGCTCTGCGCCGCCTCGCCGCGGGCGGCAATACCTCGCTCTCGGGGCTTACCACCACCGCCAAAGCCGTTTATTCCGTACTTCTATGGCAATCCTCGGGCCATCCTCTGATAATTGTAGTAGATGGCAATAAGCAGGCTGAGGTCCTCTCTGAAGCCATCCATACTTTCTTCTCGCTACTGGCGGCGGACGACCGCAACGGCCCGCAGCTCTTGCCTGCCCTGGACGTTTTGCCTCTTCAGAACCTCTCGCCGCACGCCGACATCTGCGAGCAGCGAGCCACGGGGCTGTGGCGGCTGGCCACCCAAAGAGTGCCCATCACCGTCATGCCGGTGGCTGTCGCTCTGATGCGCATCGAGCAAGGAGATTTCTACCGCCAGCTCGCGCTCAAGCTGCGGGTGGGCGACGAGTTGCCGCTCGAGGAAGTGGTCGCGCACCTGGAAAGCATCGGCTACGAGCGACGCGAGCCGGTTGAGATGGTCGGGGAATACTCGGTCCGCGGCGGGATTCTGGACGCGTTTTCGCCCGAGGCGCCGAAACCCATCCGGATCGATCTGTTCGGCGACCAGGTGGATTCCATACGCCGCTTCGACGTGGAATCGCAACGCTCCATCCTCAAGATCGAAGACTGCACCCTGCTCCCCCTGACGGAATGGCAGAAGTCCCGCTCCCTCCTCGTGGAACTGCGCGAGCTAATGCGCGAAGCCGGCGTCCCGTCCCGCGACCTGCCACCGCCCGGCGAGCCTTTCCCGGGCTGGGAATTGGTGGCCCCCATGCTCCGGCCGCGCAATTCGTCGGTGTTTTCACTGATCGAGCGGCCTGTCGTGCTTTGGGACGAGCCCGAGCAGGTGCGCGGGGCCGCCCAACGGTTCTGGAAACGCCTCGAGCAGATCGAGCCCTCGCCTGCCTATGACCCCGAGCGGATTTACTTCCGCTGGGAGGAACTGGAGAGGCAAGCCGTCGCCGGCCCGCAGGTTGCCCTCAAGGAACTCGAAATCGGGTGGGCCGGGGACGCGCATATCTCCACCCGGCCCTCCATGGCCTTTCACGGCAACATGCAGGTTGCCATTGCCGAGGCGCGCACCCTGGTGGAGTCGGGCAATCGCGTGGCGTTCTTCGCCTCATCCACAGGCGAGGTAGAACGCGTGGCGGACATCCTCAACGAATACGGCATCCCGTATCAGCTCGGCCTGGAGCAATTCGACTCGACGCCCGCCTATCTGGCCGAGCGGGCCTACCTGGCCGGTTCCGTAGCCAGCATTTACGTGGTCAAGGGGTTGATCCGCCACGGCACGGCATTTCAGGATTCAAAACTGGTGGTATTTGGTTCCGAAGACCTGTTCGAGACCTCGGAACTGGTAGCGCGCGCCCCGGTTTCCAAATCCGCGCTGGCCACTTTTTCCGCTGATTTGATCGATCTCAAGCCCGGCGATTACGCGGTTCACTCCGAGCATGGAGTGGCCCAGTACCTCGGCGTGCGCGAGATCACCCAAGGCGAGGCCAAGGGCGACTACATGCTTCTCGAATACGCCGCCGGCGCCAAGCTTTACGTGCCCCTGACCCGCATGGACCTGGTCCAACGGTACCGCGGCGCGGGGGACGCCAAGCCGGCGCTCGACCGCATGGGAGGCGTCACTTGGTCGCGCACCAAGACCCGCATCAAAGCCAAAATGCGGGACATGGCGGACGAGCTGCTCAAGCTCTACGCCGCTCGCAAAATGGCGGAGGGCTTCCAGTTTTCCCCGGATAGCAACTGGCAGCGCGAATTTGAAGATGCCTTCGAGTTCACCGAGACGCGCGACCAGCTTACCTCCATCCAGGAGATCAAGCGCGACATGGAAGGCCTTCAACCCATGGACCGCCTGCTGTGCGGAGACGTGGGTTTCGGCAAGACCGAGGTGGTGATGCGCGCCACCTTCAAGGCGCTGGGCGACGGCAAGCAGGTGGCGGTTCTCGCTCCCACAACGGTCCTCGCATTTCAGCACTTCGAAACCTTCAAACGGCGGTTCCAGCCATTCCCCGTGCGCACCGAGATGTTCAGCCGGTTCCGCACTCCCAAGGAACTCAAGGCGGCGCTGGCGGACTTGACCGGGGGCAAGGTGGATATCGCCATCGGCACCCACCGCCTTTTGTCCAAGGACGTGGAGTTTCGGGATCTCGGCCTGGTAATCGTGGATGAAGAGCAGCGCTTCGGCGTCAGGCACAAGGAGCGGCTCAAGCACCTGAGGAAGACCGTGGACGTGATCAGCATGAGCGCTACGCCGATCCCCCGAACACTACACATGTCGTTATTGGGATTGCGGGACATGTCGGTGATCGAGACGCCGCCCAAGGACCGCCTCGCCATCCACACCGTAGTGGCTCCGTTTCAGCCCGAGCTGATCCGCTCCGCCATCGAACTCGAATTGGGCCGCGGCGGGCAGGTGTACTTTCTGCACAACAAGGTAGACAGCATCTGGAAACGCGCCGCCATGATTCAGGAACTCGCGCCGAGCGCTCGGATTGGCGTGGGTCACGGTCAGATGGCCGAGGCTGAACTGGAAAGGACCATGCTGCGATTCATGCGGCACGAGTTCGACATCCTGGTTTGTACTACTATTATAGAAAATGGGCTGGATATCCCCCTCGCCAACACCATCGTCATCGAGAATGCGGAACGGCAGGGCCTTTCGGAACTGTATCAGCTTCGCGGACGGGTGGGCCGCTGGAACCGCCGCGCCTACGCCTACCTGCTGGTGCCGCCCGATACCGAACTGACCGAAGTCGCGCGCAAGCGCCTGGCGGCGTTGAAAGAGTTCAGCGACCTGGGGGCCGGCTTCAAGATCGCCGCGCTCGATCTGGAGCTTCGCGGCGCCGGGAATCTGCTGGGGGGCGAGCAGCACGGCCACATCAACTCGGTCGGCTTCGACACCTACGTGCGGCTGCTGGATGAGACCGTCCGCGAGCTGAAGGGCGAAGAAGTGGCGCCCGAGATCCACTCCGCGCTCAACCTGGGGCTCGACATACGCATTCCGCCGGAGTACATCGCGGACGAAAATCAGCGCCTGCGGGCGTACCGGCAGATCGCCAGTGCCACTGACGCGGCGGCGCGCGACCGTGCCGAAAAGGAACTGGAGGACCGTTACGGCCCGGTGCCCGACGCGGTGCGCAACCTGCTGGCATACTCGGCGCTCAAGACCACGGCCGAGCAGATCGGCATTGAGGTGGTCGACCGGCGCCATAACGTGTTGAATATAAAGTTCCACAAGGAAACCCGCGTGGAGCCGGCGCGCCTCATGAATATCGTCGCCAAAACCAGGGGAGCGCAGTTCACTCCGGCAGGCGTATTGCTGCTGCCCTTGGATGGCACCGGCGCCGCGGGCGAGATTCTGCGTTTTTTGTCGGAGAAACTGGAGCAGTTGCGCGCGTAACGTCTCGGGCCTCGCCCACCCTTCGGGCCTTGGTAGAATGGAGACTCAGCGTATGCTTGGCAGGCTTGTAGTACTCATGGCCGCGGCTCTTCCCATGGCGGTTGCGGCTGACGTGAAGGTAGTGGAGGAGATCGCCGCCAAGATCAACGGCGATATCATTACCCGCGGCGAACTGGAACACAAACGGCAGGAGATCGAGCAGGAACTCCGGCGGCAGGGCCTCACCGGCGCCAAGCTCGCCGAGGCCATCAAGCAAGCGGAGCGGGACGCGCTGCGCGACCAGATTGACCAGCTTCTACTGGTGCAGAGGGGCAAAGACCTGAACGTCAACGTGGATGCCGACGTGACCCGCCGTCTGGCTGAGATCCAGGTGCAGAACAAGATTCCAGACCCCGACCAGTTTCAGGCGTTCATCAGCCAGCAGACCGGCATGCCATTCGAGGATTTCAAGCAGCAGTTGAGAAACCAGATCCTCACGCAGCGGGTGGTCGGCCAGGAAATCGGCTCGCGCATCGCCATTTCGGATCCGGAGATGCAGAAATATTACGAGGACCACAAGAAGGACTTCGTGCGCGAAGAGCAGGTGTTCCTGAGCCAGATTCTGCTCTCCACCGAAGGCAAGACCGCGGAACAGATAGCCGCGGCGGAGAAGAAGGCCAAGGACCTGACGGCGCGCGCGCGCAAGGGAGAAAAGTTCACCGACATGGCGCGCAACAACTCCGACGACCCCGAGACCGCCAAGGGTGGAGGCTATATCGGCGCCTTCAAGAGGGGCCTGCTGCTGAAGCAGATCGAGGATAGCGTTTTCAAGGAAAAGAAGGGCTATGTCACCGACCCCATCAAGATCGAAAAGCCCGCCTGTTTCCTCATCCTGAGAATCGACGAGCGCTTTGAGGCCGGCCAGGCTTCCTTCGAGGAAGTGAAGAACGAGATCGAAGACCGCCTGAGGGAGCCGAGGTTGGAACCCAAGGTGCGCGAGTACCTCACCAAGCTCCGCCAGGAGGCGTTCCTGCAAATCAGAGACGGCTACACCGATAGCGGCGCGGCGCCAGGCAAGGACACGCACTGGCAGGACGCCGCCCAGTTGAAGCCGCAGACCACCACTAAGGAAGAAGTCGCCTCGCGCCTGACGAGGCGGAAGAGGTTGTTCACCGTTCTTCCCGTCCCCGGCACGAGCAAGCCCAACCCCCCGATCGTCGAAACGGCGGCGGTGGCACAGTCGGCGCCGCGGCCGTCCAGACCCGAGAGCGCGGCGTCCAAGCCTGCGCCGAAACCGCAGCCGTCCATGCCGCCCATCCGACAATGAAATCTCCCTATGTGAACGAACTCGAGCCGAACCGGGTGATCACCACCAGCTTCCTGGTCCACTCGAAGGAGATTCGCCAGAGGAAGACCGGCGAACTGTACCTCTCGCTGCTGCTGGGCGACCGCACCGGCGAGGTGGACGCCAAGATGTGGGACAACGTCCCGGAGGCGATGGACAGCTTCGACCGCGACGATTTCGTCAAGGTCAAGGGCCTCACCCACATCTTCCACAACCGGCCGCAGCTCACCATTCACAAGGTGCGCCGGATGGACGACAGCGAAATCGATTTCGCCGATTACTTCCCCTCCTCAAGCCGCGACCCCGGGGAGATGTGGACCGAGCTGCGCGGCACCGTCGCCGCCATGGGCAATCCTCACCTCAAAGCGCTGCTGGAAGCGCTGCTGGACGACGAGGACGTGGCGCGCCGGTACCGCCGCGCGCCCGCCGCCAAGCAGATCCATCACGCCTATCTGGGCGGCCTGCTCGAGCACGTGCTCTCTCTGTGCGCGCTGGCACGCATGGCGGCGGCGCACTATCCCCACATCGATTACGACCTGCTGCTGGCCGGCGTGGTGCTGCACGACATCGGCAAGATTTACGAGCTGAACTACGAGCGCGGCTTCTCCTACTCCGACGACGGGCAACTGCTGGGCCACATCGCGATGGCGCTCGGCATGGTGGCCGAAAAGCTGCGCGGCCTTCCCGATTTCCCGCCGCGCTTGCGCTCGCTGGTGGAGCACATGATCCTGAGCCATCACGGCCAGCTCGAGTTCGGCTCGCCCAAGCTGCCGCAGTTTCCCGAAGCGTTGCTGCTGCACTACCTGGACGATATGGATTCCAAGATGGAGTGCATGCGGTCGCTGATCGAGAACGACCGCCAGGTGGAAGGCAGCTTCACCGCCTGGAACACGGCGTTGGAGCGCGCGGCGCTCAAGAAGGACCGCTATTTAATCGGGGAGGCGCCGGGCCCAGAGGGCACCCCGGAGGGCGCGTTGCCGGGCCCAGAGGGCGCCCCGCCGGGCCCAGAGGGCACCCCGCAGGGCCCAGAGGGCGCCCCAGCGGAATCGCCTTTTGCCGATAAACTGAGGCAGGCGCTCGGGCCTGCGGAGGCCAAACCGGAAAGCTGATGCCCAGAGCCGCGCGCGATATCCCTCCGCCTCTCGAGCTGGCCTGCCTGAAGGCGCTCTGGTCGCTTCGGGAAGGCAACGTGAAAGACGTGCGGCGCATCGTGGCGCAATCCAGGCCGCTGGCCTACACCACCATCATGACGGTGCTCGACCGCCTGGTGCGCAAGGGAAAAGTGGCGCGCCGCAAGGTGGGGCGGGCGTTCCTCTACTCGCCGCAGGCCCCGCGCGACGGGATGCGCCGCGCGGCCATTCGCGAGCTGCTGGACGACTTTTTCGACGGTTCGGAGGCGGAGCTGATCCAGTTCCTCCGCGCGAGTGAGCGGCAGGCCCCCCCCGCCCCGGCGCCGGCGGAAGCACCCGAGCGCATGGACACGGTGCTGCTGTAGCGGTCAGCCGTCAGCTTTCAGCTATCAGTCATAACAGCGCCACCGCGGGGTTTAGCTGAAAGCTGAACGCTGAAGGCTGAAGGCTGAAAGCTTCGCGCGATGATAGGTTTCATGCAAAGCATGCTGCCGGAACCGGCAAGCTGGTCACCGCGCTGCGCACGCCGGGCGTGCGCGGCCACTGGGGCGAGATCCAGTTGCGCGGCGTGGTGGAGATGGCCGGCATGCTGGACCACTGCGATCTTGTCACGCAGGCCGCTGTTACTTCCGACGAAGGCCGCCTGCGCCCGTGGAACGCGACAATGCCCAAACCTGTCCTGCGGGAAACCGTCTTGACGGTGGAATCGGAGACGAAAGGGTCGTACACTAGAATATCTGCTCGCTAGCTGTCCGTGAGGTCATATGCCGCTCTCCGTGGCCGTTGTGGCAGTCGTTCTTGCGGTGGTCGTATCGATCCTTCTGGCATTCCCCCTAAAGCGGTTGCGCCAACTGGAGGCCGAGGCGGTTTCGCTCCGAGAAGAGAAATCCGATCTTCAGCGCCGCCTCGCGGTTGAGGAGCAAAAGTCCGGGCGCCTCGCTGAGGTGGAACGCGATTTGACGGAGGGAAAGCAGTTGGCCGATCGCTTGCGCGATGCCAAGAGCGCCATGGAAACGGAGTCCGCGAGAGTTACGGAAGCCCTGTCGCACCGCGATTCCGACCTCGCTGAACTGAAGGCGCGCCTCGCCTCCACCGAGGAGAAGAAAACGGACTTTGAGACCCGCCTGGCGGCGGTCCAGGCTACCCTCGAGCAGGAGCGAAAGCAAGCTATGGAAAAACTCGCCTTGCTTACAGAAGCCAGAGAACGCATGACTGGTGAGTTCAAAGTTCTGGCGGCCGAGGTGATGCAATCCCACAGCGAGACCTTCAGCAAGCAAAACAAGGAACAAATCGAAATCATCCTGGCACCGCTCCGCGAGAAACTCGGGGAATTCCAATTGGGGCTTCAAGGCGCACAAATCGAGACCGCGAAAGAACGCGAAGCCTTGGCCCAGCAGATACGCGATCTCTCCGCGCACAGCGCCAAAATGACCCTCGAGACCTCCAATCTTACGCGGGCGCTGAAAGGCGAGGCTCAGACACAAGGGGCATGGGGAGAAATGATACTGGCGTCGATCCTGGAGCGATCGGGCCTGCGTGAGGGTGAGGAGTACGTCATTCAACAGAGCCACAAAACCGAGGAGGGTGCCCGCCTCAAACCCGACGTGGAAGTCAATCTCCCTGGCGGCCAAAAGATCGTGATCGACTCCAAGGTGTCTTTGGTCGCATTCGACGACTACGTCAACGCCGAAAGCGAGGCCGAACGGGCCGCCCACCTGAAGCGCCACCTCACCTCGATTCGCTCGCACATCAAAACGTTGTCCAGCAAGGAATACCACTCGGCCGCGGGCAGCCAACTCGACTACGTTGTGATGTTCATACCGATCGAGGGAGCTCTCGCGGCGGCGTTGCAAGAAGATCCGGGCCTGACGGCGGAAGCGGTAGATGCCAACGTTGCCATAGCCACGCCTACTACCCTGATGATCGCCCTCCGGACAGTAGCCAACGTCTGGCAGGTTGAACGCCGCAACAAGAACGCCGAAATCATCGCCCGGAGGGCCGGGAGGATCTATGACAAGCTGGTCGGATTCCTGGACGACATGGCCTCGTTGGGCAATCGCATGAGTCAGGCACGCGTATCCTACGACGAGGCCATGGCTAAACTGTCGTCGGGCCGAGGCAACCTCGTGAATCAGGTGGAGCAGCTCAAAGTGCTTGGCGCCAAAGCCAGCAAGTCGCTTCCGGCAAGTGTCTTGGATGAGAACGACACGGAGTTGTTGCCGTCGCCGGAGAGCCCGGGTGCTTTGCCAGGAAAGCTGGCGGCGAGCGCCGCGCGCTAGCGAACCGCCTCCCACTTCGGTGCCAGCACCATCGTCACTACCCCGAAGCCGCCGATGGCGAGACAGCGAGGCCCGGTGCCCAAAACTGGACGCCAAAACGCCACCAAACGGACTCCAGGACGATTTCTGAGGTAGGGCAAGGTGCGTAATCTGCCGTTCGGGTTTTCCTCTCCAAAGGAGCTGTTTTGGATTCCTATGAGAGCAAAGAGGCAGCTATTAAATAGCGCTCCCAAAATACAGGAACTGCCCACAGCAAGAATTTGTAAGGGTATGCGCCATCAGCTGCATCCGGCAAACTATCCTTCAAGAATGCGGCTATCCTGGCGGTGTGGTCCGCACTTTCGACCGGCGCCAACCGAAGCAGCACATCCCCAATTTGGGCTGTCATTCCTGGGTCGGCACCCCCGCCGAGAGCGAGCGGGAACCCGAGACCAGTATTGGCCTTCTTGATCCCAAACTGCCGCAGGCCAGAGACGAGCTCGCCAACCAGAGTACGGACTCTCCCATCAGCACTGTGGGATAGCTGCTCACCACAAGCGTCAAGTACCCACCACGAGTAGTAAAGGCTCATATGAGGCTGACCACCTTCGTGGAGTAGGCGCACAGGCCCGCCGTCGCAATTCGCGTCGAATGCAGCCGAGAGAAGTTGATGTTCGACAAGCTTGCGGATGGTCGTAAGCTTTCTGTCTGTCAACTTATCACTGCGCAGATGACGGTGGGCCTGCACGACATGTGTAAGATGGTACACCTCTGCCGCGGTTGCTAAACGGCCATCGCCATCGTCTTGAAATCGCAAAATCGCATACTCCGTTGCTCGACGGAGGACATCCGCGTCTTCCCCCTTCAAGGCGGCGAGCGCTTTCACGAAGGTCGCGCTATGCCTAGGGTCTCTTCTGAGGCGCTCACCTTGACTCGTGATTGCGATCAGGCCCGACGCGACCCCATCGAAGTGTCGATTCAGATAGCACCGAGCCCTAACCAAGAGCTGCTGAACGCGGCCTTGCCATGATGAATTGAGGCCCAGCCGCTGAGCACTGAGCAGTCCGCGCACAACAAAGTGGGTTGCAGAAACGCTATCCATCGTAGAGACACCTTTTGGTGGTCGGTCCGGAAACGACACCGTCAAGTAACGGCCGTAGGACTTCCCCCATCCACCAAAGGCGCTTTCGTTGGGAGCCTCTGAGTATTGATCAGCTTCTAGGGCCCGAACCACCGACTCGACTGTGCCTTCGGGCAGAATCGCCGGAGCATGCCGCGACACGGTGCTGATTCTTTCTGCAACGATTGGAGCATGCAACGCCCGCCCGTCAATGTAGAATAAACTCCGAAGCAGCGCAGGCGCGGGGCTGTCATCGAGAATGACCGGAATAAGTCGAAATGACGCATCTTCGGCCCGCCGAACAAGAGCAGCGCCCAACTCCAATCGAACCCAGCCTGACGCCAGCGAATCACGCGACAGCAAGAGAATGAAGCCGGTTGAACGGTCGAGCGCGCTCACAATCTCAAGAGGGAGATGGTCACCTTCTCGTAGCTGTACAGTGTCGCGCCAGGTTGACGTCCCACGGGAGTCGAGTTCTTGGCACAGTTCCCTAGCAAACGCCTCATCCTCATGAGCATAACTGACAAAGAAAACGGCCATATCTACCGTGAGCGTCCACTCAGTTGCACTTCAACCGCACTAGTAAACCCCATCTGCCGGGGCGACACATTACCCGATTCAGTATACCGCCGCACACGATTAAATAAATGCGGCTTCGCGTCTGGGTTCAAGGCCGCTAGGCGGCGGTTCTCCCAGATTCGTTTTCCCGGACAGGCCCTAGCCCCAAAGCTCGTGACCGCGGCCTGCTGGGGCCTGGTCGTGGCTGGTTCGGTTCTGCGTCGGATTTCCACTCGCCGCAAGCGCAAACGGTCCATGATTGCTGCGCATTTAAGTAATTGGCGTCAATTCAATGTGTTGCGGCGATGAGCGAAGCCCCGGCCACGTGCCTGTAGATAAGAACGCAGCTGTCGTTTCCACTTGGAGATTTCGTGTGTAACAGCCATCATCATATGATCGACAGCCCGCCGAGGATGTCAGTCGTCCCGCTGCTGCCTTCGGTGAACCTGCGCATTCCGTCCATATAGTTGGCCGGCTTCAGACCAGCCGATACCATAGCCGCGCACCAATTCAGGAGGTGTTCGCGCGTGAGGCCGCCCCGCATGTGAAGACACCACAGATCGAGTTCTTCGACGGTGACGGGTTCCGTGTTCTCCGACAACGCCGAGGCCAGCGGTACGATCACGGCGGCCAGAGTCTGCTCAACGACTTCAGACGGTACCGACCAATGACAATTCCCGCAACAGTCGGTGTAAAGGCCAAGCTGCTTAATAGCGTCAAAGGTTGCCCGCCGCGATTCCGTATCCTGCATAAAAAGATCACGAAAATGATGGAGTCGCGGGGCGCCCTTTCGGACGTAATCCGGGAGGAGCGCAAGGTAGTTCTTGTCGGTGTGCCTTCGGTATCGTTTCCAGCACTCGGCGATTTCATCATCCGAAGGTGCTGTCAGCAGCTCGCGGAGGATGCCGCATTTGCCCTGTTCTTCGAGCGAGAGGATCGCGAGGCTTGAAGCCGTCGGGTACCGTCGCTTTCCGAACAGGAGATTCGCATCCTCAGCGAGACGTTTCGCGTTCGTGATAGCGGCGTTCATTCCCTCCGCCGCGGCGGCGGGAGTCAGTCTCCCTTTGTACTGCTGCAAAAGACGCATGTCGGTACACCCTGATTGTCTCTCTCACAGTATATTTCGATTGGGTTACGGCTGCCCGGAAGAAGTTTACCAGGCCACGTCTTCGGCACCGCGGGCGGCGCAGAAACGGCGCTGTGGGAAACCACGCCCGCTCCCGGGCATGCACCCCGATTCGGGGTCGGAAATTTGCCCCACTCAGAACACCAGCCGGAAAGCCACCTGACAGCGGCGCGCGGTCGAGCCGTAGGGGAAGCCGGAGGAGGCGTTGCCCGTGCCGGCGCCCGTCACCGCCTTCACCACGCCGAGCGTCGACGTGTATGCCACCGTGTTCACCGCGGTGGCGTACTGGTTATTGAGAACGTTGAAGGCCTCGAACATCAGCATCCCTTTCACGCGCTCCGTGAAGGGCAGCGTGCGCGTTACGCGCGCGTTCAGGTTGTACTGGAATTGGGTGTCCAAGCTGTTCACCTTCTGGAACGGCACGCGGTCCCAGCCTCCCGAACCGTTCAGCGAATTGGTGTACAACATGGTGATGCCGGAAAACTGCTGGGCGCCGGCGATAACCTCCGGCGTCATGTGTTGCGGAGAAGCCACCGTGGCGATCCCCGAGAGCTCCCATCCGTTCACCAGGAAGCGCGCGAAGGGGGAATCGCTCTTGATCACCGTGGGCTGCCACACCCAGTTCAGCACCCCGCGGTGCCGCTGGTCCGCCGCCGAGTTGCCTTTGTCGCCGCTGTAGTCGGCGGCGGAAGTGTTCAAAGGAATCCCCGGAACCACCGGCGTTCCGCTCACATCGTCGAGGGCGTGCGACCAGGTGTACGACAACTGCACGCTGAGCGCGCGCGCCATTTGCTTACGCAACTGCACCGCCACCGCGTCATACCAGGACGATCCACCGTTTCCTACCTCGTAAACGTGCGCGGAGGTCCCATCGTTCTTGGAGGTCCAGACGCTGGTGGTGAAGGTGCTCACATACTGGCCGCTGGTATTGTAGATGGTGTAGGTTTGAGTCTTAGTGGGGGCGACGAGATTGGCGTCCCTTGCCGTCCACAGCTTAAGCCCCCGGTTGTGGATCAGGTTGACGGTCAGAGTTGTGTCCACGCTCAATCGCCTCTCCAGCGCCACGCTGCTTTGCTGGGCGTAGGGGTTGCGCCATTTGGACACGGCGTACATCACGTTGGTCGTGCCGCTCGGGATGCTGGCGGAGGAAAATACCTTGGGGAAAAGCAGCGCGCCGGATTGATTCGGATACACCACGATGCTGGTCTGGTAAAGGGCGTTGCCGAGAAACAGCGCGTCCACGACATCGCCCGCATAGGGAGCGTAATACCACCCATAACTGGCGCGAAGGGCCGTGCGGTAATTCCACAGATAGGCGGCGCTGAAACGCGGAGCGAAATTCAGGCCGCGCGACGGGATGGTGCTGGTATTGTAATAGGTGGAATTGGTCTCGGTGGGATGCTGCGGAGCCGTTTTTTCCCAGCGCACGCCAAAGCTCAGCGTCAACTTCCGCCAGGCCTTCCAGGTATCCTGCGCGTATACGTTGAACTCCCGCGAGCGCAACGCCCGGCTGGGATTGCCGAACGTCTGCGTGAACATCGAGTAGTTCCTTTGATTAATGGTGACCAGGTCCTGGGCAAAGGCCGTCAGCGATGGATAATAGAACGTGCCGTTGGCGTTGGCGAGCTGGTTGATCGAGTCGCGCGTCTGCGACACGTCCCCGCCGAACTTGATCGAGTGCCTGTAAAAGGCGATGTTGAGGTTCTCCACGAGCTGGTAGCGCTGTTCCTTGAGGGAGGTGCTGTCCGGACGGGCGGCGCCGGCGGTCGCTCCCGCCACGAAGATGCCCAGGCCGCCGGTAGACAGGTTGGCCTGCGAGGCGGGTTCGGAGAAACTGTCCTGGAACACGCCGAAGCGCGCTTCATTGACGGCCGACGGAGACAGCGAGGCTATCCAGGAGAGCTTCCCGAAGCGCGTGTTTTCGGTGGCATTACCGATGCCCAACAGGCCCCCATTGGGCGCCACGTTCTGGGTGGCGGCGCCGTCCGGGAGGCGCGAATTCATCGCGTTGGCCTCGAGGCCGAACGTATGGCGGTCGCTGCGGCGGTAATCGATCTTGGCCAGGCCGGTGGCCCAGCGCTCGGAGAGCGGCGTTCGCACGTTCATTTGCGGCTGCAGGAACTGGACGGCGGCGGTGCACGCCACCACTGTCGCCCTACAGTTCGACAGCAGGACAGAGGAGCCGGTGGAATCGGCGATCAACGGGTTGGTGATGCGGTTCAAATCCTGGAAATGGCTCTCCAGGTCTTCGCCATTCAAGAAGAAGAAGACTTTGCCGGGGAGAATCGGCCCGCCAAGGCTGCCGCCAGCCTGGTTCTGCTTTTGGAATGAGTTCTGTCCCAGCGCGAACCGGTCAGTCGCGCTCAACGAGCGCTTGCCGAGATAGCCGTACCCGGCGCCGTGAAAGCTGTTGGCGCCGCTCCGGGTGACGGCGTTGACCGTTCCTCCCATGGCGCGCCCGAATTCGGTCGAGGCGTCGCTGAGCAGCACTTGCACCCCTTCTACGGCGTCCTGCGGGAGCTGGTTGGCGATGCCGGGTCTTTGGAAAAAATAATAGTTGTTGGTGGTGGAAAGGCCGTCGGTGAGAAACGAATTGGCGAATGCGTGGCCGTGAAAAGCCATCGCTCCCAGGCTGCCGTCGGTGGAAACCGCCGGCGCCAGCAGTGCCAGCTCATCCAGGCGGCGGTCGCTGGTAGGCAACCCGTCGATCTGCGGCCGGCCGACCAAAGTGGAGACGCCCACCCTGGTATCATCCACCGGCGACAATGCCCTGCCGGGGTCGATCTCGGCGGCGGGAGTTCCCTCCACCTGCATCTCGATGTCGAAGTTCAGTGTCTGGCCGGCCGAGACATCGAACTCGTTAGACTCCCAGTCCGCGAATCCCTTTCTCGTGACCTTGATCCCGTACCCTTTGGAGGGCGCCAGCGCGGGCGCGTCGAAGACGCCGTCGTCGTTGGAGATCATGGTGCGCCGGATGCCCATCGATTGGTTGCGCAGAATCACGGTGGCGTCGGGCAGGCCTTCGCCGTTGGCGTCGCGCACCGTTCCGGTGACCGCGCCAGATCCCGCCACCGATTGCGCGTACAGGCCCGCGGAATAGACGGCCGCGAGTAGAGATAGACCAAGTATGGTTTTCATGCGTTCCTAAAGTCCAAAAATACGATTGTAAGCTTTAGATGGGCCTCATATTCAGATCGGTTTCAAGGAATTCAGACCGGGTGGGGGCGCGGCGGCCTCGAGCGCCGGCGATACGCTCCGGACGTCGCGCAACACGGCCGCCCATCCGGGATAGCCGCGGGCAGCCGAGTAGGCGTCCTCCTCCAGGTGGAAGGCGACGTCCACGCGGGCGCCGGGCGGCATCTCGGCGACGCGGCCGGCGAAGTTCCAGGCCTTCAGCGCCAGCGCGCGGCCGTTCTGGCGCACCATCACCCGCAGGTGCTTCTCCTTCATGACCGCGGGCTGGCCGGCGACTTCCACATCCAGGGCGGCCAGCAGGGGCGGGGGATTGCCGTGACCGAAGGGCGCCAGCGCCAGGACTTCCGCGGCGCTGCCATCCGTGAGATCGCGCAACTCGAGCACGGCGTCGACCTCCATCCGCGGCAGGAGATCCTCGGGGCGCAGGCGCGCGGCGGCGCAGGCATTGAAGCGCTCGCGGAATTCGTCCACGCGCGCGGCTTCGAGCGTCACGCCGGCGGCGTGCTGGTGGCCTCCGAAGCGCACGAAGAGATCGGGCATGGTTTCCAGGGCTTCGAGCAAGTGAAACCCGGGGATGCCGCGGCCGGAGCCCTGCACCAGGCCGTCCTCGGGGTTGCGGCCGAGCACGAACACCGGGCGGTAGAGGCGCTCCACGAGCCGCGCCGCCACAATGCCCAGCACGCCGCGGTGCCAGTTCTCGGCGTAGTAGACCAGGGCGGCGGACGATTCGTCCACCGCCAGGCGCTCGCAGGTGTCGAGGATCTCGGCTTCCACCTGCTGGCGCTCGGCGTTCTGCTCGTGAAGCTGGAGCGCCAGCTCGCGGGCGCGCGCCGGGTCATCGGTGAGGAGCAGCTCGATCACCGCCTTGGCGGTATCCATTCGGCCGGCCGCGTTCATGCGCGGCGCAATCTGAAACGCGCCTTGCCGGGCGGTGGGCACGGCGCCGCCAGTGAAGCCGGCGACATCCAGCAGCGCGCGCAGGCCGGGATTGCGGACCGAGCGAAGACCGTCAAGCCCGTGTTTGACGATGATGCGGTTCTCACCGGTGAGCGGCACCACGTCGGCCACGGTGGCGATGGCCACCAGCTTGAGAAACGATTCGCAAACGCGCCGCGCCCTTTCCGGCGGCCATGGCAGCGTGGCCAGCAGCGCCTGCGCCAGTTTGAACGCCACGCCGGCGCCGCACAGGTTCTTCTCGGGATATGGGCAGCCGGGCTGGTTCGGGTTGAGCACGGCCAGCGCGGGCGGCAATTCGCTCTCGGGGAGGTGATGGTCGGTGACGATCACGTCGACGGCCAGCTCGCCCGCGCGGCGCACCACGTCGGCGGCGCGGATTCCGGTATCGACGCTCACGATGAGCTTCACGCCTTCGGCGGCAGCCGTCTCCACCACGTCGGGACGCATGCCGTAGCCGTCCTTGAGGCGGTGCGGAACGTAGTAGCTGGCGGCGCCGCCGGCGAGCTCGATGGCCTTGGTAAGAAGCACCACGGAGGTGGCGCCATCCACGTCGTAATCGCCGTAGATCAGGATCTTCTGGCCATCGTGGATGGCTTCTTCGAGGCGCGTGACGGCCCGCGGCATGCCGCGCATGGTAAGCGGGTCGTGGAGATCGTCGAGCGAAGGCTGGAGGAAACGGAGCGCGGCGGCGGGGTCGGCGAGGCCGCGATGAACCAGAACCTTGGCGGCGGGCGCGGCGATGCGGAGAGCGGACGAGAGCGCTTCCACGTCGCGCGGATTGGGGCAGGGAAGCAGCCAGCGGGGATTGGTCACTTGAGTCCAGCCTGCATAAGTGAGACAGGATGGCATCCTGCGCGGCGATTGTCAATCGCCGCGCGTGCCGGGCCCAGAGGGCGCCCCCAATCGGCACGCAGCTTGGCAAGCTGCCCCACAAAAAGAACCCTTCCACACGGTCCAGGCACTAGTTCTTGGAGAAGTAGCCGCCGAGGGAGCCGCCTTCGTCCAATTCCTCTTCATCGGCCATCCGCGATACGATCTCGTCCTCCACCGTGAGGAACTCCTCGTACCAATCGGGCTGCACTTCGAAGACGTAGAGGCGGGAGTGGTGATCGAACGCCAGATCCAGGGAACAGGTCACGCCTTCAAAGATGCGCAGCTCGCGCAGGCGCGACTCGTACTCGCGATGCTCCTCGCGGGTGAGATCGCAGTCCTCGAGCTGCGCCAGAAGATCGTCCAGGTCGGCGGCTTCAAACTCGCGAGTGGCGAACACGATCAGGTTGACCCCGGCCTTGCGGGCGACTTCCAGGAAGGTCCGGAAGTCGGGGTGATGCCCGGTGTCCCAGAGCACCTGGGATGGGCCTTCCAGACAGCCGGGACTGCTGTGAAAGACGGCGAACCCAGCCGAATCGAGATACTCCAGGACTTCCTGTTTCAGTGTGTCGAGATTCAAATCCACGTGAATGCCTCAGCCGCTAGCCGCGGGGCAATGCCCCCGGATCAAGAGTGCCACTGACCGGGCGCCGTTTGCCATCGGCGAGACTGCTAGTCAGTGGAGAGTCCTGCGCCAACACCAGAATATCAGAGGGGCCGGCCAGGTCGCGGGCGGAGGGCGTAACGATCGTCTTCGGCCCGATGTAGATCTTGCGTTTCTCCCGGATGGCGGAGCGCACGTCGGCCTCGGATACGAAATCCACCGGTTCAGGTGGCGATTCCCTCTGGGGCGGCGCCGCTTCCGAGGTCCGGCGGCCAGACCCGCTCTTGGATTCGGGAGTGCCGCGCCGGGCCAGGAAGCGGTCCACCACTTCGGCCACAATATTCGAGACCACCGGCACGGGCCGGGAGGGTTGTGCCACCGGCGCGCAGGACGGACCGCCCGCCGCGGGCGCGGCAACCGGGATTCCGCGCGCTGCCAGATACCGCTCCACGGCCGCGGCCACCGTGCTGCGGTCGATGGGGCCGATGGGGCTTGAAGAGGGCGGGCCCACGGGGGCGCCCGGCGCGGCGTTGTAATCCAGCGGCATCTCGAACGCCTCCTCGGGCTGGCGCACGGTATACGCCAGCCGCTTGATGTTAATCAGGTGTTGCGGGCCGACGTTGTCGGAGGTGCTGTTCCCGGCCGCGGCGCCGCAACCCAGCGTCATCGAAGGAAAGACATTGGTGGTGATGCCCGTGGAGCCTTGCGGCGCAGGCGTATTCACCAGCACGCGCATGGCCGGCATGCGCATGGCGAATTCCCGGGTGTGCTGGTCGTTGTTCGAGTAGATCACGGCGGTGTGGCCCATGCCGCCGAACTTCAGCAGCGCGAAGCAGGTGTCCAGGGCCGCGTTGAAGTCCTGGACGAAGTAGAGCGCGAGCACCGGCGACAGCTTCTCTGCCGAGAGCGGATGCTGCTTGCCGACGCCCTCTAATTCGGCGCAGATGATGGAGGTGTCCGGCGGCACTTCGAAACCCGCCATCCTGGCGATCTTGGCGGGGGACTGGCCCACGCACTGCGGATTCACGGTCCAGTTCGGCATGATGAGCAGCTTGCCGAGCACGTGCTTCTGGGCGTCGCTGGCGATGCAGGCGTGGTTGGCCTTCAGCAGGCTGAGAATCCGGTCGCGCAGCGAGGCTTCCGCCACGATGGCCTGCTCGCTGGAGCAGACCGTGCCGTAATCGAAGGACTTGCCGGCGATGACTTTGGCGACGGCGTCTTTCAGGTCGGCCGAAGTATCGATCAGCACCGGAACGTTGCCGGGGCCCACGCCGAAGGCCGGCTTGCCGCTGGAATAGGCGGCCCTGACGATGCCCGCGCCGCCGGTGGAAAGAATCACTCCGGTGCGCTCGTGCCGCATGAGCGCGTTGGTGGCTTCGAGCGTGGCGTTATCCACGCACTGGATGATGCCTTCGGGAGCGCCGGCTTCGACCGCCGCCTGGTACAGAATTCCCGCGGTGTAGCAGGTGCAGTGGTGCGCGCGCGGGTGCGGGCTGAGCACAATGGCGTTCCCCGCTTTGAGCGAAATCAGCACCTTGTAAATGGCCGTGGAGGTGGGATTGGTGGTGGGGAGGATGGCCGCCACCACGCCCATGGGAATGCCAATTTCGACCACCTTTTCTTCCGGCAGCTCGCGCAGAACGCCGACGGTTTTCATGCCGCGCATGCGGCGCGGCAGCCAGTCGGCGCACAGCAGGTTCTTGACGTACTTGTCCTTGGCGTTGCCGTAACCGGTCTCTTCGACAGCCATGTCGGCGAGGCGCTTGGCATTGGCGCGTGCAGCGGCCGCCATGCGCTCGACGATGGCGTCAATCTGCTCCTGGGAATAAGTGCGGTATTGGAGCCACGCGGTGTGGGCCTTCTCGACCTTGGTGCGGACCTCCTGGATCGAAAGAAGGTCTTTGTCTTCGAGCATCAGCCCTTACTTCTTGAGACCGCCGGTGGGGAGGACCCTTTCCACCTCCTCATGCGGTCGCGGAATGACATGGACGCTGATCAGTTCGCCGACGCGCCGGGCCGCGGCCGCACCCGCGTCCGTCGCCGCTTTCACCGCGCCTACATCGCCGCGGCACGTGACGCAGACCAGGCCGGCGCCCACGTATTCCTTGCCTTGCAGGATCACATTGGCGGTCTTGCACATGGCATCGGCGGCCTCGATGGCGCCCACCAAACCCTTCGTTTCGATCAGGCCAAGGGCCTCCATCATATGTCCTCCAGTTCCAGTGAAAGACTTAACGTATCACAATTCGGGTGGGGGCGGAACGCAATGGTAGTTCCTAACCTGGCGGAGCCGGAACTGAGCAGGAGGGTGTTCTTCGACGCGGAGACGCGGAGACGCCGAGACTTCGCGGAGGAGAGAATAGGAGAATAAAGTCAAAACCTGAGGGCGCAGAGGGAGCGGAGAATCGTGAAAAAGCGAGGGCAGAGGAAAGTTGGAGGCCAGCTACCGCAGGCGAAGGGCGGTGAGCAAAAAAAATGGTTCCAAGTGATCTGATTCCCAGCCTTGCCCACCACCGGCATGCCCGGTGCTGAACATCGCAATCACAGAGCGCCGTGCGCTTCGCCTCTCCGCTCCCCAATGACCGTTTTCCCCAGCCACCGGATCAGTGCTTCCTGGCGCGCCGCAGCCTTTCTCTATGATCGGGACCGGTCGCTCGTAACGGCCTTTCCCTCGCCCGCAACGACCCCCGCTTCCGCG
>JBEKYW010000055.1:0-32575 GCA_049510555.1 Bryobacteraceae bacterium
AGACCGAGAAAACGCAGAACTATCAGCTTGCAGAGGCCCTGCGCGACTACACAGACGCCTTGCTGCTGCTCACTGCCACACCTCACGCAGGGGATCCAAATCACACTCGCTTTGTGAACCTGGTCAAATTGCTGGAGCCGAGCGTGGATTTTGCGCCGCTCATCGACGAGGGCTTGTTCAGACCTCAGGGGGCGGTGCCTTACTCCACGCTGATCTTGCGCACGCCCAAACTCAAGGTGACGGACGCCGAGGGGCAGGTCGTCTTCAAGGGGCGCCGCACGGTTCCCCTGGGATTCAACATGTATCCTGGCGAGAAGGAGTTCTACGTAGCCGTCGAGGCCTACATACGGACGGGTTACAACTCGCTCGAACGGATTGAGGACCCGATGCACCGCCGCGCCGTAGGTTTCATCCTGACGACATTTCAGAGGCTGAACACCAGCTCGGTCCGTGCCATCAAGCATGCCCTGGAGGGCCGGTTGAAGCGGCTGCAGGAGAAGCTCGACAAGCTGCCGCCGGAAGACGAGGAAGAGGAGCAGGACGAGCGCTACCAGGGCGAACTGGATGAGGAGGCAGTGCTCAAGAGCGACCGGGAAATAGTCCAGGACGAGATTGACATCCTGAAAGAGCTTCTGGCCATTCCGGTTGAGCGGGAAAAGAAGATCGACCGGCTTCGCGAACTGCTTAAGCAGATCGATCGGGAGACCCCGGGCGCGAAGGTGCTGATCTTCACCGAATACCGGCGCACGCAGGAGTTCCTGAAGGAGAAGCTTGAGCGATGGTACGGGGCGAACACGGTCGTTTTGATTAACGGCGGCATGGAACTGGAGGGCAAGACGCCCGAGGCGGAAAGCAAGCGGCGCAGCCAGCGCGTTTTCCGCGAGGCGCCTGAAGTTCGCTTCCTGGTTTCGACCGAGGCGGGCGGCGAGGGAATCAACCTGCAGTTCTGCTACATCGTGGTGAATTACGACCTGCCCTGGAACCCGATGCGTTATGAGCAGCGCATTGGCCGTGTCTATCGCTACGGCCAGGAAAAGGTGGTGCAGATTTACAACCTGCGGGCCAAAGGCACGGTGGAAGACACGGTGCGCTCGTACTTTGAGCAGCGCTTGAGAGTAGCGGCTGAAGCTTTGCGGCAGGTGACCGGCGAGGACCCAGAAGAGTTGATTGCCAGTCTAAACGGGCAACTGGAGGCGGAGATTGAGCCGGACGAAATCTACACACGGGCGTTAGTGGAAGGAACACTCAACAAGCAGAGCAAAGAAGACATCCAGGAAGCCGTCCGCCGAGCGCAGCAGGCTTACGAAATCGCCACGCAGAGCCTTTTCAAGGACGTATCGAGCTATAGCTTCGATGACTACCGGAAGGAGTTGGCCAGCCCGGTCAACCTGAGAGACCTCGAAGCCTTCACGTTGAAGTATTTAGCGCGGGAGCGGCGGCAGGTACAGCGTAAGGACGGGTGTTATGAGTTCCTGACCCCGGAAAGATTGCTTGAAAGCAAGCTTCCCGAGCGATACAAGACGGTAACGTTCGACCGCGGCATGGCGATTCGGAATCCCCAGGCGGAGTTCTTCGCGCTGGGCCACCCGCTCGTGGATGCTATGCTTCAGCAGGTCGGCGACTACAGTTTTGGTGGCCACACTGCTGTACGGGTGATCGAAGCTCCCGAGCTGCAGCCCGGCGACGTCAGGGCAGGCCTGCAGTTTAACTTCATCGTACGCTCGCGCGTGCAACGCGAAGACGGAGACGAGTACCTGTTTGACTTTTACACCATTGTGGTGCGTGCTGACGGCGCCGTTGATGACCAGTTGGCTGCGTGGGCGGCCAGTCGATACAGCAAAGAGGGGCCGCTTTCGCCCCAGACACAGCGCCTGGCTCGAGACTTTGAGAGCCTGCGGTTCGACCGCGCCTACGAGCTTGCTAAACAGCAACTTGAAGCGCAGGTGCGACTCTGGGACTGGGAAGAGGATGTGGAACTGATTGGGGTGGCGAGAGTGGCTGCCCTCTCGACGCAGTAGCCTCGCAGGCGCCGAGATCAACCGCGACAGAGATCTGCGGCTGCAATACCTGGCCGGATGGGGCATCAACTCCAGTTTGGAGGATTACATTTACCGCCAGATGTTGAGCTACCGGCGGCTGCCGCGGGATCTGTTTACGGGCTCGGCCGAGCGCGTGCAGTCGCTGCTGTATGCGCTGTCGGTGGAAGGCGGCGGGTAGCGATAGTAGATTGGCTTGGGGGCATGAAATGACTGGTACATCCGGTAACGGGGGGACTCTCTCTCCGTGGTGGAGACACTCGGCGATCCTCGTCATGATCGCCGGTTTCTCGGTTCTATCCTTTCTTACCGTCTTGACCTACACGAACGCCCCGCCCATTCCCGAGAAGGTCGTGGACATGGCGGGAAACGTGGTGTTCACGGGGGCCGATATCCAGAAGGGCCAGGAGGTCTTCTTCAAGTACGGCCTCATGGAGCACGGAACCCTTTGGGGCCACGGGGCTTACCTCGGCCCCGATTACAGTGCCGAGTACCTGCACAGACTGAGCGAGGTGACTCGGGACACGATTGCCGTGGAGAAGTACGGCAGACCTTTCGCGCGGCTCTCATCGGATGAGCAGAGCGCCGCATCCGCGCAGGTGAGGAACGTGCTCAAAGAGAACCGGTACCAACCGGCTTCGCAGACGCTCCTTCTCACACCCGGGGAGGTGGCAGCCTACCGGAGCCAGAGTGCCGAATGGAGCGAGTACTTCACCAAGAAGGACGCCGCTCCCGGGCTGCCTGCCAACTATATTAAGAACCCCTCGGAGCTCAAGGCGCTGAGCGCCTATTTCGTGTGGGCGGCCTGGGCCTGTTCGGCGAACCGCCCGGACAAGGATTACTCCTACACCAACAACTGGCCCTACGAGCCTCTGGTGGGCAACAGGCCCTCCGCCGGGGCCTATGTCTGGAGCGCCATGAGTCTCATCACCCTCCTGGGTGGCCTGGGCCTCATCCTCTTTTTCTTCGGCAAGTTCGACTACCTGGGCTGGAAGGGCGAGAGCGCCGCTACCCACACCGTCCATTCCGCCACCACGCCGCTGAAACTGACGGCCAGCCAGTGGGCCACTGGGTGGTACTTCGCCATCGTGGCGCTGCTGTTCCTGGCGCAATCGTTCCTGGGGGGCGCGCTGGCCCACTATCGCGTGGAGCCAGGGGCCTTTTACGGCATTGACATCGCCCGGTTCCTGCCCTACACCCTGGCACGCACCTGGCACCTCCAGCTCGCGATTTTCTGGATAGCGACGGCCTGGGTGGGCGGCGGCCTTTTCCTGGCCCCCTGGGTGGGTGGCAAGGAGCCCGGTGGCCAGAAAGCCGGCGTCTACGCTCTCCTGGGTGCGCTGGTGGTGGTGGTAGCCGGCAGCCTCGCCGGAGAGTCCCTGGGCATCAACGACAAGCTGGGACAGCTCTGGTTCTGGCTCGGACACCAAGGCTCCGAGTACCTGGATCTCGGGCGATTCTGGCAGTTCCTGCTGGCGGCTGGCCTGCTCTTCTGGCTGGTTCTGATGTTCCGGGCCTTGAGCCCCGCCATCAAGAATCCCGGCAAGCGCGAGCTTTCCTCACTCTTTCTCTATGCAGCCGTGGCTATTCCCGTCTTCTACCTGCCCGCCCTCTTCTATGGCCCGCACAGCAACTTCGCGGTAATCGACAACTGGCGCTTCTGGATTATCCACCTCTGGGTGGAGGGGTTCTTCGAGCTCTTTGCGACGGTGCTGGTAGCGATCATGTTCCACCAGATGGGCGTGGTCAGCGCCAAGACCGCCACGCGCCTGGTGTACCTCGACGCCATCCTGTACCTCAGCGGCGGGATCATCGGCACAGGCCACCACTGGTATTTCACGGGGCAAGGGACGCTCAACATGGGTCTGGCGGCGTGCTTCTCCGCGCTGGAGGTTGTGCCCCTCACGCTCCTGACCCTGGACGCCTGGGACTTCATCAAGCTGAAGAACAGGCAGTGTTCGACGTGCGGCCACGACATCGCCAGCGGCCAGAAGTGGGCCATCTATTTCCTCATGGCGGTGGGCGTGTGGAACTTCGTGGGCGCGGGGATCTTCGGTTTCCTCATCAACCTGCCCATCGTTTCTTACTTCGAGATCGGCACGACGCTCACTCCCAACCACGGACACGCCGCCCTGTTTGGTGTCTTCGGGATGTTGGCCCTGGCGGTCGTGGTCTTCTGCTTGAGGGCCATGCAGTCCGACGCGGCCTGGAAGGAGACGGAGAAGTTCATCCGGGTGGGCTTCTGGGGCGTTAACGTGGGCCTCGGCCTCATGATCGTCCTGGACCTGTTCCCCGCGGGCGTCCTCCAACTCTGGGATTCCGTCGCCAACGGGTATTGGCACGCCCGCCGCCTGGACTTCCTGATGGGCGGCCTCTACCACAAGTTGGAATGGGTGCGTATGGCGGGGGACGGGGTCTTTATCCTGGCTGGCGCGGTGCCGATTGCACTGGGCGTGCTGCGGAGTGTGCGGAGGCGGGACCTGGCTCCCGGGGCGTAGGGGAGTCGTTGCGACTGGGTATCCGCTTCACGCAGGCGGCTGATGAAACCTGTGTCTGAAGTCTCTGGGCGAGCCTCTGGCTGGAGCGGGCGCATCGAAGCTCAATAACTGTGCTATATAAGGCGTAGTGACTGAACAAAAAGTGAAGTGCGATGTGTGTGGTGGATCAGGCCAGTGCACGATGTGCAAGGGGACGGGTAATGGCGGTCAGTGCTCCAATTGCGTGGGAACCGGCCAATGTCCGCAGTGCCAGGGTACAGGCCACAGAAAGCCCGATCGAGTGAAGTAGCGGAGATGGGCGCAACGCGTTCGTGCGGCAGCGCGGGGTTCAGCGCTCCACAAGTTCCACGCGCCGATTCTTGCCTCTTCCTTCCTCGTCCTTGTTCGAGGCGACAGGGGCCAGCGGGCCGTTGCCGTAGGCTTGGAGCCGGTCGGGCGCCACGCCATAGGTGGTAGTTAGCGCTTTGAGGACTGCATCCGCGCGCCGGCGCGATAGGTCCATGTTCATCTGTAATTCGCCGACGCTGTCGGTGTGGCCGACGATATACAACTTGAGCTTCGGGTCCTGCTGTAGTAACTTGCCAATCTCCTGCAGGGCCGGCGCGGACTCCGGCTTAACATCCGCCTTGGCAGTGTCGAAGTAGATGCCGTAGACGGCCACGTGCCCGGTCTTACCGATATCGCCCTTCAGCGCGGCCGCATTGACGGTCACCAGCCCGCCTTCCATGGGCTTGGTTTCGATGATGTCCAGATTGGTTGTGCCCGGCGCGACATGGAGGCTCACATAGATATCTCCCTCCGGGCGCGCCAGCTTGCCGGAGAATTGCCAGTGGCCGGCGCCATACCAGGTGTCGGACCAGTCGGCGGTCATGTGAAATCTGGCCAATCCGCAGGCATCGCCGCTGCAGGTAAACACCGTCTCAAACCCGGCGCGCTTCAGGGCGCTTTCATAGTTGCGGTAGACCTCCAGGGGCGAGCGGTCCTGAGGATAGGTGTATGAGATCCGGGTAATCTTGCCCTCCAGGTGCAGGCTCTTGGGCATACCCTGCGAGGTAACCGCGCCTATGGGAAAACTGAACTCGTCAAATTGCTTGGTCTTGTAGTTATCAATGACCGAGCCAGGGTACCGCGAAGCGAGCGGGGAATCCTTGCTTCCCTCGACATCCTTCGACTGGGCAGCCGCCGGCGCAGCGGCGAGAGCGAGGAAAAGCCCCGCAGCGAGCAGGTTCCGATTCATTGTCATGAGACTTCATGGTAGCAGACGAGAATACCCTGAGGCACCTTCACGGCAAACACGAGTGTTTGCGCCACATCGCGCCCAGTTCATTTACTCGTTCACGTGCACGACCTGCGCCGGCTCGAAGCCGTTGAAGTGGGTCGCGGAGGCGTTGCTGTAGGCGCCAATGTTTTCCGAGTAGAGCAGATCGTCGATCTCGAGCTTGGGCAATTCTTCGGATTGAACGATGGCGTCCATGCCGTCGCAGGTCTGCCCGAATACCGTGCAGATCTCGGTATCGCCCTTCTGGAACGCCTTGAGACGATACTGGCAGTGGTCGAATACGATGCCGGAAAACGTGTGATACACGCTGTCGTCGATGTAGTAGCAGGTTTTGCCGTCGCGGAAGGCCTTGCCGATGATGCGCGCCACCGCGGTGGCGGCGGTGGCCACCAGGAACCGGCCCGGCTCGGCCAGAATCTCGATGTCCTGCGCGAAAAGCCGGTCGATTTCCGAATTGATCTTCCTGGCGAGCACCGGAAAGGGCTTCACGCGCGCGTCGTAAGGCACCGGGAAGCCGCCGCCGATGTCGAGGATCTTGATCTCGTGGCCTCGCGACCGGGCTTCCGCCATCACCGCCGCCGCGATGTTCAGGGCTTGCACGAAGTTGTCGAAATTGGTGCACTGGCTGCCGACGTGGAAGCTCAGGCCCTCCACCACCAGCCCCATGCGAAACGCTTCCAGGATCAGGTCCACGGCCTCGCCGGTGTCGCAGCCGAACTTGGACGATAGCTCGACCATCGAGCCGGTGTTGGGAACGCGCAACCGCAATACCAGGCCGGCATGGGGCGCGTACCGTTGGATTTTGCGCAGCTCGTCCAGGTTGTCGTAGGTGAGGAGCGGCTTGTACTCGTCGAGAGCTTCCAGCGTTTCCTTGGGCTTGATGGGGTTGGCGTAGATGATTTTGTCCCAGATGAAGTCCTGGCGCTGCTTGGCCGGGAGGTGCTTGATGTTCTCGTGGACCAGCATGAATTCGGGGAGCGAAGCGACGTCGAAGCTGGCGCCAGCGCGGTAGAGCGTGCGGATAATTTCCGGCGCGGGATTGGCTTTCACGGCGTAGTATGCCTGCACTATTGGCAAACGCCTTCGGAAGGCGGCGTAGTTGCGACGGATCACGTCGTGGTCGATCACCACGACGGGGGTGCCATGCCGTTTCGCAATGGCTTGCAGTTGCTTTTTCGTCATCGGTCAGCCGAGGACGGGGTCGGAGCCGTCCACCATTTTCACCTTGGTGTGGAGGAAATACTCTTTGGTCAGCGCCTTCATCATCCTGGCGCGCTGATCGTAAAGGCGGCGCAGCTTGCGGGGCTTGTGCCGGGAGAGCGCGTAGTGCGTCAGCAGCGGCATGGCGATGGTGGTGTCGGTGTAGCAGACCACGGCGTCGGGGAGACGGTCCGGGTCCACCTTGCCCCAGCTCACGGCCTCGCTGGGCGTGGCGCCGCTCAGGCCGCCGGTGTCGGGGCGCGCGTCGGTCACCTGAAGGAAATAATCCTGGCCGAATTCCTTGATGCGCAGCACTTCCTGAATCTGCGGCTCGGTCTGGAGCATGAAGTTCTTGGGGCTGCCTCCGCCCCACAGGACCACTCCGCTCTTCCCACCGGCGCGCTTGGCGGCCAGCACGAATGCCGTGGTTTCGTTGACGTCGATGGACGGGTTGATGCGCAGCTTGTTACCCCGCAGCTCCACGCCGGCCACGTTCATACCGATGGTGGAATCACCCGGCGAAGAGGTGTAGCATGGCACGCCGGCGCGATATGCGGCCGCCAGCACGGAGACGTCTTTGAGCCCGGCTTTCCGCTCCCACTCGGCGGCATACTTTCCGAGCAGGTGATGCAGCTCGGCGGTGCCCATCTCTTTCTGGAACTCGGGCTGGATGAGAATTCCGCGCAAGATTTCGTCGGTCGCCATGAGGCAATCGCTGTAGCCCAGAAGCACGTCGTAGACGCGAACGATGTCGTTGTCGCGCAGCTCGGTGTCGTCCATCTTGAAGCTGCCCACGCGCACCGGGTAGTTCAAGGCGAAGTGCAAGTCGTGATAGAGAATCGCGCCGGTGGAGACGATCCAATCCACAAAACCGGCCTTAATGAGCGGCACGATGGAAGAGCAGCCCAGGCCCGCCGGGGTGAGCGCGCCGGAAAGGCTCATGCCGACGGTCACGTCCGGTTCGAGCATCTTCCCGACGAAAAGCTGGCATCCTTCCTTGAGCCGGGCGGCGTTGTACGCCAGAAACGCGTTGTCGATGACGTCGGCCAGCTTCTCCTTGCCCGTGAGGTTCTTGGGCAGGATGCGTTTGCCGGAAAGGTACCGGTCGCGGTTGGGGCACGTCTTCTTCTTGAGCCAGTCCGGCATTTCGGACAGGTCTTCGCGGTAGCGGCGGTGGGAGTGGGGAGTCTTGGCCATGGTTGGTAAGCCAACGATTTTAGCGCAGAACCTTCGCGCCGCGGTTTTCATGCTAAGATTCGCCTTGTAATGGACGCGCTGATTTCGCACAGCTTCGAGGACGAGACGCCGGAGGCCAAGGCGCGCTGGTTTCGGAGTCTCCCGGTGGACGAACGGATCGCGATGCTGTGCGCGTGGACAGACCTGATCCTGGAGAACAACCCCGGGATCGCGGAGCGGAAGGATGCTCAACCGGTTGCGGGGCGTATTCGGGTGCTTGAACTCCCACGACGTTAGGTACATCGTGATCGGCGGGATGGCGGCGATTCTGCATGGTGTGCCTCGGGCCACATTTGACATGGACATTCTCGTCGATGCCACGCCCGAAAATGCATCGAGCCTCCTCGTCGCCCTGAGGGAGGCGGGTTTCGGAACCGCGGATCTCATCAGCGCCGATGAACTGCTGGCACACGAAATCACCATCTTCAAGGACCGGTATCGGATTGACGTGCAAACCAGGACGCCGGGGATCACCTTTGCGGAAGCTTGGGCGCGACGGGTGGAAATGAAGGTCGAGGGGCAGCCGTTCTGGGTCGCGTCGAGGGAGGACGTGATTCGTTCCAAGAAGGCAGCGGGGCGGAAGGTCGACCTGGAGGACGTGCGGCTACTGGAAGCGGGGGAGGCTGGCCTGCCTTGATCGAGCGGACGCCCTCCTCGTTCGGTTTCTCGATGCCCGCGGAATGGGAGACGCACGAAGCCACCTGGCTGGGCTGGCCGCACAATCCGACGGATTGGCCGGACAAGCTCGACACCATTCGCTGGGTCTATACCGAGATCGTGCGCAAGATTTCACCGGGTGAAACCATTCGCGTGCTGGTCAACTCCAGGAGCGAAGAGAAGCTGGCCCGCCGCTATCTGAGCCGCGCGGGCGCGGACACACGCGGAGTGGAGTTTATCGTGCATCCGACCAACCGCGGCTGGACCCGCGATAGTGGGCCGGTGTTTGTGCGGCGGGTGGTTGGCCGCCGGCTCGAAACCGCCATCGTGCATTTTCATTTCAACGCGTGGGCCGAGTATCCCGATTGGCGGAAAGACCGCCGTGTGCCGGACACCGCGGCCAGGCGGCTCGGGAAACGGCTGTTCCACGCGCAATGGAAGGGACGCCCGTTTGTGCTCGAAGGCGGCGGCATCGAAGTGAACGGCCGAGGCTCGTTGCTCACAACCGAAGAGTGCTACCTGGATGCGAAGACCCAGGTTCGTAACCCGGGCATGGGCCGGAAGGAATTCGAAGAGACTTTACGGGATTACGTCGGGGTGACCAACATCTTCTGGATGGGCGGCGGCGTGGCTGGCGACGACACACACGGGCATGTCGATGACATCTGTCGCTTCGTGAATGCCAGGACCGTGGTGCTGGTCAAAGAGGACAACCCGAAGGACATCAACTATCGCCCGCTGGCGAAGAACTGGGAGTGGATTCAAGACTTCCGGCTGGAGGACGGCTCGAAACCCGAGGTGGTGGCGCTGCCGATGCCGGGACCGCTCTTCTTCGACGGCGATCGCCTGCCGGCGAGCTATGCCAACTTCTACATCTCGAACCAGGCCGTGATGGTCCCGACCTTCAACGACCCGAACGACCGGGTGGCGCTAGGAATACTCGGAGAACTCTTCACGGACCACGTGGTGGTGGGGATTCATGCCGTCGACCTGGTGCTGGGTTTCGGCACCCTGCATTGCCTGACTCAGCAGCAACCGGCGGAGTAGGGCCTGCTCTACGCCCGGCGGCGCTCTTGTTCCAGGCGCTCCGCCAGAAACACCTTCAGCAAGGACTGATACGGCACATCGCGCTTGTTGGCGAGCACTTTCAGATCTTCAATCATGGAGAGCGGCAGCCGCAACGAGATGCTGCGTAAGGATGGTTTGAGGTTCGCGAGCTTCCGCCGCTTGGCTTGAGACCAGTCAATGTACCTGGTGGAATCCTGAGTTGCCCAGAATTCCCGCTCCTGATCCTCCGACCGAAACTCAGGCGCGCGCTTCTTCATGTCTCTTATAGGCCTCCTGCTCCCTGATGTTCATGTCTCGAACCGAAATCACACGAATGAGTTTGCCCCGCACGGTGAACGCGGCAAACAGGCGCCGACCGGGGCTGGTCCGGCCGAGAGCGTAGTACCGCCGCTCCCGTTGCGAGTGCCCCACGTCGCTCCTGACGACCAAGGGTTCATTGAAGAACAGATCCTCTGCTTCCTCGGGCGTGACGCGGTGCCGCTCCCAGTTCTTCTGGATATTGCCATCATCCCAGTCGAACCCGATACAGCTCTCCAGCCGATCTCGCTCGCCCACATCTCTTAGTATATAGCAGACATATACACAAGGAAAGGGGCTGGGGGCGAAGGGCGTCAGCCTGCAATCTCTTCCAGCACGCGGGCGAGCTCGGCGGCGGGGTCGGCAGCGCGCGTGATCTGGCGGCCCATCACGAGATAATCGGCGCCGTCGCGGATGGCTTCGGCAGGGGTGGCCACGCGCTTCTGATCACCCCTGGCGGCGCCGGCGGAGCGGACGCCCGGCGTCACCAGGATCGCGTTCGGACCCACAATCCGGCGAACGGCGGCGGCTTCGAGCGGGGAGGCGACGATGCCATCCATGCCGGCTTCCATGGCTTTGCGCGCGCGGCGCTCCACCAGGGTGGAGATTTCGCAGGCGTAGCCCAGGTCGTCGAGGTCTTCCCGGCCGAAACTCGTCAGCACGGTGACCGCCAGCAGCTTCAGATCGCTCGCGGCCTTGCCCTCGGCGGCGGCCCGCAGGATAGCGCCGCTTCCGTGCACGGTCAGGAAGCGGACGCCGGTGCGCGCCACCTGCGCCACGGCCCGCTTCACCGTCTCGGGGATGTCGTAGAACTTCAGGTCGAGGAAAACGTCTTTGCCCTGCCCCAGCAGCTCGCGGACGAAATCCATGCCGGCGGCGGCGTAGAGCTCCATGCCGACTTTGTAGAAACTGGTGTGGCCGCCAAGCCGCACGACCAGCGCGCGCGCTTCCGCGGCCGACTCGACGTCGAGGGCGACGATGATAGGGTTGGATTTCATATCAGCAGGAGGCCTGCCCTACCAGACTATAATAACGGGGATGCGATACACTTCAGTTCTCTCCGCTGTCTTGCTTCTGGGATTGGCTTTCACGCTGGTTTCACGGGAGCCCGAAACCGACCCGCGCCTGAGGAAGGCGTCCCGCGCCAGCGAGCGAAACGGCTGGATCCAGGTGCACCTGGAGGGGGCCCCGGGCGAGATTGGTTTCCAGCACGGCTACCTGCTGGCGCCCGAAATCAAAGACACATTCCAGGACATCTCCACCGAGATGGCGCACGACGAGAAGAGGGACTGGGAGTTCTTCCGCAAGACCGCGCAGGAGGTCTTCTGGCCGCACATCGAGCAGGAGTATCGCGACGAGCTGGCGGGCATCGCCGAGGGGTTGAAGGCGCGCGGCGTGAAGCTGGACGTCTGGGACGTGGTGGCGCTGAACGCGTGGCTCGAACTGCCGTATTACGACAAGTGGCTCGACAAGGGCAAATCGCCCGCCACCGCCGGCCCGGCAGACCATTGCAGCGCATTCGTAGCCACGGGCAGCTATACCAAGGACGGGCGCGTGGTGATGGGACACAACAATTGGACGAGCTACGCCTCGGGCGAGCGGTGGAACATGATTTTCGACATCGCGCCGGCGAAAGGGAGCCGGATTCTCATGGACGGCATGCCGGGGCTGATCCACAGCGGCGACGATTTCGGAGTGAACGCGGCGGGCATCCTCATCACCGAGACCACCATCAGCGATTTCAGCGGGTTCGACCCCGCTGGCATTCCGGAGTTCGTGCGGGCGCGCAAAGCCATGCAGTACGCCGCTTCCATCGACGATTTCGCGCGGATTATGAAGGAGGGCAACAACGGCGGGTATGCCAACAACTGGCTGGTGGCCGATCGCAAGAACAACGAGATCGCCAGCCTCGAGCTGGGGCTGAAAAATGTGAACCTGGATCGCACCAAGGACGGCTTTTTCGTGGGCGCGAATTTCCCGGTGAATCCCAAGCTGACCAAGGAGGAGACGACTTTCGATCCGGCGGACCAAGCCACCAGCCAAAGCGCGCGGCACAAGCGCTGGCTGACGCTGATGGAGCAGAACAAGGGCCGGATCGACGCCGCCGCGGGGCGGAGGTTCCTGGCCGACCACTTCGACGCCTACGAAGGCGCGACCCACCCCAGCGAGCGCACCCTGTGCGGGCACATCGAGCTTTCGCCGCGCGGCATAGGGAACTGGGAGCTGCCCTACGCGCCCGCCGGCGCCGTCCAGAACAAGGTGACAGATGCGGCGGCGGCGGAGAAGATGTCGCTGACCGCCGCGCTGGGGCACGCCTGCCGCACGGGCTTCCAGGCGGGGCGGCACCTGGCGAAGCACACCGAGTTCGCATGGGAGAAGGACATTCTGCGAGACATGCCCTCGCGCCCGTGGACGCAGTTCACGGCGCGGTAGGACGGAGCGGGGCCGGGGAAGGTGCGGCCCTGCGGGCCGGATTCTTTGATTTTCTCTTGCTCATTCCGCCATTTCGACGGACACTGTTGATTTAGGGAGATGGCGTGTTGGAACGAAACGGCCGCAAAGCCTCGCTGGTGATGGAGCCCACGGAGCGGTGGACCCCCCGGGTGGCCAGCGACTTCTATGATGTCGCGAGCTGGGGTAAGGGCTACTTCTCGGTGAGCGACAGCGGGCACGTCCGGGTTCACCCGGAGAAGGACCCCGCCCGGTCGATCGACCTCAAGGAACTGGTGGATACGCTCCTGCTGCGGGGCATCAATCTTCCCATCCTCATCCGCTTCGCCGATATCCTGAAACACCGGCTCGCCGAGCTGCACGGCGCCTTCGATACCGCTATTGCGGAGCACAAGTATCAGGGCGGCTACTGCTGCGTATACCCCATCAAGGTCAACCAGCAGCGGCAGGTGGTGGAAGAGGTTCTGGAATTCGGCAAGCCGTACCATTTCGGCCTGGAGGCCGGCTCCAAGGCCGAGTTGATGGCCGTCATGGCGCTGGCTGACAATGAGACCCCCATCATCTGCAACGGCTTCAAGGACGACGAGTACATCGAGATCGCCATGCTGGCCCAGAAAGTGGGCCGCCACATCATCCCGGTGGTGGAAAAGTATACCGAGCTGCGCCTGATCCTGAAGTACAGCCAGCGCGTGGGTGTGCGGCCGTCCATCGGGCTGCGTGTCAAGCTGGCCAGCCGCGGCTCGGGGCGGTGGAAGTCCTCGGGCGGGTACCGGTCCAAGTTCGGCCTCTCGGCCACCGAGGCCATGCGCTTGCTCCAGGAGTTGAAGGACCTCGGCATGGCCGACTGCCTCAACCTGCTGCACTTTCACCTGGGCAGCCAGATCACCAACATCCGCCAGATCAAGGCGGCGGTGAACGAATCGGTGCGCGTGTACGTGGACTTGGCGCGCGCCGGCGGGGGGCTGAAGTACCTGGACGTGGGCGGCGGCCTGGGGGTGGATTACGACGGCTCCCAGACGGATTTCGAATCGAGCGTCAACTATACGCTCCAGGAATACGCCAACGACATCATCTACCACGTGCAGAACGTGTGCGACGAGGTGGGGGTGGCGCATCCCACCATCGTCACCGAGAGCGGCCGTGCCATTGCCGCCTATCACAGCGTGCTGGTTTTCAACGTACTGGGGGTGGCCGGAATGGGCGAGGCCGACGTGCCACCCGAGCCGCCTCCGGACGCCGAGCAGCCGCTCATCGACTTGCAGGAAACCTACCGCTCGCTCAGCGCGAAGAACCTGCTGGAAAGCTACCACGACACGCAGCAGGCGCTCGACCAGGCGCTCAACCTGTTCAGCCTCGGCTACCTCTCGCTGGAACAGCGCTCCATCGCCGAGAACCTTTACTGGGCGATTTCGCGAAGAATCCAGAAGATGGCGCGCGAGCTGGATTATTTCCCCGAGGAACTCGAGGGCATCGATGCCATGCTCTCGGACACTTACTTCTGCAATTTCTCGCTGTTCCAGAGCATGCCGGATAGCTGGGCCATCAAGCAGCTTTTCCCCATCATGCCGATTCACCGGCTGGAGGAGGAGCCGTCGTGCCCGGCGGTGCTGGGCGACATCACCTGCGATTCGGACGGCAAAGTGGACGCCTTCATCGACCGCCGCGACGTGAAGCGCACGCTATTGTTGCACACCTTCAGCGGCGGCGATTACTACCTGGGGGCGTTCCTGCTGGGCGCTTACCAGGAAATCCTGGGCGACCTGCACAACCTGTTCGGCGACACCAACACCGTGCACGTCCGCCTGGGCCCCACCGGCGATGTGATTCTGGATTCGGTGATCAAGGGCGACACCATCCGCGAGGTGCTGAACTACGTGCAGTTCTCCTCGGACTCACTGGTAACGAAACTGCGCCGGGACGTCGAAACCGCCTTGCGCGAGAGCCGCCTGACCTACGAGGAAAGTGGCGCGCTGCTGCGGTTCTATGAAGAGGGCCTGCACGGGTACACGTACCTGGAGGACGTGCACGAGCAGTAGCGCCGGCGGTCTCGCCGCCGGTGAGTTCCGGTTCGCGCAACCCCGCTGGCGACAAGATCGCCAGCGCCACCTTGGATGCAACCAAGCCGTTTGAATATTCATCATACAGTCGGGGTATAGTGAGATGAACGTGAACTGGGTCACACTCCCCCTTACAAGGATTCTCCATCCATGTCAACGCTAGAGGTCTCGCCGTTCGAGCCTGTCTCGGGCCAATCCAGCCGCCCGGTGGTCAACGATTTCAGCATTCAGGTCGCCACCGTGAACGGCTCCGGTAGCCAGACTGCCAATACCGTCCTGATGCGCGCCCTCTTTCAAATGGGTATCCCCGTCTCCGGGAAAAACATGTTCCCCTCCAATATTGCCGGACTGCCCACATGGTTCACCATCCGCGCCAGCAAGGACGGGTACGTCGGCCGCCGCAAGGAAGTGGACTTCCTGGTGGCCATGAATCCCGAAACCGCGCGGGAAGACGTCATGAACCTCGCGAGCGGCGCCGCCGTGGTCTATGACGCGCCCTTGAAGCTCAACGAGCTGCGTAGCGACCTCCATTTTTATCCCGTCCCTTTCGACAAGCTCGTGGCCCCCATTTGTCCGGAGCCCCGGCTCCGCAAGCTGGTCCGCAACATGATTTACGACGGCGTGCTGGCGCAGTTGCTCTCTATCGAGATGGACCAGGTGCGCGCGGCGCTGGTGAGGCAATTTGGCAAGCGCAAGGCGAAGGCCGCCGAATTGAACTGGGGGGCGTGCCAGGCGGGCTTCGATTACGCCGCCGCGACCTTCACCAAGACCGACCCCTACCGCGTCGAGCGCATGAACGAAACGGCCGGCAAAATCATCATCGACGGCAATGCGGCTTGCGCCCTCGGCGCAATGTTCGCGGGGGTGACGGTGGTGACCTGGTATCCCATCACTCCCTCGTCGTCGCTGGTGGAATCGCTGATCGGTTACATGAAGCGGTTCCGGCACGATCCCGAAACCGGCAAAGCCACCTACGCCATCGTGCAGGCGGAAGACGAGCTGGCCTCCATCGGCATGGCGCTGGGCGCGGGCTGGGCGGGCGCGCGCTCCATGACCGCCACCGCCGGCCCGGGCATCTCGCTCATGTCGGAATTCGCCGGCCTGGGTTACTACGCGGAACTGCCCGCCGTGATTTTCAATGTGGAGCGCACCGGCCCGTCTACCGGCCTGCCGACGCGTACCCAGCAGGGCGACCTCCTCACCACCGCCCTCCTCTCGCACGGCGACACCCGGCACCCCATGTTCTTCCCGTGCTCGCCCGAAGAGTGTTTTTCCATGGCCATTGAAGCCTTCGACCTGGCCGAGCGGTTCCAGACCCCGGTCTTCGTCATGACGGACCTCGACCTGGGGATGAATAACTGGATGGCCGGCCCCTTCCAGTATCCGGAGAAGCCCATAAGCCGCGGCAAGGTATTGACCGCCGAAGATCTCCGGAAGCTGGGCGGTTTCGCGCGCTATCGGGACGTGGACGGCGATGGCGTTGGCTATCGCACGCTCCCCGGCACCAATCACCCGGCCGCGGCCTATTTCACGCGCGGCAGCGGCCACAACGACAAGGCCCAGTACACCGAGCGCGAGGACGATTACATCAACAACATGGACCGCCTGGCGCACAAGTTCGAAACCATGCGCCAGCACGTTCCCGCGCCGGTGGTTCAGATCCGCCCGCCGGCCAAAATCGGCTTCATCGCCGTGGGAACTTCGGATTACGCCGTGCGCGAAAGCTGCGACCAGTTGCAGAACGAATACGATATCGAGGCCAGCTACCTGCGCCTCAAAGCGTATCCGTTCACCCCGCACTTGCAGGACTTCATCCGCCGCCACGAGCGGGTCTACGTGGTGGATCAGAATCGCGATGCGCAGTTGCTCGGCCTGATGCGCCTGGAGCTCGACGCGGATTTGATCGCGAAACTGCGCAGCGTGCGCTACTACGGCGGCCTGCCGCTGGATGCGCGCACGGTCACCGAAGACGTCGCCGGACAGGAGGGCAAATGAGCACGACCGTAACTCCCCCGCCCAAAAAGGTCAACCGCATCGGGCTGGAGGTTCTCAATTACAAGGGCGCCAGGACCACGTTGTGCGCGGGCTGCGGCCACAATGCCATTTCCGAACGCATTATCGAGTGTTTCTACGAGCTCGGCGTGAATCCCTGGACCGTGGCCAAGTTTTCGGGGATCGGCTGCTCCTCGAAGTCGCCCGCTTATTTCCTGAGCCTCTCGCACGGGTTCAACGGCGTACACGGCCGCATGCCCGCCATTGCCACCGGCGCGCTCCTGGCCAACCGCAACCTGATGGGCCTGGGCGTCACCGGCGACGGCGACACGGCCTCCATCGGCATCGGTCAGTTTATGCACCTGGTGCGCCGGAACGTGCCGATGATCTACATCATCGAGGACAACGGCGTATACGGCCTGACCAAGGGCCAGTTCTCCGCCACGGCGGACCTGGGCTCGACACTCAAGACCGGCGTGCACAACGATCTGCCTCCGTTTGACTGCTGCGCCCTGGCTCTGAGGTGGGGCGCCACCTTCGTGGCGCGGTCTTTCAGTGGCGACAAGAAGCAGCTTCAGGCCATTCTCAAGACGGCCATCGCGCACCGCGGCCTCTCCGTCGTCGACGTGATTTCGCCCTGCGTCACTTTCAACGACCACGAGGGTTCCACCAAGAGCTACAGCTATGTGAAGGACCACGAAGAAGTCCTGCAAGAGCTGGATTTCGTGCCGTCATTCGAGGATATTTCGGTTGAGATCCCGGATGGCGCGGTCATGGACGTTCAACTGCACGACGGGTCCCACCTGCGCATCCGCAAGCTCGGACGCGATTTTGATCCGACCAACCGCCTGGCGGCGCTGACCATGCTGGAAGAGGCCGACGCCAAGGGCGAAGTCCTTACAGGTGTGTTATATGTGAACACAAACAAGCCCACCTTCCTGGACCTGCTGAACCTGGTGGACGAACCCCTTGCCACCCTGCCGCAATCCAGGGTCCGGCCATCTCCAGCGGCCCTGGATGAGGTCATGGAAGAGTTGCGCTGACCGGGCGGCTGATTTAACGCAAACTAGGTGTTTTTTGATTGATTTGCGGACCCGTAAGTGTTAGTATCGAACCCGGTCTGTCCTCCTCCGAGACAGATTGAAGTATAACTCCATGCTCCACGCCGTCCTGGCGTGGGGCTTTTTTTGTGACTCGGCCCGAGGGTTGTGGGGCAGATTGTCAATCTGCGGCCGATTGTCAATCGGCCTGGCGCTCGGGTCCGGACCGTCCAACACGGGCCGTACGTAGCCTCGGCTGCGGCAGCTCACTGCACCGAGACGGTCACGCCGCTCTGGCTCGTGTTCCCGCCAACCGACACCAGGATCTGCAAGTCACCCGACGGTGCGTTCGCCGGGATCTGCAGGTTGAGCTGCATCATTCCGGCCACCAAGCCCGGCGCCTCCCCGGCGTACACATAGGACGCCGGCTGGCCGCTGATCGTCACCCCGACCGCCAGCAGCGGTGCCGGCGTCACCTGCGGAGGCGGCAAGGTCGCGGTCGTGATCGAGCCCGTGATGCTCGGCGGGCTGGTCTGGCCCTCGCCCGTCAGGTACACCTGTACGATGCTGCCCTTGGCCGCCCGATTCCCCGGCCCGTTCAGGCTGTTGTCCTGGTTCAGGATCGCCCCCGGCCCGCTGCCCGAGGCGTTTTGGGTGAACAGGCCCGGCGCGGTCGTCGCCGAGGTCAGGGAGATCGCGTTGGAGGTCTGTCCGACGTACTTGATCCAGACCGACGGGTTGACGACGGGCGCCATCTCATACGGCACCACCGCCGACACCTGCCCGCTGCTGGCATAAATCATGGGAGCGGCGACACCATTGAACAGCACCTGCACGCCGCCGATGGTCGTCGCCAGTTTGGTGGGGTTACTCGGGTCCAGCGCCGCGCCGACCGCGGTGGCCGGCCCGATGGCGGTCCCAAAGAGCGTGACCAACTCGCCCGGGGAAACCGCGCCCCTGACGTAGCTCGCCGCGTTCACCACGGCGCTGATGGTCAGCAGCGGCGCCGTCACCGTCAGGGTCACATTGATGGTGGTCGATCCTGACGCGCCGCCCGCTCCGACCACCACGACGGCTCCGGTATACGTGTTGGCCGTCAACCCAGCAGGGTTCACGTTCACCGTGACCGAGCCTGGCGTGACTCCCGAAGCGGGCGACACCGAGAGCCAGTTGCCGCCGCTCAAAGCGGTTGCGGTGGCCAAGAAACTCAGCCCGTTGGTGCTCCCCGTCACCGTAATCGAAGCCGGCGAGGGCGTGTTGCCTCCGGCCTGGTAGGCGAAGCTCAACCTAGTGGGCGACGCCGTAACCGCGGGCACCGCCTGAGTGACGGTGACTGACATGCCCGCAATCAAAACGGTCGCGCTGAGGGGCGCGCCAGAGTTGTTGGGGGCGACCACGAGAGTAACGGTCGCGGAGCCGGCACCGGAGGATGCCCCCGAAACCGTGATCCAACTCGGCAGGCCGGAGACTGTCCAGGGACAAGAAGCGGTGGTTTGGATGCCGACGGTTAGGTTGGCGCCTGCGGCTGGGGCCTGCAATGAGGTTGGCGAGACAGAGTAAGTGCAGGACAATGGCGTTAAAAAACGGATGCGGTTGTTACTAGTGTCGGCGATGTACACGTTGCCGGCGGAGTTCACGGCTACGCCTTGGGGATAGGCAAACTGAGCGCTGGCGGCCGGGCCGCCGTCGCCAGTGAAGCCGCAGCATACACCGTTTCCCGCCACGGTGGTGATCACCCCGCTGGAGACTTTGCGGATGCGGTTGAGATCGGCGATATAAAGGCTGCCAGCAGAATCCACGGCGATGCCTTGGGGAAGGTCCAGCTCGGCGCTGGTGGCCGGGCCATTGTCGCCAGTGAAGCCCTCATACCCGTTTCCGGCCACGGTGGTAATCACGCCGTTCGAGACCTTGCGGATGCGGCGATTAGAAGAGTCGGCGATGTACAGGTTGCCAGCGGAGTCCACGGCGACGCCAGAGGGATTGGCCAACTGGGCGTTCGTGGCGGGGCCGTTGTCACCGCTGAAGCCTTCCCACCCGTTTCCGGCCACGGTGGTGATCACCCCGTTCGAGACCTCGCGGATGCGGTAGGCGTTCACGTCGGCTATGTACAGGTTGCCAGCAGAATCCACGGCGACCCCGATGGGAGTGAGCAAGCTGGCGCTGGTGGCCGGGCCGTTGTCACCGAGGGACGAGCCGCCCCCCGCGACGGTGGTGATCACCCCGTTCGAGACCTTGCGAATGCGGTAGTTGTGCATGTCGGCTATGTATAGGCTGCCGACAGAATCCACCGCGACGCCGGTAGGGCCGCTCAGCTCGGCGCTGGTGGCCGGTCCGTTGTCGCCGCTGAAGCCATGCGTCCCGTTTCCCGCCACGGTGGTGATCACCCCGTTCGAAACCTTGCGGATGCGGCTGTTGTCGGAGTCAGCGATGTAGAGGTTGCCAGCAGAGTCCAGCGCGACGCCGTAGGGGTAATGCAACTGCGCGCTGGTGGCCGGCCCGTTGTCACCGCCGAAACCTGGCGTCCCGTTTCCCACAACCGTAGTGATCGTGTAGGCGGTGGTCAGCGGCGCAGCCACCGTCAAGTTCACGGTAATGCTGGTCCAACCTGTAGCGGTGCCTATGCCGCTCACCAGGATGGTCCCGTTATACGAGCCCGCACCCAGGGTCCCTGGAATCGCCGTCACCGTCAGTGTGGCTGTCCCAGTCGTCGGCGTCGTCCCACTCGTGGGCGATACGGATAGCCAGCTGCTTCCGCTGGTGACCGTCGCAGTGAAGCCCAAGGCCCACCCGCCGCCCGATACGTTCACCGTCTGCGTCAACAGGTTGCTGCCGCCCGCGGTGTACGAGAACGAAAGCGTGGTGGGCGTGGCGCTTACCATGGGGACCGCCTGCACCGTCAGGCTGACCGGTACGGTCACCACCGTTCCACCGTTCGGCGCGATGGTGATAGTGGCGTTGTAAGACCCCGCCGCGACGCTGCTCGGATTCACTATGCTGATGGTAAAGCCAGGATTGTTCACCGGCGTGTACAGCGAGGTGCCATTTGCAACACCCACCGAAAGCCAGGTGGCGCTGCTCGAAATCGTGAACGAAACAGGCAATGCGCTTACCACCTGCAAAGTCTGAGATGCTGGCGCAGTCCCGCCCACCTGGTAGAACGTCAAAGAGGGCGTTCCCGGCTGGTTGTTGGCGGTAACCGTGACGTTACCGGTGGCCTTGGTGCTCGACGAGTTGCTGACCACCAGGGTCACCTGAACCGACTGTTGCGTGCCGCCGCTGGCCGTCAAATAAATGTAGCCACAGTAAGTAGCCGCCGACAGGCTGGACTGGTTTACCGAGACTGCGATGGTGGGGTTGGAAGTGGTATTCAGACTGCCCGAGGGAGAGATGCCCAGCCAGTTGCCGGTGCTGGACACGCTCGCCGTATAAGACGTGGCGGCGGGTGCGCTCACTGACAGCGCCTGTGCAGCCGGAGTGCTGCCGCTCACTGTTGCCGTGAACGCTAGCGACGAGGGCGAGGGAGTCAGGGTGCCGCTGGTACCGCTCGGCGTCAAAACGCAGATGCGATCGTTACCAGAGTCGGCGATGTAGACGTTGCCGGCGGAGTCCACGGCGACGCCGTACGGCATGTATAATTGGGCGCTGGTGGCCGGGCCGTTGTCGCCGCTGTTACCTGGCGTCCCGTTCCCCGCCACGGTCGTGATCACCCCGTTCGAAACCTTGCGGATGCGGTTGTTACCGAAGTCGGCAATGTACAGGTTGCCGGCGGAGTCCACGGCGACGCCGGTGGGAGTGATCAAGCTGGCGCTGGTGGCCGGTCCGTTGTCGCCGCTGAAGCCTTGGGCCCCGTTCCCCACCACGGTGGTGATCACCCCGTTCGAGGCCTTGCGGATGCGGTTGTTACCGAAGTCGCCGATGTACAGGCTACCGCCGGAGTCCAAGGCCACTCCCAAGGGAGCGTACAACTGGGCGCTGATGGCCGGTCCGTTGTCGCCGCTGAAGCCTTGCGTCCCGTTCCCAACCACGGTGGTGATCACCCCGTTCGAAACCTTGCGGATGCGGTTGTTATTGGTATCGGCGATGTACAGGTTGCCGGCGGAGTCCACGGCGACTCGTCCGGCAGCCCACAACTGGGCGTTCGTGGCCGGTCCGTTGTCGCCGCTGAAGCCTGGCGTCCCGTTCCCCGCCACGGTGGTGATCACCCCGCTCGAAACCCTGCGGATGCGGTTATGATCTGGGTCGGCGATGTAAAGGTTGCCCGCGGAGCCCAAGGCGACGCCTTCGGGGTTGTACAAATAGGCGCTGGTGGCCGGTCCGTTGTCGCCCAAAACAAGGTAGTAGCCCCCTCCCGCCACAGTGGTGGTCACCCCGTTCGAAATCTCCTCAACGCCCTGAAGGTAGGGGACAAACAAGTTGCCGGCGGCATCCACGGCGATGTCACGGGGGAAGGGCAATCCCAACGTCCCCGCCACAGTGTGGATCGTGTAGGTCTGGCCAAACGTGGGCCAGGACATGACTAAGGAAAGAAAAGCAGCAGGCAGCGGACGCATTTAGACGCTCTCCTCGGGCGACCTGCGTAACCGGCCTATAGTTTACCACCACGCCGATTAGAGCGAAATTGAAGTAGCCTTCCGTTGCCGGAACCAAGGACCACTCGCTTGCGCCCGCAGCCTGGGCCTCATTGGTATCGCGGAGGCTCACGCCACATCAGTTGTGGGTACGCCAGGAAATGCCCTCCCTCAGCGGTCGCTCGAGATGACCTTCCGGTGCGATCTGCTGGAGGCCGCCCAGGATCTACGATTTCAGGGACAGATTTCAGAGCCATGAAACCCCCGAACCGAGCGGTACGGTATAGGAGTTCCGTAGGCCGTCGCGGAAGTGAGGTCTTGCCCACCCAGACCCCGCCGACCCCGTGATTGTCTTGGCGCAAGGGGATTGCTATCATTCAGGGGTGCTTGGCGCTGTCCTTGAATGGGCTGTTGTATTCCTGCCAACGATCTTATCGGTCATCGGAGTTCTAGTGTCCATAAAGGCCCCAAGTTCCAAATATCACGCAACGTGGCGCATCTGTCTTGTGATCACTGGCATTACGATCAGTGGGGTGACGCTCTGGCAACAGTCCAGATCGAAAGCTTCGCATGCAGCGGAAATCAACGGACTCAACGGCAAGATCAATAACCTGAATTCGACCGTCAGTGCGGTGCAGCAGCAGCAGCGGTCTGCGTACCAAATGCAGCAATCAGAGGCCGCGCGGCGGCAGCAAGCCGAGAAGGACCTAGCCGTGATCGTCCAGACTGCTGGCAGGTCTACACGCGAAGGCGTGGTCTCAGATATCAACCGGTCCCTATCTGTTCAGCTAAGCGGAACGCAGATACTTAAGTCGTCGCCTGCCGTGGTAGGTAGCCTGTTTGTAGAAGTGCGAGTCACGTGTTCGCTGCGGAATCCGTCTAACCTCCCACCGGACCTAGCATTCGCCGTGCTATCAAATGAAAGTGGATCTTATCTAGAAAGCCCGCAAGGGAAGGCGCACCTCCGTCCCATCACACGAGTGTCATACAAGCGTACGGAGGAGGAAGGAAAGGCAATCGCTACGTTAGGCTATGATCTGCCGCCCAACTCGGATTTGATTGGTGTGCCACTTTCAACGATGAGTCGTTACACCTCTGTGTTCGTGGATTTATGGGGAGTCTCGGGGAATGACTTTAGTAGCTGCAATCATCTGGATTTGACACTTCGCTTAAATGGAACCGACGTGTATCGTCGGGCACAGGCATTCCAGCATCAAATGGAGACAGGCCACACTATGGCGTTCAGAAGCGGCTTAAGCGGGATGGCAATCCCTTAAATCTGGCCCCCATGATCCGGCAGGCTGTACTTCAGCTTCCGTGGGATACACTCGCCGAGAAGAATCTTCATCCAAGCTGGCCGGCGAGTACGGAGTTGGCGAGCTCCAATGCGGAGATGGCGGCTTCACGGGTCACGGTCGGGAAGTCGTCGATAAACTCGTCCAGGGTTTGGCCGCCCTCCAGGTAGTCCAGTAACGCCTGAAAAGGAACACGCGTGCCGCGGAAGACCGGGGTTCCACCGAGAACATCGGGGTCTTTCACAATCACTTCGTCGCTAAGATTCACCCTGGGCGCCTTGGGGCCGGTTGCCCTCAACACCAGTCTACTCTCAAAGCTTCGAGCGGTCAGCTTTCAGGCAGACCGGCGCGGCTGACCGCTTCCGAGAGGAACACGCCATGTATTCCGTGCCCCCTACTGGATCAGGGCCGTGTCCTTGAAGCCGGGGGCATCGCCCGAATGCACCCGGACACTCCGTGGTATCGTAGGAGCATGAGTGCCGCCACCGCGCTCGACGGTTTCCTGGATCCCTTGGGCCGCTGCCTGGACGCAGAGTCGGCTCGCCGCGTTGTCGAATTGCGCGTCGCTCCGCCCGTGCAGCAGCGAATTGACACGCTCGCCGAACGGGCCAATGACGGCGCGCTTACCAGCGACGAAGCCGCCGAGTATGAAGCGCTGATCAACGCCGCGGACTTCATCTCCATCCTTAAGATCAAGGCCCGCCAACACCTGGGCCCGACTTGCATGTGACCCGATGGATGCTGCCACGCGAGATTTCGTGCGGCGGCGGGCAGCCGGTCGCTGCGAGTACTGCCTGCTCCGCCAAGAACACTGTGATCTCGCCCATCACGTTGAACACATCGTCGCCAAACAGCATGGCGGGTCGGACGATGCAAGTAACCTGGCGCTGGCATGCCATCGGTGTAACCTCCGCAAGGGGCCGAACCTAACGGCAATCGACCCAGTAACGCGCGAGGTTGTTCCGCTGTTCCACCCACGCAGCAACGACTGGGCTGAGCATTTCATCGTGGAAGGCGAGCGAATCATAGGAACCACCGCCGTTGGGCGCGCCACGGTCCAACTTCTAGCGATGAACGACGCCCGCCGGCTCGAACTAAGGGCACAGATCTTGAGCTCTGGCGAACAGCCTTGACGCATCGAGCAAACCTTTTTCGATCACAACCTCTTTCCTTAACCGTTTCAGTCACTTATACGCAGACCCGATTCGCCGTGTGCTACCCTGGTGGCAGGTAGTCGTCCGTTCGGGAAGCTGTCCAAAGGGGGTTTCAGCGCCGTTGATTCATTGGGAGTTGCGTCCCAACTGGGTTCGTTTCGTCATTCTTGCTTTCGGCCCCTTGGCGCCCCGGCCCCTGACTCGTGTTCTTTGACAATTTGGCTCTGTTCCGCAGCCGATGTCCGTTCGGGACGCTGTCCAACGACCGGCTCATCCGCGTTGATTCATTGGGAGTTGCGTCACAAATGGGTTCGTTTCGTCATTTTGCTTTCGGCCCCTTGGCGCCCTGGCCCCCGGCCCCTGGCCCCGCTAATCCCCACCCCTCCCGCCCGTCCTCTCATTGGAAGAGCCTGATAGGATGAAAGCGCTGATGGCTGCCCCCTTGGAACCGGCTAACGTGTCCCCGGCGGACCTGGAACAGATCTTCCGGGAAAACCACGCCATGGTATTCCGTGCGGCCTACCGCATCACCGGCAACGCCGCCGACGCAGAGGATGTTCTTCAGACGGTCTTTCTCAGGATGCTCAAGCGCGACCCTGGCGCGGAGCCGGTGGGCAATATGGCCAGCTTCCTTCACCGCTCGGCGGTGAATGCCGCGCTGGACCTGGTCCGCGCGCGTCAAAACGTCCGCAGCGTGCCGCTGGACGAGCTGGAACCAGTGCTGGCCGACCCTGCCCACCGCCGTCCGGACCGCGTTCACGGTTCCGGCGAGATCCGCGAATGGCTGCGCGGCGCCATGGCCCGGCTGAATCCGCGGATCGCCCAAATGTTCATCCTCCGGTTCTTCGAAGGAAGAGAGAACCCCGAGATCGCGCGTCTGCTCAACACCACGCCCGGAACCGTGGCGGTGACGTTGTCGCGCACGCGCGACCGGCTCGAGAAAGAGTACCGTGCGTACCTGGGAGGTGTGGCATGACTGAAAACAACCCCATGGATACTGCCCTGGAACAAGCTGTGTCTGAAATCTGCGACGAAACCATCGACGATGCCGTCATCGAAGCCGCCGCCGCCCGCGTCTGGGCGCGGCTGGCCGAGGCCGCTCCGCACAAGTCCGCGGACCATATCCGCGGCTGCGCCGACTTTCAATCGCTGATTCCCGAATACCGCGCCGGCCGACTCACCGAAGCGCGCGCTTTGCTGCTTCAGGACCATCTCCATCAGTGCGTAGCCTGCCGCCACGTTTTTGAAGGCAAAGTGGTGACGCTCCGCGCGCCGGGCCCAGGGGGCACCCCCGCGCGCCGCACGGTTTACCCCGTCCGCTGGGCCGTGGCCGCAGTGTTTGTGGCAGCCGCGGGGCTGTCGATCTGGGTGGCCGTCGATCAGTTCGGAGGGCGCACCGGACGCGCCATCGTCCAGACCGCGACCGGCACGCTCTACGAGATCACGCCGGCGGGCATCCGCGTGCTGGCGGCAGGCCAGGAGCTGCCCGATGGCGTCGAGATCCGCACCGCCAAGGATTCCGACGCCATGCTCCAACTGCGCGACGGCTCGGTGGTGGAATTGCGCGAGCGCTCGGGTTACTCGGCTGCGCAGGCCGGCAACGATCTCACCATTCACCTGGACCGCGGCAGCATCATCGTCGAGGCCGCCAGGCGGCGCTCGGGCCACCTGTTCGTGGCCACCGCCGATTGCCGCGTGGCCGTCACCGGCACGGTTTTCAGCGTGAGCGCCGGGGTGAAGGGATCGCGCGTCTCCGTGATTCAGGGCGAAGTGCGAGTGACCGAGGACAACCAGGAAAAGGTGCTCCATCCCGGCGAGCAGGCCGTGACCAACGCCAGCCTCGAGCCGCTTTCGGTACGCGACGACATCTCCTGGAGCCGCAACCGGGACCGCCTGCTGAAGCAGTTGGACGCCCTCCGCACCAGCCTGGAAAAGGTGCACCTGCCCGATCTTCGTTATTCCAGCCGGCTGCTGGGCCGCTTGCCCGCGTCCACGGCTTTCCTGGTGAGCATTCCGAACCTGGCGCAGTATCTGGGCGAAGTGCAAACCACATTCCAGCAGAATCTGCCGGACAGCCCCGAGCTGCGCCGCTGGTGGGCTGGAAGCGGCTTCAAAGCGGAGCCGTTGATCGAGAAGCTGCGCGCCGCCAGCGAGTACCTCGGCGAGGAGATCATAGTGACAGCCTTCGCCGGCCCGGATGGCAAGATACTCGGCCCAGTCGTCTTTGCGGAAGTGAAGCGTGAGGGCTTCCCCGAATTTCTGAAGCGGCAGGGACTGCCGCTCTCCATCGAAACGCGTGCCGGGCTGGTGGCCTTCGGCCCGCCGGGCGGCGCGGTCGCGGCGTTCGCGGCGGAGCTGGATTCACCCTCCGGCGGCTTCCAGAGCACGCCGTTTTACGCGCGCATCGCCCAGTCGTACCGCGAAGGCGCCGGCCTGCTGTTGTGCGCCGACCTCGGGCGGCTGCCTTCGCCGCGGCAGGCCAATGGCGTCCGGTACATCATCGCCGAGCAGAAGGAAGTCAACCACCAGATGGAGGCTCGCGCGGCCGTGGGCTTCGACGGTCCACGCACCGGAATCGCCGCGTGGCTGGCCGAACCCTCGCCCATGGGCGCGCTCGACTACGTCTCGCCGGACGCCACCCTCGTCACCGCCTTCGTGGTGAAGAATCCGGCTGACATTGTGGATCAAACGCTGGCGCTCCAGCAGCGCTCGCCGGCGGCGGCCGAGAAGGCCCTCGCCGACGCCCGCCAGCAAACCGGCTTCGATGTGCGCGGCGACCTGGCCGCGAGCCTCGGCGGCGAATTCGCCGTGGTGCTCGACGGCCCTGCGTTCCCGGTGCCCTCGTGGAAGCTCGTGGCTGAAGTCTACGACCCCGGCCGCTTCGAAGCCACCGTGCAAAAGGTGATAGAGGCGTACAACCGGGAAGCCGCCAAGTCCGGGGACAAGCCGCTGCGCACTTCGCAAGAGGTTGCCGACGGCCACACCTTCTACATGATTGCCGGCGGTGTCCCCAACCCGCTGACGGAGGCGCATTACACCTTCGCCGGCGGCTATCTCATCGCCGCGCCGACGCGGGCGCTGGTGGCCCGCGCGCTCCAGGTGAAGGCCGCCGGGACTTCGATTGCGCGCTCGGCCAAGTTTCTCTCCATGGCGCCGCGCGACGGCCACGTCAACTTCTCCGCCTTGATCTATCAGAACCTGGGCACCACGCTGGCCCCGCTGGCCGGGCTTCTGGACGCTTTTGGCCGAGGCGGCCGGGGCCGGCAGATGCCTCTCCAGGACCTGGGCAATTTCAAGCCCAGCCTGATAGCCGCTTACGGCGAGCCGGACCGGATTACCATAGCTAGTAACAAGAATGTGCTGGGCAAGAGCGTGACCGATCTTTTGAGCGGAAACCTGCTCGGCATAGCTGGAAGCGCCCTGCCCTTCTCCCAATTGCAGGGAACACGCAGGCCCCAGCCTGCGTTTAGATAGATTCATGGACCCGGTCATCGAACTGGACGGCCTCGAAGTTCGCTTCGGAGAACGTGTCATCCTCGACCGACTGAAAGCTGCGCTCACCGGGCGCTCCATCGGGCTGCTGGGGCCTAACGGAGCGGGCAAATCCACCCTCATCAACACGCTGCTGGGCTTTCACAAGCCGGCTTCGGGAACCGCGCGCATCTTCGGGCGCGACATCCGCACGCACGCGCGCGAAGTGCGCTCGCTGGTCGGTTACATGCCCGAGAACGACGCCTTCATCGCCGGGATGAGCGGCGTGCGCTTTGTGCGGCTCATGGCCGAGTTGGCGGGCCTGCCGCGCGAGCACGCCCTGGAGCGCGCCCACGAGGCGTTTTTCTACGTCGGCCTGGGCGAAGTGCGCTACCGCGCCCTGGGCACTTACTCGATGGGCATGAAGCAGGCCGCCAAGCTGGCGCAGGCCATCGCCCACGGTCCCAAGCTGCTGTTTCTGGATGAGCCCACCAACGGGCTCGACCCGCCCGCCCGCATGCGCATGATCCAGCTCATCCAGGAGATCCGCGACCGGGGCGACTTGCACCTGCTCCTTTCCTCGCATCTCCTGCACGACGTCGAAGAGTGCTGCGACGAAGTGCTGATCCTCAAGGACGGCAAGGTCGCCGCCTTCTGCAATTTGGAGGAGGAGCGCCGCGCCAACCGCCGCTTCCTGGAAATCGAGACGCGCGGGGGTCCCAACGGGTGCTTCCTCGAAGCCATGGAAAAGCTGGGCTGCGAGACCGCTCCCGGCGCGCAGGGCCGCGTCAAGCTGATTCTGCCCGACGGGCTGGAGGTTCGCCGCCTCTACGAAGTGGCCGCCCAGCAGAACGTGCAGATCCGCAGGCTCAACCACAAGCGCGACTCGCTCGAAGATATCTTCCTCAACGCCATGGGGGCCGCCAATGGCCGTCTATAAGAAGACCTACCGGCCGTACGACGGCTCGCTCACGCCGTCGTGGACGCGCTTCCTGCTGATTCCGCGTTACGCCTTCGAGGACCTGCACCGCTCGCGCTTCCTCACCATTTTCTACATCGCCAGCTTCATCTATCCGCTGATCTGCGCGCTCATCATCTACGTGCGGCACAACGTCAGCGCGCTGAACGTGCTGGGCGTGCCCGGCGGCGCCGACCGGCTGATCTCCATCAACGTGACATTTTTCATGTCGCTGCTGGGGTGGCAGAGCATGCTGGCGCTGTTTCTGGCGTCTTTCATCGGCCCCGGCCAGATCTCGCCCGATCTGGCCAACAACGCGCTCTCGCTTTACCTGGCGCGGCCCTTTTCGCGGCTCGAGTACGTGTTGGGCAAGCTGTCTGTCCTGGTAATCCTGATGTCGCTGATGACCTGGGTGCCGGGCCTGCTGCTGTTCCTGCTTCAGGGCTACCTGGAGGGCTGGAGCTGGATGGCGGACAACGCGCGCCTCGCCCTCGGCCTCTTCGCCGGGGCGTGGGTTTGGATCGTGGTGCTGGCGCTGCTGGCGCTGGCGCTCTCGGCCTGGGTGAAATGGAAGCCCGTGGCCGGCGCTCTGATGTTCGGCGTCTTTTTCGTGGCCGCCGGGTTCGGCGTGGCGATCAACGGCGTGCAGCGCACCAGGTGGGGCCACCTGCTCAATATCAGCCACCTGATCGGCTCCGTGTGGGTGCAGCTTTTCGAGGGCGACGCCCGCACCACCAATGGCGCGGTCTTCTTCCGCGTGCCGCAAGGCGAAGAACTTCCTCTTTGGTGTTGCTGGACTTCGCTGGTCGTGCTCTGCCTGGTCTGCCTGTATATGCTGGCCCGCAAGATCCGCGGCGTGGAGGTGGTGCGGTGAGCGAATCGCTGGTCACCTTCAATAATGTCTCGCGGTTCTACGGCGAGGTGCTGGGAATCAACAAGGTGAGCTTGACCGTTCCGCCCGGCATCACCAGCCTGGTGGGCCCCAACGGATCGGGCAAGACCACCCTCATGAACCTCATGACCGGGCTGATCCGCCCCACGCAAGGCGAGATTCGCGTGCTGGGCATCGCCCCGGACCATCCCGAGAAGCTCTGCCGCGTGGTGGGCTACTGCACCCAGTACGATGCCTTCCCCAAGGGCCTCACCGGATACCAGTTTCTGTATTCGTTCCTGCGCATCTTCGGCATGAGCCACGCCGAGTGCGACGAGCGCACCTTGGCCGCCTTGCAGCTCGCTGGCTTGTCCGACGCCGCCAACCGCGCCGTGGCCGCCTACAGCAAGGGCATGCGGCAGCGCATCAAGCTGGCGCAGGCCATCGCCCACGATCCGCAAGTCATGGTGCTCGATGAGCCGCTGAACGGCCTCGATCCCCTGGCGCGCTCCGAAGCCATCGCCCTGTTCCGCCAGTGGGGAGAAAAGGGCCGTCACGTGATTGTCTCGAGCCACATCCTGCACGAGGTGGATCGCATCTCCGACCAGGTGATTCTGCTGAGCCAGGGTTACGTGGTCGCCGAAGGCCAAATCCAGGGCGTCCGCAGCGAGGTGAAGGACCAGCCCATGCAAATCCTGGTCCGCTGCGACCGGCCCAACCTGCTGGCCGCGCGCCTTTTCCAGCAGAACCATGTGGTGGAAGCCAAGATCCACGCCGACGGCAAGGGCCTGCTCCTGCGCACCACCGACGCCGACAGCTTCTATCTGCTGCTGAACCGTGTGATTCTGGATTCGGGCCTGGAGGTGGAATCCGTGGCGCCCGCGGATGACGATGTGAACTCGGTGTATCAGTACCTGATCGGAGGCGAAGGGAGCGCGGTATGAAGGATCTCTGGATGCGCCAGATGGGCGGGGTGCTGCGGCTCGAGATGAAGAAGACCTTCCTCTCCAAGCGTGGCTGGTGGATCTACTGCCTGGCGCTCGGTCCTATTTTCCTGACGCTGATGCACTGGCTGATAGAGATCAACCACCACTACGGGCGTCACAGCGTAGGTGAAGACAGCGTGGTGTTCGCCGCCCTGTACCATTTTTACTTTCTCCGCTGCGGAATCTTCTTCGGCTGCATGGGCATTTTCTCGAACCTGTTCCGCGGCGAGATGCTGGAAAAGACGCTGCACTACTACTACCTCACGCCTCTGCGCCGCGAGTTGCTGGTAGCCGGCAAGTACGTGGCGGGCCTGGCTTCCGCGCTGGTGCTGTTCGTGGGCAGCACGGCGTTGTCGTTTTTCCTGATCGGCCGCCACTTCGGCCCGGCCTGGACCGACTACCTGCTGCACGGCCCCGGCCTGGGCCAGCTCGGCTCATACGTGCTGGTGACGGCGCTGGCGTGCATCGGTTACGGTGCGGTCTTTCTGATGTGCGGCATCTTGTTCCGCAACCCCATGATCGCGGCCGCGGTGGTGTGGGTTTGGGAGAACCTGAACCCGTTTCTCCCCACGCTGCTGAAGAAGATCAGCGTGATTTTTTACCTGAAGAACCTCTGCCCGGTGGAGGTCCCCATCCCGCCGCCCTTCAACGTGATGGTGATCGAGGCCGAGGCCACGCCGTTCTGGCTGGCGGTGCCAGGGTTGCTGGCCGTGGCGCTGATCCTGCTGGTCTACTCTGCCATTTCGGCGCGGCAGACGGAAATCAGCTACGGGGAGTAGGCAGCGGCGCTTCCTGTTTGTGATAATCAAAGCGTAGTTGCCAGAAATGACGCAACAAGAATCGGCGCGCGTGCAAGTCGAGGAAGTGGTCCGGCGCATTGTCGCCGGCTTTTCCCCCGACAGGATCGTTGTGTTTGGGTCACACGCGCGGGGGGAACAGACACGGGAGAGTGATTTGGACTTGCTGGTCGTCATGCCCGTCACCGGCTCGCGACGCAAGCAGGCAGCGGCGATCGAGCTGGCGCTGGTGGGCATCGATATGCCCACGGATGTGATCGTGGCCACTCCGGATGAAGTTGCACGCCTGCAAGGTGTGCCCGGATCGTTTATCAAGCCGGCCTTTGAAGAAGGGCGTGTGGTGTATGAGCGACCCGCCTGACCTCGCGAGGTTGGTGGCTCAGTGGGCCTCCAAGGCCGACAACGATTTCCGGAATGCGGAATACACTCTGACGCTCCAGGAGGACTGCCCCTTCGACACCGTTTGCTTTCACGCCCAACAGTGCGCCGAAAAGTACCTGAAGGCGCTGCTCCTGCAGGCTGGCAGCGAACCGCCCAGAACTCACGTATAGTGGACCCAGGATTTCAGACCAAGGAATAAGCTAAGATTTCGGCGGAGTCGTTGACAAGGAGAGGTCGATGACGACGACGAGAAAACAGTACAGTCCGAAGTTCAAAGCGCGGG
>JBEKYW010000056.1:0-30782 GCA_049510555.1 Bryobacteraceae bacterium
ACCCGCGCTTTGAACTTCGGACTGTACTGTTTTCTCGTCGTCGTCATCGACCTCTCCTTGTCAACGACTCCGCCGAAATCTTAGCTTATTGCCTGGTCTGAAATCCTGGGTCCACTATATTCCTCTAGTTCCCGGATGCCTTCGGACCGTTCTTCTTGCCGAGCGAGCATCTGTGCCAGTTTGAGCTTGGCACGAACCTCTTTCTTTGGACCTGCCTCGATCTTTTCGCCTACCCTCACAGCTTCGCTAGGCTCAAGATACTCCCGCCCGACGGTCTTAAGCTCCGCAAAGCCATCGACAACCTCCGGACTTAGGCGGAGCCACTGACAAACGTCCCCGCCGTCGTGTATGGAAAGTTTGCCGTTTGGGAGCACGCCCGCTAGAAGTTGCTCGATGTTGCTCCGTGTCTTGGGTAGTAGGACAGCGTTGGTGAAGAGAGCGTAGCATATCGGCGGTTTAGGCCACCGTCCTGCGGGGCCGACGTTCGCAGCGATTCGTGAGCACTCCTTGCGCACCGCGTCGAGTATCAGCTTGCCCGGCTTGGCTCCCGCAGCGTTCGCTCCTTCGATGAACTTGCACTGGAAAACAAAGCCTCCGTCGAGCGGCTCTCGAGTCGGATACTTCAGCTTGCCATCGTAGTAAGCATCACGCCCCCAATCGCCGTGACCGCCCCAAGCCTCGATGCCGAGGCCAAGTCGCGCCTTGAGCAAACACTGAGCGAGTTGCTCAAACTTCTCCCAGCCGAGGTCGTCCAGCCTGTATTCGATCATTAATACTACAGCTTATCCCTCTTCGCGAACGCAGGGATGGCCGACCACTCTCGCTTTGGCGTTCGGCAAACCGAAACAGCCTGGCCGGCCGCACCCATAGTACAGTTCCCCAAGTATGGGACCCGCGATTCCTGAGGTTGGTGCCCTCAGGCGTACCCCCAGAGTCCCCCCAAATTGACGCGATAATCGACTTTTCGTGCGTGTAAGTCTTGTGTTTGCGACGCGAGGCGGCTACAAGCGGGAAAGCTGTTAACCGAAAGGTCGTAGGTTCGAGTCCTGTCTGGAGGAGCCGTTTCTCGGCTTCCGAGCGGAGGACACATCACGTTTGCCGCCCTTCTCGTCCGAAGTCGAGGCTGGCCGACAAGGTACAGAGGAGACCTCCGCGGGGCGGACGTTTCAGCCCGGCTTACGCCACGGTCTTAGTGTGGATCTCTTGCAGGCTCCAGACGCGGATGGGGTCGCGCAATCGCGCTGCGATGGCGTCGGCGGCGGCGCGCGCGCCGCTCATGGTGGTGATGCAGGGGACGCGATACGTCACCGCGCTGCGGCGGATGGCCTTCTCGTCGTGGAAGGCCGGAGCTCCGGTGGTGGTGTAGACGGCGAGCTGAACCGCGCCGCCTTTCAGCAGGTCCACCACGTTGGGTCGTCCCTCGTTCACCTTGAACACCATCTTCGATTGCAGGCCGGCGTTGAGAAGGGCGGCGGCCGTGCCGCGCGTGGCCACCAACTGGAAGCCGAGTTCGGCGAAGCGCCTGGCGACTTCCACGGCTTCGGCCTTGTGGTGGTCGTTCACGCTGATGAAGACCGTGCCCTTTTCGGGCAGCGGGCTGCCGGCGCTGATCTGCGCTTTCAGGAACGCCTCGCCGAAGTTGACGCCCACGCCCATCACTTCGCCGGTGGAACGCATCTCGGGGCCGAGCGCCGGGTCCACGCCGGGAAACTTGTTGAACGGGAACACCGGCGATTTGACGAAATCCTGCGGCGCCGAAAGCGTGCCCGACCCGCGGCCGTAATCTTTCAGCTTGTGGCACCACATCAGACCCACCGCGATCTTGGGCAGCGGCACGCCCGTCGCCTTGCTCACATAAGGCACCGTGCGCGACGCGCGCGGGTTCACTTCCAGCACGTAGACCGTGCCGTTCTGAATGGCGTACTGCACGTTCATCAGCCCGATTACGTGGAGGGCCTTGGCCAGCCGTACGGTATAGTCTTCGATGACGCGGAGGCTGGTGTCCGCCAGCGATTGCGGCGGCAGCACGCAGGAGCTGTCGCCCGAGTGCACGCCGGCCTCTTCGATGTGCTCCATGATGCCGGCGATGAGCACGTCGTCGCCGTCGCTCAAGGCGTCCACGTCGACCTCGGTGGCGTCTTCCAGGAAACGGTCGACCAGCACGGGCCGCTCCTGCGAGAAGGTGACGGCTTCGCGCATATACTGGCGCACCGTCTCCTCGTCGTAAGCGATCACCATGGCCCGGCCGCCCAGCACATAGCTGGGCCGTACCAGCACCGGATAGCCGATGCGCCGCGCTACCTCGCAGGCCTCTTCGATGCTGGTGGCCGCCCCGTTGGCCGGGCACGGAATGCCCAGATCGTCGAGCAGTTTTCCGAACAGCTTGCGGTCCTCGGCCAGGTCGATATTGGCCGGATCGGTGCCGATGATGGGCACGCCCAGGCGCTTGAGCGGCAGCGCCAGGTTGAGCGGGGTCTGCCCGCCAAACTGCACGATGACGCCGTCCGGTTTTTCGGTATCGCAGATGTTGAGCACGTGTTCGAGCGTGAGCGGCTCGAAATAGAGGCGGTCGCTGGTGTCGTAGTCGGTGGAGACGGTTTCGGGGTTGCAGTTGACCATGATCGATTCGATGCCCATCTCTTGCAGCGCGAACGACGCGTGGCAGCAGCAGTAATCGAACTCGATGCCCTGTCCGATGCGGTTGGGGCCGCTGCCCAGGATCACGACCTTCTTGCGGCCGCCGGGATCGGCCTCGCACGAGCTTTCATAATTGGAGTAGAGGTAAGGCGTGAAGCTTTCAAATTCCGCGGCGCAGGTATCCACGCGGCTGAACACCGCGCGCACGCCCAAGGCTTTGCGGCGATCGCGCACGGCGATCTCATCTACGCCCCAGGTCTTGGCGAGCTGCGCGTCGGAGATGCCACAGCGCTTGGCGCGGCGGAAGGTCTCTTTCGAGACCGTGGCCAGGTCGACTCCCACCTCGGCTTCGAAATCCACCACCTCTTTGATCTGTTCCAGAAACCACGGGTCGATGGCGGTCATCTCGTGGATCTCCGCCACGCCGTAGCCGTTGGCCATGGCGAAGCGGATGTAGTTCAGCCGGTCGGGCGTGGGGGTGATCAGCTTCTGGCCGATGAGGTTCTTGTCGAACTTCTCCGAACCGAACGCCTTGCCGGTTTCGAGGCTGCGCATGCCCTTCCATAGCGCCTCTTTGAACGTGCGGCCGATGGCCATGACCTCGCCCACCGACTTCATCTGCGTGCCCAGCGTGGGGTCGGCGCCGGGGAATTTCTCGAAGGCCCACTTGGGGATCTTGGCCACCACGTAATCGATAGTGGGCTCGAAGCAGGCTGGCGTCTTGCGCGTGATGTCGTTGGTGATCTCATCCAGCCGGTAGCCCACGGCCAGCTTGGCGGCGATCTTGGCGATGGGGAAGCCGGTGGCTTTGGAGGCCAGCGCCGAGCTGCGCGACACGCGCGGGTTCATTTCGATGATCACCATGCGCCCGTCCCGCGGATTGATGGCGAACTGCACGTTGGAGCCGCCGGTATCGACGCCGATTTCGCGCAGGCAGCGGATGGCGCCATCGCGCATCATCTGGTACTCGCGGTCGGTGAGAGTCTGGGCCGGCGCCACGGTGATGGAATCGCCGGTGTGCACGCCCATGGCGTCGAAATTCTCGATCGAGCAGATGATGATGCAGTTGTCGGCGAGGTCGCGCATCACCTCCAGCTCGAACTCTTTCCAGCCCAGCACGCTCTCCTCGATGAGGACCTCGTGCACCGGCGAAAGCGCCAGGCCGCGCTCCAGAATCTCGGCCAGCTCTTCCTGGTTGTAGGCGATGCCGCCGCCCGTGCCGCCCAGCGTGAAGCTGGGGCGCAATATGCACGGATAGCCGATGCGCGCGGCGAATTCCTGGCCGCTGCCGACGCTGTTGACGAGCTGCGACTGCGGCGTCTCCAGGCCGATTTTGCGCATGGCGTCCTTGAACAACAGGCGGTCTTCGGCCTTCTTGATGGCGTCGATCCTGGCGCCAATCAGCTCCACTCCGTATCGTTCGAGCACGCCGGCTTCGGCCAGCTCCACCGAGAGGTTCAAGCCGGTCTGCCCACCCACCGTCGAGAGTAGCGCGTCGGGCTTCTCGCGCCGGATGATCTCCTCCAGATACGGCAGTGTCAGCGGTTCGACATAGGTCTTGTCGGCCAGGTTCGGATCGGTCATGATGGTGGCCGGGTTCGAGTTGACCAGCACGATTTGGTAGCCATCGGCCTTGAGGGCCTTGGCGGCCTGGGTCCCCGAATAATCGAACTCGCAGGCCTGCCCGATGACGATCGGGCCGGAGCCGATGATCAGGATGCGATGGAGGTCGTTGCGTCGGGGCATCCGCTATTTCCCGTCCATGAGCTTCACGAAATCGTCGAACAGGTAGTGCGAATCGTGCGGGCCAGGCGCCGCCTCGGGGTGGTATTGCACGCAGAAGACCGGGTGATGGCGGTGACGGAAGCCTTCGAGCGTCTGGTCGTTGAGGTTCACGTGCGTGATTTCCACCTGGTTGAGGTTGAGCGAATCCGGATCGACCGCGAAGCCGTGGTTGTGAGAGGTGATTTCGACGCGCCGCGTGATTTCGTTGCGCACCGGGTGATTGGCGCCGCGATGGCCGAATTTCAGCTTGTAGGTCCTGCCGCCTACCGCGAGGCCGAGCAACTGGTGGCCCAGGCAAATGCCGAAGATGGGCTTGCGGCCAATGAGCTTGCGGATGTTGGCGACCTGGGTGTGGAGCGGCTCGGGGTCGCCGGGACCGTTCGAGAGGAAGACGCCGTCGGGGTCGAGCGCCAGCACGTCTTCTGCGGAAGTCAGGGCGGGGACCACGGTGATGCGGCAGCCCACCTGCACCAGGCGGCGGAGGATGTTGTGCTTGATGCCGTAATCGTAGGCGACCACGTGATACTTCGGCTCGGGCGCGCGCGCGATGGATTCCGATGGCGAACAGGCTTCTACGGGTTTGGTCCACTCGTAGGGCTCGGGCGTGGAGACGCGGCTGGCGAGGTCGAGGCCGGCCATGGTGGGGATGCCGCGCGCTTTCTCGACCAGCTTTTCCGCATCCTTCTCGACCGCCGACAGCACCCCGCGCATCACGCCGCGCGCGCGCAGGTGTCGGACCAGCGCGCGGGTATCGAGATCGGAGACCACGGGGATGCCGGCCTGGCCGAGGAAGGCGCCGGCTTCCGCATCCGAGCGCCAGTTGCTCGAGATGGCGGAAAACTCGCGGACCACCAGGCCCTCGATGTAGGGATGGGCGGATTCGCTGTCCTCGCGGCTGGTTCCGTAGTTTCCGATCTGCGGGTTGGTGAGGATGACGATCTGGCCGGAATAGGAGGGATCGGTGAACACTTCCTGGTAGCCGGTGAGCGCGGTATTAAAGACCACTTCTCCGGACCGCTCGGCGGGCGCACCAAAACTCCTGCCTTCGAAGACAGTGCCGTCTTCCAAGGCGAGGATTGCAGAGTTCAAGTTAGGCGGTTCCTCCCTGGGAGTGGATAACCTTCATTCTAACAGGAGGAACGCTCTTCTTCACTTTCCGTTGTGCGGCGGAACAATCCACAAGAAGAGGTGGTGGCTGAGGTAGGATTCCTCATCCGGATTGCCGACGGTGAACTCTTTGTCCGGCTTCCAATCGCCCATGTCGAACGTGTTGGAAACGACCCGCGTGCCCGGCTTCAGATCCTGGAGCAGCTTGGGACGCAGTTTCAGGTTGACGCTCGAAAGCAGGAACAGCGTCACCACCGTGGCCTCGTGAATGTCGGCCTGGAACAGGTCGTTTTCTTCGAACCGGACCAGCTTCTCCACGCCCGGGCCCGCTTTCTTAAGGTTCTCTCTCGCCTCGGCGAGGCGCACCGGGTTGATATCGATCCCCACGGCGCGCGCCCCATAGGTTTTGGCGGCGGCAATGACGATTCGGCCATCACCGCAGCCGAGGTCGTACACCACGTCGGTCTTCTGCACGTCGGCGAGTTTCAGCATGGCCGCCACCGCCTCTTCGGTGGTGGGCACGAAAGGCACGTCCGGCTCACGCCGCGGCTGGGCGTTTTGGGCCGCGGCGGCCGTAGCAAAAAGCGTGACAGCAACCAGACAGGAGCACGGGATCGTTCTTCGAAGGAGCATCAAATCACCTCGTTCTCAGAGATTATCGTAATTCGGGCGCGGCTGCATCTGGTCAAGCGCGGTAGCGCCGGGCCATCTCTTCGAGCGGGATGGGCGCGTAGTCCCCGGCGTGGCCCGCCTGGCCGAATTGCCCCATGCGCTCGGCGACCACCTTCTTCATGGCCTCGCGCGCCGGCTTGAGGTAGTCGCGCGGATCGAACTTCTTCGGCGATTTCATGAGGACCTTGCGGACGGCGCCGGTCATGGCCAGGCGGTTGTCGGTATCGACGTTGATCTTGCGCACGCCGTTCTTGATGCCGAGCTGGATCTCCTTGATCGGCACGCCCCAGGTGGGCTTCAGCTTGCCGCCGTACCGGTTGATGATGTTCTGCAATTTCTTGGGCACGCTGGAGGAGCCGTGCATCACCAGGTGAACATTCGGCAGTTTGTCGTGGATCTCGATCAGCCGCGCCATCTTGAGCGTCTTGCCGGTGGGCTTCTTGCTGAACTTGTAAGCGCCGTGGCTGGTGCCGATGGCGATGGCCAGGGCATCGAGGCCGGTGAGCTTGACAAACTTCACCGCCTGGTCGGGATCGGTGAGGTGGCTGAGACCGTCGAGACCCGCGCCGTGGCCGTCTTCAATACCGCCGAGGCAGCCGATCTCGCCTTCCACCGTAACGCCTTTGGCGTGCGCCATCTCGACCACCCGACGGGTGGCATCCACGTTGTATTCGAAGGAGGAGGGGGTCTGGCCGTCGGGCATCAGCGAGCCATCCATCATCACGCTGGTGAAGCCCATATCGATGGCGCTCTTGCAAGTCTCCACGCTGTTGCCGTGGTCCTGGTGCAGAACCATGGGAATCTCGGGGTAGAGTTCCGCGGCCGCCAGCATCAGGTGATAAAGAAAACGGTCCTGCGAGTACGCGCGCGCGCCGCGGCTGGCCTGGACGATCACCGGCGACTTGGTTTCCCGCGCCGCCTCCATGATCGCCTGGATCTGTTCCATGTTGTTGACGTTGAACGCGCCAATCCCGTAGCCGCCCTTGGCAGCTTCATCGAGTAACTGCCGCATCGACACTAATGGCATGTGATTTCTCCTTGGATTGCGTTAAATCGAGGCCCAAAATGCTGTAATTTTTACGCTAGCATGATTGCGCGAAAGGGGGCAAGACGCGTAAGTTAGAGTCGATGGTGCTTCATCCACTCGCAGGCAAGCCTCCCAAGCCATCCATGCTCGTCAACGTCCCCCGCCTGGTTACGGCCTATTACACCGGGCATCCGGACGTTTCCGTGGCTTCCCAAAAGGTGAGTTTCGGCACATCGGGGCACCGCGGGTCGTCGTTTCATGGCTCGTTCAATGAGGACCATATCCTGGCCATCACCCAGGCGATCTGCCAGTACCGGGGGGAGGGCGGCGCGGACGGGCCGCTGTTCTTGGCGAAGGATACGCACGCGCTCTCCGAGCCGGCCTTCACCACCGCGCTCGAGGTGCTGGCCGGGAATGAGGTGGACGTGATGATCGATCGGGGCCGGGGGTACACGCCGACCCCAGCGCTCTCGCACGCCATCCTTACCCACAACCGTGGCCGTCAGGCGGGACTCGCCGATGGCATTGTCATCACGCCTTCGCACAATCCGCCGGAGGATGGCGGCTTCAAGTACAACCCGCCTCACGGCGGGCCGGCCGATACCGGCGCTACCAAATGGATTCAGGATCGCGCCAACCAGATCCTCGCCGGCGGATTGCGCGACGTGCGCCGCTGGCCCTTCACGCGGGCGCTGGCCGCTTCCACCACCCATCGCTACGACTACATTTCGGCATACGTGACCGACCTCGCCTCCGTGGTCGACCTGGATGCCGTGCGCGCCGCGCGCCTCTCGCTTGGCGCCGATCCGCTCGGCGGCGCGGGTGTCGCCTACTGGGGCCGCATCGCCGAGCAGTATGGACTTTCCATCACGGTGGCGCACGAGCACGTGGACCCCACTTTCGGCTTCATGACCGTCGATTGGGACGGCAAGATCCGCATGGATTGTTCCTCGCCCTACGCCATGGCGGGCCTCATCGCCCTGAAGGACAAATTCGACGTCGCGTTCGCTTGCGACACCGACCACGACCGCCACGGCGTGGTCACGCCGAGCGCCGGCCTGCTCAATCCCAACCACTATCTTTGCGCGGCCATCTCGTACCTCTTCGGGAACCGGCCGGGATGGCGGGCCGAAGCCGGGGTAGGGAAGACGCTGGTCTCGAGCAGCCTGATCGACCGAGTGGCCCAACACCTGGGGCGCCGGCTGTTGGAAGTGCCCGTGGGGTTCAAGTGGTTTGTGGACGGCCTGCTCGACGGCTCGCTGGGATTCGGCGGCGAGGAAAGCGCGGGCGCGTCGTTCCTGCGTCGCAATGGCACGGTCTGGACCACCGATAAGGACGGCATCATCATGGCGCTGCTGGCGGCCGAGATGCTGGCGCGCACCGGCAGGGACCCCGGCGAAATCTACTGCGCCCTCACCGCGCAGTTCGGCGCGCCGGTCTATGAACGCATCGACGCGCCCGCCACGCCGGAGCAGAAGGCCGTGTTGCAGCGCCTCTCGCCCGAGCAGGTGAGCGCGCGCGAGCTGGCGGGAGATCCCATCGAGGCCATGCTCACGGCCGCGCCCGGCAACGGCGCTCCGCTGGGTGGGCTGAAGGTGGTGACCAGCCGCGGATGGTTCGCGGCGCGGCCTTCGGGAACCGAAAACGTCTACAAAATCTATGCCGAAAGCTTCGCCGGCGAGGAACATCTGCGGCGCATCCAGCAGGAGGCGCAGGAACTGATCTCGGGGACGTTCGCCGCGGCGGGGGCTTGACTTCGTGACGACTTCACTTCGCTCCCGGGAGGACCACGAGAAGCAGTCCGCCGCGCTGACCTCGCTCCTCGCCGCCGTTGGGCTCACGGCCTTCAAGATCGTAGTCGGTGTTCTAACGGGCAGCCTGGGGATCCTGGCCGAAGCCGCCCACTCCGGGCTGGACCTGGTGGCCGCCCTGATGACCTTTCTGGCCGTGCGGCTCTCCGGCCGCCCAGCCGACCGCACTCACCTGTACGGCCACGGGAAAGTCGAGAACCTTTCGGCGTTGTTCGAGACCCTGCTGCTGCTGGCCACTTGCGCCTGGATCGTCCGGGAGGCGCTTCACCGGCTGCTCTTTCATCGGGTGGAAATCGCGGTCACGTTCTGGTCGTTTGCAGTCATGGTTACCTCCATCGCGATCGACGCTTCGCGGTCGCGCGTTCTCTCCCGGACCGCCAAGAAGTACAACAGCCAGGCGCTCGAAGCCGATGCCCTGCACTTCCGGACGGACATCTGGAGCTCCGCCGTGGTGATTCTCGGCCTGGTCTCGGTGAAGGCCGGCGAATGGTTTCCGAGCCTTGGCATCCTGAGCGGAGGCGACGCCGTGGCCGCGCTGGGCGTCTCGGCTCTGGTGGCGTGGGTGAGCTGGCAGCTCGGCCGGCGGACCGTTGACGCCCTCCTCGACAGCGCGCCCGCGGGCATGGAGCAGCGCATCGCCGCCGCCGTGGAAGCCGTGCCGGGCGTGCTGGACTGCCACAACATCCGCATCCGCTACTCCGGCCCCAGGCTGTTCATCGACCTGCACATCCTGGTGGACGGCAACCAGACCCTCAAGCAGGCCCACCATCTCACCGAGGCGATCGAAACCGCCATCGAGCAGATCGCCCCGCACGCCGACGTGACCGTCCATCCCGAGCCGTTCTGAGGCTTAGACCAGACGGATCTTTCTTTTGCCCAGGATGGCCAACGCGGCTCCTGCCAGGATGAAGGTGGCCGGCTCGGGGACAAAGCCGTTCACTTCGAGCAGGGTCTGGTGCTGCCAGTCGATCATCAGCATGTCGCCGGTCACCGGGTCTACGCTCATTCCGTATATTGACGCGCCGGTCATGAAATCCTGCTGCGACGAGGTGTCGGGGAGGCCGTTGGCATCGGTGAGGAAAGCCAACACCCTCGCGTTTGAGTACTGGGACACCAGCACGCTCGGGCCGCTGAAGAGCGGGGACCCGAGCGGGACATAAGCGATTCCGTTGAGACGGCCGCCGACGGTTGTGGTTTCGCCGCTGGCGCAGCCCGGGTTGGAGAAGTTGTAGGTGCCGTTTCCATCTGCTGTCATCGGGGCCACGACGCAGACTGTGCCGTCGCCATATACGGCGACCACCAGGTTGCCGGCTCCGTTGAACCCCGAGGGCACGAAATTCAACCCTCCTCCGCCTCCGTCCTTGTCAGAGACGCCGATATTCACGGTTTTCGTGGCGCTGGTCGCTCCGGCTTTGATTTCACCGATGCTGGTGGGCGCCGCCGTGATGTACAGGAAGGCACCGTTGGGCGCGTACGCCATGCCGCCATCGGCGGGGGCCGATGTGTAGAGCGTGGAGGTGGCTCCGGTGTATCCGGTGATGTGGCCGCTGGCGGGATCGCGGGTGACGCCGACGAGATCGATTTCTCCTCCGCGGCTGATCAAGAGTTCCAGCGGGTCGACCGGATCCACTAAGACCGTGACTCCCATGCCGCCGGTGGGTACTCCGAGATCCACCACGGTGTAGTGGGAGCTAAAGATCGGCGCTAGGACCGCTCCGGCAAAAACGCGGCCCGCCGTGACGGCGGTCATCAGAAGCAGAACGCCGAACCTGTGCATGCAGACGTACCTCCGCTCTCTCAATCCAACTTATTCTCGCTGGTTTCAGTGCCCAATTCAAGCACGTTTTGAGGGTTGAAGGCTTTAAAGGTACTACGGCGTCCAGTACATCCACAAAACTGCTCCACGACGGCTGTCGTGAGATGGTTCTCTGCTGCGTTCGCGTCAACGCTCAAGCATCGTCGACTGAAAGCGCCTTCAGGTTGCGCGCGATCTCCGGCTGTTGTCTACTTCAATTGTGGGCTTGAAAATTCTGACTGTCCTTTTTTGCGCCAGCGCGTGCCTGGCGCAGCAGTACGAACTCGGAGGCGCCTTCGGGTACGGCGTGTATCGCGACGTCAGCGTGATCTCGCCGGGTGGAACGGCCACTGCCGGAATCCGCAACCGCTTTGCCACGGGCGTGGTGTTCTGCGAGAACCTTTTCGAGCACGTCTCGGGAGAGATGCGCTATCTCTACCACGATGGAGACCCGTTCATTTCCACGGGCGCCGTCAGGGGCAACATCCAGGGCCAGTCTCACGCCTTCCACTACGATGTGCTGTTTCAGGCGCGCGGCCGGCAGTCGCGCATCCGCCCCTACTTCGCGGTGGGCGTCGGCGCGAAGTACTACCGGACCACCGGTCCGGCGCCCGTGCCGCAACCCATGCCCAAGATCACGGGCCTCGTCGCCGCGAACCAATGGAGGGCGCTCTTCACCGGCGGCGGCGGCGTGAAGGTCCGCGTGACCGATCACATCCTGGTGCGCGCCGATTTCCGAGACTACATCACCGCGTTTCCGACGCGTTTGATCGTGCCCGCGGCCAATGGCACCGACCACGGGATCTTCAACCAGTTCACGCCGTTGTTTGGGCTGAGCTACACGTTCTGATGGCGGCGGCACTCTGGCGCCGCGTGGCGGCATGGGCGGCGCCCCTGTTGCTTGCGCCTGCGATCTTCGCGCAGCTTGACGCCGAGCCGTGTTTCCGGCTTTATTACGGCGCCGGCACAACCCGCAGTCTGCCGCGCGCCCGAGCTTGTTTCGAAAAGGAAGTGCCCCAGCGCACGTGCAACCAGACCCCCTTCCACCTCGACCGTCTTTACCTGGCGGTGATGTACCTGGACGCCCAGGGAGGCGCGGCGGATCTGGAGAAGGCGCGCGCGTTGCTTTCCGAATGCTTCAACGACTCGGACATCGCCGAGTTGCGCAAGCGGATCGCAGCCCGCGAGAGCGCGCCGCCGGGGCAGGCGGGCAAGCTGGATTTCTGCGCGTCTCTGGCCGGGACCACCCGCGCCGGCATCTCGTGCAGCTCGCTGGCCTCCTTGAGAATCGACCCGGCGCTGGCGGCCCTGGAAAACAGTGTGCTCACGCGTCTCGACGTCCAAGGGCGCGTACTGTATCGCAAGTGGAAGGAGGCCGGCGACAAGTTCGCCGAAGCGGATGCCGGGGCGGTCTTCGAATCCATCAGCCCGGGAACTCTCGCGCCCGCTGCCTCCAACGATCGCGTCAACGAAATCCATGCCCAGCGCCTTCAGGATTTGAGGGAACTGTTTCGCTACCGCGTTCATCCCCAGAACAACGCGGCCGCCCTGGCCGAGGCTGTCCACACCCTCGAGGCGCGCTATCGGCAACAGCTCGACCGCGAGGACCGGGCCAAGGTGCGCGAGTCGGCGCAAAAGGCGCGCGAGGCGTGGATCGCGTACCGGGATGCCACGCCCGCCTTCTACTGCGAGGCGCTCAAGGCGCGCGACTGTGGCGCCATGGCTACGGACGTGTTCACCATCCTGACCCGGCGCCGCATCGACGATCTGACCCCCAAGCACTGAGCGCCGGGCTCATCGGCGAAGGGAGTCACATCTACGCCGCCGTGGGAGTGCCGTCCGGATAGACCAGTACCAAATCGTGCCGGAGAGGCGTTTCGCGGCCATCCTCATACACGGCCTTAGCATGGATGGTAAACGTGCCCCATCCGGAAGTGTCCAACCGAAACTTCGTGCTACGGTCGTCGACCTGGCGCACCGGATTGTGGAATGTCGGATCGAGGATGTAGACCACGTGGTCGATGCGGTTCAACTCTTCGGGCTCGCCTTCCACCCACACCGACCACTGCCAACGGCCCTTGCCCAGGTATTTGGTGTCTTGCTGGATTGAAAGTGCCATACTCACTCCTTGCCCTTGAGTTGTATATCTACAGTATCCACCGATTCGTAGTTCGAGCGCCACGTGTGGCCCCCCGCTGAAACGGTCAGTCGCACTAGCTCCGCCTCGGCAATGCCCCGGAGTTGGACGAAGAGGCTTCCTCTGATCGGAAACACCGGAATGGCACGCGCAGGGGATTCAAAGCCACCACGCAACGTTTGACACCTGCAAATGAATGATGCGTCATCCAGGAAGGGGCTAATCTGGCCAACGACCGAATCGGGTCCCAGCCGGACCATTGTGACGCTGGTCAGCTCACGAAACCGCCGTAGCGCTTGGGCAACCTGGACAAGGCACGTAGCCCGATCGGCCTCCTGGTAATCGATTCGCTGGGCGTTGGCAGCCTCAATCGCACCACCTGGAGACACGACACCTTCCTCGCGGACCTCCACGAAGGGAATCGGCGGGTCTTGGGCATGGGCGGCAGTCAGCTCATGTACCACCCAAGGATGAGTGGTGAATTGGCCCTGTCCGGCGGGATCACGGCGGGTGGTGAACCCAATCATGGCGTCTGAGCTGCGAATTAGTTTGAACACCTCGTCCGGCAAGGCGCCGCCGAAGACGGTTTTGCCGTGTACCACCTCACACCCAAACGCCTTTACAAGGGGAACCACGTGCGTCTCTACCCACCTGTCCCGCTCGCCGTAACCGTAGCCGATGAAAATGCGCATGTCCCTTGCCCCTACATGTACATTCCGCCGTTGACCGCCAGCACGTGCCCGGTGATGTAGCTGGCCTCCTCGCTCACCAGGAACTTTACCGCGTTGGCGATGTCTTGCGGCAGGCCCATGCGGCCCAGCGGAACCCCCGCCAGCATCTTTTGCTTGAGTTCCTCGGGCAGACCCTTGGTCATGTCGGTGTCGATGTATCCGGGGGCGATGGCGTTCACGGTGATGCCGCGGCTGCCGACTTCCTGCGCCAGCGCCTTAGTCAACCCGATCAGCCCCGCCTTGGAGGCGGCGTAGTTCGCCTGCCCCGGGCTGCCGGCCTGTCCCACCACCGAGGAAATATTGACGATCCGCCCCCAGCGGTTTTTCATCATGCCGGGGAGCGCCTGCTGAGTGGCGAAGAAAGCGCCGTGCAGATTGATCTTGAGGACCAAGTCCCAGTCGGCTGGTTTCATGCGAACGGCCAGGCCGTCGCGCGTGATGCCGGCGTTATTGACCAGCACATCCACGCGGCCCTTCTCCGCCAGCACCTGGCCGAAGCCTTCCTTGACGGATTCCTGCGAGCTGATATCCAGGTTCAGAGTCATCGCCTCTCCGCCGCCGGCGCGAATCTCGCCGGCCACCAGCTCGTTGTTCTCGACTTCCGGCGACGCGACGATGATGTAGAAATCGCGGCACAGCGTCAGCGCGATTGCCCGGCCGATTCCGCGGCTTGAACCCGTGATAAATGCAACTCGGTTGGACATTCTTTCTCCTCGGGGTGTTCTGGTATTACACTCAATCATAACTTATGGCCTATCGCGATCTGCGCGAATTCATCCGCGCGCTGGAAGAGAATCACGAGCTGAAGCGCATTCCGTTTGAGGTGGACCCGGTTCTGGAGATCACCGAATTTGCCGACCGCGCCGTCAAGCAGGGCGGTCCCGCGCTGCTGTTCGAAAAACCCAAAGGCTGCGCCATCCCGGTGCTCATCAATGCGTTCGCCTCCATGCGCAAAATGGAGATCGCGCTGGAAGTGGCCTCGGTCGAGGAGGTCGCCGCGCGCATCGTCGAGTTCCTCGAAATGCGCATGCCCGAGGGCCTCATCGGCAAGCTTAAAATGCTTCCCAAGCTGGCCGAGATGGGCGCTTTCTTTCCGAAAACGGTTTCCAAAGGCGCTTGCCAGGAGGTGGTCCGCACCGAAGGCTTTTCGCTGCTGGATTTCCCCGTGCTCCAATGCTGGCCGGAAGACGGCGGCCGCTTTATCACGCTGCCGCTGGTTTTTTCGCGCAATCCCGACACCGGTAAGCGCAACTGCGGCATGTACCGCATGCAGGTGTTCGACGAGCGCACCGCCGGCATGCACTGGCAGACTCACAAGCAGGGCGCCGAGCATTACCGCCGCATGCGCCACCATGGCCACAAGCGCATGGACGTGGCCGTGGCCATCGGCTCCGACCCGGCCACTATGTATTCGGCCATTCTGCCGCTGCCGCCGGATCTCGACGAGATGCTGATCGCCGGATTCCTGCGCGAGAGCCCGGTGGAGATGGTGAAGTGCCAGACCTCGGACCTGGAAGTGCCCGCCAACGCGGAAATCGTGCTCGAGGGCTACATCGAGCCGGGCGCGGTGCGCACCGAGGGACCGTTCGGCGATCACACCGGCTTCTATTCGCTGGCCGACGAATACCCCGTGTTCCACATCACCTGCGTAACCCAACGCAGGGACCCTATCTACGCCGCCACCATTGTGGGTCCGCCGCCCATGGAGGATTATTACATGGGCAAGGCCATCGAGCGCATTTTCCTGCCGCTGATGCGCCTGCAACTGCCCGAGGTGCGCGACATCGCCATGCCGCCCGAGGGCGTGTTCCACAATCTGATCCTGGTTTCCATCCGCAAATCCTACCCCGGCCACGCGCGCAAGGTGATGCACGCCATCTGGGGCCTGGGCCAGGCCATGTTCTCGAAGTGCATCGTGGTGGTGGACGAAGACGTGGACGTGCAGAACTGCCGCGAGGTGGCGTGGAAGGCGCTGAACCACATCGACCCCGAGCGCGACATCCAGTTCGTGATGGGCCCGGTGGATTCGCTGGACCACTCCAGCCGCCTGCCGAACTACGGCTCGAAGATGGGCGTCGACGCCACCCGCAAGTGGCCCGGCGAGGGTTTTACGCGCCCGTGGCCCAATGAAATCAAGATGTCCCCCGAAGTGAAGCGTCGTGTGGACGAGCTATGGAAGCTGGCGGGGTTGTAGCTATTCGAGGGGATTCGACAGGCGTAGTCCGGGAAAGCGTGCGAAATCGCGGTCGTGGGTGCACATCACAGCGCCATGTTCGATGGCGAGCGTGGCCAAATGCGCATCCATCACGAGGGGACCACGGCACTGTGCCTGCGGCAAGAGGCCGCGCAGGATGGGCCAGTGGCGCTCACCCGGCGTGGGGACAATGACATTCGGGAGCGATAACCATTGGTCGACAATGGCCACAGCTTCCTGGACGGAGAGAGGATGCTTCCACGCCATCGGATTTGTTGCGATCCGCAGGAAGGCCAGAATCGAGTTCCACGGGAGCAAGACCGGTTCGGCTCCGGAGAACGCATCTTCCAGCCAGCGCCGTGCCGTCTGGTGCTGTGAGGCAGACGAGTCGCAAGCGTAGAGCAGCAGGTTGGCATCGACCAGGATCATCGATGGAGCGGACCTTCCAGTTGTTCCAGCAGCTTCGGGATGCTCTCCAGCGACAGGCCTTCGCGCAAGCCCATGGGCCGCGCCCGCACCACAAACCTCCGGGCCGGTTTCGCCGCCCGGCGCGCATTCAGACCCAACCTCAAGTAGTGGTTTACCAGTTCCTTGAAGGTCTTCCCGTTGCGGCGCATCTCCTGCTCAAGCTTGGCGTGGACATCGTCATCGACAGTGAGAGTGGTTCGCACATCTTGATGCTAGCATGGCAGCATCATGATGCTCAACCGACAGGTCACGCGGCTCTTGATGGCAAACTGATCCTGCCGATTCGAGGGATGGGATCATGGTCACGGATTTTCAATACAAGCCACTCTTCGAGAACCTCTTGAAGCACCTCGCGGCAATTGTCAAGCGTGGATTCGTTCGCCCACACTCCGGCCAACCCAGGAATTCGGCCAAGACAGGTGCCGTTCTCGACGGTCTTGTATTGAGCCCTTTTCATGGCCTCGCGGATGTAGCGAGTGAGCATCGACTCGATGATACCCGGAATCCGCCTTCCATCCAAAATTTGCAGCCTCCGCCACCGCTTGATACGATGGGAAAGACCCCTCACGGTGGGTGTAGCTCAGCTGGTAGAGCGCTGGATTGTGGTTCCAGTGGCCGTGGGTTCGAACCCCACCACCCACCCCACAGAAGCTATTGGACTCGTTGTGAGGATTTGGGTTGGACCCCCGTAGCGGTTCCGGTAGTGGTTCCATTATGGCTATTTCACCCGCCTGAGCTTGCCTTGACCCAGTAAGCAAACATGCTTACTATAGTGCTGTGACGGCGAGCGAGCTGAAGCGGAAACTGGCGAAAGCAGGATGCACCTTTGCGGACGCCAAGAAACACCTCGCCATCTATTACAAGGGGAACTGCACGATTATGCCGCGCCATCCGTCAAAAGAGGTCAAGAAGGGCACGGTCCAGCACATCCTCAAGGTGCTTGGGATAAAGGAGCTATAGCATGGAATACCCCGCAGTTTTCGATGCCGCCGAAGAGGGTGGCTTTATCGTCAAGTTCCCCGACTTCGATTGGGGGGTCACCCAGGGCGACACGGAGCAGGAAGCCGAGGAAATGGCGGCGGACGCGATTCGCACTATGATTCGAGAGCTAATCCGGCAGGGCAAGGAGATCCCGCGCCCCAGCAAACCACGCGGCCGGAAGTGCCGCATGATTCGCCTGGCCGCCCTGGACGCGGCGAAAGCCGAACTCTATATGGCTTTCCTGGGCTCCGGCGTTCGCAAGGCCGAGCTGGCGCGCCGTCTCGGCATCCCGAAGACCACCATTGACCGGCTGTTCGACCTTGATCGTCACACGAGGCTCGATCAGATGGAAGCGGCTTTTGCCGCTCTCGGGAAGCGCCTCTCGATTGAGATCGGCGACGCGGCGTACACGCCGGCAGCGTAGTTCAACCTCACCACCGCTGATGCACGCCCGCCCGGATCTTCGCGTCGTAGATGCCGCGGATGGCTTCCATGGCCGCATTGGATAGCGGCGGCAGGTCCGATGCCGCGCAGTTGTCCGCTACCTGCGAGGGGCGCTTGGCGCCCGGGATGGCGCATGTGACTGCTTCGAACATCAGAATCCAGCGCAGGGCGAATTGCGCCATGCTGACCCCCGGCGGCAGCCACCGCCGGATCTCCTCCACGGCTTCCAGCGCGGTCTCGTAATCCACCCCGGCAAAGGTCTCGCCCACGTCGAACGCCTCGCCGTGGCGGTTGAAGTTGCGGTGATCGTCGGCGGGGAATTGCGAATGCCTAGTGAGCTTGCCACTGAGCATCCCGCTCGCCAGGGGGACCCGCGCCAGAATCCCCACCTGTCTCTTCCTGGCTTGCTCGAAGAACAGGTCCGCGGGCCGGTGCCGGAAACAGTTGAAGATGATCTGCACCGCCTGGACATTGGGATACTCGATGGCTTTCAGAGCTTCTTCGACGCGCTCCACGCTCACGCCGTAGAAGCGAATCTTTCCCGCCTCCACCAGGCGGTCGAGCAGGTCGAACAACTCCGGCCGGTAGTACGCGTCGGTGGGCGGGCAATGCAACTGCAAGAGGTCCAGGCAGCCGGTCCCCAGATTCCGGAGGCTGTCTTCGATGAACGCCGTCAGGTTCTTCTGGCTGTAACCCTCGACAGTCTGCTCCGCAAGGCGGCGGCCGGCCTTGGTGGCGACGATGATCTCTTCCTTGCGCCGGCGCTTTAGCTGCGCGATGAGCCGCTCGCTGCGTCCCATGCCGTAGACGTCGGCGGTGTCGATGAAATTCACGCCGCAGTCGATGGCTTTTTCGAGCGCGGCGAGAGATTCGGCGTCGTCCACCGTGCCCCAGGCGCTCCCAATGGCCCAAGCGCCAAAACTGATCTCGGAGACCTTCCAGCCGGTGCGGCCCAATGTGCGATAGCGCATAAATATTAAAGTACCGCCTTTGGACAGCCCCCTATTTCGCGGCCTTCTTCACCACGCGCCAGGCGATCCGTTGCAGCGCACGGGCGTCGGACTTGCCCAGGTTGACGCCGCGCAATGGAAACGGGCCGCCCAGCGGCGCTTCGAGGAGGCGCGGGTCGGTGATGCCGGTGGCATCGGGTTCGATCTGAGCGGTCAGCCCCTCCGGACTTTTCCCATACAGCGTGGCATACAGAACGCACGCCGCCAGGTACGAGCCGGCGGGGGTGGGATGCGACTGGTCCGCCTGATGAAGATCCAGCCCGGGCCGGTCGTTCATGGCCTCTTTCCAGGCTGGTCCCACGGGGGCCACGCGGTCGCCCAGTTCCTTGGCGATGCTCAGGTAAGCCTTGTTGAGAACGCTCTGGAGCTCGGGAAAATCCCGGTGGGCCCAGGTGAGAAGGAAAATCGTTCTGGCTCCGGCTCGCTGGATCGCCGCGTCGAACCGCCGGGAGTAATCGTGGAAAAGCCGCGGATCGATTCGCGGAACGCCGTTGGCCGTCGGCGCCGTCGACCCCAACATGCTTTGCTCCTGCAAGACTACGTAGTCCCAGGAACCACGCTGGATCGCGGCAACCGCCGCTCCGTCCTCCCAGTGGCGCCGCAACGTGAACCCCGGCCCCACCAGCATGGTGGTCCGCAGCGCCCGCGCTTCGTGCGCCGACTCGGCCAAGACAGTCACCAAGTGCGGCAGGTTGTTGAACCAGGTGTAGCTGTTACCGATGAACAGCACCCGCAATTCTTGTCCCGGCGCCGCGGCATTTACCTGGGCGCAGGCCGATATCGAGGCAACTGCCAGGCTGAGGACGGAATAGAGAACCGCCCGCCGGGGTTTCATGAGGCGCTCAAGCGAACGGGTTCTCGTCGGCGCTGGGGCCGTAGATCGACGGCACCGGCACGTCCAGCAGGCGCAGATACACGCTGAGCTGGCCACGGTGGTGGTAGAGATGGTTCAGCAGGAGCGTGCGGTAAACGCCGATGCGGGGAACGGTCATCAGGGGTTTGCCGCCCATTCGGAACGACCAGTTCTCCATCATGGCGGCGTCGCTCGCGGCGCCCAGAATGGCCTTCGCCTGGGCGAGGCTGGCGTCAAACATGGCGACAATGGCGGCCGCGCTCTCCGGCAGGGCCGGCTCGGAGAATTTCTCTACGTCGAAGCCGTCAAGCTTGGCGATTCCGGCCATGGCGCCGGGTATGGTGGCGACGTGATGGGCGAGCCGGGCCAGGCTCATGGACTTGGCGTGCGGCTTCCAGGCGAGCTTGTCGTCAGGGACGCGCTCCAGCACCCTGCGGGTGGCCGGGGCTTCCCGTTCGAGTTCCATAATCAGCGTATCGGCGAGAGGCATGGGCTTACACTTCCTTTCGAGAAATGGAATGGTCCGGACTTCGAGAATATCAAAGCGGAGGAATCAGCGCACGATCGCCACACTGGCCGGGTCCACGTCGTAGCCATCGGCGTGGGCCGTTTCCACCGCCAGAGATCGCAGAGCGTCTTCTCCAGCGTCATGCGGAGTCTTGGGAATCGGCCGTTTGATGACTTCCTCGCCCATCTTGACGTGGACGTGCCATTGCTTCTTCTTCTGATCCCAATCCACTTTGGCGCCGTCGGCATGTAGCATATCCGTCTACTCCCAGCACGTGTGCCCAGGGGGCCCGCGCTTCCGAGAAAATCATACACCCGCCCGCGCCAAAATGCACGACCACCCGCGCGTTGGGGAATGGTTCCGCGGGGGTTATGCTAACTTGAGAATTCATGGTGACTGGAGGTCCATCGGAGAGCCTGGAGTGGACGCCGGATTCCTGGCGCCAGCGCCCCATCCTGCAACAGCCCGAGTACCCCGATCCCGCCGCACTCGAGCGCACCCTGGCCGAGCTGCGGCAACTGCCGCCTCTGGTCACGAGCTGGGAGATTCTCGATCTCGGTGAGCAACTGGCGGAAGCGGCCTTTGGCCGCCGCTTCGTCCTGCAAGGCGGCGATTGCGTCGAGCGCTTCGAGGGCTGCACCTCCAGCCGCATCACCAACGCGCTCAAGGTCCTCTTGCAGATGAGCCTGGTGCTGGTGGTGGGCGCCAAGCGGCCGGTCACCCGCATCGGCCGCTTCGCCGGCCAATACGCCAAGCCGCGCTCCGAAGACTACGAGACGCGCGACGGCCTGTGCCTGCCCTCCTACCGCGGCGACATTATCAACCGCGCCGAGTTCACGCCCCAGGCGCGCACGCCCGATCCACAGCTCCTCTTGCGCGGCTATGAGCGCTCCGCCCTGACGCTGAATTTCATTCGCGCGCTGGTCAAGGGCGGCTTCGCCGACCTGCACCATCCCGAGTACTTCGACCTCGACTGGGTGCGCCACTCGCCGCTCGCCGAAGAGTATCACCGCATGGCGGCCACCATCGGCGATGCTCTGCGTTTCATGGAGAACGTGCTGGGGGTCCGCGCCGGCGAATCGGACCGCATCGATTTCTTCACCGCGCACGAGGCCCTCCATCTCGGCTACGAGTCGGCGCAGACCCGCCGCGTGCCGCGCCGCCCCGGCTGGTTCAATCTCTCGACGCACTTCCCCTGGGCGGGCTTCCGCACCAACCATCCGGATGGCGCGCACATCGAGTACCTGCGCGGCATCAGGAACCCCGTGGGAGTAAAAGTGGGCGCCCCCGTCACCAGGGACCAGGTCGCCCGGTGGCTCGATATCCTCGATCCGCTCCGGACCCCGGGGCGCCTGTCGCTGATCCATCGCTTCGGCGCGGGCCGGATCGCCGATGAGCTGCCCGCGCTGATCGAGCACGTGCGCGCCGAAGGCGGCCGGGTAGTGTGGATCTGCGACGCCATGCACGCCAACACCCAGTTGACCGCTGGCGGCGTCAAGACCCGCCACTTCGAGGACATCTGCTGGGAAGTCGAACAGGCTTTCGACATCCACCGGGCCATGGGCCAGGCATTGGGCGGCGTCCACGTCGAAATGACCGGCGAGAACGTCACCGAATGCATCGGCGGCGCGCGCGGCCTCAGCGAAGAAGACCTGGCGCGCGCCTACCATTCCGAGGTGGACCCGCGCCTCAACTACGAGCAATCGCTCGAGCTGGCCTTTCTGATCGCCCGCAAGATGCAAAACGGCGCGGCCGGGCGATAACATCCGGCTGCTACCCAAAGTCAACTTGCGCGCTTCCGGCGTCCGGCGCTACGTTGCAGTCAAGGTTCCTTTCTACTGACCTCGGGCCCGTTCGGCAGCGCCTTTCCGGCGGGCCCCCCGGTTCCCATAGCAGCTTGACGCTATCGACCTGTTATTTCTGCGAGCCGACGATGGTTTCCTTGTCCGCTTCAATCTTGACCTGCTCTTCGCGCCCCTCTCCGCCACCAACCGGAACGATCTTCACCGCGTACGCGCCGGGGTTCAGCATGAGGCCCTGCACCGAATTGTTGAACTCTCCGGCGTGGCCCATGAACTTGCCATTCACATAAACGGCCGCGAACTTGTCCGAAGACATAGTGCGCAGGCGCCCGAACGGCGGCTTGGGGGGCGGCAGCGCTTTCATCGTCTGAGCGAGTTTCGTCGTCTTGCCCGCCTGAATCGTCACCTTCGTCACGAGATCTTCATAGCGTGGTTCCGTTAGCCTGATCTCGTGCTCGCCGGCCGCGACAGTGTACTTCCGGCCGACGGCGAAATTCCCGGCCGGTCCGACATACTTGCCATCGACAAAAACCCCCGCCCGGCCTGGATCGACCTTGGTCTTGAGATATCCGGTCTGTTGTGCCACAACAGGGATGCAGGCCACCGCTACCAGCAGTGCCGCATTACGCGCAAAATGAGTGATTTGCATTTTGATTGACCTCACCTCCGAATTCGCCAGCTACGGCTCTTTGCCGGCCCGTGTGCCGGCCAGAGGCGTGCATGGGAATAGCCCGGCGCTCGAGTGGAATACTGTTTGGGCATTCGGGGCGCTCGTTCGTGCTTGCCTTCGCCGACGTTGCCGGGCTGTTCAGCCAAGAAGCCAGCACGCTGATCGGAACGGCGCCCGGAGGAAGCAAAAAAGATCCGGCTGCCGTCACGCCTCCAACGCGTTTATCATAATCTACGTAGCCGAGACCGCGCAACCCCGCGGCGGCCGCCGGGTGGCCCATGGGGCGCCGCGAGTGATCGTGACAGGGAGGCTGCTCCCAGAAAGGTGAACGACATGTTGAAAGATTTCAAGCAGTTCGTCATGAAGGGCAATGTGCTCGATCTGGCTGTTGCCGTGATTATCGGCGCTGCTTTCGGAGCGATCATCACGTCGATGGTGAACGACATTGTGATGCCCCCCGTAGGGTCGGTTCTGGGGCGCGTGGACTTTAAAGACCTGTTCATCAGTCTGAATGGCCAGTCCTATGCGACGCTTGCGGCAGCCAAAGCCGCTGCCGCGCCTGTGATCGCGTACGGCCAGTTCCTCAACACCGTGATCAACTTCCTGATCATCGCGTTGGTTATCTTCCTGGTCGTGCGGCAGGCGAGCAAGCTGCAACGCAAGCCTGCCGCGGCGCCGGTCGCCCCAACTACCAAGGACTGCCCCTTCTGCTGCACGTCAATTCCCATCCCGGCCAAGCGCTGCCCCAACTGCACGTCCCATCTGACCGATGCGGAAGCCGCCGGGCATTAAAGGAACCATCTCATACCGACCGCAGCTGAGCGGCGCGAGTTCGCTCATTCAGAGCTTTCGAATGTTCAATGACCTTTCGGACACGGGCGCATACCGTGTGAACGCCGATCTCGGCGTGGCCACCAAGTTGAGGAGGTGGCTATCCTGGAACCTTGCGCTCAGCGATCGGTACCTGAGCAATCCGGTTCCCGGCCGCAAGACCAACGACTGGCTTTACACCACCGGCCTCGGGATCACGTTTGGAAAGTAGGCGGTCACGGGACCGGCGCACTTTCGTTTCCGCAAAAAATATGAGACTCTGGAGTCAGTCCGGCACCACCTTGATGAAGCTTAAATGAGATGGCCGGATGCAAGCCGGGCCGGGTAGGCGCCTATGTTTCCAGAGTTCTTACTCCCGGAAACCACGGTTCGCGAGGCCGGAGCCGGGCCGGAAATCGGCCTTGGCAATCGGCAGGGTGGGACGCTGACCCTCACCCTCGGCATCACGCGGATCATCGAACAGGAAAGTCTCGACCTTTCCATCTGGGGCTCGGCGGATGGGTCCGATTGGGGCGTCGGGCCATTGGCCTCGTTTCCGCAGAAGTTCTACTGCGGCACGTACCAGATGCTTCTCGACCTCTCCCGGTATCCCGAGGTGAAGTACCTGCGGGCCAAATGGGAGGTGAATCGCTGGGGCAGGGGCGATTCCAAGCCGTTGTTTGGCATCTACCTTTTCGCGCAGGCCATGGACACGCAGATGGCCGCCCTCAGCGTCTGATCAATCCAGCGCCTTTTTGTGCATCGTTAACAGCAGGACAACCTGCGTGCGCGCGGCGATTCCGTGCTGAAGCTCGGGTGGCATGTGTACGAAGCAGCCCGCGGCCACTTCGCGCACGTCCTCTCCGAGCGTCAGTTGTGCCTCGCCACGAACGAAGTATAGCGACGCCGCCATGGGGGCGGTATGGGCAGAGAGCTCCTGCCCGGGCGCGAAGCCGAAGATCACAACCTTCACAAGATCATCGTTGTGAAGCGTGCGGCTGAGGATTCCGTTTTCCGGGATCTGCACCTCGGCCTCCAGGTTGGCATAAAACGCATAGCTCATGATTCCAGTATGCACCCCATCTGCTATCTTGGAATTGCCCCCTGGGTCCCGTTATGATCGCTCGCCAGGAAGCGCTTGACCTGTTCCGTTCCGATGACCTGATCGGCATTGGCATGGAAGCCGATTCCATCCGCCGCCAGTGGCATCCCGAGGGCATCGTCTCTTACATCATCGATCGCAACATCAACTACACCAACTTCTGCACCGAGTATTGCAGCTTCTGCGCCTTCTACCGCCCCATGGGCCACGCCGAAGGATACGTGCTGCCCAAGGAAACCATCTTCGAGAAGATCCGGGAGACGCTCGACCTGGGCGGCACCGGCGTGCTGATGCAGGGCGGCCTGCACCCCGACCTCAAGATCGAGTGGTACGAGGACCTGTTCCGATCCATCAAGCAACGCTTCCCCATCCACCTGCACTGCCTCTCCGCGCCCGAAGTCGCCAACATCGCGGAGGTGAGCGGTCTGAGCCTGCGCGACACCATCCGCCGGCTTATGGATTCGGGCCTCGATTCCATCCCCGGCGGCGGCGCCGAGATTCTGGATGACGCCGTGCGCCACCGCATCAGCCGGTTGAAATGCTCGACCCAGGAATGGATCGACGTGCACCGCACCGCCCACCAGCTTGGCATGCGGACCACCGCCACCATGATGTTCGGCTGCGGCGAAACGCTCGAGCAGCGCATGAATCACCTCGAGCTGGTCCGCAATCTACAGGAGGAGACCGGCGGGTTCACGGCATTCATCCCGTGGACCTTCCAGCGCGCCAACACCGCCCTGGCCCACTTTGTGAAGGAAGAGGCCACGGCGGTGGAATACCTGCAAACGCTGGCCATTTCGCGGATCTATCTGGACAACATCGAGAACGTGCAATCGTCCTGGGTGACGCAGGGGCTGAAGACCTGCCAGTTGGGGCTGCGCTTCGGCGGCAACGACGTGGGCAGCATCATGATCGAGGAGAACGTGGTGGCGGCGGCCGGGGCGCACCACCGCGCCACCGAAGAGGAACTGCGCCGCATCATCCGCGACGCGGGCTTCATTCCCAGGCAGCGGGATACGCTGTACCGGACCTATTTCCTGAATTAGCCGGCCGCGAGCTTCCTTGACAGATACGCGGCTCCTTGATAAAATTCTTCCAGTTAATGGGGCGCTGTTTGCGGAGCATCTTCCTGCTTGTCCTGCTGGTCCCCATCCTTGTCTATTCCTACGCTGAAGGACCGCCGTCAGGAGTTACGGGCGGGTTTGGCGAGTCTACCTGCATGGCCTGTCACGCTGGCACTCCCCTGAACGGCGGAGGGGGGAAAGTGACCATCACCGCCCCCCAGTCGTATTCGAGCGGAGTCACTTATCCGATTACGGTGACGGTCTTTGACTCGGTCCAGCGGCGCTGGGGATTCGAACTCAGCGCCCGGACCCAGGCTGGCAAACAAGCAGGGACGTTGACGGTCGGTTCCGACGGGTTCACCCAGCTTCTGACTCCTCTTGGCGGCATCCAGTACATCAGCCATACCCCATCCGGGACTCGCAACGGCACTACCGACAAAGGAAGCGGCGTGAGCTTCAGTTTTACGTGGACAGCGCCGGATGCCTCCGCCGGTCCGGTGGTGTTCAACTCCGCCGCCAATGCAGCCAATGGCGATGGCACGCAATTCTCCGATCACATCTATTCCACATCGGTGGTATCACAGCCGGGGGCGCCGCCGCCTTCGGTCAACGCCAACGGAACAGTCAGTAACGCCAGCTTCGCTCCCGGGACCAATCCTCTTGCTCCCGGCACCATTGCCGCCATATTTGGGACCAACCTGAACGACGGGTCGAGCAATCCTTTCTCTGCGTTCGGAAGCGACGGAAAGCTGCTCACTACGCTCGGCGGAGCCAGCGTCACCTTCAACGGGATTCCCGCTCCTCTCTTTTCCTCCTTCCCGGCGCAGCTCAACGTGGAGATCCCCGAGGAACTGATGGGAGCAACCTCGGCCACGGTACAGGTGACCGTCGGCGGCCGGGCCAGCGCTCCGCAGACCGTCCCCCTGGGACCGGTCTCGCCTGGCATCTTCACGATTCCGCCCGGCGGTACGGGGCAGGGCGCCATCCAAATTGCGAACACTGTCATCTTCGCCGCACCCTCGGGCAGCATCCAGGGGGCGCAGGCCCAGCCGGCCAACCCCGGGGATTTCCTAACCATATACTGCACCGGCCTGGGGGCTGTGACGAACCCACCGGCCACCGGCGCGCCTGCACCGTCCAATCCGCTTTCGACGACCACAGCCACCCCTCAGGTCACCATCGGAGGAATCCCGGCGAACGTTACCTTCTTCGGCTTGGCGCCGGGTTTTGTAGGTCTTTACCAGGTCAATGCCCAGGTGCCGGCGGGGTTGCCCGCGGGCAACGCCGTTCCGTTGGTGCTGACCATTGGCGGCCAACCAAGCAACACCGTCTCCGTCGCCATCTCAGGATCGTGAGGAGAGCGGCGCTGGGTTCAACGATTCCTTGCCCGTAAAGGAGAAATTTGTGCGATCAGAAAAGAAATTGATGGGGATTGTTTTTGCTCTACTTGCAGCGTATCTTTTTCTGAGCGGGTCGAACGCCTCCGCGCTGCCTCAATTTCTCGTGCGCTTTTCGCAGGACCCTTTTTCCCGGCCGGAGTACCGCAACAAGTGCTCCACTTGCCACATCAATCCCAAGGGCAGCGGGCCGCGCAATCCCTTCGGAACCGCCTTTGAGAGAAACAAACACATCGTAACGCCGGAATTCCGCCGGGCGTGGCCCGATCATTTCTTGCCGAGCCTTACCTCCAATCCGGTCCCTACCCGGCAAGGGGAGATGAAAGCGACTATTCTTGCCGACGGCGAGAACACGATTTTGGAGATTGACGGGCAGCGATACCGCTTGAATACAAAACTGGCCAGGCTGGAAAAGATAGAGCCGGAAGAGGTTGCCAAATTGACGGCGGCGCCGCCTCCGCCTGCTCCTGCCGAGCCGAAACTGCCGCTCAGAGACCAGCCGACCTTCGACCACTATCTGGTGAATCTTCCAACCACATTGCCCTACGAACGCGGAGCCTTCAGTTTGCGCTTCTCTCATCGCTTCGAGCAGGGCGTTCTGAATTGCGGCCAGAACTGCGCCGGCATCGGAGAATTGTACGGACTGGACAGCTACTCATTGTCTTCCTTTGGCGGAGAACTGGGAATCACCGGGCGGCTGGCCGCCACCGTTTATCGCAGCCCTGTAAACAAGACCATTGAAATGGGGGGCGTATTCCAACTACTGCGCCAGAAGGGCAAGGAACCTCTTTCAGCCTCCCTTCGGGTGACAGTCGAAGGACGGGATAATTTTCACGACTACTACACTACCAACCTCGTCCTTCCAGTTTCGAGGAGTATTTCCAACGTCGCCGAGGTCTTCGTGGATCCTATGATAAGCTTCAACGCCAATCCATTCGCTCGACCCGCCGCGCCGTCTGTTCCGCTGGGAGTAACGCGCGCTAATCAAGCAGCGGTTGGATTCGGCGCCAGCATCCGCTTCCGGCCTCGCACCGCCTTCGTCATGGAGTGGAGTCCGCGAGTGTCCGGCTACCATGCGGTGGGCTCCCGCAATACTTACTCATTCGGTCTGTTGCGGAGCACCAACGCGCATGTATTCGAACTCGTGCTGAGCAACACGGTCGCCACCACAACCAGCCAGGCCGTCAGCTTCGGGCTGGATCAACTTTCTTTGGGCTTCAACATTTATCGGCGCATCCGGTGAAGAACAGGAGTCAGAAGTCAGGGTGCGGCTGAGGATGCCGTTCTCCGGGATTTGCACCTCGGCTTCCAAGTCGGGATGAAGGCGCCGGTCAACTTCGAGAACCTGCAATCGTCGTGGGTGACGCAGGGGCTGAAGACCTGCCAGTTGGGGCTGCGCTTCGGCGGCAACGACGTGGGCAGCATCATGATCGAAGAAAACGTGGTGGCGGCAGCCGGGGCGCACCACTGCACCACCGAAGAGGAACTGCGGCGCATCATCCGCGACGCGGGGTTCATTCCCAAGCAGCGGGATACCCTGTACCGGACCTATTTCCTGAATTAGCGGTTCTCCAGGAAGTGAGCCACGTCCGTCCACTTGCGGATGGCGTAAGCCGCCAATCCCTGGAGCCCGGCGCGATCGCCTGGATCGAGGAGGCGATGGGTCATCCTGGAGATTTCTTCGATCAGCGCGTCCAGGCGGATCTGTAACTGAGTAATGCCGGGTGCGGTCGGCTGGTTGGCATCGCGGGCCTGCTTCAGTTGCGAGCGCAGCGTTTGAATGGCGGCACGAATCTTGGGGGCGTTTTCCGGCGTCAGAGCCAGTTTCCGGCCGTCGAACTCGAGGCCGTCGTCCGACACCTGGCCGGCGATCTGCCGGTAGGTCTCCGGCGAGATGCGAGCGATTTCGGAAAGACGGAAATAGGCGTCTCCGAATTCCTCATGCTGCTGGATAAGGCGGTCGGCGTGCACGCGGCTGATGCCGGCGTACTCTTTGCAGAACTCCTCCCACCTCAACCCGAGCTTTTCAAATAACTGAGAGTCCCGGACCTGCTTCAGGCACAGCGCCTGTGCGGCCGAGCACTTGTTGGCGATAACAGCGAACGCCTGCTGGCGTCCCACCCATGCGCCGGCATCGATCCATTCTCTTGGTGTTTCCATAAGACGGTCTGTTTTTGAACCGATAATGTTCGAAAAAACGGGAAGCTCTGTTGAAAAGAAGGGGATTAGCCGCCCGTTTCCGAACATATCTGTACAAAAGTTCAATTCTTCTCCCATCTTCATTTTTGCTTGCGAGGGGCAAGAAACCGGCTGTCGCGGACCAGCGATCACCGTCCAACTTGTGTAGTGTGAATGGATTACAAATATTTGAGGGACTTGTGACTGCGATCAGACCAGGCCCATCTTCGCCAGCAGGGCGCGGAAGCGCGGGTCGCCGCGGATGCCGTCGTACATGGGCATCGAAGGCATGTGCGTGACCGCCGGATCACGCGCGTCAATGGCCTTCTCCAGCCACTCGAAGGCGCGCTCATCCCCAATTCCCATATACGCCCAGGCCATACCCAAGGGCTGAACTGGAGCCGTGCGGGCCGAATCGAGCATTTGCGCAAAACACCGCCGGGCCTCATCGGCGCGGCCCAGCAATCCGTACAGCGCGCACATTCCGGCCACGACCCCAGGCGCCCCGTAGATCTCGGCGGCGATCCGGCCCTCGGCGACTGCCTCGTCCCCTCTTCCCTGGAAAAGCAGGGCGGTGCACAGCATCCAGTGCGGCCACCAGAGCGCCGGGGCAAGCTCCACCGCCGCCCGGCCTTCTTCGGCCGCGCTCGCGTATTCGCGCGCGGCGGTCAACGTCAGAGAAAGAAACGAATGCAGGAAGGGTGAGAGCGGGTCGAGCGTGACTGCGCGCCGGAGTTCCTCCACCGCCTCGGCGATCCGAAGCTTGGGCACCAGAAAGTACCAGGCGTGCTGCGCGAGAACGGTGCTGGAACCCGGGTTGAGTTCGAAGGCGCGCTCGAAGGCGCGCTCGGCGGAAGTCCAATCGTATTCCAGAACGCCTTCGAGGGTCCCCAGGAGCGCGTACGCCTCGCCCAGCCGGTCATTCAACGCCAGCGCTTTGAGGACGGCTTGCTTGGCCCGCCGGGCCTCCGCCGCCGGCACCAGAATGTACTGTGCGGCCTCGAAGAGCAATTGGGCGAGTGCGATGTAAGGCAGCGGGAAACTCGGATCGCGAGCGATGGCCGCCTCAAAACACTGGCGCGCTCCGGCGACCGCTTCCGGGGTATACCGCACTCCCAGGCACCTCCCCTTGAGCCACAGGCTGTACGCTTCCAGGTCCTCCGTCATCCGCTCGACGAGAGGAGCCGGCGCCAGCCGGACCTTGAGAGCCAGCGCGATGGAGCGCGCCAACTCGTCCTGAATCGCGAAGATGTCGGAAAGCTCGCGGTCGTAGGATTCGCTCCAAAGATGATAGCCGTCGGCGGCGCTGACAAGCTGGGCCGCAACACGCACGCGATTGTGCTGCGTGCGGACGCTGCCTTCGAGCAGCGCCGCCGCCCCCAGCCGCGCGCCGATCTCGCGCACGTCCTGCTCCTTGGAACGAAACGCGAAAGAAGAAGTGCGCGCCGTAACGCGAAGGCCGGGGATGCGCGTGAGGGCGTTGATGACCTCGTCGGCGAGGCCGTCGCCGAAGTACTCGCTCTCCTTGTCCGCGGTGAGGTTCACAAAGGGCAGCACGGCCACCGAGGCGGGCTCCCGATCCTCCGCCGGGCTCGACCG
>JBEKYW010000057.1:0-28264 GCA_049510555.1 Bryobacteraceae bacterium
CATCACTGGAACTCGCGCTCGTTCGGCTACATGCTGAACAGGCAATTTACATGGTGAACTCCTTTCAGTTCACAAGATCAGCCAGGCTTTTCCTGGCATACCGACCGTCAGGGAGCGGTTGGACAGCTTGTTTCGTGAAGCGGGGGCCGATCGCTCGGCCCCCCTGCGCAAGAGTTGGTTAGAAGTGAATGCGCAGCCCGAATTCCATGTTGCGCGGAGTGTTGGCCGCGCCCGTGATCCTGCCGAACGAAGTCGGGCTGGTAATGGTCAGGGTTGGACCAGCCAGCACCATGTGGTTCATGATGTTGGTGATCTGGATGTTGAGGCTGGCGCCCACCCGCCCCTCTTTCCACATCGCGATGTCCTTGGCGAAGGTCGCGTCCATGTTCCAGCGCGGGAGGCCACGGAAGTTGTAATACCCGCCGCAACTGGTATCAAAGCCCAACACGCACTTGCGGAAGCTGGCCACTGCCGCCACCGGGTCCGAGAAGTAGTTGACGGCCGTGGGATTGCTGGCTGCGGTCCCAGCGGTGGCGCCAACCGTGTTATAAGACGCCGAGGTATTGCCCTTGAGCGGCGTCAGAGCCACCGCGCCTTCGGAAGCGTCAGTGCTGGAAGCCGGGGGAGTGACTTCGCCGAATGCCTGGCAAGAGCTGCAACTTCCTTCGCTATAACCCACGAAGGCCCCCGGGCCGCTCTGAGCGGTGAACAGAGGCGCGACGGTCCATCCGCCGATCAGATGGCCCAACACGCCGCGCTGGTGGAAGAGGGAGCTGGACTGCCAGTAGACCGCCGCGTTGTAAATAAACTTGATGTCGGACTGCTGTAGCCCGTAATCTCCATGCAGGTCCCATGGATTCAGAGCCGTATTCGAGCTGTTGTACTGCCTCAGCGTGCCCGTTCCGAGCGCCCGGCCCCAGGTGAAGTTGGAAGTGGCGGAAATGCCGTGCCAGTCGCTCATACGGAATGTGACATACAGGGCATTGTAGTTGCCGAAACCGAAACTCGTGGTCTCGTTGAACGCCGTCCCCTGGCTCTGGGTAAGGCCGCCGGTAAGGCTGGTGGGCAGGATCTGGCTGATCATGCTCCGCGCCAGGGTCCACGACGGCAGCTTGTACAGCGCCGACCAGAAATCCGAGACCGCGCCGTTGCGGAGGGCGTTGCGGAACGTGGCCGTGGAGGCGAGCATCGAGGTGCAGTTGGCGAAGCCCGCGCACGATGCTGAGTTGTTTCCGCTCAGCGCGCCTTCGAAGAACGGCTGTGCGGGCAGTGTGAAGGCAGTGGACGTGGTGGCGTTTACCGGCCAGTAAAGATTGGCCCAGGCGTTGGCGAAGGTCTGCCCGTTCAGGGTGGTCATGGTCGGGACGGCATCCAGGTTGATCTCCTGCATTTCGTTCCGGACGATGCGCCCGATGTAGCCGACGTCGAGCATAGCCTTCTGAGAGATCTGGCGCTGGATGCTCAGGCTGAAGTTTTCGGTGCGTTCGGGCTTGTAATGCTTGTCGAGCACGGTGGCATCGTTCGCCGGAGCGCCCTGCACACCGGGAACGTAAGGCTGCGGGAAGGTTGTGGGAACCGCCGGGAGCGGAGCGGCCATCCCGTCGGTTCCAATGCGGAACACGTTCGAGGGATCTACGTTATTGGTGCCGAGGCACTGGCCGGTCCTGCTGGGGCCATTGCAGGCTACGGCTTGCAGGATGCCAGGGCCCAGGAGCGGAACCAGGACTTGGTTCACACCGTTGATGCGGCCCCAAATACGGCCATAGCCGCCGCGGATGACCGTCTTGCCGTTCCCTAGCAGCTTGCCGAGAATCCCGTCAGTATAGCTCGGGTTCCAGGCTGCCGAAACGCGCGGGCTCACTCCTCCGTAGAACGGGTCGTACGGGTACTTGGGATTCCCGGCTGTGTTGGGCGTGAGGGCGAATCCCAGAATCGGTTGATATACCTGTCCGTTGAGCGCGGCGGTCTTCCGCTGCGCCAGATAGGCAGCGGTGTCTACAATGGTGCCGTCCGAATTCACCAGCGAGACCTGGTTACCGTTGATCTCGTATGGCGGCATCTCGAGCCCATAGGACAGGCCATACGTGAGCGTGAAGGATTTCTTCATGTGCCAGGTGTCGCTCCAGTACAGGTTGTAGTACGGGATGATGCTCCTGTTGTAACCAACTGTACCCACCGGCTGGAGGGCCAGGCTGGCGCCGGCACGCGCGTACATAACCTGCGGCTGGTCAACCAGGCCCAGCACGTCGGTATAAAAAGTATTCCAGGTGGACTGCTGGCCCGAGGGTACCGTGCTCGGGTACGAAAAGTTGCCGAAGTTGATGCCGGAATTGGCGACCTGATAGACGATCTGGTTGTTGATCCCCTGCCCGTTGTCGGTGCGCATATGGAAATCGTAGTTGCGCTGATAGGAACCGCCGAACTGGAACAGGTGATTGCCCTTGATCACGGTGAGGTCGTCGCGAATGAGTTTGTCCTGGCCGTCCCAGAAGCGCTGCCGGATGTTCTGCGTGTTCACGTTATAGGGGATCAGCGCGTTGGTGCTCTCGGCTGTGGATCCAGTGTTGCTGATTTCCACCGCACCGCCCAGGCCGGGGAGCTGCGGCGGAGATTGGGCGCTGCCCCACTGCCAGAAGGAACGCGTGTAGTTGGCGCGGAATTCATTGACGACGGTGGGCGTAATGTTACTGGTCAGCCCAATGACCCACATCCAGGGAATCTGAGGCCGCGGAGCCACAGCCGCCGGCTGCCCAAAAGTGGTCCCCGGAAGCGCGCCGCCGATGTCCACCTGGTTGGTGGTCAGACTGATCAGCCGGGTGAAGCGGTAGCTCGCGAACAAGCGGTTCTTCTCCCCGAAATCATGATCGATGCGGCCCACGTATCCGTTCGTGGTGAGCGGAGCGCGGATCGTCGAGAGGAACCCGTAGGTGTTGTGCAGGTCGCCCTGGTTGAGGAATTCGTTAGCGGGCGGCATTTGCTTCGACCAGATCTGGTTGACGATGGGGTTCAGCCCGATGCCACGCGGATCGCAGGCGCCAGACCCGCAGGTAGCCGGATTATAGGTCCTGCCCTGGTAGGTCACGGGCGCGGGGTTCAAGTTGTATGCTTGCCAGGCGCCGGCTGCGTCGGGAACCTGAATCACGCCCAGGCGCATGAGGTCCGACGGGACGGTACGCTCATAGGTGCCGACGTTCGGGAAGCGGCTGCCTTCGTAGTTGAAGAAGAAATAAGTCTTGCCGCCCAGGATCTTAGGCGTGAGAGTTCCGCCGAAGGAGGTGCCGAAACGGCTGCGGTGGTTCTTGGGCAGCGGGGTGTAGGGCGTGCCAGCCGCGGCCGACGGCGTGTGGTCGTTGACCCAGCTATTGGCCGCGCCGATATTGGTTGCGAAATAGTAGCCGTAGATCGAGCCGTGATACTGGTTGGTCCCGCGCTTGGTGACCATCTGGACGTTGCTTCCGATGGAGCTGTTGAAGTCCGACGTCTGGCTGAAGGTCTGGACGCGGAATTCCTCGATGCTCTCCACAGGCGTGGGCACCACGCCCGAAGGAGCGCCGCTGGTCTGGGTTCCACCCGTGCCGGTGAAATTGGTCTGATAGCCGATGGTGTTGCCCGCCATATCGTCGGAGTTGAGACCCCCATCCAGCGTGAACGTGTTCTGGTCGTCGATGGCGCCCGCAGTGAAGCCGGTCGGCGTGACGCCCGGTTGCAGCACGGCCAGCGTGGAGACGTCACGGCCCAGGTTGGGCAGCAGCATCAGTGCGTCGCTGCCGACGGTGGTGCCGACCGTCGCGTTGGTGGTCTGCAGCGCGGCGCCCGCCGCTGCCGTCACTTCGATGGTGGTGGCGGTGGTGCCCACCTCCAGCGTCGCGTTGACCGTCATGGTGGTGCCGACGTCCACTTTCTGGGACGCCACCTTGTATACCGCGAAACCCGGCTTGCTGAACGTCACGGTGTAGGTGCCCGGCGACACGTTGACGAAGACGTACCGGCCCGCGTCGTTGGTGGCCCCGGTTTGCGTGCTGCCGGTGCCGGTGTCCGTGAGCTTGACTTCCGCTCCCGGAACGGCGCCGCCTTGCTGGTCCGTCACAATCCCGGTGACGGTGGCAGATGAAGTTGCTTGGGACCAGGCCGGCGTTGCGCCGAGGCTGAGCAAGATCCCCAGGCAAACCACCAACAGTCCAGAGAAAAGCCAAGACGCCCACACGCTCGTGGGACGATCGCTTGAATTCATACATCCTCCCGTTTCGTAGGTCGATTACTCACGTCCCACCCTGGCCTCGCGGCGCGAGCGGGCACTGCTGATTCAAGACCACCTCGTTGGTGGAGACACACCCCCACCCTCCCCTGAATACATCAGGCCTTTGTATCTGAATATCTCTTACTGGCAACAAAAAAGCGTTCCCGCAAATGTCGCGGGGAAGAAGACCACGAAACTCCGTGTTGAGAAGTTTGGCACAACGGGGTTTCCGATTCAAGCAAAAAAACGGATTCTGTCAATAAAAGAGACTGATAGCGGTAAGCGATTCGGGCAAAGAGTAGAGCACCACCAATAAGAGGTGTATAGCTAGGCGCAGCCTATTTCGGCCTCTCCATGTTGAACCGGTCCGTGGTGCGCGTGTAAGTTGGCCCGCCCATGCGGCCGATGGCCCGCAGTTTGTCGGGGTCGATGGCGTAATTGCTCACGATCGCGTCATCCACGTGAAACCGCAGCACCTCTCCCACGACGAGGCTGCCCCCCAGAGGCTTGGCGCTCATGTGCACGATTTCGAGCAGCCGGCACTCCATCTGAATCCGCGATTCCTTCACCCGCGGCGGTTTCACCAGGTCGCTCGCCAGCGGCGTGAGGCCGGAGACGGCGAATTCGTCGGCTTCGGGCGGATACTCCCCGGCGCACAGGTTCATCTGCGCGGCAAAGTCCTCCGACACCACGTTGATGACAAACTCTCCGGTGGCCTCGATGTTGCGCAGGGTGTCCTTCTTCGAGCCGTCGCTCCGCATCGCGGGCGAAAAGCACACCGCCGGCGGGTTGGACCCGATCGCGGTGAAATAGCTAAATGGCGCGAGATTGAAAACGCCATCCGCGCTGACTGTCGAGACGAATGCGATGGGGCGGGGAACGATGGCCCCGATCATGAGTTTATAGATGTTGCGCGGTTCGGTCATGCTCGAATCGATGATCATTTACTTTGCCTCCATCCAGTCCCCTTCTCAATGCCTCCACGCAAAGGTCGATGTCTTTGTCCCTGCCGGTGGAGATGCGCAGGCAGTTCGGCAAACCGACTCGATGGTGCGCCCCGCTTCGTAGGGCCGCGACGATTCGATGTAGGGGGGACCAGTGGCACTGATTTGATTCTAGCTGGCCTGCCGCCTCTTGGCTGGCCGCCGCGGCATCCGGCGCCGGTCAGGCGGATGGCTCCTTTTGTCTCGCTGCTAGAATAGAGGCAAAATGATTCAGACTCTATTCGGCTCGGTGGAGCAGGAGCCGTCCCTTCTCGAAAAACTCAAGAGCGGCGTCGAGAAGACCCGCGCGGGGCTGGTGTCCGCGCTCGAAGACGCCCTCCAGGGAAAGAAAGAGATCGACGCGGGCCTGCTCGACGAGCTGGAATCCGCGCTCATCTCGGCCGACGTCGGCGTGCGCACCACCGGCGAAATACTCGAGCGCATCCGTCAACGAGTCGAGCGCCGCCAGTTGGGTGACGCCGCCGAGTTGAAGGGCCTTATCCGCGAGCAACTGCTGGAGATTCTTCAAGCCAGCGAGCGGGCGCCGGCGCGCGTTGCCGAGCCGCCCGCCGTGCTCCTGGTGGTGGGCGTGAACGGCTCGGGCAAGACCACCACCATCGGCAAGCTGGCGCAGCGCTTCCGCGGCGAGCAGCGCTCGGTGCTGCTCTGCGCGGCCGACACCTTCCGCGCGGCGGCCATCGAGCAGCTCGAGATCTGGGGCCAGCGCACCGGCGCGGAGGTGATCCGGCAGCGCGGCGGCAGCGACCCCAGTGCCGTGCTCTTCGACGCGGTGCAGGCGGCGCGCGCGCGCAAAGTGGATTACGTGATTGTGGACACGGCGGGCCGCTTGCAGACCAAGGAGAACCTCATGGCGGAGCTTCAGAAGATGACCCGCACCGCTGGCAAGGTGATCCCCGGCGCGCCGCACGAGGTGCTGCTGGTGCTCGACGCCACCACCGGGCAGAACGGGCTGGAACAGGCCCGCAAGTTTACGGAAACATCCGGCGTGACCGGAATCGTGCTGGCCAAGCTCGATGGCACCGCCAAGGGCGGGATTGTCGTGGCCATCGCGCGCGAGCTGAACCTGCCGATCCGCTACGTGGGAGTCGGCGAGAAGGCGGACGACCTGCTGCCCTTCGATTCCGAAAAGTTCATCGAGTCGCTGTTCGAAAAATGAACCCCGCATGCATGCGCGAAGCATTCGACCTGGCCCGAAAGGGACGGTCGCTGGCCAGCCCCAATCCCATGGTGGGAGCCGTGCTGGTGCGCGACGGGGAAGTCGTGGGGCGCGGCTTTTATACCTTCGCCGGTGTCGAGCATGCCGAGGTCATTGCCCTGGCGCAGGCCGGTGAGAAGGCCCGTGGCGCCACGCTCTACCTGAACCTGGAGCCGTGTTCGCACCAGGGGCGCACCCCGCCCTGCGTCGACGCCCTGATTCGCGCCGGCGTGGCCCGCGTGGCGGCGCCCATCGAGGACCCCAACCCGCTCGTGGCGGGCCAGGGATTCCGCCGGCTGCGCGACGCCAGCGTCGAAGTGGAAGTCGCAGCCTCATTCGCCGCCGAAGCCGAGAAGCTCAATGAGCCGTACCTGCACTTCATGCGCACCGGACGGCCGCTGGTGACCCTCAAGGCCGCCATCACCCTGGACGGCAAAATCTCCGCGCCGGACGATAATCGCGGCTGGATCACCAGCGAGCGCGCCCGCGCCCACGTGCAGGAGCTGCGCCACGACCACGACGCCATCCTCACCGGCATCGGCACCGTGCTGGCGGACGATTGCCTGCTGACCGACCGCACCGGACTTCCGCGCTGCCGCCCGCTGCTGCGCGTAGCGATGGATTCGCGGCTCCGGCTGCCGCTCGATTCGAAAATGGCGCGCAGCGCCGCGGGCGATGTGGTGGTGGTGGCCACCTCCGCCTCTTCCGCCGAGCGCCGCAAGCTGCTCGAAGACCGCGGCATCCAGGTGCTGATCTTCGACGGCCCCGGGGGACGCGCGGACCTGCGGAGCCTCATCGGCTGGCTCGGGAAGCAACGCTATCTTTCCCTCATGATTGAGGCTGGCAGCAAAGTCAACTGGACCGCGTTCGAGAGCGGCGCGGTGGACCGCATTTTTTTCTATTACGGACCCAAGATCCTGGGCGGCCTGGAAGCCCTTCCGCTGGCCGGCGGCATCGGGCGGCGCCGGCGCTCGGACGCCATCCGTATACGGGGCGTAACCATTCACCAGATTCCGCCGGATGAATTCGCCGTGGAAGGATACGTGGATGTTCACCGGGATTATTGAAGAGCTGGGTGCCGTGGAATCCATCGCGGGCCGCGGCGCCGCCCGCCTGAAGGTGCGCTGCGCGACGGTGGCGCAGGACATGATGGAGGGCGCCAGCATTGCCGTAAATGGCGTGTGCCTCACCGCCGTGGATCCGCGGCCCGATTCGTTTTGCGCCGATCTGTCGCCCGAAACGCTGCGCCGCAGCAACCTGGGCGACTTGCGCGCCGGCTCGCGCGTCAACCTGGAACGGCCGCTTTCACCCACCGGCCGCCTGAGCGGCCACATCGTCCAGGGGCACGTGGACGGCACGGGGGAGTTTCTCGCCCTCGAGGCCCTCGGCAACGACACCTGGTGGCTCCGGGTTCGCGTGCCCGCGGAGCTGGATCCGTTCCTGGTCTACAAAGGTTCCATCGCCATTGACGGCGTCAGCCTGACGGTCGCGGCGCTCGAAAGCGGCGTGCTTTCCGTCTCCATCATTCCGCACACCTATCGCAACACCACGCTGGGCGGCTACCGCCCCGGCGCGCGCGTCAACCTGGAGTGCGACATCCTCGCCAAGCACGTGGAGAAGCTGCTGCGCAACCTGGACGTGAAGCGCCCGCTCACTGTGGACGAGCTGAAGGCCCGCGGGTACTAGGACCAAAATCTATATTTGCCGCGATTTTCGGCGCTATTGTCCTATTTACTGCTGAGTTTGTCCATGATACGATGTCACAGCACCGAAAATGCGCATGGCCCGCGACCCGCCGCGGGGCGGATCCTTACTGCCCTGGACTGGGCAGGCATCGGGCGTTGGAGGCCACCATGAAGATTCGGATCCTCTCGCTCCTGGCAGTGGCCTTGGTGGCGGCGGGGGCCGCTCAGGCCAACGGCGTTGGGCCGTGCTCAGCAGGAACCGTACAATCGGTCATGGACCAATACGATTGTACGATCGGGGATGAGATTTTTATTTTCTATAACTATAACGTGTCTACGTCCGGCATGCACAGCGACGATTCCGCCGGGGCGGTGGGATTCCTGCCGCTCACCGACGATCCGTTGGCGCCCGGGTTTCGGCTGACGGGTCCGTTTTGGTCGTCGGTCGCCGCGCCCCCGTTCTCCGAGGCCTCCGCGTATGTGCAGGCGACTCTTTGGTTTTCGGTTTGGACCGCCAGCGGCGATGCGCGCATCACGGGGATTGGCGCGCCGGCCGTGAACGGCTGGTCCTTGGCGACCGTCCCGGACGCGAGTTGCCCCTCAGGGGATTGCTACAGCGACGCGCAGGACCTCATCGAGTCGTATCTTGGTGCGCCGTATTCGTACGGGTACTTCAACCCCTATCAGATACAGTATTCCGGCATGGACCCGAGTTTGATTATTTCTAGCGCCGGGTGGCCCGGATCTCCGCCACCAACGTCAGCGAGCTATGGAAACGCCTACTTCGAAACCTGGGCCCGCAGCTATAACTATGACGGCTCAGTCGGCGGAAGCGCATCCGCGTCGTTCTATTCAGCGGATTTCCGGATTACTGAGAGTGCCGAGCCGGGATCCTGGATGCTGCTGGGCGCCGCCTGTGTTCCGCTCCTTCTGTGGGGCCGCCGCGCGCGCCGGGCGAAGTGACGCCGCGGGGCGAAAACCAAGCCCCGGGGTTTTCGCGACGCTTTCCATAGCAGGGAGCGCGGCGTTGTGAGAAATACGCGCTACCTCTTCAACTCCGCCACGATCTCCGCCGCCACCGCCCGGGCCTTCTCGAGTGCGCCGGGTTCCAGGCTGATGGCGCCCACGCGCGCGTGACCGCCGCCGCCGTAACGCTCGCAAATCGTGGCGAGATTGTGCTTCGGCGGCGCCGGGGCCCAAGGGTTCGATCCCACCGACACCTTGGTGCGGAAGCTGGAGGGGCTCACCGACACCGTGTAGGTGGAAGACGGAAACAGGTAGTACGGGATGAACTTGTTGTAGCCTTCCATGTCGTAACCGGCCAGGTCGAAATAGACCACCCCGTCTTCCTGGCGCGCCTGCTTCCGAATGATCTCCATCGAATCCAGGTGGCGCTGGTGCAGAGGCGCGAAGAGCGCCTGGATTTCCGCTTCGGCGACGATCTCTGCGATCTGGCGGAACTGCATCCAGCCGATGATCTTCCGCACGATATCGCCGTCCTTGGCCGCTTCGATCACCAACGCCAGCTTCATGGCCGGCGCGTCCATCTCGACGGCCGTTTTGGCGTCCGGGTACTGCGCTCCGTCGATGACCACCGACCAGTCGACCAGGTCCGCGAGGTCCGGCGCGCGAAAGCCGAAGCGCTCGCTGGCCACCGCGCAAATAAAGGCGGTGCAGGATTTGTAGCTCGGGTCGTAGAGCTTGCGCCCGCTGGTATCGCGGCGAAAGTGCTCCGCGTCTTCCGCGGTGAGAAACGCGCTCTGGTGGTGGTCGAACCACCAGGTGAGGCGCGGATCGCTGGAATACTTGAAATCCACAATGGCGTTCTCATCGCCGTCGAACAGGCCCGGATCGAAGATCTGGGACGCCCGGTGCGCCATCCCCGTATAACGAAACTCCGCGCCCGGGTGAACCGCGCCCGCAATGAAGCGGCTGAAGAAGGCAGCCGACGCTGCCCCGTCAAAACAGTGGTCGTGGTAAAGCACGCGTTCCAGCATGAGCAAACTGAGGAAAACCTATCAGCTTGCCTGAATGCGAGAAGAAATGCAACTGGCAGAATTGGCTCTTGTCAAGCCTCGATTAAAATGTCCCCCGTTTCGCCTCGATTAAAATGTCCCCTTTGGATACATAAAACTCGCCGGCGCTGTGGGAGGGCAATCGGAACCTTACGCAACCTGCCGCACATTATAGAATGAAACGATGCGCAGCATCCCCGGCTGGGACCAATACTATCTCGATATCTGCAAAGTGGTCGCCTGCCGCAGCAAGGACCCCCATACGCAAATCGGTTGTGTGATCGTTGGGCCAAACCACGAAATCCGGTCCACCGGTTACAACTCGTTTCCGCGTGGGATCCGGGATAACGTCCCGGAACGGCTCGCGCGGCCCGCCAAGTACCTCTGGATTGAGCACGCCGAGCGCAACGCGATCTGCAACGCAGCGCGCGCCGGAACGGCCACCGAGGGGTGCACCATTTTCGTCGAGATCATGCCGTGCATGGATTGCGCCCGCGCCATCGTTCAGGCCGGCATCACAGAAGTGGTGGTTTCCGCGGAGCGCATGGCGCAGTATTCCAGCGAATACTACAACGAGCACTTCGGCATGGTCGAGGTGTTGTTTGGCGAGGCGCGAGTCCGCGTGCGCCGGGTCTAGCCGGCCTTGGAGTCCTGGGAGTCAGCAGACGTCTCTGGCGGGTGCGCGCCAGTTCTTGGCAGTACACTGCTATAAAAGCGGCGCCTGCACCCGCGGCACCGGAAGGGATGCCTCCCCAGCGCCGTCATGAACAAGTCTATGATCCCGCGGGCCACGGAACGGCGAACGTCCCGGGCGCCGCAACTCGGACACCGGATTGTATCCTCGGAATCCGTAATCAGAGTCCTCGTTGTGTGAGCTTACCAGAATCATGGGCGCCCTGTCATCGGTAACTCGGGGCGGAATCAGCCCGAGGGCCACGGAGAAGTGACAAATCACCCTGTGGTGCGGAGAGTGTCGAGGTCCTGCGGCTCTCCAAACTTCAGCCCGGTGAGCGACGGGCCGATCGTGCGCAGCAGGCCGGTAAGCACGCCGCCGGCGCCCACCTCGACGAAGCGCCCCACGCCCTGTCCCGCCAGGCAGCGAATGGACTCCAACCAGCGCACCGGATTGGGCACCTGCTGGTAGAGCCCCTCGCGGGCTTCGCCGCCGGTTCGAATCTCGCGCGCCTGCCAGTTGTTCACCAGGGGCCAAGAGAGGTCGCCGAAGTGGGTGGCGTCGAGATCGGCTTGCAGGCGCTCTTGCGCGGGCTTCATGAGCGCGCAGTGGAACGGCGCGCTGACGGGCAGGAGCACGGCGCGCCGCGCGCCGGCGGCCTTGGCCAGCTCCACGGCGCGGGCGACGGCTGCCGCATGGCCCGCAATCACCGTCTGGTCGGGCGAATTCAAGTTGGCGGCGCTCACCACCTCGCCCTGAGCGGCCTGCTCCAGGACAGCGTCCAGTTTTCCCTCCGGGAGCTTGAGCAGCGCGGCCATGGCGCCCACCCCGGGCGGCACGGCTTCCTGCATGTACTGGCCGCGCTTGCGGACCAACCGGACGGCGTCGGCGAACCCCAGGCTTCCCGCCGCCGCCAGCGCCGAATACTCGCCCAGGCTGTGGCCGGCGACGAAGTCAGGCGCCAGTCCGTGCTCGCGAAGCACGGCGAAAGCGGCAATGGAGACGGTGAGCAGCGCCGGCTGGGTGTTCTGGGTGAGCTTCAATTGATCTTCGGGGCCTTCGAAACAAAGGCGTGAGAGAGAGAAGCCCAGGGCGTCATCGGCCTCCTCGAAGACGCGGCGCGCGGCGGCGTGCGTCCCGGCGAGCGCTTTGCCCATGCCCGCGAATTGCGATCCCTGGCCAGGGAAAAGGAATGCGGTTTTGGGGGTCAAACCAGGATTATAGCTGCTCGCTACACGGTGCAGTCTTTGGGATTGGCGGCGAAGATCAGACCCTTCGCATTCCCACGCGTCTCATTAGTTACAATGACTTCTGTGGAGACAGAGAAACAGAAGGGCTGGCGCGGCCTGTGGGACAGCCTTTCGAAACTGACGCACGAGGTATACCGCGGGTTCATTGCGGAGTGGACGGTGACCATCGTTCTGCTGCTGTTCGCCACCACCTCGCTGGTGCAGGCCTTCGTCATACCGAGCGCCTCCATGGTGTCCACGCTGCTGATCGGCGATCACGTGCTGGTGGACAAGCTCACCTATGCGCCCCCGGGCGCGCTTTCCCGCCGCCTGTTGCCCTATCGCGAAGTGCGGCGCGGCGACATCATCGTGTTCCGTTACCCGCTCAACATCAAAGAGGATTACGTGAAGCGCGCCATCGGCGTACCCGGCGACCACATCCGCTTCGTGAACAAGCAGCTCATTCTGAACGGCAAGCTCGCGAGCGAGCCGTACACCATCCACTCGGCCAGCTACCCCGACCTGTACCGCGACAATTTCCCCTCGGCCCCGCCCAATATGCCGTTACGGCCGCAAGCCGCGGAAATGCTGGAAAACCACGTGGTTGACGGCGAACTGGTGGTGCCGCCCGGTTTCATCTTCGCCATGGGCGACAACCGCGACGACTCCGACGACAGCCGCTACTGGGGCTTGGTCCCGCGCGAGAACATCGAGGGCACGCCGCTGATCATTTACTGGTCGTTCGAGGCCCCCACGCAGGACCTCACCAACGGGAACATCGGCCTCGATCATATCCTCGACGTGGTGACGCACTTCTTCACCAAGACGCGCTGGTTGCGGACCTTCAACCTGATCCGCGGCTACCCGCTGCGATAGGAGCCCCCATGGCCAAACGGTCTTTTCCGTTATCCGAGGTTTATCGCCTGCTCGAACCGGGGCCGGTCGTGCTGCTGACGACCGCCCGCAAGGGGCGGGCCAACATCATGACCCAGTCGTGGCACATGATGATCGATTTCGAGCCGCCCATCGTAGGCTGCGTGGTCAGCAACCGCAACTTCACCTTCAACACGCTGAAAGCCACCAAGGAATGTGTGATCAACATTCCGGCCGTCGAGCTGGCGGCCAAGGTGGTGGGCTGCGGGAATACGTCGGGGCGGGACGTTGACAAGTTCAAGACTTTCCATCTCACCCCGGCCGCCGCCTCCCAGGTCAAAGCGCCGCTCATCGCCGAGTGCTATGCCAACCTCGAATGCAGAGTGGTCGATATGAAGATGGCCACGAAATACAATCTTTTTATCCTCGAGGTCCTCAAAGCCTGGATCGACCCTTCCAGGAAACACCCGCCGACGATTCATCACCTGGGGAAGGGGTCATTCATGGTGGCCGGCAAGACCATCAAGTTGCGCTCCCGAATGAAGTAGGGAATTCATCTTGAACATCTTGGAGGTCTCACGCGTACCCCGTATGAGTGAACTCGAGATGCTACCTGCACATCCCACCCGGAGACAGCTTCTGACGGCGGTCGCCGCCGGAGCCTTCACGCCCCGCGTGTGGCCGGCGCCCGAACAAACGGCCAAACCGCTCGTCAGTATCGTCAGGATTCGGAACGGTGACATCGACTCCGCCGTCGAGCATGCCATCGAGCTGCTGGGCGGCATGCGCGCCATTACCCAAGGCAAAGAGCGCATCATGCTCAAGCCGAACCTGGTGTCGCCGCTGCCCAACGCTACCACCAAACCAGCGGTTATTCGCACCCTGGCGCGGCTCATGAAAGCCGCCAACAAGGATGTGTCCATCGGCGAAGGCTCGGCCGCGGCGGCGCCGTTCAACGTGCAGGGCACCGAGGTCTTCCGCACCACGAAAAAGGATCTGCTGAACGGATTGCAGCAGTACGTCTTTGACCAGCTCGGCTACACCGAGCTCGCCAAGTCGCTGCGTGTACCCTTAGTGAACCTCCACACGGGTGAACTGGTGGATGTGAAGGTGCCCGGAGCCTTCGTGTTCGACAAGCTCACGATCCACCGATCCCTGGTTGAAACTGACCTCCTGTGCTCCGTCCCTATGATGAAGACCCATTCGCTGGCCGGTGTCACCCTGGGAATGAAGAATCTGATCGGCGCCTACCCCGGCGCGGTCTACCAGGCCGTTCGCGGCCGAATGCACGATGCCACTGCCAAGGTCGAACCCTCCGGCACGGCAGCGGCCATTGTGGACATGGTGCGGGCGAATAAACTCGGCCTCGTGGTTGTCGACGGATCGACCGCTATGGAAGGCAACGGGCCCATGGACGGGACTCCGGTTCCGATGGAAACGATCGTCGCCGGCACCAATCCGCTGGCCACAGACATGGTTGCCGCGAGTCTCATGGGATTCAACGTGTCGGAGATCCCCACTTTCACGTGGGCCAACAAGGCGGGACTCCGCCCCGAGCGCCTGGACGAGATCGAGATTCGCGGGGAATCCATCGAGAGCGCCCGGCAGAAGTTTGCGCGCCCCCAGATCCTCCCCTGGGACGTGGTCCGGAACGTGTGGGCTACCCGCGAGATCTAGCACCGCCGGTTTTTGCGGGACGGGTCACTGGCTCGGTGCGCCGGAGGCGCCCGGACGTCCTGCCGGGGGCTCGGTGTGGAATTCAAAAACGTCGGTATTGGTTCGGACCACCAGGCGGCCGGGACCGAGAGGCTTGCCCTCGGTTGGGAAAAACACCGCGCCATCGGTGGATTCACCGGGGGCCAGTTTGGTTTGCACCAGCGCCAGCGCGCTGGCGGTCGCGGCCGCCCTCAGCCGGTTGGATCCCATGGACAGGGCGGCCAGCCGGCGCTGCTCATATCCGTTGGTCGACCTCACGTGCTGGTTTCCGTAAATCCCGGCTTCATAGGTGGTGACCAGCTTGATGACATCGCTGCCGCTGCCCTTCTGCTGCAACATGGTAACCACCTTCAGCGCCGGCGTCGCGCGAACAGTGGCGCTGTTGTCGCGGACGTACGTGAAATCTTCCGGCCGGATCACGTAAGGCCCCTCCGATCCATTTGAGACAGCTACCTGGATGATGGCGTACTCGTGCAGGTGGGGCGGCAGAACGGCGAACATGACGGTCACGCCGGATCTGGTGAGCGTCTGATACTTCAGACCGTTCGATTCAAACTCGATCACCTGGGCGGGCGCACGCGGGCACAGCAGCGTGAGCGCCAGACTGCATGCCCCGAGAAGCCGCTTCATGAGACAATTCTACGACAGCGCGCTTCGAGATTTGCGGACAAAATGCCGGCTAGCCGCAAGAGGGTTGCCAACGCCGGCATCCGGACCTGTGGCAGACTGAGAATCGAACCCTATGCCCCGTCTTCGTCTGATCGCTCTCTTTGCCGGCGCTCTGCCGCTCGCCGCCGCCCTCCACGACCCCGTGCGCGTCGAAGGCGGCCGGCTTTCGGGCATCGCGGGCTTGAACCCTGCCGTCACCGTGTTCAAAGGCATTCCTTTCGCTGCTCCGCCGCTCGGCGATCTGCGCTGGCGCCCGCCGCAACCCGCCGCCGAATGGGAGGACATCCGCCAGGCCGCCCGGTTCTCCGCCGCCTGCATGCAGACTCCCTACCCGGCAGGCTCCCTTTATCGCCTTCCGCCGGAGCCGGTAAGCGAGGATTGCCTGTACCTGAACGTCTGGACCGCGGCGGCTTCACCCAACGAGCGGCGCCCGGTGATGGTGTGGATTCATGGCGGCGGTCTGACCCGCGGTTCCGGCTCGGCTCGCAATTACGACGGCGAGGAACTGGCCCGCAAGGGCGTGGTGCTGGTGACCATCAACTATCGCCTGGGCGCGTTCGGCTTCCTGGCGCATCCCGAGCTGACCGGCGAGTCCGCCCACCACTCGTCGGGCAACTACGGATTCCTCGACCAGGTGGCCGCGCTGGAATGGGTGCACAGGAACATCGCTCGATTCGGCGGCGACCCCAATCGCGTCACCATCTTCGGCGAGTCGGCTGGCTCCTGGAGCGTAAACCTGCTGATGGCCACGCCTCTGGCCAAGGGGTTGTTCCAACGCGTCATCGGAGAGAGCGGCGCGGATTTCGAACCCTTGCAGAAACTCTCCGCTGCGGAACAGGCCGGCGCCCAGTTCGCCCGGTCGATGGGCGCCGGTTCGCTGAGCGCCCTGCGCGCGAAATCCGCCGCCGATCTTCTCGCGGCCCCCGGCCCGTTCTCGGGCGCCATTTTCCTGGGGAATGTGGATGGCTGGGTGCTGCCTGAGGACGTCTACGCGATCTTCGCCGCCGGTAAGCAGAACGACGCGCCATTGCTCCTCGGGTCTAACGCCGACGAAGGAACCGCCTTCACCCCGGCGTCGATGACTGCCGAGGATTTCCGCCAGTTGGTGAGCCGCCGCTTCGGCGCCCGCGCGGACGCATATCTGAAACTCTATCCGGCCGGTTCCGATGCCGAGGCCCGGGCCTCCGAGGCGGCCAGCATTCGCGACCGGACTTTCGGCTGGGAGATGCGCACCTGGGCTCGCATGCAGGCGCGAACCGGCAAGTCCAAGGTGTACCTTTACTATTTCAGCCGCGTTCCTCCCGGACCGGCGGGAGCGGTCTACCGCGCGTATCACGCCGCCGAGATCACCTACGTCTTCCACAATCTGGGCCTGTCGGATCGCCCCTGGGAGGCAGTGGACCGGACCCTCTCCGATAGCATGTCGTCCTACTGGGTGAACTTCGCCACCAGCGGCGACCCCAACGGACAGGATCTGCTCAAGTGGCCGGCATACGACGAAAAGACCGATCTCGTCATGGGATTAGGCAACCAGATCGAAGTGCGGCCGGCGCCATATAAAGCCGCCCTTGACTTTTTCGACGACTGGTTCACCAATCTCCACAACGCGTCTGGGAGATAGGTGTGTCGTTTTCCCCTTTTTTTGCGCAGATATGCGCAAAAAAACGGGAAGCGTTGTTGAGAAGAAAGGGGTTAACGCTGCGTTTTTGCGCAGATCTGCGCAAAACCCGGGAAGCCCGCCGCGCTGAAAACCGCCCTCCGCTTCCCGCCAACCCTCAGCGGATCGGCGAATAGGGCGTCGCCCGGTACAGCGAGATCTGCATCACGCTGGAGATCTGGCCGCTGCGATTGATCGATTCCTGGCGCACGCGGGTCCACTCCTCATCGGCGGAAAACGCACTCCACGCCTTCTCGCGGGCGGCCAGGGTGTCGAAGGGAATCAGGTACGTCAGGTTGGGACGGTTGGTCCCAAAGACGGTTGATGTGTAGAAGATCGGATGTACACCGGTGCGGTGAAAGATCTTGACTTCGGCGCCGGAAAACCGCTCGTGCAACGCTTTGGCCTGGCGCGCCGTGGGCGAGTGGTAAGTCCGCAGCTCGAAAATGCGCGGAGGGGTGCCCCCTGGGCCCGGCGGCTTCTCGGGCGCCACGATCTCGGGCGAATAATCGGTGGCTTCCAGCAGGGAAGCGCTGGCGGAAACGTAGGGCGGTTCGCCGGATTCCCACTGTTCGAAAGCGCGATTGAACTCTTTGTCGGAGAACAGCGCCTTGGAAATCGACCACACCTGGTCGCACGACTCCAGGCCGAAAATGGCAGCCACCTGCGGCAGGTGCGGCGCCATCACCGCCTCGAGAAAGATCTTTGGCCCCTTGTGGATGCGCTCCATAGTGGGCAGCAAGGCTTTCGAGAAGAAATCGTGGATCCGTCCCGGCTGCGATCCCTGCTCGAGGAAGTACTGCTCGAGCACGTAGAAGCGGGTCTTATGGCCTTCTTCGGCACTGGCGGCGAGGCCGGAAGGCAGCAGCGCGGGAAGTCCTTCGAGGAACTGGCGGCGATGGAGGATCATGCGCTCATTATAAACCCGCATTTTCGTCGATCGCTCCCGATCCCCCCGGCTGCCGCCGCCTATATGGCAGACGGACACATGCCCCAACCGACCACCTTCCGAGTGCCCGACCATCCAGCCAGAACCGGCTGGCGGCACTTCTACGCAGAGGGCGTTAACCCTCCAGGTGACGTGACGGGGACTTCACGGGATCAGTGTCCCAGAGCGCCGTTCGGAGCCACCTTTCCGACAAGCCTAACGGCCACAACCCCACTTTCGTGACGGCGAACTCCCTTGAGTAGCCTTACCCACGTGGTTCGGAGGCGCGCCTTGTAGATACTCTGGTTTGCTCCATGCCCCTTTTGTCGTCGTTTTGGGCGTAAAATCAGGTTCATGCCGCCATCGCCCGTCAACCTCACCGGCTTCCCTTACCCGGGGCGACTGCTGCTGTGGTGTTTCTTGCGAGGCTGCCAAACCGGGAGGTGTTCATGACCAGATTGCTGATAGTTTGTGCTTTGTCTGTCGCTTTGACTTGGAGTGCACAAGACGCGAGAAATGCGCAAGCACCTGGGTTGTCAATATCCGGGAAGACGTTTCGACTCGGGATGGCCAAGTCAGAAGCACTTAGGTTGGCACCACCTTCGGAGGTCTCGAAACCCTCACTGCATTCGACGGGAATGACCGAGGCGGACGACTCGCACTATCTCCTTTCCCAAGGAGATAAGGTTCTTGGTGGATTGGATTTTGTCAATAACCAGGTTTCGTGTGTCCGATCCGACGAGGGGACGTTTCTCGGCAGCGACACGGTTTCTAAGGCAATCCGAGCCTTGCTAGATCTGGCAGGGAAGGCGTCGGGTAGGGAAACAACTCCGGTAACACTATCAACCACAACGAAGACCAGCGCCGGTCTTACAATTGACGAGATCCGTCTGAGTAAGCCGCCCTATGAATACCGTATTGCTTGGGAGCATCCAGGATTTCCCGAACCCGCAATGATTCTTTCCATCTTTCTTGGCTCTTGCAGGTCCGTAAAGTGAGCCGTGCGTCACCAAGACGAACATCAGGGACAAGTGCGGAGGGGGACGGGTCGCCACCGCCGGCCGGCGAACGACTCCGACCCCCAAGCATACAGGCCGCGGGAAGAACAAGCGTGCGTCGCGAATCTCGCGATGCTTGGGTCAATTTGTAGCCACGCTCAAAGGCAAGAGAGCGATAACAGGTAGGCCGGTCCCGAAAAGATCCCTTACGGCGAGCGCCGGTTCGTCCACGGAAAGCGCGGCCTATGCGATTCTGGGTTTTACGGGTCCACGGAAAACGAGATCCTGAACCCAGTCCCCAAACACACTGACGATCTCTCTCGCGCGTTCGGCTGCCTTGTTCTCCGCTTCGAAAAGCTCGATCTTCAGCTTCTTTCCGGTGCGCAGTCGGAGCCCCTCCTTCACGAGAAACCGGCCGTACTGGTCCTCGGGTGGAAAACTATAGCCCACCACGAATATGGCCTCTGCATCGCGAACGGCCTCGACTACGGCCCGCCACTGAACGCTGATCGCATCGAAGACGCCAGGAACACCGCAAGACTCCTGTACTTCTCGGATGAGTTCGCTCTTGATAGGCACTGCCCCGAGAAGAAGCGGTTCGCGTCTGCAGTCGACATCGGAGGCCGTAAGCGACTGCACCAACGGCGAGCCGTCCGGTGACTTCCACGTCACCGAATGGGACTTCAAGTCAATGATCCAAGAGGTAGAGCCGTGGGGCTTCGCGAGCATCACGCTCTCGCTCCTACTGTGCGGGGCACCTGCGAGTTGGTGACCGCACTTCTGCGCGACGCGCTCGGTGATCGTGTCGTAGTTGAAAGAAATCAGAATGTCGCCGGCTTGCAGCTTGCTCCGAAAAAGATCCGCAATAGTCGAGTTATCGTCTGCTTGACCCGCCTCTTTGTCACATCGGCCGCCGTAAACCAACAGAAGGGCCTTCTTGATCTGGCCGCTTGCGTCCTCCCAAGGCTCTTGGAGGGGGAGAACCGGCTGGAGCTTCGCGTAGTAATCGATGCAGGTCCACACGGGCTCGAGAGGCCACTCGGCTGGTTCCAAGCGAAGGTGCTCAATCGTCTTGAGAAGGGCGGGATAATTCTGCTTCCAGCACGGATCCAGCGCAGCCAACGTTTTCCCAAACTCCCTCGCAACAGGCACGGGGAAGGCATCAAACGCAAAGGTGCCTCGCGACGCACCCGCCCCCAAGAGGAACGCCTTCAAGCCACGTCACCTCACGCGCCGAAAGATGTTGGTCCGCATAACGGCTCAGCCCGGCCAATTCATTCTACACCCTAAGAAGCTGGACATCTCTGGTTGGCTTGCGTTCACCTACTGAGGAAGTACCGGGACGAACTAGGCAGCGCAGGGCGATTCCTCCCGTGAAACGCCGCACTCGGAAACGAGCTTGAGAAATTCGTATGCTATCGAGCCGCCGCCAGGAACTCCTCCATCGTTAAGCCAGCCTTCGCGACTAGCGCTCGCAGGGTTCCACGGGCGACCTGCGCGTGATCGGGAATCGAGAGGGTCACGGGAGCGCCGGGCCTCGTCAGCACAATGTGGCTGTCTCGTTGCCTCGCCACCCGCCAGCCCAGCCGCTCAAACGCGCGAACAACTTCGCGAGGTCGAAGCAGCGGGAGAACGGGCATCAGACCGCCACTTCGACTTCGCGCGTGGTCACGGTCAATGGCATGCCGAGTTCTGCCCTGACAGCCAGACATTCGCGGATTGCATCGGCGATGTTCGACACAGCCTCGGCCTCTGTTTGCCCTTGGCTGACGCAGCCCGGTATCGAGGGGCACTCGCCAATATACACGCCGTCTTCGTCCTGATAGATGCTGACAACGAATTTCATGCCAGTTCTCATTTTAACCCATGGCCCGCGCCTGCACGAGAGCGTTGACGTGACGGCCCTTCGACCCGGTCCCTGCCGGCCCTACCCTTTTTGGCTCAGATCCACTCCCTGCGTGCTCACATAATATTTGGCCAGCATGTTGGGGTTCTCCCATACCGGGAATGTTTCCGGGCGCTTCCCATCGCCGGAGAACGTCGAGCTTGATGTGGATGCCGCGCAGCGCGGTAGTGCGTCGCAAATACCGTTGGGCATGGGAGCGGCCCCGCTGTGGCAGACAGGGCCTGCCTGCGCGCCGGAAGCGCCGAAGAGTTATGATCGGTAAACACATGTCCCCCCAGCCGATCTCTCATTACGAGATCCTCGAGAAACTCGGGGAAGGCGGCATGGGCGTGGTGTGGAGGGCCCGCGACACCCGCCTCAACCGCCTGGTGGCTATCAAGACGCTGCCGGCCGGCAAGCTGGCGGATGAGGGCCGCCAGCGCCGCTTCATCCAGGAGGCCCAGGCCGCCTCCGCCCTCAACGATCCCAATATCGTCACCATCTACGAGATCGCTTCGGCGAACGGCACCGACTTCATCGTCATGGAGTACGTGGACGGCAAGACGCTCGGCCAGCTCATCCCCAAGCGGGGCATGCGGCTCGAGGAGATCCTGTGTTACGCCATCCAGATCGCCGGCGCGATGGCCAAGGCGCACGCCGCCGGCATCGTTCACCGCGATCTCAAGCCCGGCAACATCATGATCAACGCCGAGGGCCGCGTCAAGCTCCTCGACTTCGGACTGGCCAAGCTCACTGAGCCGAACCCGCCCGGCGCCCCGGACGACGACGCCCCCACCCGCACCCTGCAAGCGCACTCGGAAGAGGGTTCCATCGTGGGCACGGCGGCCTACATGTCTCCCGAGCAGGCCGAAAGCAAGCCCGTGGACGCGCGCTCCGATATCTTCAGTTTCGGCGCGGTGCTCTACGAAATGGCCACCGGCACGCGCGCGTTTCAGGGCGATTCGAAGCTGTCCACGCTCAGCGCGGTGCTGCGCGAGAACCCCAAGCCCCCCAGCCAGGCGGTCCCCGGCGTCCCCCGCGAGCTGGACCGCATCATCGCCCGCTGCCTGCGCAAGGATCCGGCGCGGCGCTTCCAGGACATGCTGGACCTGAAGGTGGCGCTCGAAGAGCTGAAGGAGGAGAGCGATTCGGGAACCGCGGACATGGCGGCGGGCGGCACCGGCGCGCCCCGGGCTAAAACGCGGCCCAGGCTGGTGCTGGCAGCCGCGGCAGTCGCCCTGCTGGTGGCGGCCGCCGCGGCCTGGTTCTTCCTCCGTCCCGCGTCCAAGCCGCTGCCGCCCATGCAATCCGTTCCGCTCACTACCTACACCGGCATCCAGGGCCACCCCAGTTTCTCGCCCGACGGCAGCCAGGTGGCCTTCGATTGGACCGGCGAGAAGGGGGACCACTTGGACATCTACGTCAAGCTGGTCGAGGGTGGCACACCCTTGCGGCTGACCACCAGCCCCGCGCCCGCAGGTAGGCCTGCCTGGTCGCCCGATGGCCGCCAGATCGCATTCCTCCGCGCGGGCGGCGTATTATACTCCATCTCTCCGCTCGGAGGTCCGGAACGCAAGCTCACCGACGCGCTCGTGGCCTCATTGGCGTGGATGCCCGACAGCCAGTCGCTGCTGGTCAGCTCCGCGAAGAGTGCCGGCGAACTCCACAGCATCTTCCAACTTTCGCTGCGCACCGGCGAAATGCGCCAGGTCACCTCGCCGCCGCCACAAGCCAATCCGGGCGATGGAGATTACACACCCGCCGTGTCCCCGGATGGCCGGACCCTCGCTTTCTTGCGGTTCGTGCGTGCGGATGAGGACGTTTACGTGCAGCCGCTGGCCGGCGGACCGGCCCGCCGCCTCACCCAGCGCAGCCAGCAGCTAGGCGGCCTGATTTGGGCCAGTAACCGGGAGGTCCTTTTCTCCAGCACTGCCGCGGGATCCATCTCCATGTGGCGCATGGTTGCCGACGGAAGCTCCGAGCAGCAGCCCGTCCTGGGGGTACTGGACGGAGCCCGCGATCCGGCCATCTCGCATCCGGCCAACGGACCCTCCCGGCTGGCTTATACCCGCATTGCGGCCGATTCGAATATCTGGCGCATGGAGATTGCTCCCAACGCCCGCGATGGCGTCCGAACGGTCGCCCAGCCCGCATCGATTATCGCTTCCACGCGCGAGGACATCTCCCCGCAATTCTCGCCCGATGGCAAGCGGATTGTATTCGCGTCGGGTCGCGACGGTTACTCGGAGATCTGGGTCGCCGCCAGCGACGGCTCCGGCGCCGCGCAGTTGACCACGCTAAAGAGTCCGCGCAGCGGATCGCCGCGCTGGTCTCCCGATGGAAAGCAGATCGTTTTCGATTCGCTGGCATCGGGTAACAGCGACATCTGGATGGTGGGATCCGAAGGAGGTTCTCCCAAACAACTCACTACCGAACCTTCCAACGACGCGCGGCCCGGCTTCTCGCGCGACGGCCGCTGGATCTACTTCCGCTCGGACCGTTCCGGTTCCCAGCAGATCTGGAAGATCCCCTCGTCCGCGCCCTTCCAGCCGGCGGTGCAGTTGACGCACAACGGCGGCTTTGACGTGGACGAGGCCCCGGATGGCAAGCTCCTCTACTACACCAGGTCCCAGGGCGGCCTGTGGACCATGCCGGTGGAAGGCGGCCAGGGGATGCTGGCCCTTGAGCAGGTCAGAGCCGGACTCTGGTCGCTGGCCGAAAATGGCATCTACTACCTGGATGTGGCGGCCCGCTCGCCTGAGGGAGTCACGCCGATCATGTGGTTAAGTTTCGCCACGCACAAGCTGGTTCAAGTGGGAGCGGTCCGCAAACCGATCGCCACCGCCTCGCCGGCAATATCCGTGACCAGCGACGGCCGCGGGATCGCGTGGGACCAAATCGACCGCCAGCAATCCGAGCTCATGCTGATCGAAAACTTTCGGTAGCCGGCCCTACCCTTTTTGGCTCAGCTCCACGCCTTTGGTGCTGACGTAATACTTCGCCAGCATGTTGGGGTTCTCCCATGCCGGGAAGGTTTCCGGGCGCTTCAGGTACTCGAAGAACTGCTTCGTCACCTGGGCGAAGTGCGCCTCGTGGCCCACGCGGTACTGGTCGGGAATCGTCACACGCGCCCGCGCTCTCTGGTCCTCGACCGCGATGCCCGGATACCGGGTTGCCAGGGCGCCGATTTTCCGCCGCAAGGCCGGCGCCGCTCCGGCTTCGCGCGGAACCACGTACAGCTCCGGCCGGTAGTTCTCCTCTTTCCCCTGCCGGACCTCGATGCGCGATCTCGACCCTTGGTACACGGCCACATGCGTATCGCCGGTCCCCGCCGGCGCTTCCCATCGCCACAGAACGTCCAGCTTGATGTGGATGCCGCGCAACGCATACGACACGCGCGTATTGCAGTAATAATCCAGCCCTTCGCCCGGCCCTCCGGTCACTTGCCGGAACTGCGCGGCGGTGATGGTGGTGGGCCAGCGGCTCGCCGCCAGCATCTCGATATCGTTGCGATAGTCGATGGCGCGCCCGGGGAAGAGCGTCCATTGCGCCAGGTCCACCAGGTGCGTGCCCACGTCGGCGAGCGCTTCGCCCTGCTCGTCGATGTCGAAATACCAGGCCGGCCGCGGGTTCGGCACGCCCGCCACCAGCTTCAGCAGATGATGCACGCTTTCCATGTACACCGCGGGCTCCTGCTCCGTGCCGGGCAGGATCTCCCCGAAGGTCTCCGCATCGTTGACCAATTCGCGCTGCAGAATGGTGGTGATTTCGTAGCGCTCGGTCATGATATCGTATGCCACTAGGGCTCGGCGGTGAGAAGTGCCGAGGGCCTCCTCGAGCGCCGGCAGATCCGCCGCGCGAATGATCCACGGCTTGTCGGCCAGCACGTGGAACCCCGCATCGAGCGACGCGCGGATGAGGCCGATCTTGCCGCGATTGCGCCCCGAGAGCACTACGATGTTGCCGGGGCGTTCCGCCAGCATTCGCTCCAGGAAATCCGGCGCGGCGTGGATGTCCAGTTCCCAGGAAGTCGGGTTCTGTTGGCGAAGATTGAACCGGGCGACGCGGTTCAGGTGCTCAATCAGATCCGGCCCCAGCGGCGCGTAGACGGCGACGCGTTTCGAGACGCCGGAATACATCTCTTTCTGGATCAAGGCGGCATGAAAGTGGCCCGGATCGAGCGTGATCAGTCGGAATTCGTCCATGAAGAGTCAGGTTACTATCGAATCGGGTCCGGCTACAATCCCCCCGCATGCCCCCGACCCCTGGCTCCCGTTTCCAGGAGCGAACAAACGGCGAAAGCCAAACTCTCTTCACTCCCAAGTAAATTCTTGGTAAGATAGAACTTAGGCGCTCACCAGGAGTTACTTTGGCAGATCAGGAACTACCACCACAAGGCCCGCCCTCGCCGCCACCGGGCGGACCGCCTCCAGCGCCCGCGGCGGGCGGCGGAGACGGCGGCAAGAACCTCATTATTCCCATCAATATCGAAGACGAGATGCGGCGGTCGTATCTGGATTACGCCATGAGCGTCATCGTGGGCCGCGCGCTGCCGGATATCCGCGACGGCCTCAAGCCGGTGCACCGGCGCATCCTCTTCGGCATGCACGAAATGGGGCTGGCGCCCAACCGTCCCACGCGCAAGTGCGCCAAGATCACCGGCGAAGTCATGGGCAAATACCATCCCCATGGCGACTCGCCCATCTACGACTCGCTGGTGCGCATGGCCCAGCCATTCACCATGCGCTACACGCTGGTGGAAGGGCAGGGGAATTTCGGCTCGGTGGATGGCGACCCGCCGGCCGCCATGCGATACACCGAGGCGCGCCTCTCGCGGATGGCCACGGCGATGCTGGAGGACATCGATAAGGAGACCGTCGATTTCCGCCCCAATTACGACGACAGCGAGCAGGAGCCCGAGGTTCTTCCCACGCGCGTGCCCAACCTGCTGGTGAACGGTTCCGCGGGCATCGCCGTGGGCATGGCAACCAACATTCCGCCGCACAACCTCACGGAAATCATCGACGCCGCCATTTACCTGATCCAGCACCCCAACGCGCCGCTGGCCAAGATTCTGGAGCTGGTGCCGGGGCCGGATTTTCCCACCGGCGGCTTCATTCTCGGGCGGCAGGGGATCATCGAGGCCTACACCAAGGGGCGCGGGCAGATCAAGATTCGCGCCAAGGCGGCCATCGAGCGCACTGGCAAGGACCACGAGCAGATTGTCGTCACCGAGATTCCCTACCAGGTGAACAAGGCCAAGCTCATCGAGCACGTGGCCAGCCTGATCAACGAAAAGAAACTCGAGGGCATGGGCGAGCCGCGCGACGAAAGCGACCGCGACGGCATGCGCATCGTGTTCCCGTTGAAGCGCGGCGAGCAGGCGGAAGTCATCCTCAACAATCTCTACAAGCACACGCAGCTCCAGATCGGCTTCGGCATCATCATGCTCTCCATCGTGAACGGGCAGCCGCGCGAGCTGGGGCTAGCGGACATCATCAGGTTTTTCGTCGAGCACCGCATCGAGGTTGTGCGGCGGCGCACGGAGTTCGAGCTGCGCAAGGCGCGCGACCGCGAGCACATCCTGCTCGGCTTCCAGAAGGCCCTTCAGAACCTGGATGAAGTCATCCGGCTGATCCGCGCGGCCCAGGCGCCGAAGGAAGCGCGCGACTCGCTGGTGGCACGCTTCGAGTTCACCGAGAAGCAGGCCCAGGCCACCATCGAGCTGCAATTGCAGCGGCTCACCGGCATGGAGCAGCAGAAGATCCGGGACGAGCTGGCCGAAATCGAGCGGCGCATTGCCGAGCACCTCGCAATTCTGGGCTCCGACAAAGTTCTGCGCGACGTGATCATCAAGGAGCTGAGAGAAGTCCAGAAAGAGTACGGCGACGAGCGGCGCACCCAGATCATCGAAGACACCGGCGAGATCCAGCTCGAAGACCTGGTGGCCGTGGAAGACGTGGCCATCACGGTGACGCGCGGCGGCTACTTGAAGCGCACCTCGGTGGACACCTACCGCCGCCAGACGCGCGGCGGCAAGGGCCGGATCGGCATGGGCACGCGGGCCGAAGACTTCGTCGAGCGCCTGATCATCGCTTCCACGCACAGCTACCTGCTGATCTTCACCACCCGCGGCCGGGTTTATTGGCTGAAGGCTTACGAAATTCCGGATGCCACCACGGTAGGGAAGGGAAAGCACATTTCCAACCTGATCGGCCTGCAACCGGACGAGACCGCCAAGGCATTCCTCTCGGTGAAGGATTTCGTGCCCGAACAGTTCATCATGATGGCGACCAGGCACGGGGTGATCAAGAAATCGGAGCTGACCGAGTTCGATAATCCCATGTCGCGCGGGATCATCGCGGTGACGCTGGACGAGGGCGACGAGCTGATCTCGGCCAGGATCACGCTGGGCGATAACTACGTCTTCCTGGGGTCTTACCAGGGGCAGGCGATTCGCTTCCACGAGACCCAGGTGCGGCCCATGGGCCGCCAGGCGCACGGAGTCCGCGCCATGCACCTGGCCGAGGGAGACTACCTGATCGGCATGGAGGTGGTCGAGAAGGAAGGCCTCATCCTTTCGATCGCGGAGAACGGCTATGGCAAGCGGACGCGGCTCGAGTCTTACCGCCTGACCGCGCGCGGCGGCAAGGGCGTTATCAACATGAAGACCACCCACAAGACCGGCAAGGTGGTAGGCGTCCTTTCGATGCAGGAAGACACCGACCTCATGATTGTGAGCCAGAACGGCAAGATCATCCGCATCGAGGCCTCCACCATCCGCCAGGCCGGCCGCTCCACGCAGGGCGTCAAGCTGGTGACGCTGGAAGAGGGCGACAAGGTGGCCGCGGCTTCCGTGATTCCGGAGACCGAAAACGGCAATGGCAACGGCGACGGGCACGAGCCGCCGCCGGTTCAGTAGAATTGTAGGAGCCGGGTTTGCGGAACGCACTCAACGTGCCCGGCCCGCACGCTTATGGCTGCACTGGTAGATCTCTCGAACCCGGCGCGCCTGCTCGAAAAGCAAGAGCAGCTCTTTGCGAATCTGGGACGCATGGGCCGCGTGATTGTGGCCTTCTCGGGCGGCGCCGATTCGGCCTACCTGGCGTGGGCCGCCCACCGGGTGCTGGGTCCGGACGCCGTGGCCATTACGGCCGACTCGGCCTCGCTTCCCGAATCCCACAAACGCGACGCCGAGGCGTTCGTCCGGCAATTCGGCATCGCCCACGAGTACATCCGGACCAGCGAGTTCGACAATCCCGACTACGTCCGCAACGACCCCGACCGCTGCTTCCACTGCAAGGACGAGCTGTTCACGCGTCTCGATCAGGTGGGCCGCGAGCGCGGCTACGAGCACATCATCTACGGGGTGAACGCCGACGACTTGGGTGATTATCGCCCGGGGCAGAACGCCGCGAAGCAGCACCGGGTGGCGGCGCCGCTGGCGGACGCCAGGCTGACCAAGGCGGAGATCCGCGAGCTTTCCCGGCTGGCCGAGCT
>JBEKYW010000058.1:0-28223 GCA_049510555.1 Bryobacteraceae bacterium
CCCGCGCTTTGAACTTCGGACTGTACTGTTTTCTCGTCGTCGTCATCGACCTCTCCTTGTCAACGACTCCGCCGAAATCTTAGCTTATTCCTTGGTCTGAAATCCTGGGTCCACTATACCTGACCTGTTCTTACTGGACATGTACATCCCGGACGGACAATTGCCGTCCGAGAGCGAATTGGCCCAACTCCACAGGGCTCGCGAGAAATTTCTTAGAGCGCAGGCTGAGTTTAGATCATTTCTAGCTAAGATGGGTCAGACTTCCGAGGGTGGGTTCAAGATCGCTCGGGCACTCGCCAGCACCTCGAGAGTGCCCTATTCCTTCTTTACGAGAAAGGCCTTGCTCGAAGACGCAATCGCGGCATATGAAGACGTGCATGCCGTCTCCGTCATCAAGAAGCCGGACCCGAACCCCTCTCTCGTCGCTGCAAGTCAAGATCTTCAAGACGCATACGATAAAGCACTGGAGCAGTCATCCGGTCTTGTCGCTGGGCAGATTGAGAGGGCGATCGCTCGTTCCTCATGGTGGGGGCGACACGGGAAGACCATCATCGGCTTTCTCCTTGGGGTCGCGGCGTCACTCGTCGCGGCCGTTGTTTGGTGGTTAGGTGAAGCAGCGCTAGGAAAGCTCCGATGAACGGGGCACAAATCCGGAAGTTGGCGTGCGGTGGGTGCTGAGGCACTCGGATCGCCGGTGTGTCCGCGGCCGCCCAGGCGTCGATCCGAAATGCCTGCCCTCCGCAGGTCCGCTTCTGGGGAGTGTGGCCGATCAGTCCTGGTAAACGCCGTTCCCGGAAGCCGCAGCCAAACGGGGGCCGGCCCGAGACTACGCGCGCACCCGAGAACATTTTCGCAACGGCGTTGTTATAACGCCTATCGCTCGGCTCCCTACACCCCCCAGCAGTAATCCTCCACCGCCCTCTCGATGGCGGCGTCCTTTTCGGTCAGCCGCATCAGCTCGAGCCGGATGGCGTCCACCAGGGCCTTCCAACTCGCCTCGATGACGTTGTCGGATACCCCCACCGTCGACCAGCTCTTGCGATGGTCGCTCCACTCGATGAGCACGCGCACGCTGGCCGCCGTGCCCTTATACGAATCGAGCACCCGCACCTTGTAATCCTTGAGCTGCACCTCGGCGATCTGTGGATACAGTTTCGCCAGGCACTTGCGCAAGCACAGGTGCAGCGCGTTAAAGGGCCCGTGCCCCATGGCGGTCTCCGAATAGACGTCGTCCCCGACGCGCAGGGTGACGGCCGCGGTGGTGCGCGAAGCTGTTGCGCCAAAGGCGCGCGTGGCGACGTCGTAGCTGTCCACTTCGAAGAAGCGCAGCTCCGGGTACAACGCCTCGCGCACCAGCAGCTCGAACGTGCCTTCGGCCGCCTCCAGTTCGTAACCCTCGTGCTCCATCCGCTTGATGCGCTCGAGCAGCTCGCGGCGCGCGTCCTCGCTCAGGCGGTCCGCCAGGCCATGCTGCTTCAGCTTGTACAGGATATTGCCGCGGCCCGAAAGATCGCTGACCAGCACGCGCTGCCGGTTGCCCACCGTCTCCGGGTGGACGTGCTCGTAAGTCGCCGGATCCTTCAAGACCGCGCTCACGTGCACGCCGCCCTTGTGGGCAAACGCGCTCTTCCCGACGAACGGCTGATCGTTGCGCAGCGGCAGGTTGGCCAGCTCCGCGATAAACCGGCACACCGAGGAAAGGCTGGCCAGCTTCTCCGGCCCCACCGTGGCGTGTCCCAGCTTGATCTCCAGGTTGGCGATGATAGAAGCCAGATTGGCGTTGCCGCAGCGCTCGCCATAGCCGTTCATGCAGCCCTGCACGTGCGTGACGCCCGCCTCCACCGCGGCGATACTGTTGGCCACCGCCAGGTCCGAATCGTTGTGCGTGTGGATTCCGATTGCGCCGTCGAACCTCCTGCGAACCTCCGCCACCACCTCCGCCAGCCGCCCCGTGAGCGTGCCGCCGTTGGTGTCGCACAGGCACAGCACGTCCGCACCGGCCTGGCGCGCCGCTTCGAGCGTTTCGAGCGCGTAGTCCGGGCTGGCGGCGTAGCCGTCGAAGAAATGCTCGGCGTCGTAGACTACTTCCTTGCCGTGGTCCTTCAGGTGCTTCACGGTTTCGGAAATGAGTTTGAGGTTCTCCTCCCCGGTGATGCCCAGGGCGCGCTTCACGTGAAGGTCCCACGTCTTGCCGAAGATCGATACCACCGGCGTCGCCGCCTCCAGCAGGGCGCGCACGTTGCGGTCCTCCCCCACGGGATTCCTGGCAAACCGCGTGGAGCCGAACGCCGCCAGCCTGGCGTGTTTGAGCTTCAGCTCCCCGGCGCGGCTGAAGAACTCCTCGTCCTTGGGATTGGACCCGGGCCAGCCGCCCTCGATGTAGTCGATGCCAAGCTCATCCAGCCTCTGCGCAATGAGCAGCTTGTCATCCACCGAGAAAGAGACGGATTCGCCTTGCGTGCCGTCCCGGAGAGTTGTATCGAACGTAAATATCTTCACGGGTCACCAGTAGCGCCGGCGGCGTCGCGCCCGATGCGGGTCTTTGCCGCCGGTAAGGCAGGAGCCTTATGCCGTTTCGGTCGGCACGCCCGCTTCCTTCTTCTTTTTCAGGAACGTCATCATCTCGCGCAGTTCGCGCCCCACCACTTCCATGGGCTGGTTGCGGGCCGCTTCGCGCATGGCCAGAAAATTCTTCCGCCCGGTCCGGTTCTCTTCGATCCACTGCCGCGCGAACTCGCCGGACTGGATCTCCGAAAGGATCTTCCTCATCTCGGCGCGCGTCTGCTCATTGACCACGCGCGGGCCCCGCGTGTAGTCGCCGTACTCGGCCGTGTCCGAAACCGAGTAGCGCATGTAGCCCAGGCCCCCTTCCTGAATCAGGTCGACAATCAGCTTCAGCTCGTGCAGGCACTCGAAGTAAGCGATCTCGGGAGCGTAGCCGGCGGCCACCAGCGTTTCAAAGCCGGCGCGGATCAACTCGCTCACTCCCCCGCACAGCACCGTCTGCTCGCCGAACAGATCGCTCTCCGTCTCCTCCCGAAAGGTGGTTTCGATCACGCCCGCCTTGAGGCAGCCGAGCGCCAGCGCGTAGGCCAGCGCGCGCTCCAGCGCCTGCCCCGAGGCGTCCTGATGGACCGCCACCAGCGCCGGCACGCCCACGCCCTCGGTGTACAGCTCGCGCACGCGGTGTCCCGGCGCTTTGGGCGCGATCATCGAAACGTCCACGCCCGCCGGCGGCGTGATCTGTTTGAAGTGGATATTGAAGCCGTGCGCGAACATGAGGGTCTTGCCCCCCGTCATGTGCGGCGCAATGTCCTTGCCGTACACCTCCGCCTGGATGTGATCCGGCACCAGGATCATGATCACGTTGGCCGCCTTGGCGGCCGCGGCGGTGCTCATGATTTTCAGCCCCGCGGCTTCGGCCTTCGACCAGGATGGGCTGCCGGGAAATTCGCTCACCACCACGTCCACGCCGGAATCGCGCAGGTTCAGCGCGTGCGCGTGGCCCTGGCTCCCATATCCGATGATGGCGACCGTCCGTCCGTTCAAGTAATCCAGATTTCCGTCTTTTTCGTAGAATCGTCTCGACATTGTGTGCTCCAGATGTGGGGCGGACCCCCTGGTCCGCCCCACCATGCTCTCAGTAAATTGTCTTTTCCATCTTGCTCTCCGCATTGGTCGGCACGGGCGGTTGCAGCCGCAGTTTCCTGGCCTCGAGGGCGATCGCCAGCGCGCCCGAGCGCGTCACGTCGATCTCGCCATAGCTGCGCATCACATCCACAAACTCGCCCAGCTTCTCCGGATCGCCCGTCACCTCGATCGCAAAGCCCTCGGTGGAGGAATCCACGACTCGCCCGCCGAAAATCTCGGCCTCTTTCAACACCGCCGTGCGTGACTCCTGCGATGTCCGGATGCGCACCAGCACCAGCTCGCGCACCACCGCCGGCGACTCGGTCAGGTCGGTGGCCTGCAGCACGTTGATCAGCTTGTTCATCTGCTTGATCACCTGCTGGCGCTGCGTGGCGTCCACCTCCACCGCTATCGTCATCCGCGAGAGTTCGGGATCGAGCGTGCGCGCCACGGTCAGGCTCTCGATGTTGTAGCCGCGCTGGCTCAGGAGCCCGGTAACCCGCATCAGGGCCCCCGGCTTATTTTCCAGAAGCAGAGAAATCACTTGCAACATACTCTATATGCCTCGCTATTTTGCCGGCACCGCCACCGGCTGCGGCGGCCCCAGGACCATGTCCTCGAGCCCGCCGCCGGCGGGCACCATCGGGTACACGCACTCGTGCGGCGACACCTTCACGTTCAACAGATACGGACCCGCTTCCCGCACGGCCTCTTCCAGCGCCGGCGCCAGCTCCCACGGCTTGTCGATGGTTCGGCCTTTGAAACCGTACGCGCCCGCCAGCTTTTCCGCGTCGGGGAAGCCATCCAGCTCCACCGCGCTCAGCCGGTTGTTGTAGAACAGCGTCTGCCACTGCCGCACCATTCCGAGGTAGCCGTTGTTCATGACAATGATCTTGATGGGCAGCCCGTGGCTCGCGATGGTGGCCAGCTCGGGGATGGACATCTGGAACCCGCCGTCGCCCACAATGGCAAACACCAGCTTGTCCGGGCGCGCGAACTGCGCGCCAATGGCCGCGGGGAGTCCGAAGCCCATCGAGCCGAGACCGCCGGAGCTGATCCAAAGACGAGGCTCGTTGAACCGGATGAGCTGCGCCGCCCACATCTGGTGCTGCCCCACGTCCGAACTGACGATGGCCCGGCCGCCCGAGAGCCGGTCGATCTCGCCCATCAAGTGCTGCGGCTTGATCTCGGTGTCGGACGTCACCACCTGGAGCGGATGCTCCTCTTTCCACTGCCGGATCCGGTGCCACCAGGCCCGCCGCGCCGCCCGCAATGTGCCGTCGGATGGAGCCTGGTTTTCGGCGAGCAGCTTGTTCAGCCTGGCGAGGACGCGCTTCACATCGCCCACAATGGGCACGTCGGCCGCGCGGTTCTTGCCGATCTCCGCGGGGTCGATATCCACGTGGATGACCTTGGCGTGCGGCGCAAAGGCTGCCAGTCGCCCTGTCACGCGGTCGTCGAACCTCACGCCCAGGGCGATCAGCAGGTCGCACTTGGTCATCGCCAGGTTGGCCGCGTAGCTGCCGTGCATGCCCGGCATGCTGATGAAATTCGGGTGCTCGGAAGCGAGGCCGCCCAGCCCCATCAGGGTGTTCACCGCCGGCGCATCGGCCAGCTCCACGAACTCGCGCAGTTCCTTGGCCGCGCCCGCCGCGATGATGCCGCCGCCGGCATACACCAGCGGCCGCTCGGCTTCCTGGACCAGTTGCGCCGCGCGCCGGACCTGCCCGGTGTGGCCCTCGGTGAAAACCCGGTAGCCCGGCAGGTGAATCGCGGTCACCGGCTGATAGTGGCCCTGGGCTTGAAAAACGTCCTTCGGCACGTCCACCAGCACCGGCCCCGGCCGCCCGCTGGCCGCCACGTAGAACGCTTCGTGGACGATTTGCGCCAGGTCTTCCAGACGCTTGACCAGGTAATTGTGCTTGGTGCACGAGCGCGTGATCCCGAAAGTATCGGCCTCCTGAAAGGCGTCGCTGCCGATCAGCTTCGTCGTGACCTGCCCGGTGATGGCGACGATCGGAATGGAATCCATTATGGCGTCCACCAGGCCGGTGGTCAGGTTCGTAGCGCCTGGGCCGGAGGTCGCGCAGCAGACCCCCACCTTGCCCGTCGAGCGGGCATAACCCTCGGCCGCAAACGCCCCATTCTCTTCGTGGCGCACCAGCACATGACGGATCTGGTGCTCGTAGAGGACGTCATAGAAAGGAAGAGTGACGCCGCCGGGATAGCCGAACATGCAATCCACACCCTCCCGGACCAGGCATTCCACCAGCATTCGTGCGCCGCTCATCAACGTTGACATATCTTGCGCCTCAAAAAAGTCGGTACATAACAAAAAAGGCCACCAGCCGGGCTGCTTTGCCCCGCTGATGGCCTTGGAACCTTCCGGCTGGCCTTCAAGCGGGGCCGGCTACGATGACCACGAGAATAATAATGCTTACGGGAATAGCGATGGCGTTGGAGGGAGCAGAATAAACCACCCGGCCTGGAACACCGTTGCGCATCGCGGAACTCAACACCCAGTTTAGCTTACAAGTTTTGCAAATGCAAGTGGCATAATCAATAAACTATTCTTATGCCACCATTACCGGGTGGTGTGGGGCAGGATGCCATCCTGCGCGGCGGTCGCCGGCCGCCGCCAGCCTCTACAGACAGCACGACCATGCGGGCGGCGCGGCGCGCGGCCGCGCTTCGCGGGACAGCAGAAAAAAGTGGTCCTCCGAAGCTTCCACCAGTTGGTGGGCTGGCTGCGCCGCCGCTTCCACCGCCGCGCGGTACCGCTGAGGAAGAAGGAAGTCGGTCGAGGGATGCGCGCGAATCATCTGCGCCAGTTCCTCCGGCGACCCCGCCAGAATCAGCGTCCCGATGGGCTCGCCGGAATCAAGTCCCCACTCCCGCAGGCGCTGGCGGAACACCGGTTCCCATTGGGCGAGGCCGTCAAACTGCGCGGCCGTCAGACTGATCCCCATGTCGGCGAAGTTCATGCCGTACTGTCCGCCGGTCTGGCTCGCGCCCACCAGGCAGTAACGCAGTTTCGCCAGGGGCAGCGTGGAAGCATAGAGGTCGTCATCGATGTCGACCAGAATCAGCTCGTTGCCGCGCGCGCGCTGGCAGTATTCGGCGAGCAGCGGCGCATCCGCCTGCACCGTGCCGCGTTGGAATGAGAGTCCCCACGGCGCCGCCGGCAAGGCGGCCTTCGCCACAAACGCGGCGCCGGCCAGCGCCAGCATCCACGGCGCCCAGCGCTTCGAAAAAAGCGGCCCATGGGCCGTGGCCAGAATCGCCAGTGCCGGCATCATTGGCAGCAGGTACGAGATGTTGCGATACTGCCAGCCAAAGACGGCCGCCGCCAGCGACGCCAGCCAGCACAGCAGCAGAACCGGCGCCGCGGACCACTTTCGCACCTCCCTGACGAACCCCGGCACGGCCATCAGGGCTGCCGCGGTAAGCACCGGGTCGACCAGCGCCATGCGCATCAAATAGAACAACGCGTGGTTTTCCTGCGAGGTCTGCGGAGGCGCGCCGGCGCCGTATCCCAGGATCTCCACTCCGATGTGTTCCGCCCAAAACCATCGTCCATGGACCCACAGTTGGTACACGAACCATGGCGCGGCCAGCGCCAGCGCCAGCCCGGCCGCCAGGCAGACGCGCGAAAAACTTGGCCGCTGGCGGCGGGGTCCAGCCAGCCAGTAAAGCGCCAGCACACCGAGTGGCAGCAACCCGGCCACGCTCTTGGTCAGAATAGCGGCAGCCACCGAGCCCGCGAAGCCCCAAAGCGCGGACTTGGATTCCAACCAGGGGTCGGAGAAAAGACAGAACATGGCGGCGGTGTAGAAAGCCGCCAGCAGCCCGTCGGTCATCGACATCCCGCCCAGGACGTGCCACAGGTGATTGGAAACCAGCAGCGCCGCGGCGCATGCGCCCGCCTGCCAGGAGCGCAGTTCCGCCGCCCATAGAAAAACCAGGCCCACCGACAGGCTCGACAGCAGCGCGACCGGCAGTCGCAGGGCCAGCCGCGAGACCCCCAGAATACGGGCCGAAAGCCCGGACACCCATATCAGCAGCGGCGGCTTGTACAGCCCGTGGCGGCCCATGAACATGGGGGTGAGCCATCCCCCCTGCCGCGCCGCGCGAATAGCGCTGTGCGTGTACAGAGCTTCATCCTGCGCCGTGATTCTGCTGATGGGATCGACATAGTCGCCGGCCAGACCCATGCGGGCCGAGCGCCCCAGCAGGCTGGCCAGCGCAAGCAGGGCAACGGCGCACAAGATCCATCGCATGTACTTCACGACGATAGCACGTGGGGCAGACCATCGTTTTCTGTGGTCTGCCACGGCCGGGGGTCCGGCAGACGACAGAAACCGATCGTCTGCCCCACCTACTGGTGCTGGATGTGCACGATGTCCGAACTGTAAGGCGTCGGCAGTTGCACCCGCACTCCGTTTTGCATCAACTGTGCGCCGGTCTGCAAGTAGACGGCCGGATCGATCTCAAACCACACCGCGTACCGCTGATCGGAGACCAGACCCAGAGGGCGAAAGATGTACTCAGGGCCATCGGTCTGCGCGCGAGTAATGACGGCAACGGCGTTGTCGGACACCGGATTATAGCTCTGAATGACATCGGTCCCGTCGGGAGCCGGAGGCAGGATGTGGTACACCTTGCCGCCGGCGATGTCGGCGCGCTGGGTCTTGAACCCCTGGATCTCGTTCGCCAGGAATCCGACCTGGCCGGGTGTCAGGTCCGCCAGGCGGTTCATCAGCACCCAAGGGCCGCCGAACATGTAGCTGTGGGCGGCGTATGGATCCAGACCATCCGAGTCCGGCATGTAGCGCTCGGCGAAGCGCGGAGGAAACGGGTAGGTCGCGCCGTAAACCGCGCGCCGCGAATCGAAGGCGCCCGATGCGTCGTTGGTGATGGAGGTGACGTAGTTCTTCACCATGTTGAACGTCATCATGTTGCCGCCGTTCTCGCAGTTCTCCCAGTACACGTTCGGCCGCGCTGCCTGGATGGCCGCCACCACCGCGTTCAGCCCATCGACGGCGTTGGCGTAATTGCTGTCGTTGGGATCGTGCGTGTGGGTGGTCTTGGTGCACTGCTTCACCATGTTCTGGCCGTCCTGGAGAATCCAGTCCACGTGATACTCATCGATGATGCGGATGGCTTCCTGGATCAGCCAGTCGCGCGTGGGTTGGTTGGATAGACACAGCGAGCTGGCGCCGAAATAGCCGTCGCTCCCCGTGGACGTCCAATCCGGGTTGGCCTGGAGCACGGGGCTGTTGGCGTCAGCCTCGGTCAAAGCGAAGTGCAAACCGAACTTCATGCCCAGCGAATGCACATAATCCGAAAGCGCTGGGAGGCCATGAGGAAACTTGGTCCGATCCGAATGCCAGTCGCCGATGGCGCGCGCCCAGCCCAGATCCACGACAAACAGCTCCACCCCGATGGAAGCGGCAACCTCCGCGTTGCGCATCAACGTCTGTTCGTCGATCTGCTGTTGGTATGCCCAGGAGTCCCAGGAGACGTAGGGGAAGGTCTTGGGGTCGGGCGTAGGTCTCGCCAGCACCGCCTCCGCGAAGCGCTGGGTGCGGTAGCCGGCTTCATCCCAGTCGCCGTGAAACAAACCCAGGAAGGCATACGGCGTCTGGAAATCACCGAATTGCGGCACCGGATGGTTCAAATCCAGCACCGTCGAGGAGAACTGGACGAAGCCTTGAGAACCCAGGTGCCGGACCGTGGTCTTGGTGCGTCCGTCGAACTCCCATCCGGCGAACAAGCCTCGCATATCCGAGTCGCGGAGCGCGAGCCATCCGCACTGTTGTCCCTCGGCGCCCGAGTATACCTCGACTGAGGTCCCGCTCAAGTCCAGCACCGTTTGCAGCGGTTGGAAATCTTCGGGCATGGAGTCCACCGACCACTGGTTCACGCGAAACGCCGTGTAGCGCTTGCCGGAGTCGCCGAAGGTCCACGGCAGCATGTTGATCCAAGTCACGTAAACCTGGGACGCCGTCAGGTTGCGGTAGCGCAGGCTGTAGCGCAATACCGGCTGGTTGTCATAAACCTCGAGAATGACCGTGATCTGGGCGGCGCTGTTCAGATCCTGAAGCACAATGTACTGCCGCACACCCGAAGGGTCGACGTTCTGGGTGAACTGATCCAGCAGGAGGAACGGCCGCTGGGCATCGAACACGCCCGCGCCGGCCTGCAACCGCACCGGAGACGTGGGCCGATTCGGCGATGGCATCCATTGGTCGCCGCTCTGCCAATCGGAAATCTGCTGCGTGAGAAAATACCCGTCGGGACTAAGCTGGAAAACGGCGCGAATCCAGCCGTTGCTTAATGTCCAAATGTGCTGCGTTGGATCGAAAATCGACTGAGCCCCGAAACCCAGCGGAGCCGCCAGTGACATCCACAACCAGATAATCACGTTTCGCATTAAATTTACTCAATGACTCTTATCGACTCAAACACTATGATGAGCAGAATGTTAAGTAGCCCGATGCTTATTTATTTGTAAATCTTTGTAACAGATGGTCGTCAACGACTGCTGGTACTCAGCGGTGTAGACGCGCCCCAATCCTAAGGGGTTTACCGCGAGGAGCGATTGTTTTACACGCACCGTCCCGCGCGAGAGGCGCCCCGAGCAGGTGGGCGGCGGCGGGCATTGACCCGTCAACCCTCTCGCGTGACGATATCGCGGTGATTCACCTTGGCCTTGAAGCCGGCTTGTGCGAGATTATGGCGGATCTGCTCAGCCATCATTACCGAGCGGTGCTGCCCTCCAGTGCACCCGAATGCTATCGTGAGATAGCTCTTCCCCTCTTGAATATAGTGCGGCAATAAATAGATCAATAGATCTGAAATACGGTCTACAAACTCCACGGTCTGAGGAAAAGATCTGATGTAGCGGGCTACACTGGGATGCCTGCCGGTCAGGTTCTTGAAGCGCGGGATGTAATTTGGATTAGGCAGAAATCGCACGTCGAATACCAGATCGCTGTCCGGCGGCACGCCGTTGCGATAGCCGAAGCTGGTGACATAGATCATGATCTTGGATTCGTCCCGCTGGCCCCGGAACCGCTCCCTGATGAACTCCCGAAGCTCGTGCACGGTGAATTTCGAGGTGTTGATGCTGAGGTCCGCCATGGCGCGGATGGGCGCAAGCTGCGCCCGTTCCGAGAGGATACTCTTGGTGATCGACCTATCGGTGCCGAGGGGGTGAGGACGGCGGGTTTCGCTGAACCGGCGGACGATCGCCTCGTCATCGGCCTCCAGGAAAATCAGCGTGGCGTTCACCGACTTGCGAATGCTGGAGAACACCTTGGGGAAAAGCTTTAGCCCCTCCCCTTCGCGAACGTCTACTACCAGGGCCGCCGCCTGAATGCTGGGGTTGTCATGCGTCAGTTCCGCAAACTTGGGAATCAGTTCGACGGGCAGATTGTCGACGGAGTAAAAGCCCAGATCCTCGAGAGCCTTGAGCACGGACCCCTTGCCCGATCCGCTCAAGCCTGTGATCACCACCAGATCCGGCTTGTGAGTCGCCGGCTTGGGGCGCGCCGTGGCGGAAGAGGTTTTGCGCCGCATTCCTCGCCGTTATGCCTCGACCAGGTCGAAGTGCCCGTCGCGCCTGCGGACCAGCACTGAGACGCGGTCGGTTCCGGCATCCCTGTAGACCAGGTAGTCGCGGCTCTCGTCCATCTCCATCAGCGCCTCCTCGAGCGTTATCGGCTTGCTCTTCTGGTGGTGTTTGACGCGGTAAATGCGGCGTTCGGGCTCGGCTTCGGCGTCTGTTTCCGCGGGAGGTTCAATCTCCACTTCCGGACTGGCTTTATGCGGCGTGCGCGTGGTGTCGCGCCACTTGGTGCGGGCCTTCACCGCCTGCTTTTCCAGCTTTTCGGCCGCGGAATGGATGGCGGTAAACAGATCGTAGCTGGATCCCAATCCCGCAAGCTGGTGGTTGAAGTAGTTGATGGTGGCTTCGGCGTAATGCAGGTGCCGCTCCAGCGATAAAATCACATGGGCCTCGCACTCGCGCCTGCCGTCCAGGATCTTTCCGATCTTGGCGAACCGCGCCTCGAGCTTCTTCAACTGAGCTGGCGCCAGCTCCACCTGTCTGCCCGTGTATGTGATCCTCATGGCTTCTTCCTCAGTTCCGGACACGCCGCTGGTGGGTCGACGGGATCTTCATGTCTTCGCGGTATTTCGCCACCGTGCGCCGTGTGACGCTGATCCCCAGGGCCTGCAACAGCGCGGTGATCTGCTCGTCCGTCAGAGGTTTGGCGCGGTCCTCTTCCGCAATCATCTTCTTCACCATCCGCTTCAACAGGAGCAGGGGGGTGGAGCCCCCCAACGGTCCCTGCACGGCTTCCGAGAAGAAATAGCGCAGCTCGAACACTCCCTGTGGGGTATGGACGTACTTGCCGGCCACCGCGCGGCTGACGGTGGAGGGATGCACACCCACCTCTTCCGCCACCTCCTTGATCATCATGGGCTTGAGGTGGTCCAGACCGTGAGTCAGGAATTCCGTCTGGCGGCGCACGATGGCCTGGCAGACCTTCAGGATGGTCTGCTTGCGCTGCTCGATGTTCTTCATGAGCTGAATGGCGGACGTATAGCGCTCGCGCACGTAGTCGCGAACCTCCTTCGTGGCGCCATTCTCCCGGTTGAGCATCCTGCGGTATTGCGGGTTGAGCCGGAGTTGCGGCACGTCCTCATCGTTCATCTGGATGATGTAATCGTCGCCGTCCTTGAGGAAGGAGACGTCCGGCTCCACCACGCGCGCCCCCGAGCCGGAATAGCGCAGCCCCGGCCGCGGGTTGAGGTGATGGACCATGTAGACGGCGATTTCGATATGCTCCATGGGCCGCCCCAACAGCCTAGCGATCTCCTTGTACTGCCGCGTTTCGAGCAGCCGCATCTGGTCGGACACGATCTGCCAGGCGACGCCGCCGCGCCCATTGAGGCTCTCGATCTGCAGCAGCAGGCATTCTTGCAGGCTGCGCGCGCCCACACCCGCCGGATCGAGCGCTTGCACCACCCGCAGAGCCTGTTCCACGTCCTCCAGGCGGTGCTCGCCGACCGACGCGATCTCCTCGAGTGACCCTGAGAGGTAGCCGTCCTCATCCAGGTTGCCAATGATCGACTCAGCGGCGCTGCGGATTTCATCCGAAATCAGGCTGACGCTCAATTGCGAGCGCAGGTAGTCGCCCAGCGTCACCGGCGCGGAAAGAAACGTCTCAAACGAAGGCTTGTCCACCGATTCCGAGGCGGGACTCTTGTAGCCAGGATCGAGATAGTCGTCAAAAAACGTGCCGAAATCGATCTCGTCGAACGGGTCTGTGGCCGCGGGCGCTTCCGGCTCCGCGGCCGCTGTTCCCGGTTCCGGCTCCGCCACCGCCGCCGCGGTCTCTTCGGCATCGGGAAAGAGGTTGCCGTTGATGGCGACGTCGCCCGCCGAGCCGTTGAGCGAATTGGCATCGTTCAATACGGCTGCTTCCAGGATCTGCTTGTCGGCCGGGTCGGTCACGGTCTCGGCTTCGGCCTCCAGCAGCGGTGTCAGTTCCTCGGGAGTGACCTCTTCGCCGGCCTCTTCGGTGGCTTCCTCCAAAACCGGATTCTTGACGATCTCCTGGGTGATCATCTCTTTCAGCTCCAGCCGGTTGAGCTGAAGAACGGTCACCATTTGCACCAGGCCAGGGGTGAGAATCTGCTTCTGTGCGACCTTGAGTTGCAGTCTTGGCGACAGGAAGCTCATCTGCATCCTATGATATCACTCCAATAATGCATCCCCGGCCCCTACACGTACACCCGCTGCACACGCGCGCCGATGCTGCAAAGAATGTCGTAAGAGATGGTCCCCGCCGCCTCGGCGATCTGCTGCGCGTCCAGGCGCGTGTCGCCTTCAGACCCGAGCAGGGTCACTTCATCACCCGGGGCGAGCGCCGTGGTGTGGCTGAGATCGATGGCAGTCGCGTCCATCGAAACAGTGCCGAGGATGGAGGTCAGCTTGCCGCCGGCGATGACCTTGCCGCGATTGGAAAGCGCGTAAAACACGCCGTCGGCATAGCCCGCGCCCAGAGTACCGATACGCATGGGGCGGGGCGCGCGAAACGTTCCGCCGTAGCCGATCAGCGCCCCTTCGGGCACGTCCTTCACCGCCAGCAGCCTGGCCCTCCAGGTGAGCGCGGGCTTCACCTCCAGCAACTGGCGGGGCGCGTCGCCGCGCGCCCGAGACACGTAGCCGTACAGCGCCAGGCCGGCGCGCACCATGTTGTGCCAGCCTTCCACGCGCCCATAGCCGATGGCATTGGTGCCCGAGGTATGCAGGTGCACCGCATTCACCCCAGCCTCACGCAACCGGGCGCAGACGGCGTGGAAGTATCGAAGCTGGTCGCCGGTCTGGCTGGTGGTGTAATCGGCGGCCGACGCGAAGTGCGTCATCAGGCCTTCCAGCCCGGCGTAGCGGGTTTCTTTGAGAGCGGCGAGGATCTCATCTGCCGCAGCGCGCGTGCCCAGCCGGTTCATGCCGGAATCGATCTTCAGATGATAGGGAATCGGCTTCCCTGAAGCGCGCGCGTGTTGCTCCAGCAGGCGCATCTGGTCGAGCGAATGAACCGCCGGCGTGAGATGGTGTTCCGCCAGCGCATCGCCCTCATAGGGCAGGAAGCCGCCCATCACCAGAATGCGGGGCTGGTGGATGCCTTCCGAACGCAGGGCGACGCCTTCCTCCACCGAGCTGACCGCCAGCCATTTCGCGCCTTCGGCAGCCAGCACCCGCGAAACCTCGACAGCGCCATGGCCGTAAGCATTCGCCTTGACCACCGCAGCTACCTCCACGCCCGAGCCCACCACCGACCGAATGTTACGGTAGTTGAGAGCGATCTGTTCGCGCGAGACGATGACGTAGCTGCGGTAAGGAGCGGTCACTCCTTCCATTCTAGCGGGGGCGGCGCCGGCGGACACAGTACAGAGAGTGATATCCTGGTGACCGTCTATAAACCGCAGCCGGATCAGTGGGAAGCTGATTTCAGGGTACGGAGGGCAAAATGAATTGTGTGCTGTGCAAGCATGGTCAGACGCGCCCTGGACGGGCCACTGTGACTCTCCAGCGCGGGTCGACGACGGTGATCTTGAAGGGGGTGCCCGCCGAAATCTGTGAGAACTGCGGCGAGTACTATCTGTCGGACGATCTGACAGGCCAAGTGATGGAGCGCGCCGAGGCCGCCGTCAAGAGTGGCGCGGAGGTCGAGATCCTGCGGTTTGCGGCATAGGCAGATCTCTACCCCAGCCCCAACAGCAGCTTCTCGTACGCGTCTGTGACCGCATCCCAGGAATATCTCTCGCGTGCGCGATCCATGGCGTTCTGCCGCAGGGCGGCGCGGTCCCCTTCGCTCATCTCCAGGACCATTCGCAGCTTGGCCGCCAGGTCATGTGGCTCGAACGGAATTCCGGCGCCGCCCGCGACTTCGGCGTTTTCCGGCGTGTTGCGGTATAGCACCAGGGCGCCGCGGCCCATGGCTTCGATCAGCGCCGGGTGCGTGCCGCCCACTTCCGTGGCGTGAATGTAAGCGAACGAGTGCGATCCCAATTGGCGATAGCTCTCGCCATAGATGGCGCCGGGTATCACAATGCGCGCGTCCCGCGTATCGCGCACCCGGCGGATGTAATCGCGCGCATAAGGAGCATCGCCGATCAGCGCCAGCTTCAACGGTGTCCTCACCTGCTCGAACGCCTCGCGCACTTCCAGCGGATGGTTCTCCGGCTCCATCCGGCTCACGTAAAGGAAGTACTTGCCGGGCTCGAGACCCAGTTTCGCCAGCGCCTCGCAACCGGCGACTCCGCCCACCTCCGCTCCGTACGGAATGAAGACGGTTTCTTTGCCGTACCGGCGGCGGTAGTAGTCCTGTATGGCCAGCGCATCCGTCACCACCACCGTGGGACAGAACGTGGCCAGCCATTCGGAAACCAGGTACCAGGCCTTGGCGAGCCGGTTCCACTTCTTGCGTTTGCGCTCGATCCCATCCACATTCAGCGCCACCGGCATGCCGAACATTCGCGGCCACGCGGTGAAGATGGCGCTGGCGCCGTTGCAATAGAGCGCCACGTCGCGGCGATGCCCCAGCAGGTGGAGCGTCGAAAGGAAGACATGGGCGAGAGTATCGAGGTACTTGTGGCGAATGGTGGGGAGATACTGAAGCCGGACGCCGCGATAACTCCCTGCGCGGAACCGCTCCCGGCAATAGACGGTCACTTCATGGCCGCGCGCCGCCAGGCGGGCCGACAGTTCCTCGGCGAAAGTCTCGAATCCGCCATAGCCGGCCGGTATGCCACGCGTGCCGAGGAGGGCAATCCGCATGGGCGCGCCCGGCACGTCGCGTGCGTACCGCATGCCCGGCCCCTACGTCTTCGCGATTGCGGAGCGCGAAAGCACGCGAACCATTTTCTTGGACGCCTTCTTGCTCACCGGCGCGTACTGAAACCAGCTTGCCATGTACCCGTCGTCCACCCGCCGGCGGACCTGGATCTGGCGGCGCTTCGCCAACACCCGTCTCAGGTTCCTCGCCAGGTACCAAAAGGCCTTGAGCGAAGTGTGCTCCCAAAGCACGCAGCACATGACCACCATCAGGTCGCGCGCCGTGATGGAGAACCAGTTGCGCCAGTACAGGTTTCCGGAGATGTTCTTGATGCGCATCAGGAAGCGGTTCTTCACCGAGTGCATATTGATCTCCGGAGGCAAGGCGCGCCGGTTGCCCGGCAGCACTTTGCGCACATGGTAGCCGCGGGCATAGGGAGCGTATAAGCATTTCCAGCCCATCAACTGCGCGCGCCAGGCGACATCGGCGTCTTCGCGGTAGACGAAGAAATCGGAATCGAAGAATTCGCCGTCGAGCGAAAGATCCTCGATCATGGCGCGGCGGTACAGGGCGGCCGCGGCCGTAGCGCCGAAGACATACTCGTATTGCAGGTAGTTCCCGTTATCGACTTCCTGGCTGCCGCGGTCCAGGTGCCGCAGCATGGGATTGAAGTAAATGCCGGTGGAATCCACCACGGGGCGCTCGGGAATCTCGAAATGCGCCGACATGGTCAGCAACTTCCCGCAGACCGACCCGATCCGGGAATCGAACTGGCCGGCGTCCACCAGTGCCTGAATGAAATTGGGCAGCAACAAGACGTCGGGATTCAGCGTGAGCACCCAGTCGCCGTTGGAGAGCTTGATGGCCTGGTTCTGCGCCGCCGCAAAACCGGCGTTCTCCTCGTTGTAGTACACCAGGCATCGCCCCTCGAACTGTTCGAGGATGTCGATGGTGCCGTCGGTGGAGGCGTTATCGACAACAATGACCTCCTTGAGCGGATACCTTTGGGAGAGCACCGATTCGAGGCAGCGCTTGATGAAGCGGCCGCTGTTGTACGTAACTATCGTGACGGAGACGAAGTCGTTTTGCGCCATGAACCAGGACCCGAGAGGCTGATCTTTTTTTTCACCTTTGTACCCTAAACTTCGGGGCCGGAGGAAACGGCTCCGTCCCCCCAGCCGAACAAAAGGCAACGGCTGGCGACCCGCACGACTCTCCCGTACGCTGCTATGGGCTTCAGGCTCCGACCGAGGATCGATTCCGCAATGCTCCGCAGACAGGAGCCCATCACTACGGCCAGACACACCGCCCGGAAGGCTCTCGGACGGAAATGCTTGGCTGAATACCTCAGTAAACTACAATACCAGTAAACGCGACGCATCTCCACCGTCAGGCGCGGAATGGAATGTGCCCCGGTGTGTCTTGCCACAGCCCCCGGAACGTAATACAAATAGTACCCGCCATCCGCCACCCGGCGGCAAAAATCCACATCCTCGAACCACAACGGAAAAAAGCCTTCGTCGAAGCCGCCCAGTTCCCGCCACACCACGCGGCGGACCATGAAAAATGCCCCAGCCGGTTGCTCCACCACCAAACGCATGGAGTAATCCAGCGCCAAACCGCGGTACCGCCGGTTAACCGGATTATTCGGCCAGATCCGGTTTAGCAATACGGCTTCCAAAATCAGAGTGGCCGGTGTGGGCAGTTGGCGCACCATGAAGCCGATCTGCGGACGTCCGTCGGCGTCCACAAGCCGGCCCCCGGCGCCCGCGGCGCCGGCAAGATCGCAGGCCTCACGAAGCGCTTCCAGACCGCTCTGGAGCACCGCATCCGGGTTCAACAGCAGGACATAAGGGGTATCCAGGGCCGCAAACCCTTGATTTGCCGCCGCCGCAAAGCCAAGGTTGGACGAGTTCGCAATCAACCGCACGCCGCGGCAGGCAATCTCCGCGATGGTCCGGTCCTGGGAACCGTTGTCGACTACCACCACATCCGCGCCGGTGAGCAAGGCCGCATCCAGCGACGCGCCGATCTCGGCTTCCGAGTTATAAGTGACGATGATGATGCCGATTTCCGCCATGTGTCACTTTGCCCCGCCACGGGTGAGAAAAAAGTACAACCTCCAGTAAAGGTCGAAGCCAGTGGACACCTGCAAGCGGCGAATCAGGTCTTCATTCGTACGGAGTACGCTACTTAGTACTTTTGCGTCGACAGCTTTGCCGCGAGCAGCGAAGAAACACCGAAGGCCCTGCCATTTCCCGCGCAGCCACGCCAGGCCGGCGCCGTGCCGAAAGGCCACCGCACCCCACAAGAATTGCGCCACCAGGATCGGCCAGAACCAGCGGACCAGGAGCTGCCTGGGATAGTGCCGGGCCAGCAGCAACACTTGATTGCGCGCGATGCGCCGCACGGTTTCGGCGTGCCACCGGCCGAGCGTCGCGCTTCCCCGATGCCAGGCCAGAGCCTCGGGGACGTACCGGCCGGCGAGTCCCCGCGCGGCGCAACGCACTCCGAAGTCCACGTCTTCCAGGTACGATTCGAAGCTTTCTTCCAGAAGCCCCACGCGTTGGAACAGCTCCGCGCGGAACAGGGCCGCGGTCCACGGTGCCGACCAGATCCGCCAGGCCGACGAAAATGCCGGACCGTCGCCGCGGCCGCTGCCCACGCGCCACGCAGCGCCGCCGCGGCAGAGGGCGTCGAAAGTGGCGTCGATGCGATCACCGCCCTCCGCCGCCAGAATCTTCCCAGTGGCGAACCAGGCGTCCGCGGCGAGAAGTTTGGCGAAATAATCCGGCGCCAGCTCGACGTCGCTATTCAGCACTGCAATCCATTCACCGCGGCTCTCGCGGATGCCACGGTTCACGGCCATGGCGAAACCGGCGTTGCCGCCCATCGGAATCACGCGCGCTCCGCGCTCGCGGGCCAATTCGGGCGCGCCGTCCGTGGAGCCGTTGTCCACTACCAGCAACTCCGCGGCGGCCTCGGTCTGGGCCTCCAGGCTGGTGAGCAGCCGCTCCAGAAGCTCGCGGCCGTTCCACACCGGCACGATGGCGGTAATGCTCATCGGAAGAAGCGTTTCTTCGCCAGAAATGCGAGGTTATGGAAACCGTCGCGCCACGGGTTCAGCTTGGTTTCCCCCAGTCGGGAGGAATACTGGATCGAGATCTCGCCAAAGCGGATTCGCGGGTTGCGCAGAGCTTCGATCTTGATCTCCTCGGAGAACGCCATGCCGTCGGACTCCAGCTTCATCTCTTTCAGAATCGACCGGCGAAACACCCACATTCCGGATTGCGAATCGCGAACCCAGTGGAAGAACAGGATCGACATGGCGAGCGTTAGCACCAGGTTTCCGAATTTATGCTTGAAACTCATGGCGCGCCGGTCGCGCACGGGGAAGCGCGAGGCGTTCAGGAAATCGACCTCCAGGTGTAGAAAGGCCTCAATCAGATAGGAGAGCGCGTCCACGGGATAGCTGTGGTCGCCGTCCAGCGTCACGATGAGGTCGCTGGTGGCGTCGGCGAACCCGCGCCTGTAACTGCGGCCGTAGCCGCGGACGTCCTCGTGAATCACCTTGGCGCCAAGAGAGAGGGCCACTTCGGAAGTGCGGTCGGTAGAGGCGTTATCGACGACAATAATGTCATCCACGAAGTCCGGCATCGCGCGGAGGATTTTCTCGATGCCTTGCTGCTCGTTGAGGCAGGGAATGATGACGGTGATGGATTGGCCTTTATACATGGAGAGAGAAACCCTTTCTCCGGTCTTTCCGTCTTTTTGGATTCCCGCTGCGTCTGGATATCATGGAAGTAATGAAGCGGCTTCTGCTCCTCCTATCCTGCTCCGGCGCGTTGCTGTGCGGCGCCGAACTTTCGGGCGTACATACGGTGTACGTGCTGTCGATGTCCAGGGGTCTCGACCAGTACCTGGCGAACCGCTTGACCAATGACCACGTGTTCCAGGTGGTGACGGACCCCAAGCGGGCTGACACATTTCTCACGGACCGCATCGGAGAAAGTCTGCAATCGAAACTGGAGGAGATCTTTCCCCCTCCTGCGCCCGAGAAAGCAGCTCCAGCCGAAAAGCCGGCGCCGGAGGCGGAGAAAAAGCCGGCCGCACAGAAAGACAAGGGGTCCCCGAGCAACCCCCTGCTCGCCGATACCGTGAACAAGCTGGCCAGCCCCGCGACCAGCGGCTCGTTTGGCCGCGCCAAGGGCACGGTCTTCCTGGTGGACGCCAAGTCGCGCCAGGTGGTCTGGTCGGTATACGCACTTCCCAAGGGTTCCAGCGCCAGAGAATTGGATCGCACCGCCTCCGACATTGTAAGCCGCCTCAAGCGTGATCTGAAGGGGAAGTAGACCGCTTTTCCCTCACCGTCTCCCGGTAGCTATCCACCAGCTTGCGGGTGATGGCCGCCATGTCCCAGCCGGCCTCCACTTCGGCGCGTGCGCGAACCGCCATCCGAGCGGCGGCCTCGGGGTCTTCAAACAGCGCCAGCACCCGCTCCGCAAAAGCCGCCGGCTGGTCCGCCAGCGCGCAGACCTGGCCGTCTATCGAAGCCAATCCTTCGGCCCCCAATGTGGTGGAAACCACCGGGATGCCAGCCGCAAACGCCTCCAGCAGCTTGACCCGCACGCCGGAGCCGCTGAGGATCGGACAGACGAATACGGCATACCGCGCCAGCGGCTCGCGCACGTCCTCCACGCGTCCCAGCATTTGGAGAGACGCCGAGTAATCTGCGTAGGTGTGGGCCGGCGGAGGATCGGACCCGGCAACCACCAGCCTGGCTTTCGGCTGGCCCGCTAGAATGAGCGGCAGGACACGCTGGACGAACCAGTCCAGCGCGACGCGGTTCGGTTCGTGCCGGAAGCTCCCCAGAAATAGCATCGTCAAAGGCTCGCGGCCGGCGGAGCGGAACGCGTAACGCGAAGCGTCGATGCCGGCGCGCAGACCGCACCGCAGCTTGGGCTCGAGCTTGGGAAGAAAGGAAAGCAGGTAGTCGCGGTTGGCCGCCGTGCAGACTTGCACCTGGTCGCAGGAAGGAAGCGTGCGCAGCTCAAAGCGCAGCGCGCGGAGATACTCGACGCGCGCCTTCAGCTCGCCGGTCAGGCCGGCCATGTGGCCCAAGCCGCGGCCGATGGATTGAAAGTGCACGTCGTGCTCGAACAGCGCGCTGGCGATGCGGCGATACGCGCCGCGATACTGCGCCATGGGCGTGTATTCAAGCTGGAGGACATCGATCCGCTGGCGATAGAGCTGGCGGTGAATGAGCCAGTCCAGGTCGCTGTTGGCGAATTCCCGGACGGCGTGCGGCTTCAGCGATCCTATGCCCTTCGGTCTTCCGCCATGGTGAACGATCCACTCGGCGGAGGCGCAGAACTGGCGCAGTTCCTGGTTGGCCTGCTCCTGCCAGGGCCAGTCCAGCAACTCCACCACGTGCGTTTCCGCAAGCTTGGCCAGCTCGCGCAGCGTCTGGTACATAAAGACCCCGCCGCCGTGCACCGGGGGGCAGATGGGGTAGGGGGAAACGAAGAGCACGCGCAAGCGCTCCGGGGCCGGGTCCATCGGCTCGAAACGGTCGCGGAAATAGCCGCCCAGCGGGCGCAGGAAGGCTTCGCTGTCGCTCACCCGGCCGAGGGCGAGGGCGCGCCACCGCGAGCGCACCGCCCGCGGCAACTGGCGGAACGAGCGCCACAGCGCATAGAGATTCGGCCTGCCGGGAGCGTCGCCGAAGATGACGCTGAGAACCGCGCCCGTCCACGAGAAGAAGAAATGCGATACCAGCCGCGGCCACTCGTGAATATTCTTCCAGCAAAACAGCACGTAGTTCTTCTTCAGCACGGACTGGATCCGCTCCTCGCTGAAGACCTTGCCAATGGTGCCGCGGTGCTCGTGGAAGACCGCGCTGCGCGGCTGATACAGCACCTTCCAGCCGCGCTTCCAGGCGAGATAGCCGAGGTCCGTGTCCTCCAGATAGAACGGGTGGAACAGCGGGTCGAAGCCGCCCAGCTCGAGAAACTTCTGGCGGTCGAACGCGGAGGACCCGCCGCCGCCATAGAAGCAGGGGAACAGATCGTCGATGGCGGAGTCGATGCGATGCCGCACGCGCAGGCCGCCGTCCTGCCACCAGCCCTGGGTGAGACCGGTCTCTTCGCGAACTTTGTTCGCATCCGTGAAGAAGATCTGGCAGGCGACGGCGAAGACCTGGGGATCGCGGAAGCCTTCGACGAGCGGAGCGAGAAAGCCGGGGGCCACGCGCATATCGCTGTTCAGCAACACTACGATGTCGTTCCTGGCGGCGCGAATGCCGGTATTGGAGCCGCTACCGAAGCCCAGATTGCGCGGAAGGGCGATGAGCTTCACTTGCGGGAATGCGGCCCGGACGAAATCGGCGCTGCCGTCGGTCGAGCCGTTGTCGACCACCACGATTTCATTTTCCGGATCGGCGGCCAGGGCTTCCACCACCGAGGGCAGGTACTTCTCCAGCAGGTCCTTTCCGTTCCAGTTGGGGATTACAACAGATGCGGCTTGGCGGGAGGGCAAGCTAAAGCATGCCCCACCAACGACAGGCTGTTTGGTGGGGCATGCTTTAGCCTGCCCATTCCGACCAGGGGGTCCGCCCCAAATCCTTCTGAGCAAATCCGTCAGCAGCAGCGCCACCAAGCTGATCGCCATCAGAATGGGCGACAGCAGCAGCAGCGGGAGAGCACGGACGAAGCGTTTCAGCAGCGGCATGTCAACTGGGGCCTAAACCGACCTTGTGGCCCAGCTTCACCCAACGGGAAGCGCGGAACGTGGCGATCTGCTCTTCGAGTTGGCGCGCCTGGTCCTCTAAACGGAGCGCCCATTGAGTGCGCTCAGCGAGTTCCTTCTCCGTGTGGTGCAGCGCCTCCACGGCGCGGCTCAGATCGCCCACCGCGCGCTCGAGCTGTTCCGTCTGCTCCCGTATTACCGCGGTCAGGCGGTTCTCCGTGTCGATGGCCCACTGGGTCTTCTCACGAATGTCCTGCTCCAGGCCGGCCACTTTGGCGGCGTAGCCTTCCGCTACTTGCCGCGCGGTCTCCTGCTCGCGGGCGAATTCCTCCTGAAGCTCGACGATGCGCGCGCGCCGCTCTTCCAGTTCCCGGTTGAGCGTCTCGGCCCACTGGTTGCTGCGCTCCAGCTCCTCCTGCTGCTCGCGGAAGCTGGCGGCGTAGCCTTCGGCCACCTGCCGCGCGCTCTCCTGCTCGCGCGCGAACTCCTCCTGGAGCTCCACGATGCGCGCGCGCCGCTCCACGAGTTCCTGGTTGAGCGTCTCGGCCCACTGGTTGCTGCGTTCCAGCTCCTCCTGCTGCTTCTGGTGCTCGCGATCCAATTCAGCGAGATCCTGCTGGGCCTTCTGGAGCCATGCGTCCTTGGTGGCCAGTTCCCCCTCGAGCAGCGCGATGTGGCGCTCCCGCTCGCGCAGCACGTTGGCGGCCCGCGGCACGTAAACGTAAGTGGGATTGCCAAGCTGGCGGCGATGGGCGCAGACCGCCACGAAGAAGTGCGACTCGTCCGGCGCCGGGTCGCCCGCGTCCACCCGCACTTCCACCGTGTGGCCGGTTTCGTGCGGCTGGAACGTGACGCCTTCGATGTGATTCTCCAGGAACATGGAAACGTGCGGAAACACGGCCTTCAGCTCGCTTTGGAATTCCTCGAAATCGAACTCGTGCACGTGGAACGGGTTGGCGCCGGTGAGGCCGCGCGATTCGGTGTAGTAGAGCTTGTTGGGCGTGGAGATGATGAACTGGCCGGCGGGCGCCAGCACGCGCCGCGCTTCCAGCAGGAATTCGCGCCAGTGGTCGAGGTGCTCGATGACTTCGAAGGCCACCACCAGGCCGAAGCTGCCGCCGGGGTGGGGCAAAGCACCGCAGGATGCCTGTTCGAACCGCAAGTTGGGGAGGCGATAGTTGGCGCGCGCGAAGTCAATGGCTTCCTGGGCGCGGTCCACGCCGACCACGGAATCGGCCGCCTGCGCCAGTTCCGACGAGCCGTAACCGGCGCCGCAGCCGGCGTCCAGCACCCGTTTTCCCCGCGCCAGGCGCGCCGCGAAGGTGTAGCGCGCCATGTGTTCGTTCAGCAGATCGACGTCCACCTGGCCGGGGATAATCCGTTCGCCTGTGAACTCAGCCAAGGCGTTTCTCCAGGAGCGGTTCCCGCTTCACCCGTGAGTTTACTTCCACGCGGCAGGGGAGATGGATGTAACCGTAGATCTGGGCCTCGGAGCGGCCCATCTGCAACACCAGGGCGTTGTCGATCCAGTCGCACATCTGGTAGCCGAGCAGCGTGCCGTCGGCAATCGCCGGCGAAAAGGAAAACGACGCCGGATACAGCTCCGGCAGGTCGAGGTAGAAATCCACCGTGTAGATATCGCCGGGTTGCATGGGCGCCAGCTCGTGGCCTTCCCGCGCCGTGTTGGTGCCTGAAAAATCCATGCCCAACTGGTTGCGCAGCATGAACCCGACGATCGGCATGGGCACTTCTTCCTTGGCGCGCACACTGATGCGCACCAGGATGCGGGAGCTAGGGTCGAGCATGGAGAGCGGCCGGCCCTGCTCATCGAGGACCGCGATGCCCAGCACCTCGGCGCGGCCATCGCCGTAGCGGTGATCGATGTTCGGAATGGTGTCCACCACTTCCGGCGCCCGCATTGGTCCGGCACCCGGCCGTTTTTTTCCGGTCCCCGCCTTGAGCTGCAAGTAGGTGGAGTCCTTCTCGACCATGGCGGCGAGGTACCTGGCCACTACGCGGTCCGGATCGCCGAGCTCGACCACGCGGCCGTGGTCCAGCCAGAGAGCCCGGTCGCCGATGGCTTTGACGTCGCTCACCGCGTGCGAGACGAACAGGATGGTGATGCCGCGCGAGCGCAGCTCGTGGACCTTGCGCATGCAGCGCTGGCGGAAATAGATGTCGCCGACGGCCAAGGCTTCGTCGACCAGCAAGATTTCGGGGTCCACATTGATGGCCACGGCAAAGGCCAGCCGCACTACCATGCCGCTCGAATACGTCTTTACCGGTTGGTTGATGAAGTCGCCGATTTCCGCGAAGGCTTCGATGTCTTTGTAGCGCTCGTCGATCTGGCGGGTAGTCAGGCCAAGGATGGAGCCGTTGAGGTAGACATTGTCGCGTCCGGTGAATTCCGGATTGAATCCCGCACCCAATTCGAGCAGCGCCGAGACGCGCCCGCCCACCGCGACCGTTCCCGAGCTGGGCTGGAGGATCCCGGCCACCATCTGGAGCAGCGTGCTCTTGCCCGAGCCGTTCTCGCCTACGATGCAGAAGGTTTCGCCGCGCGCGACCTCGAAGGTGACATCGTGCAGCGCCCAGAAGTCCCGGTGACGCTTGACGCGGTTCAGGGACACCAATTCCTTGAGCCGGTCACCCGGTGAGTGATAGATCGCGTAGCTCTTGGAAACACCCTGAAACTCAACGGCGTTCACGGTCGCAGAAAGAAAGACCAGTGTAACGGAAAGCCGGGGGGAAGTGGGACGTGCGGGAACCAACGGAAAGGGCGACCGCCGACACCTCCTGTCATCACCATGCCTGCGAACCGCTAAGACAGCGGCCAGAACCGCGGCGCCTAATCGCTATCGTTACGGCGCGTCAGGATTCGCAGCCGGCCAGCCGAGGAAGCCGGAAGCCGCCCTTGTAGTGGACTGGTTCTATGCACTTCCTCCTTGTCAGTGGCTCCCCCGTGAAGGGGATCGCAGTCACCCCTTTCAGAGAAAGAGGTCTGGAGAACGGCATCAGACCGTCCTCAGTTACACTATGCGCCCGGAGAGGGGAGATGTCAAGGCAGGATCTCAGACCTTCCAGGCTTCCCAATGGAGGATGGAAGTTTATGTAGATATGTGCAAATCTGCACCGATAACCCCTCTGTTATCAACAAAACCTCTCGGATTTTTGTGCAGATCTGTGCAAAACAGACCGTTTTCTGGACCCAGCCAACGAAAAATCGATGCCTGTGCGGGGCTCAAATCACCCTCAGTTCTTTGCTGGTCGGTGTCAGGATCTCGCACCCGTTCTCCGTTACCACCACCGTGTCTTCGATGCGGATGCCGCCGAAGCCTTCGAGGTAGACGCCGGGCTCGATGGTGATCGTCATACCGGCTCGCAGGCGGCCCTTGTCGCCCTTGCCGAGGCGTGGAGGTTCGTGGATCTCCAGGCCGAGACCGTGGCCGGTGGAATGCACAAATGCGCGGTCCAGGCGGTAGCCTTTTAGCGCCTGGCGCGCGGCTCGGTCCACGGCCGCGGTGGAAGCGCCGGCGCGCACGGCGTCGATGGCCGCCAGTTGCGCTTCGAGCACCGCGCGGTAAATGCGCTTCACCCTGGCGGTGGGAGCGCCGAGGAACAACATGCGCGTCATGTCGCTCGAATAACCGTCCTGCTGAGCGCCCATGTCCACCAATACGAGGTCGCGTGGCCTGAGGCGCGCGGCGGTCGGCTGCGCGTGCGGCAATGCGGAGCGGACGCCCGCGGCCACGATGGTTTCGAACGCCGGTTTTTCGGCGCCCAGGCGGCGCATGCGGTATTCCAACTCGGCCGCCAGGTCCTGCTCCGTCATGCCCGGGCGGACTCGCGCCGCGGCCTGCTCGAAGGCGCGGGAATTGGTCTCGACGGAGCGTCGAATGCGTTCGATCTCGGCCGGTGACTTCACCATCCGCAACTCCTCGATCCAGCCCTTCACCGGTTCGAGCGAGGCCTTCATGGGCAGACGCGATTTCAGCGATTCGTAGGAATCGCACGTCATGCGGGCTGGTTCGTACCCAATGCGCTTCAGCCCGAGCCTGGCGATGGCCGCGGCCATCTCCATCAGCAGCGGGCCCTTGGCGATCTTCACCCGGCACGTGACCTCCTGGGTGGCCTGGACCTGGTAGCGGGGGTCGGTGAACAGGGTGGACCTGCCGCCCAGCACCAGCAGGCTGCCGTGGCTGCCGGTGAAGCCGGTGAGGTACCGCAGGTTGGGGCCGAAGGCAATCAACAGGCCGTCCAGCTTGCGCTCCGCGAGGCCGGCGGCGACGGCCTGCCTCCGCTGGTCGAATTCGTTGCTTGCCACTCCACGACTCATGGGGCTACTGCACCATCAGCAGCAGTTTGCCGGCGGTCTTGCGGCCTTCGAGGTCGCGATGGGCCGCGGCCGCTTCCCCAAGCGGGTAGGTGCGGTCGATGCGCAGCTTGAGCTTGCCGGAGGCGACCCAGCCCAGCACGTCGCCCGCGCGCCAGAGCAGCTCGTCGCGCGTGAGCAGATAATGCCCCAGGCTCGGGCGCGTGAGGAAGAGCGACCCTTTGGCATTGAGGATGGTGGGGTCGAACGGCGGAACGGAGCCGCTGGATTGTCCAAACAGCGCCAGCATCCCGCGGGGGCGCAGGCAATTCAGACTCTTCTCGAACGTGGTCTTGCCAACCGAGTCATACACCACATCCACTCCGCGGCCCCCCGTGAGGCGCTTCACTTCGGCTTCGAAATCCTGTTCGGTGTAAAGAATGGCTTCATCCGCGCCGGCTTGGCGCGCGATGCGAGCCTTCTCTTCGGTGGAGACGGTGCCGAACACGCGCGCACCGCGCATTTTGGCCATTTGGACCGTCAGCCCGCCCGCGCCGCCGGCCGCGGCGTGGACCAGGCAGGTATCGCCGCTCTTGAGCGCATAGGTGGAGTGCGTGAGGTAGTGAGCGGTCATGCCCTGGAGCATGACGGCCGCGGCGGTCTGGAAATCCAGGCTATCGGGGATCTTAACCAGCAGCGCGGCTGGAACCAGCGCATACTCGGCGTAGGAGCCGCGCGCCATGGCGTAGGCCACGCGGTCGCCGGCGGCGACTTCGCTGACATCCGCGCCCACGGCCTCCACCGTGCCCGCGCCTTCGCTGCCGAGCGCGACGGGGATGTCCGCTTTGTAGAGGCCCGTGCGGAAATAAACGTCGATGAAGTTCACGCCACTGGCGGCGATGCGCACCAGCGCCTGCCTGGGACCCGGCGCAGGCGTGGAGACCTCCACCAACTCCATGTTTTCGGGACCACCGGGCACTTTCACTTGAATTGATTTCATGAATCAATCTCCTTGTGTCGTTCACCCACCGCTCCCTGACGGTCGCGGCTCTGAAAGCACATCGGAGCCGGTAGAGTAGGAGAGAGGGCGACGCGAGTAGCGCGACCCACTCTCCCCTCGTCGAACCGGAGGTGCAGATTTCCCGCGTCCGGCTCTCCTGAAAGCTCTCGCCTCAGGCATG
>JBEKYW010000059.1:0-27937 GCA_049510555.1 Bryobacteraceae bacterium
TTGCTGACGTAGTCGGGTCACAGAAAATCTCCTTTCTGTGACCGAAACTACCGCTGCTTATGCCCGCGGAGCACGCACGCGACTGCGTCCGCCGCGCCAGCGGCTTAGTTCAAACGCCCGACCCGTAGATGTGCGAGACGACGCCGGCCGCAAGTTTCGATCTCTCGATCTGGGGAATTACGCTCCAATCAGAGAGCCTGCGAAGATGCGTGTCAAAGAGGCCATTTTAACGCTTATGGCTCCCCCGAGGGGTTGCGGTACCTTATCCTGAAGGGTTCATGCCCGAAGGATCGTACCTGTACTGCGACGTCAGCCTGCCGGTGCCGCTGGATCAGCCGTTCACCTACGCGCTGCCGGAAACGCTGCGGCATCGCGTGCGGCCGGGCAGCCGCATCGTGGTGCCGTTCGGCGCGCGCAAGCTGACGGGCGTGATCCTGCGCTGCCACGACGAGCGGCCGCAAATGGCCGCGCGCGAGGCGCTGCGGCTGATCGATTCCGAGCCGGTGCTGGATGCGGAGCTGCTGGCGCTCGGAAGGTGGATCGCGGGCTACTACTGCGCGCCGCTGGGCGAAGTGCTGCGGAGCATGCTGCCGCTGGCGTCGGAGATCCGCCGCGGGAAAGTGTGGTCGCTGACCGACTCCGGCCGCGACGCCGCGCGCCAGCTTCTGCTGGACTCTTCGCCCGGCGATCCGGTGGCGCAGGTTCTGCGCATGCTCGTTAAGCGGCCGCTTTCGGCGGCGTATCTTACCAAGGCGCTGCCGCTGGCCGATAAGGCGGTGCGCTCGCTCGAACGCAAGGGATTCATCGTGGCCGAACAGGTGCAGACGGAACGCGATCCCCTGCGCGCGCCCTCCCAGCGGCTGCGGGCCGAGCTGGCCGGTGAGGGGGCGCCCTCTGGGCCCGGCGCTAAACTGAACAAGCCCGAACGGGAGCTGCGGGCGTTCCTCGAGCTGCATCCGGGCTCGCACAACCTGAAGGACCTGGAAGACGCCGTCCAGCACGCGAGCATGGCGGCGCGCTCTCTGGCGCGCAAGGGGATGGTGTTGCTGAAGCCGGAAACCGTCCCCATCGCCTCCGTGCCGGTTCGGGCCCGGCACGAGCTGAATCCGGCGCAGCAGGCGGCCTTCGGGCAGATCCGGGACACCCTCCGGGCGAAACAATTCCGGACGTTTTTGCTGCACGGCGTCACCGGGTCGGGCAAGACCGAAGTCTATCTGAGCGCCATCGAGGCGGCGCTGGCGGAGGGCCGCAGCGCGCTGTTGCTGGTGCCGGAAATCGCGCTGACTCCCGCCATGGCAGGCCAGTTCTTCTGGCGATTCGGCGACCGGGTGGCCATTCTGCACAGCGCGTTCACCGACGTCGAGCGCACGGAGCAGTGGCGGCGCATCCGCTCCGGCGCGGCTTCGGTGGTGGTGGGGACGCGGTCGGGCATATTCGCGCCGGTCCGCAATCTGGGCCTGATCGTGGTCGACGAAGAGCACGACGGCAGTTACAAGCAGGAAGAGACGCCGCGTTACAACGGGCGCGACGTGGCGGTGGTGCGAGCGCAGCACGCCGGGGCGTGCGTGGTGCTCGGCTCCGCCACCCCGAGCCTGGAGAGCCGCTACAACGCGGAGCGCGGCAAGTATACCCTGCTCGAATTGCCGGGCCGCATCGAGGACCGCCCCATGCCCATGGTGGAGTTGATCGACATGCGGCAGGAGTTCCTGGAAACGCGCCAGCAAGCGACCTTTTCGCGGAAGCTCGAGGAGGCCATCGGGCAGCGCCTGGAAAACGGCGAGCAGACCATCGTGCTGTTGAACCGGCGCGGCTTTTCCAGCTTTGTGGCGTGCCGCGCGTGCGGCGAGCGCGTGCAGTGCATGAACTGCTCGGTGACCTTGACCTTTCACAAGCGCGACCGGCGCCTGCTGTGCCACTACTGCGGCTATGCCGAAAAGGTCCCCAGCGTCTGCCCCAAGTGCGCCAGCGAGCACATCTACTTCCTGGGGCAGGGATCGGAACGCGTGGAGGAGGAGTTGCACCGCGCCTTTCCGGCCGCCCGCATCGCGCGCCTCGACCGCGACACGGTAACCGGCAAGCGGGAGTACGAGACCATTCTTCACGGTTTTCGCGAGGGCTACTACGACGTTTTGGTGGGCACCCAGATGATCGCCAAGGGGCACGACATTCCCAACGTCACGCTGGTGGGCGTGGTGTCGGCGGACGTCGGGCTGGGGGTGCCGGATTTCCGCTCGGCCGAGCGCACCTTTCAACTGCTGACGCAGGTAGCCGGGCGGGCCGGACGCGGCAGCGTGCCGGGGATCGTGCTCATCCAGACCATCAATCCCGATCACTATGCGGTGCGGATAGCGGCAACCCAGGACTACGAGGCTTTTTACGAAAAGGAGCTGGCTTTCCGGCGGATGATGCGCTACCCGCCCTTCAGCGCCATGGCCAACGTTCTGGTGCGGAGCGAAAAGAAAGAGGCGGCGATGCGCATGAGTTCGGAGCTGGGAATCCTGCTGACACCGCCCCCGGAGAAACTGCGGATCCTGGGGCCGGCGGAGGCGCCGGTTCCGCGCCTCAAGAACGAGTACCGCTACCAGTTCCTGATCAAGGCGGCCAGCCGGAAGGCGCTGAACGAGCTGCTCCAGCGGATTCGCCGGTTCGCGCTGGAGCGCAAGTGGGGCGCGACGGCATTGGTCATCGATGTGGACCCGCTTTCGCTGATGTAGGTGGGGCAGACGATCGGTTTGTGTCGTCTGCCGGCCTGTGCGAAGATGGCAGACCACAAAATGCGATGGTCTGCCCCACTTACGCGCCCGTCAAGAACTCTTTGACACGCTCGAGGGTGCGCTCGGGCGGTTCGCCGGGTTGGTTGTCCACCACCGCCACGCTGGCCTGAAGCGAGGGACGCACGGTTTTTCCTCGTTGCAGGCAGGCATAGGCGCCGGACAGATGGGCCGCGACCCATTTTGCGCTGGCCACGGCCTGAGGCATCTCCACGGAAAGCATGGCGATGAATCCCTCCTCGCTCCAGCGCCCGATGGCGGTGTTGGGCGGGAGGCTGTTGCGCAAGCGCCTGGTGAAGGCGGCGACAAGTTCGGCGGCCACAGCATGGTCGAACTGCCGCTCGGTGCGCCGGAACCCACTCACCCTGACCAGCAGCAGGCACAACTTTTCGCCGGACGCGGAACGAATCTCTCTCTCGATTTCCTCGCGCTTGAAGAGCTTGGTCACGTCGTCAAGCGCGGCGGCGGTCTCCAGCGCGTCGATGCGCTTGTGCAGCATGCCGATTTCGACCCGGAACTGGGCAACCGTGAGCTGATGCTGTTTGCGAACCTGCTCCAGACTCCGCTCGATGCTGTCCGCCGCGTCCAGAACCACTGCGCGCACCGCGCCCCCTTCGGGTGATCGGGAGACCTCGCGCAAGCGGGCCAGTGCCGCTCGAAGCTGCACATCGTGGTCGCCGTCCGTGTGCGCCAGGGAGTTCAGTATCTCCTCGAGGGCACACGCCGTGCCAGACAGCTCTTCGCGAAGCGCGCTCAGGTATTGGGCCGCCTTGTCGCGGTAGTCGCGGAGCAGGCCGCGCAGTGTGGCGCGGCTCTCAACCAGGGCTTCGGGCTGCGCCGACGCCACCTCGCCAGCCAGAGCGGCCAGATACTTGCGATGTGGCCCGGTGATTTCGTCATCCAGTTCGACGGCGTAGTGAGCCATGTTCCGGATGGCCGTGAGGTAACACTCGAGCACAATGGACCCCACCGCATGGCACCGGTCCAGCTCGTTAAGAGAGTCTTGAATCGAGATCATACGTCGCCGCCCAACAGAGAACATCGGCAAGGCACGAGAATCTCTTTAGGCCCGGCGCTTGCTTTTCCCTTTTTGTTCGCCCACAATGGTTCCAGGGAGAAATATGGCACTGACGAAGCGGCAAAAGCAGGTGCTGGATTTCATCGCCGGGTTTATCGACGAAAACGGCTACTGCCCCAGCTATGAAGAGATTGCGCGGGGCCTGGATCTGGCTTCGCTGGCCACCGTGCACAAGCACATCTCGGTTCTCGAAGCTAAGAGCTACTTGAAGCGCGGGTTCAACCAGAGCCGTTCGCTGGAGCTGGCGCCAAAATACGTGCAGGAGCAGCGGCGCGCGAAGCCGGCGGCGCTGGAGATCCCGCTGCGAGGCCGCATCGCCGCGGGCGCCCCGGTGGAGTCGGTGGAGCAACAGGAGACGCTGAATTTTGCCGACTTCGCGGCGGGCGGCAACACCTTTGCGCTGGAAGTGCGCGGCAATTCCATGATCGACGACCACATCTGCGATGGCGACCTCATTCTGCTGGAGGGAGTCGCGGAGGCGCGCGACGGCGATATCGTCGTGGCGCTGGTGGCGGGACACGAAACCACCCTGAAGAGGCTGTACCGCGAGCCTGGAGACATGGTCCGGTTGCAGCCCGCCAATTCCGCGCTGAAGCCCATTGTGGCGCCTGCCCGGGACGTCCAGGTACAGGGCCGGCTGCTGGCTGTGCTTCGAAAATATAAGTGAAGGTTATGGGCCGGCGAGCGGGGCCGGGCGGCGCCCGCGGCGGCTAAACCCCGCGCAGTTCCCGCTCGGCGCGGAGCCAATCTTCTTCAGAGGAACCACCTCGGCAGCCACGAGCTTCCCAATAGGAATAAGCAAGACGCGCGATTTCATCGTGAGACGGCTCACATACAGCCGCGTTGGGGGCCGAAGACGGTATCTCGACCGGCGAGGCGGAATGTTTTGCGCGCTTGGTGCTCGGCTTGCGGCGGACCGCCGCGGGTGCGGCGGTGGACACCACCAGATCTTTCTCGGAAATACGCTTTCTTGCCATATGGATTGTGAGTGCTCCCTGATTGAATTGCTTCCCTTTTATTTTAACCGATCCGATAGACGGACCGCATTAAAAGTTTCTATCAATCCGATTACAGAGGCGTGTTTTGCGGCCGGTTTCGGACGGTGTTGTCCGGGTAGTGTATATTTAGGTTAGGTTGCGGAAGAGCGGAGTTCCGGTGTTGGCACTTGCGCTACTGGCGCAGGTTGCGTCCGCCGCCCCAAAAGTAATCGCGGTGGACGTGGACGGGATGGTGCACCCCGTCACCGCGGAAATTATCGGCAGCGCCATCGCGCAGGCTAAAGAGGAGAACGCGTCGCTGCTGCTCATCCGTCTCAACACGCCCGGCGGGCTGATGGATGCGATGCGCGAGACCATTGAGAAGATCGTCTCCTCGCCCGTCCCGGTAGTCACCTATGTAGCGCCCAGCGGAGGACGCGCGGCGTCGGCGGGCTTCTTCCTCCTGGAGTCGGGCGACGTTGCGGCCATGGCCCCCGGGACCAACACCGGCGCGGCGCACCCCGTGCTGATGGGCGGCGAGATGGATGCGGTGATGAAGCAGAAGGTGGAGAACGACGCCGCCGCCTACCTGCGCAGCATCTGCGCCAAGCGCGGGCGCAACAGCTCGCTGGCGGAAACCACGGTCCGCGAGAGCAAGTCTTTCACGGAGCGCGAGGCGCTGGAACAGCATCTGATCGATCTGATCGCGCCCAACGAGCAGGCGCTGGTTGCCATGCTGGACGGCCGCGTAATCACGCGCTTCGATGGCGGCGCTCAGACGCTGCACACGGCGGGGGCTGCGATCGAAGTCTACGAAAAGTCGCTCCGCCAAAGGATCATCGCCGCCATCGCCGATCCGAACATCGCGCTGGTGCTGCTGGTGATCGGCGCGCTGGGCCTGTACGTCGAGTTCTCGTCGCCCGGGCTGATTGCACCGGGCGTGATTGGAGCTATCCTCGTGCTGTTGGGACTTTCCGCCATATCGGTGCTGCCCATCAACTGGCTGGGGGCAGCCCTGTTGCTGCTGGCGTTCGCGCTGTTCGCGCTCGAGGCCAAGTTCGCGTCGCACGGGATTCTCGGCGCGGGAGGCGCCACAGCCATGGTGCTGGGAGCCGTGATGCTCATCAACAGCCCGTTCCCCGAAATGCGCATTCACTGGAGCACGGCCATCAGCCTGGCGCTGCCCTTCTCCATCATCACCGTCCTGCTGCTTTCACTGGTGGTGCGCGCGCGCCGCTACAAGGTGGCGACCGGCAGCGAGGGCATGGTGGGCGAGACCGGCGCCGCCATCACCGATCTGGCGCCGGAGGGCAAGGTTTTTGTCCACGGCGAGTATTGGGACGCGGTGTCGTCCCGGCCGGCGACCGCGGGGACGCGCGTCAAGGTCACGGCCATCGACAAATTGAAGCTCACGGTAGAACCGGTTCCGGACTAATAGGAGGTTGAAATGAGCGATGTCACCATCGTTTGCGTGGTAATCGTGGTGCTTTACCTGCTGGCTTCGATCAAGATTCTGCGGGAATATGAGCGCGGCGTGATCTTCCGGCTGGGGCGCGTGCTGCCGCAGCCGAAAGGCCCCGGCATCATCCTGGTGTTCGCGCCCATCGACCGCATAGTCCGTGTTTCTCTTCGCATCGAGACGCTCGAGGTACCGTCGCAAGACGTGGTCACGCGCGACAACGTCACGGTGAAGGTCAACGCCGTGATTTACTTCCGTGTGGTGGACCCCCGCCTGGCCGTGCTCGAGGTTGTGAATTTCCTCTACGCCACGTCGCAGCTTGCCCAAACCACCCTGCGCAGCGTGCTGGGCGAAGTGGACCTCGACACGCTGCTCAGCCAGCGCGAAAAGCTCAACGTGCGGCTGCAATCGGTCCTGGACCAGCACACCTCGCCTTGGGGCGTGAAGGTGACCATGGTGGAAGTGAAGCAGGTGGATCTGGCCGAGCAGATGATCCGGGTCATCGCGCGGCAGGCGGAGGCCGAACGCGAGCGGCGCGCCAAGATCATCCATGCCGAAGGCGAGTACACCGCTGCGGAGAAGCTGGCCATGGCCGCGGAAGTGATCCAGAAACAGCCGGCGGCGCTTCAGTTGCGGTATCTCCAGACGCTGGTCGAGATCGGCACCGAGAAGAACACCACCATCGTCTTCCCCCTGCCGCTGGATATAATTACGTCGTTGGGGCACGCCTTGGACCGCGTAGGCAAAGGCGGCGAGGCGGGCCCCGTACAGTCGTAAGCCATGCGAAACAACGAAACCGGCGAATTCGAACTGCTGGTGGGCAACCGGCAACTGCTGAGCGGGTTCTTCATCGTCGTTCTGCTGTTCGCGGTGGCGTTCTCCATGGGCTATATCGTGGGGCGGAACTCCTCCCCTTCGGCCAAATTGCAGGCCGAAACGGCTTCCTCTGTCGGCACCGCGTCCCAGACGCCGGAGACCCGCCCCCAACCGGTTCCACAGGCTCCGGCGGCAGGCGGGGCGCCGGGCACGGCCCCGGCCCAGCCGGCTGATGCCGCACAGGGTGGGGCAGTGCCCCCTGGGCCCGGCGCCCCGCCCGCCGACACTTCTCCGCAACCTTCCACCCAGCCCGAGCGCGGGCCGCAATCGGCTGCGCCGGCGACCGCGGTGCCCCCTGGGCCCGGTGCGGCGCCAACCGTTGCGCCGGGCGGGTCGCCCTCCGGGGCGCCCTCTGGGCCCGGCGTTCAGCCCCGCGCGCCACCGGGCACGCCGGCGGGCCCAGGGGGCACCCCCGAAGCGGCGCCCGGATCGTATTGGCAGGTTCTGGCAACGGCCAGCCAGACCTCCGCCGACGCCATGCGTCAGACCATGAAGGACAAGGGCTTCCCGACGTCTTTGCAGCCTGGCCCCAACAACCTGATCCGCGTGCTGATCGGGCCTTACACCGATAAGCAGTCGCTGGGCCGCGCCAAAACGGAACTGGAAAACGCCGGCGTCCATCCGGTCCTGAAGTAGCGTGGGAGATTCCCTGGCACAGCTCGGCGCGGGTCCGCGGCCCCGGCTTCCGGCGTGGGCGCGCCAAGGCCGCACGCATTTCGAATCCCTCAACCGGCTCAAGACCGGGCTGCGGGCCCTCAACCTCCATACCGTGTGCGAATCGGCGCGCTGCCCGAACGTCCACGAGTGCTTCCACCGCGGCGCCGCCACGTTCATGATTCTGGGCGAGCGCTGCACGCGCGGCTGCGGGTTCTGCTCGGTGCCCAAGGGCAACCCCTCGAAGCATGACATGCGGCTGGACGCCGCCGAGCCCGCCAACGTGGCCCGCATGGCCGCCGAAATGCAGTTGCGCTACGTGGTGATCACGAGCGTGAACCGCGATGACCTGGAGGACGGCGGCTCGCGCCATTTTGCCGCGACCGTGCGAGAGGTGCGGCGCGCGCTTCCCGAGGCGCGGGTGGAAGTGCTGACGCCCGATTTTTGCGGCGACCTCGGCGCCGTCGCCCGCGTGCTCGATGCCGGGCCGCACGTCTTCAACCACAACCTCGAAACGGTGCCGCGGCTTTACGGCCGCGTGCGCCCGCAGGCCGACTACCGGCAGTCGCTCGCGGTGCTGGCCTTCGCGCGGCGCTATGCGGAAAGCGTGCTTACGAAATCGGGCTTCATGGTGGGCCTGGGCGAAACCGGCGATGAGGTTCGCGCGCTGCTCCGCGATCTACGCGCGGCGGGCGTCGATGTGGCCACCATCGGGCAATACCTCCAGCCCACGCGCCGCAACCTGCCGGTGGCGGAATTCGTCGAACCGGGCGTCTTCGAGGCTTATCGTGGTTACGGCCTGGCGCTGGGTTTCCGGGCGGTGTTCAGCGGTCCGCTGGTCCGCAGTTCCTACATGGCCGATGCGGTCAGCGAAGAGGCGGTGCGCGACGTGTCGCGCCTGGCGCCGTGCTGAACTGGCTGCTGGCGCTGCTATCCGCGGCGCTCCTGGTCCTCGCCTTCCCGCGATTCCAGATCGCGTGGCTGGCGCCGGTGGCGCTCACGCCCCTGCTTGTGGCTTTGGCGCGCGAGGCGCGGCCGTGGCGGCGTTTCCTGCTGGGCTGGGGATCGGGCGTGGTCTACTGGTTCGGCGTCTGCTACTGGATCCAGTTCGTGCTTTCGTTTCACGGCGGCCTCGGCAACCTGGCGGGCTGGGCCGTGTTCCTGCTGTTTTGCTTTGCCAAGGCGCTGCACATGGGCGTATTCGCCTGGCTGGCGGGAATTCTCATCCGCCGCTGGTGGGCCGTGCCCGCGGTGGCGGCGCTGTGGGTGGCGATAGAGGCGACGCACGGGTCCCTGGGCTTCGCCTGGCTGGCGCTGGGCAATGCCGGAATCGACATGGAGATGCCCATGCGCCTGGCGCCGCTCACTGGCGTCTACGGGCTTTCGTTCGTCTTCATGATGATGGCCACGGCCCTGGCGCTGGCTTTGCTGCGGCGCTCGCGTCTGGAGCTGCTGTGGCTGATCCTGCTGCCCTTCCTGGTGTTCCTGCCGCCTCTGCCGCCCGCCCAGCGCGGCCGTGAGACCGCGCTGCTGACGCAGCCCAACATTTCCGAAACCGAGGAGTGGACGGCGCAATCCATCGACCGGATGCAGCGCGAGCAGGTGGCGCTTACCATGCGCGGCGTGTTGGTGGAAACCCAGCGGCCGCCCTCGATGGTGGTCTGGCCGGAAGTTCCCGCGCCGCTCTATTACTACGAGGACGACCGCTTTCGGAGCTACGTGGACGAACTAGCGCGCGCCACCCACGCGCACCTGCTGATTGGCCTGGTGGCCCACGCTCCCGGCGGCGCGCCGCTCAATTCGGCCGCGCTGATTTCGCCCGCGGGCGTCCCCATCAGCCGTTACGACAAAGTGAACCTGGTTCCATTCGGCGAATATGTTCCGTGGCCGCTCGGCCTCATCGCCAGCAAGATTTCGACGGAACTGGGTGACTTCGTGGCGGGCCGGCGCGTAGTGGTCTCGCCCGTGGGCGGCCACAAGATTGGCGCATTCATCTGCTACGAATCCGTGCTGCCCGATTTCGTGCGCAAGTTCGCGGCCGGCGGCGCCGAGGTGCTGTTCAACATTTCCAACGACGGCTGGTTCGGCAGGAGCGCCGCGCGCTACCAGCACCTGCAAATGGTGCGCATGCGGGCGGCTGAGAACCACCGCTGGATTCTGCGTTCGACCAACGACGGCATAACCGCGACCATCGATTCCGCCGGCCGGCTGCGGGGAACGCTGCCGTTGTATGTGGAAGCCACGTCCTATACCGGGTTCACTTATATTTCCGAGCAGACGGTGTACACGCGATACGGGGATTGGTTCGTGGCGTTGTGCGCGGCCATGGCGGTCATGTGCCTGGTGGCGGAGCGGGTGCTTTCCGCTCCGGCTCGCAAAGGCGGGCTTCCATGAAAGCCACGACATCTTCCATGCACGCCGGCTTGGCGGGAAACGCTCCGTCCAGACCGAGCGCGCGGGAGCGATCGAAAAAGGTCTCGGTTGCGGCCGTCATCACGGGGTTCACGCCGGCCTCTCGGATCGTCGCCGTCGCCTGAACCATCTCGTGGTACCGCCGGTCGCAGGCGGCGGGATGGCTCAGTACCCAGTTCTCGGCCACACGTTCGAACGGATTCCCGGCCATCCATTCCACCACGTCTTTCCAAAGCTCTTGCTCGATTCCAGCGTGCTTGCCCGCTATCCGCAGTTCGAGTATGAGCGCTTCCAGTCCCTTGGAGAAGATGCTGCGGAGCATCTTGAAGGTGGACGCCTTCCCGATCTCTTCGCTGTAGAAGGAGGCTCGGAGACCAGTCGCCGTCAGAACCTCGGCGGCGGCTTTACCATGCGGGCCGCCGAGCAGAATCCGGGCGCCCGCGCCCGTTACGCCAACGGCTCCCAAAATTGCCCCTTCGACAAAACGGGCTCCGCCAGGCTGGATGATTCTGTCCAATTCGATCTTGACCGCCGGGGAAGTGGAGTTTAGGTCCACATACATCTGACCGCTCTTCAGATAGGGCAGGCAACTTTCAGCAGCGCTTACGGCGGCTCGTGTTGTCACCGCGGACAACAAGCAGTCTGCGCGTCCGACCAACTCGACCAGAGGCCGATACACTACGTCAGAAGCCGTGACCTTCTTTTCCACGACGTCGTATGCGGCAACTTCGACCCCGTGAGCGCGCATCGCCGCCGCGAATGTTGCGCCCACCTCCCCGAATCCGATGAAACCGACTGTGATGGACATACGATCAACCGTTACCGGAGGATATCAGGGTTCCAATCGGTTTAGGCGGCCAGGCCGAGCAGTCGCGCGGCATTGGCTGAATACACCTTCCGCAGCACTTGGTCCGGCAGTCCAAGACCGTAGACACGCCACCGGCCCTGCGGCGGAACACGCGCGGCGGAATAATTGAAGTACTCGTCTTCAGTCTCGAGGAAGCGGTAGTAGATCTCGTACAGTTCGCCTCCGAAGAGCTGTTGTGGCGTCTGGTAACCCTTTGGCGACGCATCCGTGCCGAACAGCACCCGGTCCTGATACCGCTCGATGAACTTCCGGGCGGCTCGCGGTTGCCGCCCTAGTTCTCCGATCCGGGCGGCAATGTCGACGTGCATGTTGGGATGGCTGTCCAGGCACTCGGAAACGTAGGGGAGGTCCTCGGCGTCGGCTACGTGCAAACAGACGAACTGCGTCTTCGGATGCCGGCGCATGACGTTCCGCCGCGCCTCCTGCAACTCCCGATTGCTCGGAAAATCCTGGCCGTGGAACGACCAGTCGGGGTGAGCGTGCAGTTCTTCCCAACGTTCGTTAAAGCGGTCGATGGGAAGGAAAAACGCCTCCGGGTCCGACGTGTGGATGGCAATCGGCATCTTCAAAGCGCCCGCTGTCCCCCACATGGGATCGAACCGCGGATCATCGATGCGGACAAGTGCGCCCGAGGTGACGTGTTCGCGCAGATAGAGGCCGAGTGTCTTCAGCGCCTTGACGCCTTTGGCGCCGGCCCGGTGCGCGTCTTCGATCAGATCCGCCTGTAGCTTCGGGTAGCCGGGGTCGGCGGCCCTGCTCCACGCGGGCTCGACGAACACGATGAAGCGTCCGGGGTGCGCGCTCTGCAATTTGGCGATGGCCTCCCGAAGGTTGTCCCCGTACCCTCCCGTGAGATTCACCATGGTTCGGATGTTCTTGCGGTCCATCACGGCCAGGCACTCTTCCGGAGTGGCGCCATAGCGGAGCTTGCCGGGCCCCTCCAGTCCTCCGGCCGTCACGATGTGTGTGTGCCAATCAATGACGGGGTACCGTGCGCGGGGAACACTGCTCTCCTTGGTGTGCAGCATGCTCTTGGGCTGATACTGATCGAGAGGAAGAACTTCCTTGTCCGGCGACTGTTGGGCAGCGGCGGTCTCCGGCCGTGGCCCGAGCGCCGCGGCGGACATCATCATCATTTGTCGGCGATTCATTCTTCGGTTGCCCTCGGTGCTTTGCTCATTGCGGCGGACGGACGACCGGCGGCGCCGCCGGCTTCTCGCCATCCGCAAAGTCGTGCGTCAGATTTGCAAACTGGTTGACATAATCGTAGCTTTCCGCACTTCGGGAGGAGGCTTGCCGCGCGCCGGCCAGCATGCGTGCGTCCCGGTAGTAGCGCGCGGCGATCATCAGGGTCGGCTTCTTCTCCCAGGAAACGCGGTCGAGCACGAAATCAATCGCTTTTTGGATGGAACCTCCGCCGGAGGTGTTTACGTTGTCGTAGAGCGACCGGTCGCCGCGCCGGAGGCACAACTCCGCCTGCGAGATCGTGCCGGCCAGGTACCCTTCGGAATAGTGGTGAGCCGGCGAGCCGGATTCGATGCGGGTGTCGTCGCAGGTCGTGCTGCGGCGCAGTTCTTCCGGGATGCCGCCGTCGGGCCGGATCATCGAAACCCCCTGCCCGCACTGGTCCCAGATCACGCCGTTGATGCGGTCCAGCGCGGTCTGCCGCATCAGTTGATAGGCCTCGGAAGGAGAGCGGCCGCCGAGTTTCAGCTCCCCGCGGTCGTGGCAGTAATCGGCGATGTACTGGCCCGCGTTGGTGATGACAGCTCCCCAGTTGTTGCCGCGCGCGTATTTCGTCATCAGTGAAGGGTAGATCACGCGGGCAAGCCAGTTCTGAAACGCGCGCTTGTCCTCCTTGTTCCAGTAGTCCTCGATCAGGTCCGCGGCGCGAATCCAGGACGGGATGTGGCGCCCCATGGTCAATGGACAATCGCCCGCTTCCAGACCGGTAATTCGCATCAGGTCCAGGATTGCAGAGCGTGCCCTTCGCGCATAGGAAGCATCGCCGGTGATATGAAATGCCAGGCTGAAACCGTAAGCCACGGGAGCGCCCCAGGCCGCATAGGCCGGCGCTCGCGATGCGCTGCACGTCACCTTGCCAACGGCGGGCGGAGGCAGTTCGGCATGGGCAACGTAGTCTGACAACTGCCGCACGGCGGACCCGTAGGGTTCCACGCCTGCCGATGCTATGTCCCGAATCCGGACCAGCTCCCGAGGAGTGGTGAGATAACCACGCGACGCAGCGGACACATTTGCGGCGAGGAACAGCCCTGCCGCCAGCCAACGCAGGCGGAGCATCAATCAGAACTTCAGCTTAGCGCCGAACGTGATCGTTCGGGTGCTGGCCCCCGCGGTGCTGGTAATGACTCCGAAGGTCGCCGGACTGGCCAGGTTCGTGTTCGGATCTGAGAACACCGGGTGGTTGAAGGGACTGACTGCCAAAGCGCGCAACTCCACCTTCCAGCGTTCCGTAAGCGAGACGGTCTTGGTCATAGTAACGGTCTGGGTCCACTGGCTGGGTCCCCGCAGCCAGGACCACAGCGGCGCCTCCGGAGAGATCACGAAGTTGGGGATGTGGATCCAGACGTTCGGCGAAAAATAGGGATTCAATGGCAGGTGCGTCGTGGGATCGATCTTGTCGCCCAGCCGGTCTTTCACCCCTCCGGGTGTGTTGGGGTCTCCGATCGGAATCGGAGTTCCATTCGTGTCCGACACGTTCATCGCATCGCCGCTCTGGTAATGTGTTGTAAAGGCCAGCGTCCATCCGCCCGCGGCCGTGTCCAGCCATCGCCCCCAGTTTGCTCCCCAGGTCCGCCCATGCCCGAATGGCATCTGATACGTGAGGAAGACATTGAACATGTGCGGATAGTCGATGCCGCTCACCGTGCGCCACTTGCGTACATTCACGGCGCTGTACTGAAGGTACTGCATCGCCTTGGAATGGGTGTAATTGGCCACCAGTTGCAGACCGTTCGAAAAGCGCTTTTGCACGCGCGCCTGCAAGGAGTGATAGAGCACGCGGCCGTTATTTTCGCGTTGCTCGGTGACGGTACTGAACTGCGGATAGGTTTTTTGCATCTGGGTGTACTTGACGGTGGATCCCTGGCCCAGCGTCGATGCCGGCGGCAGAATTCCGAGGAACGGATTGGTCACGTTGGTGGTATTGCTGAGCGCGGCGTCCGGCGTGTCGTCGAGGTTCAGGTCCTCATAGAGTTTCAGGCTGTGCATGCCGACATAGGCGATCTCACCCAAAATCTGCCCCCCGAACTGCCTTTGGACGCTCAATTGCCATTGCTGCACGTAGGGCAACACGCGGTTGGGATTGGGGAAGCTGACGGTGCTCCCCAGATCGGTCAGGACGCCCAGCGATTTGCCGGTGGGCTGCACGTATCCGTTGGGGAAGGGGTTGCTGAGGCTCACGCCCGTAATCGGCATGGTATCGCTGCCGGTGGAGCCGACGTACTGCGTGATGGCCCCAAACGCGCCGTCCGTCGTCGGCGTGCCGCTGCTCAGGTTGGTGATGGCGCTGGAATAGAAGATTCCGTATCCGCCACGGATCACCAGGTTGTTTCCGGGGGAATACGCCAGGCCCACGCGCGGCCCGAAGTTGTTCTTATCGAGGACGCCTTGCCCCCGGCCTATCCCACCGTCACCGACGAACCGGACTCCGCCGCGCAGGGCGCCAACCCCTGGCACCGTGATGCCGGGACTGATAGTTGGATCGAAGCTGTAGAGGAGGCGATCGAACCTCTCGGTGGGAGGCGTCTCGAGCTCATACCGCATTCCCAGATTCAGCGTAAGCCGCCGCGTCAGCTTCCAATCGTCCTGGAAGAAGATGCCGGCGTACTGGGTCTGTAAAGAGAGCGGAGAGGTGTAGCCGATGCCCCGGTTGCTCGCCGTGGTCGGCAGGCCCAGCACCAAACCCGCCATGGCGCTGCCGGAAGTGGTGCCCGTCGAGGACGTGGTAGGATTTTGGCGCGTCAGCGTATTGTTAAACACAAACTGCCCATTGGCATAGGTGCCGGGGTTGTTTTCATTCCATCGCACCAGGCGATAGTCCAATCCAAAACGCAAGTTGTGGCTGCCGTGCGCCTTCGTGAAACTGTTCATAAACGACCAAAGATCGTTTACGCTCTGCCGGGGGCGGCTGCCGATAAAGGGCGCGCCGTCACCGCTGATATCGAAGATCGGCCAGGCGGGCGAGACCTGGTGCGCGGTGATCGCCGCGGGCAGCCCGAGGTCCGCGGGATTCTGCTTGTCGCCCTCCTGAAAGTTATAACTGAAAACCCTGGTATAGCCGAGCCGGAACGACCCCACGAAAGTCGGTGCGAACATAACCGTGTCGTCGACTGTTGCCGCCCTTTGGTGCCGGAGGTCCGTATTCAGGTTGGAGGTTCCATTTGGCGGCACACTATACGCGCCCGGGAAATAGGCCGGGTCCGGCTTTCCGAGATAGTCGGGCAACGCCACGCGCGCAAACAGCCGCTGCTTGTCGCCCAATGCCTGGTCGATGCGCATCTGCCAGTTCTGCGTGACCTGGGGGAAGTGCATGTCGGAAGTCCAGTTAGGCGTGTTGATCTGTGGAGTTACGTTCAGGTTGGGCAGAGGTTCCGTGTTCATTACAGCCACCCCGATCGAGTTCAGCCGCGGGGCCGGGATCTTGGCGCCGGGGAAGACGGTACGGGAGACAAACGAGCCTGCCGCATTGACGACGGTGCTCAGCGGATCGTACAGCACCAGCGGGGCGCCGGCCGCTGCCAGCGTCTGTGAAAAGTCGCCCTGCCGCATGGCGGCGGTGGGCACAAACGCCAGCCCCGGTGCATGCTGGCCGTTCCTGTCCTGTTCGAAGCCGAAAAAGAAGAAGGTACGGTTGTGCCCATCATACTTGGGCAGGCGGACGGGCCCGCCGACGGTACCGCCCCTGGCATACAGGTCAACTGCTGGCCGCACGATTCCCACGCGGTTGTTGGTCCAGGAATTGGCGTTCAACGACTCATTCTGGGTGTAGTAGGAGGCCGTTCCATGGTATGCGTTCGTGCCCGAGCGGGTCGTAATCGATAGCGACCCTCCGTTGGAGCGGCCCAGGCTGGCGTCGAACATGGTGGTGGCGATCTTAAACTCTTGCACCGCGTCCGGCATGGGCATGCCCACGGCCAAGCCCGACTGCCGCGGCGCCAGCGCGGGGGACCCGTCCACGGTAATGTCGTTGCCCGATTGGGTGCCGTTGCCGCCATTCACCGCAATGCTGTTCTGGCTGTTACTCATGGTGTTGGCGAACCCCAGCGACGAGGCCCCGAGCACACCGGGCGCCATGTTGGCCAGTTGCAGCACGGTGCTGGTGAGCAACATCGGGTCCAGCAACGCACGGTCGGCCACCTGGCCGAGGTCCGCGTTGGCGGTCTGCAACTGCGGACTTTCAGCCTTAATGACGATGCTTTCCGTGGTCAATCCGATCTGAAGCGTGAGATTCAGCTCGATTCGGTCATTGATCTGAACCACGACGCCCGGTTGCTCCGTGTTGCGGAATCCGCGTGCGCCCACGGTGACCGTGTAGCGGCCGGGAATCAGGAATGGGACGGTGTAGTTGCCCTCCCCATTCGACTTGGTTTCCACGGCAACGTTGGTTTCTTCATTGGCGACCTTGACAGCCGCGCCGGGAACCACGGCCCCGGAGGCATCGGTAACGCGGCCCAGGATGGCGCCTCGAAACTCCTGTGCGAGCACCGTCGCAGTCTGGAGAACGGCGAAACACACCAGCACGGAAAGGCAGGTTTTCATACGCATGGACTTGACCCCACAGGCAATTGTTTGAACCGGGGCTAGTTTATCACCGGAAGATTCGCACCGTATCCTCCGTTAAGTAATGTTACAGTTACGCGCCGAGGTGGTCCCCCGTCTCCTCGATCTGCTCGCGATGATCTGGTCGTCACCAGCTCGGAATGAGCGATTTTCTTCGTGGAAATCCGCAGTAACGTTGCCGCTTGGCGACCCCCAACTCCAGACCGGCCTGTGCACTCGCACCGCCTCATACCCGTTCGGGCAGCACGTACGGCTCGCGGTACTTGCTGCGGGTGAGGTAGGCGTTCGCCTCCTTATCACCCGGAAACTTCTCCGTCGCCGGATCGAAGACCAGTTTCCTGCCTGTGCGGTAGGAAATATTGGCCAGATGGCACAACGAGGTGGACATGTGCCCCTCTTCAATCTCGCAATACAGCTCCTCCCGTTTCCGCGACCGGATGCAGTCAATGAAATTCTGGAAATGCCCCCCCCTACCTACGCTTCCCTCCTCGATGGTTGGGATGGCCGGTCCCGGCTTGGAGGCGATGTTGGGGAAGCTGACGTTGTTGGCGTGCTGGGAAATGCCCGAGGGCAGCATCTCCGGCCTGTTGCTCGAAGTGAACTCGACCAGAACGGTTGACCACTTGGCGCCCGACAAGCCTTCCCCGCGGACATAGCCTTTGGAGGTGTAGAAGAAGGAGCCGATCATATTAACGTTCCCGAAAGGCGGACTAAGGAGTGTAGTCACCTCCAGCTCCACCAGCGTGCCGTCCGCGTATTCAAAGCTCGTGTTTTGCACGTTTGGCGTATCCTGATCGGAGTCATCCATGTACTGGCCGCCAACACAGTGGATCTTCACGGGGTGAACGTTCTTGCCCAATGCCCATCGCACGGTGTCTATCACGTGAACGCCGTTGCAGCCGACCTCAGTGGTGGACGTGTCCCAGGAGTAGTGCCAGCCGTAGTGGAACCGGTTCAAGGTGAAGGGCTTGTACGGGGCCGGTCCCCGGAACAGGTCCCAGTGGACACCATTCGGGATGGCTGACTCGGCCGTATGGCCGATGCTGGCGCGGCCCCGGTAGACGACCGACTTGGCCCGAAAGACTTTGCCGAACTCGCCGCTTTGCACGAAGCGCATTGCGGAGCGCACGGGCCTCTCGGAACGCATGTTCAACCCGGACTGGACGATCCGGTTGTACTTCCGGGCAGCCTCCACCATCTTGCGGCCTTCCAGTATAGTGAAGGAGACTGGCTTCTCGACGTAGACGTCCTTTCCTGCCTGGCAGGCCCAGATGGTGGCCAGTCCGTGCCAGTGGTCAGGCATGGCGATGGAGACCGCGTCAATATCCTTCTTTTCCAGCAGCTTGCGGAGGTCATACTCGGTTGCCGGCTTGAAGCCGCCGAGCTGCTCCACCTCGGCCACCGCGGCGGGGAACAACCGCTCGTCAACGTCGCACAGGTAGGCAACCCGCACGCCGGGAATCTGGGCCAAGGATCGGTAGTGGTCCCGGCCGCGTCCGTGGAAGCCGATGACGGCCACATTGATGCGGTCATTGGGCCCGCCTTGACCCCATAAAGGACGTACGGCCGGACCCGCGGCCAGTCCCGCGGTCCAAGCAGCTTTCTTCACGAAATCACGACGACTCGTAGACAAAATGAAACCCTCCTCTGTCGAAATATCCTCGGTTTAGTCCAGACTCCTCTTCCGTGGCTACGCGCAGGAACGGTTCAGTTCCATCCACAACGTTCGATACCAGCGCAGGAACCGCTCCGGCTCCTTGCTCTCCTGGACTTCGGCGAACGTGTAGCGATCATATCCGGCACCGCGGAGCAGCGTGAAAAGCTCCCGCCACGGATAACGGTCGTTCGCCAGCTCGTTGATGTGAACGCTCCGGATCCAGGGCTTTAGCAGCTCGAAACTCTGCTTGACGGATCCGTTCACGACGTCAGCCGGATTCGAATTCCAGCACACGCCGACGTTCCTGTGCCCGGCCGCCTTCATGATCGCCGCCGCCACCGCAGGGTCAGATGCGCGCCCGTGGACTTCCACCCAGATCTCGACGCCCCGGCTGGATCCGTAATCGCCCAGCTCGCGCAGAGAGGCGCCGAAGTTCTCAATCGTCGTGGCCACCGGCACTTCGGCGGGGAATTCCATCGGCTGAATTTTGATCCCGAAGGCGCCCGTATCATGCGCCAGATCGACGAACTGCCTTGCGATCTCGAGCTGTTTCCTGCGCTCCGCCGCATCCGGAGATTGAAACCTGCAGGTGGTCCCATAGCTGACGAGCCGCACCTTACTCCTCTCGAAGAGCCCGCGCACACGGGCACGATCCTCGCGTCCGATCGAAGGCTCGACACCGTGCTTATGCCCGGTGCGCAGCTCGACGGCTTCGAAGCCGGCGCCCTCCAACACGCGAATGATCATTTCCACGTCGAAATCCTTCAGCGCGTTATAAGTGACTGCACCGAGGTGAAAACCCGAACCGGCGCTCATGGCTTTTAGCGGAAGGCCGGCTCCTCCGGCAATCGTACTCAACACAAAACATCTTCGGTTCACAAGACCTCCTCGCGAACGATAACGCGTCAAAACAGGAACTTGAGCGCCAGTTGGAAGATGCGCGGGCTGCCGGCGCTCAGGATCTTGCCGAAATTAGGCGAGCTTAAAGTCAGGGTAGGGGTTCCGACGTTCACCCAATTAAAGGTGTTGAACATGTCGCAACGAAACTGTAATTCCTTGTGTTCGGCGATGCGAAAGGACTTATGAATCTCGAGGTCAAAATTCTTGGAACCCGGTCCGATCAACACGTTGCGGCCCAGGTTTCCGAGTTGGCCCGGTTGGTTCGCCTGAAAAGCCGCGGGGTTGAACCATTGCTGGATGACCGCCTGCCGGGATCGGCTCGGGCTAAGCTGCCAGTTGCCGACGACGTTGGGGCGGTCGGCGGTGACGCCGTCGAAGTCCCCGTCCAAGCCAGTTGTGATCATCATCGGCTGGCCCGCATAAAACGTGGCGATTGCGTTTAAGGACCATCCCCCGAGCACTTGCCGGCGCAAGCCCGTCGCACGAGAGAAGAACGGCAGCTCCCACACCCCCGAAACCACAAACGTCTGCCGCTGGTCCTGATTGCCCAGCCCCCGGTCCAGCTTTATGTTATTCTGATCCGCCCACTGGTTGTCGTCCTGATACCAACTCGAATCATCCAGCCATTTGCTCAGCGTGTAGGAGCCCAGCAATGTGAGGCTGCGGGAGAACCGTTTCTCAACGCGCGCCTGCAAGGCGTTATACGACGAGTTTATGAAACTGCCCACGTCGTCTATCCTCGTGAAGGTCGGGTACAAGGGGCGGCGCTGGTCGATGTTGCTGCTCGTGGCATTCGGGCTCCGCACGGGCGCGTTGATATTCCTCTTGCCGCCCACCAGCTTTCGGCCGGCATTACCCACGTAGGCCACCTCCGCGGACCAGTCTTTTCCGATCTGGTGCTGGATCGTGAAATTGTACTGCTGGACATAGGGCGTGCGCAGGTCGGGGCTGACGAAGCCCGCGGTGCCGGTGGGACCGAAGGCGATCGGTGTAGGAAAGAGCAGGTGGGCCGGATCGGTCCGGAACGGGAACGGCGAACCGCCAACCGGCGCATAAGGATTCTCCAGAGTGGTATTGCGGATGGTCTCCGAAAAAGAGAATGGAATCGACGTCTGCGGATCTTCTATCGCATTCAATAGGACGAAGGCATAGGAAATCCCATACCCCATCCGGAGCACCGTTTTGCCGTGTCCGAACAGATCATAGGCAATGCCTAACCGCGGGGCATAGTTATTGTAGTCGCTAGGGTAAGTTGCGCGGGAAATTCCACTGTCACAGGGGAAAACAAGACCCACAGGCGCCTGCGGCACGCAAGTGGACTTCTGGCCCGGCCTGTAAGTGACGAGTGAGTTGGTGGGGTTCACCGGCGCGGCGGCCAATTCGTACCTGACCCCGAGGGTAAGGACCAGCTTGTTCGTCGCTCGAATCTTGTCCTGGGCAAACCAGTACAAAAACTGCGAATTGACACTCTTGTACTGTTGTGCCACCACATCCAACTGCTTGACTTGGCCCAACATCAGGTCGGCCAGGGCGTTTCCGGTGGCCGTGCCGTCAAATATCCAGTTGCCCCCCTCGTTTTTCCCGATGGTCCAATCCATTAGCTTCACCACACCACCCTCGACCCCGAACTTCAGATCATGCCGTCCCCTGGTCCAGTTGAACGTGTCCGTCCCATCATAGGTGTCGGCCGTCTTGGGTCCGCCGATGGGCGAGCCGGTGCTAAGATAGCCGGTTACGTTGACCTCCGGGGGCATCTCGCCCCCCTCCGGCAGCGGTGCGAACTTCGAACCCAGGTCGTTCATGCTCACGTCGTCGGGGGTGACGTGCCGGTCGGCCGCGCTACGCGTGTAACTGAAGCCGAAGTGATTCAATTTACTGGGGCCGATCATCCAGTATTCATGCACATTGACGTTCTGGTCGCGGTCCCCCAGCGTTCGCCTGATCCAGTCAATGGAATTTAGGAACCGTTGCCCTTGGGCGTGGTCGTTCAAAAAGTACGCAGCCGTGAGCCTGTGCCGTTCAGAGAAAACATGATCGACTTTGGCCATATACTGAGTGTAGTCGGTCGGCTGGCTGGCATTCTGCTGGAAGCCATGGGCACCCAGTTGCGGGGCATTGGGCAAAGGTGTGGACAGCTTTAAGTAGTTCTGGGCGACCTGGCTCACGCGGCTGGAGGGAATAATATTGTTGGGAAAAGGCTGGCCGGTCAGCGGATCCTTGATCACGATCAGATTGCCGTTGTTGGCGGTCAAACCCGAGAAATCGCCGGCGCGCTCGGCGGCGGTAGGTACGAGTGCGGAATTCTGAAACGCGGCCGTTCTCTGCCGGTACCCTTGGAAGCTGCCGAAGAAGAAAGTCCTGTTCTTGATAACCGGTCCGCCGAACACCCCGCCGAACTGGTTCTGCACCAGGGGAGTCGTGGTGGCCTGAAAGAAGTTCCGGGCGTTCAGCGAGCGATTCCGAAGGAACTCGAAAAGGCTGCCGTGGAATTCGTTGGTTCCCGATTTCGTGACCACGTCGACAACCCCACCCACCACGCGGCCATATTGCGCCTCATAATTATTGGTGATCACCTGAAACTCCTGGATAGCATCCGGGTTCGGTACATCGTTCCCATAATTGCGGAGCGGGGATGTGTTGTTGCCGCCATCCAGCAGCCAACTGCTATCTTCCTGCCTCTGGCCGTTGATGTTGACCTTATTCTCTTGAAACCCCTGCGCGTTGCCGGTCACCAGGGCCTCGGCCCCGGGTACGAGGCTTACTAGGCTGAGAACATTTCGGCCGTTCAAGGGCAGATCAACTACTCTTTTTTGATCGACCAGTGTTCCCATTGCATTGGTGGTAGTTTCGAGAATCGGGGCATCGGCAGTTACCCTGACCTCTTCCGCAATCGCTCCCACCGAGAGTTGCACATCTACTCTGGCATTTCGATTCAATGAGAGTGCAATGTCTTCGCGAATGGCCGTCTTAAACCCTTGGCTTTCCACCCGAATTATGTAAACGCCAATGGCCAAGTCCGGGAAGTTATAATTGCCTACCTCGTTCGTGGCCGTGCGCCGGAGCTCGTTTGTAAGGGTGTTCGTCGCCTGGATCTTAGCTCCAACCACGACAGCTCCCGATTCGTCTGTGACGGTTCCGAAAATCGAAGCTGTCGTCTGAGCCACGGCCGTAGTCGCCCCACCGGCGAACAACAACGCCCCTACCAAAACAACTGCGACAGGATTTGAAACAAAATCAGACGGTCGCAACATGACTCTTTGTGTCTTTCGTCTCATCATGACCCGCCTTCCCTAAAGCCTAACCAAGGAGAGATTACGCTTCTTGGGCTTTTCAGTCAAGTAATTTCTTTTATTGTCTTTTTCAGCGAAAAGTGATGATGTCCTATTTTGCGCGAAGTAGAAATGGTTGCTGTTAAAAAAGTGTGATTGCGTTTGAAGCCTTTTGACTGCAAGGAGATGCCGGTCTGACGGTCCTCCGTTAAGTAATGTCACAGTTACGTGCAGAGAGCTACTGCGTTGAAACTGCCATTTCTGCCGGTCCCCGGCGGGCGGCGCGCAGCGGCGGTGGCATCCCGGTTACAATAGAGGACGATGAGTGCGGGAGCCGAAACCCTGGATCCGCTTCGAGCACAGGTGCAGCGGGTTCTGAAGAGCGAATGTTTCCGGAATGCCGAGACCCTGCGCCGCCTGCTGTCATACCTGGTGGAGCAGTCACTCGCCCACGGCGCCCAGGACCTGAAGGAATACACGATCGGGGTTGAGGTGTACGGCAAGCCGGCCAGTTACGATCCCCAAAAAGACGCCTCGATTCGGGTTCAACTGAGCCGTCTGCGGCAAAAGCTGGAGGAGTATCACCAGCGGGAGGGCAGCGGCGATCCATACCGCCTGGAACTGCCCAAAGGGCATTTTGTCATTCTGTTCCAAAAGTGCGACAGTCCGAAGCCATCGGAAGAGGCCAAGCCGCGGGTTGCTCGCTCGGGCGCGTTCACTCCCTCGCGCGTTGTTCTGGCGGTGGCGTTGATTCTGCTGGCCGCCTCGATGATGTGGACGGTCCTGCTGTGGCGCAAAGTCGATCTGCTGGAATCCAGGGTGGCTGCTCCCCCGGCTGCGACCAAAGAGTTCGCCGCCCTCTGGCACGGATTCTTCAATCCGGCGGTCCCCAATATGCTGGTTTTTGGGAGCCCGCCGTTCTTCGCGAGCACCAAGCACGGCCTGTTTGTGCGTATGTACCGCTACCTGGATCCGAACGATCCCCGGTCGAGCCCGGAGTTTGGGGATGTGGATGCGAAGATCGGACCGCTGGCGGGACCCAGGTTCGACTACGCTTCCATGGGCGATGCGATCGGTGCGCAGCGGCTGTCTCAGTTTTTCGGCATGCGAGGATTCGCGTTGCACGCGCTGCCCGCGCATGTGGCGGAGTGGGAGACCATTCAAGACCACAATCTGATCTTCCTCGGCGCCGCCCGCATGAATCCGCTTCTGCGGCGCCTCCCCATTCGGCCGGATTTTGAGCTGGGTTCCGACGATTATATCCACAACCGCAACCCGCAGCCTGGTGAACAGAGTGTCTACGCCACGCCCTCGCACCGCGACACCATGAGCTACGCCGTGGTGGGCTACTATCCGGGCCTGATGCCTGGACGGGAAATCCTGGTGCTCACGGCCCATAGCTCCCCCGGCACGGTTGGCGCGGTCGAGTTCGTCACCAGCGCGGAAGGCGTTCAGGTTCTTCGCGAGAAACTGAAACTCCAGCCCAGGGAAAACAAGCACTTTGAAGTGCTGCTCCGGGTGTTTTCGGATAACGACGCCGCGGTCAAGACCGAATACGTGACCCACCACCTGGCCCCATAGGCAAGCGCTACCGTTACGTAACACAGATATGCGCGCGTAGCGCACCCTTCCGTCCGAAAATCTCAATGAGACGCCGTCGGCTACCGCGCTTCAGGCAATGCCATGAAACTGCTATCATTTGCTGTCCTCGTCGCAGCCTCGTTGCAGGCGGCGGCTTATCCGGAGATCCCGCCGTACGTTCTGCCGCCCGCAAGAATCGCCTGGGATGACGGCCAGGATGCCATGGGCAGCCGCCTCTTCCGCACCACCACGCTGCGACAGCAGGTCAACCTGAGCGGCTGGTGGGATTTTGTGCCGGATTCAAAAGACGCCGGGGAATCGGAACGCTACTTCGAGCGCTTCCCCAAGCCGGAAGCCGCTTTGTGGGTCCCGGGGACCTGGAATGCCCAACCGCGCTACTGGCAGTACGTCGGCCCGGGCTGGTACCGGCGCACGTTCGACCTGCCGCGGAGCGGCAACGCCCGTATCCATTTCTCGGGCGTGTTCTACAAGGTGAAGATCTGGCTGGATGGCAACTTCCTCGGAGAACATGAGGGCAGCTATCTGCCGTTCTCGTTCCTGGTGCGGGACACCAGCAAAGGCGCGCACACCCTGGTGGTGCGGGCGGACAATCGCCTGGACGACACCTCTCTGCCCAAGCGCAACGTGGACTGGTTTCCCTATGGCGGCATCCACCGGCCGGTGTACGTGGAAATGGTGCCGGATGTGTTTGTGGAGCGCGTTCATATCGCCCCGGTGGAAATCGCGCCTGGCGCCGCGCGCCTGCGCGCCGCCATCTTGGTGCGGAACGCGGGCCGGCCAGTCAAGCAGAAGGTCGCGCTTTGGATCGACGGCGAAGAGGTGCGCGCGGAAGAGCGCGATATCGCCGCCGGCACGGCTGCTCTTGAGTTCGACTTTGCCGTGCGGCAACCGCGCCTCTGGTCGCCCGAAGAGCCAAACCTGTATTCGGCGCGCGCGGTGGTCGGCGATGACGACCAGTTCGCGCGCTTTGGCATCCGGGAGGTGGTGGTGCGCGGCAACCAGATTCTGCTCAATGGGCGGCGGATCAAGCTGCGCGGGGTGAATCGTCACGAGGATCACCCGGAGTGGGGCTCCGCCGTGCCGGCACACCTGGTTCGGCAGGATATCGAAATCATCAAACGCCTCGGCGCCAATGCGGTCCGATCGCACTACCCGCCGGCCGAGATGTTCCTGGACTTCTGCGATCAGAACGGCCTGTTGTTCCTGGACGAAGTGCCTTCGTGGCAGTACCGCCGGGAGCAATTGGCAGCAGCCGAGATCCAGCAGAAAATCAAACGCCACTTCCGGGAGATGGTGGAACGGGACGGCGGCCATCCCAGCATTCTTACTTGGAGTCTTGGCAACGAGTGGCCCGAGCCGGACAAGTCCTACGAGGTAATCAGATCGTTGGTCGAGTACGCACGCGGAATCGACCGTTCCCACATCATCACGTTCGTCACGGGAGGGCCGACTGTCTGGCGCGTGCATGAACTGGTGGATGTGATCTGCGTCAACTGGGCGAAGTTCCAGTGGTACGATCCGGCGACCGACCTGAATCAGACGGATGGCGAAAAGAGCACTGCCGAATTGGAGCGCATCCATCAGCGCTATCCCGATAAGCCGGTGATCCTCACGGAATTCGGCGGCGCGGAAGCTCAGGCCGGCTGGCACAGTTGGGGCAATGTGAAATGGAGCGAAGAATACCAGGCCCGGAACGTGGAAGATTCAGGCCGCTACGCTCTGGAACAGGACTGGCTGTCCGGCGGTTGTGTCTGGCAGTATTCCGACACGCGCAGCGCTCCCGAGCGCATCCTGGCCGGAAGGCTGCATGGATGGAACGCGAAAGGCATCGTGGACGCGCAGCGAAACCCGAAACTCGCCTTCTACCGCTTGCAGGAGCTGTTCAGCAGGTATTGAAGCGATATCAATTGCCGTTCCGCGCTACCCGTGCCGGATCACCAGCACGTCGCCGTCCTTGACGATGTACTCTTTCCCTTCCAGCTTGAGCAATCCCTTTTCCCGCGCGCCCGCGTAGCCGCCCAGATCTACGAGCGCTTTCCAGTTCACCACTTCGGCGCGGATGAACTTCTTCTCGAAATCCGTGTGGATGGCGCCCGCGGCCTTCAGCGCGGTGCTGTGAATGGGGACGGTCCAGGCGTGCACTTCGGTTTCGCTGGCCGTCAGGAAGCTCATCAGGCCCAGCAGCGAATAGGTGGCCGAGATCAGCCGCTCCAGCCCCGATTCCTGCAACCCGTAGCTCGCCAGGTACTCGCGCTGCTCTTCCGCCGGCAATTCCGCCAGTTCCGCTTCGATCTTGCCGCACACCGCCGCGACCGAGACGTTCTTGCGGCCGGCCAGCGAGCCCTGGCGGTATGCGCGCTCGCGCTCGTGCAGCTCAGCGGCTTCGCTCTCGCCGAGATTCAGCACGTAGAGCATGGGCTTCTGCGAGAGGAACTGGAAGCCGCGCATGCGCTTCTCCTCCTCGGCGCCGATCTCGAGTTGGCGCAGCGGGTGGTTTTGTTCCAGGGCGGCTTTGCACTTCTCGAGAACCTCAAACTCGTAGTCCAGCTCGGGGCTCTTGATTTTCTTACGGTCCTTTTCCAGGCGCTCGAGGCGCTTCTCGACCACCACCAAGTCGCTGAGGACCAATTCCATCTCCACGTCCTCCAGGTCGCGCAGCGGGTCGATGCTCCCCTTCTCGTGCGGGATGGTGGCATCTTCGAACAGGCGCAGCACGTGGGCGAAAGCGTCCACCACCCGCAGGCTGGCCACGTAGCTGGGGTCGCGCAGGCTCTCCTTGGATACGGACGGCATGTCCACGTACTCCACGGTCGCGTGCGTGACCTTAGACGGCTCGAACACGCGCGCCAGCTCTTCCACGCGCGCGTCCGGCACTCTGGCCACGCCGGCGCGCGCCGCCGTCGAGCCGATGCGGGTTTCCTGGTGAACTCCGGTGAGGATCGTAAACAGGGAAGTCTTGCCTACCATGGGCAGGCCGATGATGGCGGTTTGCATACGCGGAATACTCTACAGGGGAACTTCCACCTGGCTGAGAATCTCTTCAATGATGCGCTCGCCCACGTCGGCGCGGCGCTGCACCAGGGTGGTGCGGGTGTTGATGACCACGCGGTGCGCGAACAGCGGCACGGCCAGGCGCTTCACGTCGTCGGGGATGGCGTAGTCGCGGCCTTCGAGCAACGCCAGCGCCTGCACCGCGCGGTACAGCGCCTGCGAGCCGCGCGGGCTGACGCCGAGCGCCAGCGACTCGTGGTTGCGCGTTTTCTCGACGATGGCGAGCATGTAATCCACCAGCGCCTCTTCCACTGCGACGCGGTGCACGGCCTCCTGGAGCCGCAGCACATCCTGCGCCACCAGTCCCGACGCTGCGGCTTCCGGCAGCCCGGGTTCGGGATTGCGCACAATCTGGCGCTCGCTGGCCAGATCGGGGTAGCCGATGCGCAGCCGCATGAGAAAACGGTCGAGCTGCGATTCCGGCAGCGGATAGGTACCGTGATGTTCCACGGGGTTCTGCGTGGCGATCACCATGAACGGCTGCGGCAGCGCGTGCGACTTCCCATCGATGCTGACCTGGCCTTCGTTCATGGCCTCGAGCAGCGCCGATTGCGTCTTGGG
>JBEKYW010000006.1:0-170262 GCA_049510555.1 Bryobacteraceae bacterium
CGCATGGCCGAGCGCTGGGAGCACATGACCCCTGAGGAGCGGGAACGATTCCGGCAAAGCTGGCGCGGACGTTGCGGCTTCGGCCCATCCACCAGCGAGAGCAAGGAGCAATGAAGCCATGTCGACAGCGCCCGAAGCAATGCGGGTCTATCCCGGCGTGATCGGCACAGTCGCTCAGGAAGGCCATGCACGCTGATCCAATCGCTCACTAGGGAGGTAAAAAGGTATGAGCACAACTGCATCGACCAACCGGTTGGACAGGCCGGAAATGACACGCCGCACGATAGAGCCGGCACAACGCAAAGCTGCAAGAGTCGCGGGATTTACTTCCCTATTCGCGATGGCGACCGTGGTCTTTGCTCAATATGGTATCTTTGCCCACCTCGTTGTCGCGGGCAATGCTGCGGAAACCGCTCGGAATATCGTGGCGCACCAACGACTATTTCGTATCGTCATCGCCTGCGGTCTAATTTACGGCGCCAGCGTTGTAGTACTACTCACAGCGCTTTACGTGATTCTCAAGCCCGTAAATCGGGGCCTTGCATTGCTTGCGGCATTCTTCAGGCTGGTATATGCCTTGATGTGGGTTGTTATTGCGCTCAATCTTTTTGCCGTTCTGGGGCTCTTGAGCGGCGCTGATTACTTGCGAGTATTTGAAGCAGATCGATTGCAGGCCTTGGCGAGGCTATACCTCGGCGCGAATTTCAACGCCTATTACGTTGGCTTGCCGTTTTATGGATTGGCATCCACAGTTTGCAGCTACTTGTGGTTTAGGTCGAACTATATCCCTAGAGGATTGGCTGCCTGGGGTGTGATCTCGTCTGTATGGTGCGCGACGTCTGCTTTCGCTTTCATCATTTTCCCCAACTTCGGCAAGACGGTTAACCTGTACTCGCTCGATACGCCTATGGCTATCTTCGAAATAGCAACGAGTTTTTGGCTTCTGTTTAAGGGAATACGAACACCACTCGTCGAGTAACGGTCCCTGCGTCAACCGCGAAACAAGGAGAGAGAGGCCATGCACCCAACCGACAAGGCCGCAAGAGTGGCAGGCGCGCTGTATCTCCCCGAAAGTAGACGCCCCCCGGCGATGATCGCCTCGGTAGAAACGTGAGCGGCGGCGCCCCACCGAGGCTGTCACGGGGGCGTTCGCCGTTGTAGATTTAGAGCCACCAGTCCGTGATGGCTCGCACCTGCGTGAGCGATTCAAAGGCATATCTTTGTGCCTACCCGACAGGGTGGCTAGTGGATTGGTAGCGATAAAGGCCGTAGTGTTTACGGCCCCCATCCCGGGTCCTCGATTGTGGGTTCGAGATGCTGGTCTCTGCCGTTAGCCGTGCAACCCGACCCCTCTTGACACACGAAGACCTTCGTAGTAATCTCTTCGTATATGCCGGAAAAGCCCGCTAAGCCGCCACGGCCCACCGATGCGGAACTGGAGATCCTCACGGTGCTTTGGACCCGCGGCCCCTCCACCGTTCGCGAGGTCCACGAAGCCATCAACCGCCGCCGGCCGGCCCAATACACCACCGTGCTGAAGATGTTGCAGATCATGGCCGAGAAAGGCCTGGTGCGGCGCGACGAGGATCAGCGCGCCCACATTTACCAAGCCAGCCGGCCGCGCGAATGGACGCAGCGGCAACTGGCGGGCGATCTGCTGCGGAGGGCCTTCGGCGGCTCGGCGAAGAGTCTGATCCTGGGCGCCCTCTCGGCGCGCAAGGCCTCGCGCGAAGAGCTGGCCGAAGTCCGCAAGCTTCTGGACGAATACGAGAGAGGTGCGAAATGATCACGCTCTCACGCTGGGTACAGGCGCCGGTCGCGCAAGCGCTCGGCTGGACGTTGGTTCACTTTGTCTGGGAAGGCGTCCTGATCGCTGCGTTCCTGGCCGCCCTCCGCGGGGCCGGCCGTGGGGCTTCGTCTCGCTGGCGATACACCCTGACATGCCTCGCCTTGTTCGCGATGCCGCTGGCGTTTGCTATCACCCTGGTCCATGTATGGTCGGCGGCGCCAAATGCCGCGGCGATTTCCGTGGCCGGCGTCTCGCAGCACGCCCCCCTCCTTGCGCCAGCGCCCATCGCACCCCTGACCACCGAGCCCGCCACCGTGTGGGACCGCCTTCCATGGGTAGTGCCCTTCTGGATGGCGGGCGTTCTCCTCTTCTATGTGCGCAGCCTGGGCGGCTGGTGGTTCGCCGATCGCCTGCGTCGCAAGGGCGTCTGCCCGGCGCCCGGCGAGTGGCGGCAGCGGCTTCAGGCGCTCGCGAACCGCATGCGCGTGGCGCGCCCCGCGGCCCTGCTGGAGTCCTGCCTGACCGATGTCCCGGTGGTCATCGGATGGCTGCGCCCCGTGATTCTGATGCCCGTGGGCCTGCTGGCCGGCCTGCCGGCTGCCCAGGTGGAGTTAATCCTCATCCACGAGTTGGCCCACATCCGGCGCTACGACTACCTGGTCAACCTGCTGCAGAGCCTGGTAGAGGGACTGCTGTTCTACCATCCGGCCGTGTGGTGGGTCTCCGGCCTGGTTCGCGCCGAGCGCGAGAACTGCTGTGACGACGAGGTAGTGAGTCTGAACGGGGATGCGCGCGGATACGCAGCCGCCCTGGCCGTGCTGGAAGAAAGCCGCTGGCCGGCGCGGGAGCCCGCGCTGGCCGTTACGGGAGGTAGCCTCATCAGACGCATTCGCCGCCTGCTCCAGGAACCCGAGGGGCCGCGTGTAACCATGGCGCCCGTCTTCACGGCGGGTCTGTTGCTGGTGTCGGTCGCGGTGGCGCTGAGCGCCTGGCAGCCGAACTGGCCTCCGGCGCCTGAGCCACAGCCCGCTGCGCCACCCCCGCCTCAGGCGGTTGCCAAACCGTCGCCGTTGCCCCAGCAGGAGACGCCTGCGAAGCCACGGGCGGAAAAGGAAACGCCTTACCGCAAATGGCTGAATGAAGACGTCGCCTACATCATCGAAGATCGGGAACGCGAGGCCTTCAAGCGTCTTCAGACCGACGAGGAGCGCGAGAAATTCATCGAGCAGTTCTGGCTGCGCCGCGATCCCACGCCGGGCACCCCCCAGAACGAATTCAAGGAAGAACACTATCGCCGCATAGCCTACACCAACGTGCATTTTGCCGATGGGCACGTTGCCGGCTGGAAGACCGACCGCGGACGGATCTACATCACCTATGGCCCACCCGATGAAATCGAATCGCATCCCGCTGGCGGCAGTTACCGGCGGCCTTCGGAGCAGGGCGGCGGCGAGACCTCCACCTTCCCCTTCGAACAGTGGCGCTACCGCTACATCGAAGGCATCGGCACCAACGTAATTATCGAGTTTGTCGACTCCACCCGGTCGGGCGAATACCGCATGACCATGGACCCGTCGGAGAAGGACGTGTCGCTCAACGTGCCTGGCCGGCTGTCGGCGACCTTCACCTCCAAAGCAGGGGCCACGGTGCAAGTGTCCGCGGGCAATTGGGTGTTGATCTCCATCCCGCTGAATGCTTACGGAAACCATCGCGTGAGCGTGTACGGCAAGATCACGGCCCACGCCGGAGGAGTTGTCCAGGTCTTCGAGGATACGCTCCCAGGGCCGCTGCCAGCCTACCGAAAAGGGAGCACGATGCAACCGGGCACGTATCAGTTTGCGTTCGTTCTCAAGGACCTCGACACCGGCGCCGTCGTGAACGATGCCGTCGAGTTCTTCGTGAAATGAGCGCTTTCTCCGCCGGTCCGGATTAGGGGATAGAATGGAGCTTCGTATGAAGCCTCCATTCCTCCTCCTTTTCTCCGCGGCGATTCTGGCGCTGCCAGCCGCCGCCCAGGTGAAGATCACCCCCGGACCCCAAAAGATCGCGGTGGAGATCAACGGCAAGCCTTTCACCGATTTCATCGTCGCCGGGCCGGATGTCACCAAGCCTTACCTCTGGCCGCTGCGCGCGGCCTCCGGCACTTACGTCACCCGCATGTGGCCCATGGCCAGCGTGGCCGAAGAAGAAAAGATGATTGCGGAGAACAAGATCAAGAAGGACCATCAGCACCAGCGCGGCCTGTGGTTTGCGCACGACAACGTGAACCGGTTGGATTTCTGGAACAACGAGGCGTCTTACACCACGCCCAACCGCGGCAAGATCGTTCTGAAGAAGCTGGGCGAACTGAAAAGCGGCAAGCGCCAGGGATCCATCGCCGCCACCTTCGAATGGACCGACCTCAAAGGCGAAGCGCTGCTTACCGAGTCGCGCGTAATGACGTTCCATGCCGACCCGGCGCTCCGCATCATCGATTTCGACATCACCCTCACCGCCATCCAGAAGCTGACGTTCGGCGACACCAAGGACGGCGCATTCGGAATTCGCCTCCGCCCCGTGCTCCAGGAAGACACCGGCACCGGCCACATCACCAATGCCGACGGCCTGGTTGGCGAAAAGCAGCTTTGGGGCAAGCCTTCCAACTGGTGCGACTATTCCGGCGAGATCAATGGCGAAAAGGTGGGAATTGCGATTCTCGATAATCCTGCGAATCCCCGCCACCCGGTGCGGTGGCACGCGCGCGGCTACGGATTGTTCGCGGCCAACCCGTTCGGCGTTTCGACTTTCACCGGCGATCGCTCGCAGAGCTTCCCCACCAACCTCGACGCCGGCCAGAGCCTGCGCTACCGCTACCGGCTGATCGTTCACCCGGGCGATGCCAGGAGCGCCGATATCGCCGGCCAGTGGAACCGGTACACGGCCGGAAAGTAATCACTCGCCCAGCTTGGGAAAGAACGCGCGGTCCAGGATGCGGCGCGTCAGCTCCTCCATGGTCACGAACTGGTCCTGATCGCGGAAGAACAGCTTGTCGCCGGGGAGGATGCCCACTTCGATCATGAGCGGGTCTCCGCCGCGCTCGATGCGGAAACCCGGCAGCGTGGGGACGATCGAGATTTCGACCTTCGCGCGTTGCTGCCATTTACCGTCCTGTTCTTCCCGAACGGCGATGCGGACCCTGGAAGCCTGCAAGTGGATGTCCGCCGCTTCCGGTCCGAACGCGCCTGCATAGGACTCAACGCACGCAGCCAGATGGCGGTACAACTCTTCGAGCGCGCGCGGCAGCCGTTCCAGAATCTGCGCCTCCCGTTCGCGCCGCTCCTGCTCTTCCTGGATTCTCACTTGGAGCCACTGAAAACTCATTGCGACTCCATGGTAACAGGGCGGCGCTGAGCGAGGCGCGCCTGCTACTGCGTGTAGGTCACGGTCTTTTCAACCAGCACGGAGGCCACAGCCGAGCAGACGTCGATGTGGGGGGCGTTGCACGTCTGAGCCGCTGTTTGGCTGCTGAGTCCCAGGTAACCGGTTGGAATTGCGAACCCTGAGCTGCTGGAGGTGCTCGACAGCGGAAGACTAAGCAGCACGGGCGGGGGAATCGAGAACGAGTTGACGCCGTTCGATCCCGCGTTTGCCTTGCAGACAAAAATAACGCCCGCGCTGAGGTTGCCGGTTGAGTCCAGGGCGAACGAGTAGCCTGTTATCCCGACATATCCGTTCGGCACGGCGTTGGTCCAATTCACAGTCACGCCCTGCGATTCGCTCACCGAGGTGATGCTGCTCTGATTGGTCCAGGTCAGCGACGGGGGCATTTGGAGCTGCTGGGTGAATTGGCCGACGTCGGCGCCGCCGGGAACATTGAAGGTGTAAGTGCCTGCATCCAGGTATAACGGCGGGCTGGTGCTGCTTCCCAAAGTCGCGCCGTAGCTGCCTTTGAGGGACGCCAGCGTCGACAACGTCTTGGAGCCGTTTGGTCCGCTGAGAGCTACAGACGCTCCGGCATCCAGGCCCAGCGGTTGAACCGGATCGGTAACGGTCGCGGAGCCACTGATCGTAAACACCATGCAGCCGCCCACGGAGGCCGCCTGGCCGAAGGTCGAGCTCGTTATCTGGGTTGGCGTATAGCGGAAGAACGAGGCGCTGCCTGCGTCCGTAGTGGTGGGGGTCGAGGGAAAGGGCGGAGGAAGATTCAACGAGACAGTCGAGCGCGAGAGGTCCAGCGTTGCGATGCTCAGGTTCTGGCCATTCTGCACCAGCGTGAGCTGCGTCGAGCTCAAACCAATCGGATCGGAACACACACTACCGCTGCTGGCCACCGCAATGCTTCCAAAGTTGCTCACCGTGCTGCCCGTTTGTACAGCCACGGGAACGTAGCATCCCGTGATCCCCGCGGGCACCTGAAAGTTGATCTGGTCCAAACCCCCGCAGCAGCCCGACCGTCCCCAATACACCACGTTGGCCTGTTGCGATCCCACCCAGACCGTGGGCTTCGTCCCCACGTTGCCTTGCGGTGGCGGCTGGGTCTCGTCGGCCGAGATCTTTCCCAGCCCCGTGCCCCACAGGACCAGCGTCTGGTTCGGGTTGGCTGCGTGGGTCAGCGAGATGTACCCGTTGTTTGCGTCGGTGACCACGGCCGGCCCGCTGCCGGCTGTATTCACCGCGAAGATGCCGAAGTTGGTGGCCGCAACCTGCAGGGCCACCGGTGCGCTGGGCTGCCCGTTATAGGTGATCGTGATAGTCCCGCTGCCTGTCGGCGTAGTCGACGGCATCACCATGGCCACCTGGGTCGCCATCGTGTAGAGCATAATCTGGTTTACGGTGGTGCCGTTCACGGTCACCTTGGCCGATGTTCCCGCCAGCGTCGTGGACAGCGGATAGGTGGTCGCTGTAACCAACGACGCCGGCCCCAGATTTCTTCCGAAAACGACGTAAATGGACCCTTGGGCAATGGCTGAATTCGCCAGGCCAACGGGCGAATAACTGGCCCCATTGACCGCGCCTCCGGTGTTAATCACGGGTTGAGCCGCCAGCGGCGCAACTGCCAGCACGGCACACAACCCCAATACATAACGCATCATATCCTCCTCTGTGCCGGACTTTAGATAGCCCGGTATCCCTGCACTATACAATGAAACTTCTGTAAACGTAAACTCCGAAATCCGCGACAGTGAATACCCGTCGCTCACCCTTCGGCAAACAGCGCGAACTCGGTGAGAACCGGGCTGGCGGATGCCTGGGTCACGCGCAAGCGCAACCGCGCCGCCGTCGTGGGGCGCTCGAGCCTGATCAGGCGGCGGCAGCCAATGCTGGTTGCCGATGCCAGCGGCTCCCACGAACCCGAATTCCAGCGATCTACGGCGATGGCATCGATGCGCTGTCCGAAGCGGATCGCCTCCCGTATGCGGATCACGTTGAAACTGGTGGCGTGGCCAAGATCCACGATCACCTCGCCCGCAAGCACCGAATCGTCGGTGGCCCAGTAAGTGTCATTGCGGCCGTCGAACAGGTTCATGGGGCTGTACGCGCGGCTGTTTCCGCGCACATTGGAGGCGGACGGCTTGGCACGCGCCGCCAGGTTGTGCCCGAACGTCGCGCGCCGGAACTCACCGAAGCCTCTGAGCGAAGCCAGGTCCTCCGGTTGCAGCAGGCCATCGCGATTGGGCGGAACATTCAGCAGCAGGTTGGCGCCCCGGCCCACCGACTGGTAATACAAATCGGCCAGTTGCGCGGGCGTTTTGACTTTCGAGTTTTCGTTTTCGTGCCAGAACCAGCCCGGCCGGATCGACACGTCGCACTCCGCCGGCAGCCATTTCCGCCCGTGCCGGTGGCCAGTGGGGGACTCCTGCTGCCGCACGTTCCCGGGTGAAGCCGGTCCTCCGTCGGCGCCGACGGGGTCGTAGGTTGCCCAGCAGGGATCTCCTGCAATCCCCCTTTCGTTGCCCACCCACCGGATGTCCGGTCCCACGTCGCTGAAAATGACGGCGTCCGGTTGTAGAGACCGCACCAGTTCCCACGTCCCGGGCCAGTCATAGTACGTGTTCTTGTCGATGATGCGCTTTTCGCGCGCGCCTCCGTAGAATCCATCGCCGCCGTTGGCGCCGTCGTGCCAGACCTCGAAGACCGGGCCGTATTCGTTCAGCAGCTCGGTGAGCTGCCGCCGGTAAATCCGGATGTACTCCGGTCTCCCGTACTCAACGCAGTTGCGGTCCCACGGAGACACGTAAATACCGAATTTCAAATTGTGCCGCCGGGCCGCATCGGAGACCGCGCGGACCACATCGCCCTTCCCCAATCTCCACGAGCTGCTCCGCACCGAGTGTGGCGTGGTCTTCGTCGGCCAGAGGCAAAAGCCGTCGTGGTGCTTGCAGGTGAGAATCACGCCCCGCAAGCCGGCGCCGGCCAACGCGCCCACGATGGCATCGGCATCGAAAGCCGCGGGCTGGAAGATGTTGGGATCTTCGTCCCCGTAACCCCATTCCTTGCCGGTGAAGGTGTTCACCGTGAAATGCAGGAAGGCAGTGGTTTCGAGCTCGTGCCAGCCAAGCTGTCTTTCCGTGGGGGTTGCCCCGAAGGCCGGCGGCGGCGCCACCGTGCGAGCGGCGGAGGCGGCGAAAGCGGCCGGCGCCACCAGAAAAGCGCGCCTGGTCAGCATGTCCTTACCATAGCGGAAGCTCGCGACTCTGTGACACTCAGATCCGCTCCGGTTGGTCCACCGTCAAACCGCCGCGCACGTTGCCGGTGTTCAGAGTGCCGGCCGGCTCGAAGAGCAGGATTTCGACTTCCTGGTCGGCTGCGGGGCGATGCTCCATGCCGCGCGGCACAATCACGAATTCGCCCTGGTTCACCGTCATCTCCTGCTGGCGCCCGGCTTCATCCCGGTAGCCCATGCGGAAGCCGCCGCCGAGCACCAGGAACAACTCGTCCTCCGCCTCGTGGTGATGCCAGACGAACTCCCCCTGGAACTTCACCACCTTCACCTGCTGCCCGTTCAGCTCGCCCACAATCCGGGGACTGAAATGTTCGGAAAACGACGCCAGCTTTTCGGCGAGATTGACCTTGCGCATAGGGGATAGATTATCGCAACGCCTTGGCCGGAGGGGCCGGGCGAACCACCCCCAGGTACATCAGCAGAACGGCCACCGTGGTCCATTGCCCGCCCACGGAGAGCACGCTATCGGCCACCGCGATGACCACGCGCGAATAGGCGGCTTGGTCGAGAGCGCTGAGAACCAGGTAGCTCCCCAGCAGGTCGGCCGCCATCAGCGGCAAGAGCACCAGGAAGATGCGCCAGCCGTGGCCCCTGCTGAGCGCGCGGCTGCGCGCCAGGACCTCGGTTTCCCGGTCGGCCTCGATGGCCACAATGGCACCCGCGAAGACCAGCCTCACCATCGCCACCAGCCCGGGGATCACCAGCAGCGCCCCCCAGAGCGCCACCGTCACCTCTACTTTGAACATGTTCCACAGCGTCTTTCCCCATTGGCGCCGGCCCCAGCGCAGCGATTCGCCCACGGCAGCAGTCTGGCCGCCGCGGAATCGGGCTACCAGGCCGTAGATGACCGCCGGAATCACCAGCGCGCTGAGGACCAGGTCGCTGATATCCAGCAGAAGATACGAAAGGATTCCGTTGGTGGGGACATCCAGCACATAGCAGGCAAACTGGAGCGCCAGCTTCACCGGGAGATACACCGCCAGGGTGACCGCCGCCAGGAACCGCAGGTTGGCGAAGAATAAGACGGCGGAACGGACCAGCAGCCGGAACACAGAGTGAAAGGGTTCCGTGGGGAAATCGATCTCGATGTAACCCCGGCGGAAGTCCCGGTCCATTTCTATACAGTGGCACAGGCCGTGGCGCCCCGCAGCCGGCGCCTTCCTGCGATGATGTGAGGTGATGACCAGACGAACCACTGTGGTCCTGCTGGCGCTTACGCTTGTGGGTTGCGGCGCCAAGGACCAGAGCAAGCGGTACGCCATGGAAGGCGAAGTCAAGGCCCTGGACCCCGCCACCAAGACCGCCACAATCGCTCACGGCAAGATCGGCGACTGGATGGAAGCGATGACCATGGAGTACCCCGTGAAGCCCGACACCGAGTTTCAAAAGCTCCACGTTGGCGACCACATCCAAGCCACCGTCGTGGTGAGCGACGACAAGTATTACGTCACCGGCGTAAAGATCATGTAGGGAGGTAGGACAGACGATCGGTTTGTGTCGTCTGTCAACAGTCGTGCTTTAGCGAGGAATGACAGACCACGCAACGCGATGGTCTGTCCCACCTGTTCCCGAGGACCAGTGTCCTGTCGTGCCCGGCCCCTACCTCGCCTTCAGCAGTTTTTCCAGTTCCGCGCGGATGTTCGTTGCCGGTTCCTTGAAGAAACTGCTCTCGCCAGGGAAGTCCGCTTGTATGATGCCCCGGCGGTCCAGGAACACCATGCGCGGCACATACAGCGGACTGGTGTCGAGGATGGTGCGCTGCAAGTACGACATCACCGCGGCGCGATTGGTCCAGCCCACCGGGAACGGCGGTTGAAACTGCGTCAGGAACCCCGCCATGGCCTTGTTGGCGTCGTCGTTGAACGCGCATTCCAGCACCTGCACGCCGCGCAGCGCGTACTCGCGCGCCAGGGGAGCCAGCAGCCTCGTGAGTTCCTGGCAATGTATGCAGTTGGTATCGATGAACGCCAGCGCCACCACTTTCCCGCGATACTGGCTGAGTTCCAAAGCCGGAGCGGCCAGGCGTTGAATCGTCAGCGGCGGCGAGGGCCGCGGAGCCTCTGCGGCGTTTCCGGCCAACGTCGATGTGACCGAGAGGAGAGTAAGAATCGCGATACGCATGCCCAGACATTTATACTACAAGTTTCCCGAGCCTGCATGGTCCCGTTCGATCCACTGTTCCGGAATCCACACTGGCAAACCGTGGCCGGCCATCTTTGGAAGCGGGACGGGGCCGAAGTCCGGTTTCCCCTCCAGCGCCGGCTCTTCCAAACCGAGCCGGATGTTCGGGTGCTGGTGGAATCGCAACGTCCCGAGGGCCGGGCGGCCGGCGAAATCGTGATGGTCCACGGGCTGGAAGGCTCCGGAGAAGCGGGGTACATGCGGAGCCTGAGTGCCGCGGCTCTGCGCGCCGGCTTTGCCGCGCACCGCTTTCACATGCGCACCTGCGGCGGCACCGAGCGGCTCTGCCGTACGCTCTACCACGCCGGGCTCACCAGCGATCTGGAGGCCGTGCTGCGCCAGTTCCGAAGCGAAGGCCTTGCGCCTGCTTTTCTGGTGGGGTTCTCGCTTGGCGCGAACGTGGCGCTCAAGCTCGCCGGCGAGATGGGCGAATCCGCGCCGCCGCTCATTCGCGGCGTGTGCGCGGTTTCCGCGGCGCTCGACCTGGCCGCCTGCGCGCGCTCCATCGCCGAACCCCGAAACCGCCTCTACGAGCGCCGTTTCGTGCGCCGAATGTGCGCCCGCCTGTGCGCCACCGGGCGCTACGAAAAGCGGAACTTTCGAGGCTTGCGCTCCGTAATCGACATCGATGACCGTATTACCGCGCCGTCGTTCGGCTTCGGCGACGCCGCCAACTACTACCGGACCCAGTCCGCCATCCGTTACCTGGAGGGCATCCGCGTGCCGGTGCTGCTGATCCAGGCCAAGGATGACACGCTCGTTCCCTTCGAGATCTTCGCGTCCGGCGCCGTCCGCGTGAATCCCTGGATCCAACTGCTGGCCACCGAACATGGCGGCCACCTGGGCTTCCTCGGCCGCCAGCCGCACCGTTATTGGGCGGATGACGCGATAATGGAGTGGATCATCGGACAGAGCGCTACGAAATCTCCGAGTGATCCGTCTAGGCTATAAATGAATACGCATGCGTCGTTTTGGGAGGCGGTGACCGGCGCCGCCCAATCTCTCCGCGGGAGCAAGCTGCGCAGCTTTCTCACGCTGCTGGGCATCATCCTGGCAACCACCACCCTCATTGCGGTCATGTCCGTGATTAACGGCATGGACGTTTACATCGCCCAGAATGTCTCCAGCATGGGCGCTGACGGCTACCGCGTGCAGCGCATCGCCATGATGCAGTGGAATCCCAAGAAGTACCTCGAAATGCTGCGGCGCAACCCGATGTTGAACAAGGAGGAGTTCGAGTTCCTGCGCTCGCGGCTCACCCTGACCCGCGAAATCGGCATGATCGCGGGCCGCGGCGTCTCCGTGCACCTCGGCAAGGAGCTAATGGAGAACGTGGGATTGCAGGGCACGTCCCCGAACATGGCGGTCATCAGCAACTTCGAGGCGGAAGAAGGACGCTTCCTCTCGGATACCGAAAACGACCGGCGCATGAACGCGGCATTCATCGGTCACGATATCAAAGACCAGCTTTTCCCTAACGCCAGCCCCATCGGCCAGAACATCGCAGTGGAAGGACTTCCTTTCCAGGTGGTGGGGGTTTCCAAGGCCAAAGGCTCGGTCTTCGGGCAATCGCAGGACAAGTTCGTGATCATTCCCGTCGAGACGTACTTCAAAATCTGGGGATCGCGCAACGGCATGAGCTACGCTGCCGTGGCGATGGATCACGACCACCTCATGCAAGCTCAGGAAGAAACCCGCATGGCGCTCCGCGCCTACCGCCACCTGAAGCCGAAGGATGACGACACATTCGCCACGCTGAGCTCCGACGCCTTGCTGGACTTCTGGAACCAGTTGACCGGCGCCATCGCCGCCACTGCCGTGGCGGTGGTTTCGGTGTTCATGGTAGTGGGCGGGGTAGTGGTCATGAACATCATGCTGGCGGTGGTCACCGAGCGCACTCACGAGATCGGCATTCGCAAGTCCGTGGGGGCGCGCCGCCGCGACATCCTCAATCAGTTCCTGGTGGAATCCTCCATGCTGGCGGCCATCGGAGGGGTCCTGGGAGTCATGCTGGCCTGGATTGTCGCGGTGCTCGTGCGGAGCCTGACTCCCGTGCCCATGTCCGTGCCCTTGACCGCGGTGGTGGTGGGCGTGACGCTCTCCGCCGCGGTGGGGCTTTTCTTCGGCATCTACCCGGCGCAGCGCGCCGCCAAACTCGATCCCATCGAGGCCCTCAGGATGGAGAAATGACCCTGGTTTCGATCGGCAACGGAATCCGGCTCGCGCTGGCCACCACGCGCGAGCACAAGATGCGGTCGTTTCTCACCATTTTGGGAGTGATCATCGGGACCGGCGCCGTGATCGGCGTGGGTTCCATCATCGCCGGCCTGGATGGCGCCATCACCAACCTGTTGCGCAGCTTCGGTCCCAACACCATGATTGTGCTCAAGGGCAAGGCCATGGGCGACTGGACGCGCGAAGAGCGCCGCCGCAAGCCGCTCACGCTGGAAAACGCGCGCGCCATCGCCGAGCGCTGCCCCGCGGTCGAGCATGTCAGCCCCTACCTCTTCCCCATGAGCGGCATCCACACCGCGCGCTACAAGGGGAACGACCTGTACAACATCAATATGGGCGGCACCGAAGAGGGTTACGCCGCCGGCGGCACCACCATGAAGGCCGGCCGTTTCTTCACCGATTTTGAAAGTTCCCACCACATGCCGGTTGTAACCGTAGGCGAGGACGTGCAAAAGCAGTTGCTACCCAACGAGGATCCCATCTTCAAGTGGATCGAAGTGGATGGCCACGCGCTTCAGATTGTCGGTGTGATGGACCGTCCGGCGGCTTCGCTGCCCGGCCAGGACGATACGCGCATATTGATCCCCTACTTCACCATGCGCAAAATGTATCCCAACCTCACGGAACATATGCTGGTGATCATCGCCTACCCCGGCATGCTCGCCAAAGCGCAGGACGAGGTCCGCGCGGTGTTGCGTCTCGAGCGCCGCGTGCCGTTCCACGATCCCGACAACTTTTCCATCTCCACCGCCGAGCAGATGATCGAGCAATTTCACGAGGTCACCGCCACGGTGGCGCTGGTGATGGTGATTCTCAGCTCGATCGGCCTGCTGGTGGGTGGCATCGGCGTCATGAACATCATGCTGGTGAGCGTCACCGAGCGCACCCGCGAAATCGGCGTCCGCAAAGCCGTGGGCGCCCGCAAGAGCGACATCATCGTGCAGTTCCTGACCGAGGCCGTGGTGCTGACCGCGCTGGGTGGAATCATCGGCCTCATGCTCGGCTGGATCATCTCGCGCGCCGCCGGCCTGATCTTCCCGAACCTGCCCACGGCGGTTCCTCTTTGGGCGGCCGTTTCCGGCGTTATGGTATCGGTGGGAGTAGGACTGTTCTTCGGCATCTGGCCGGCCGGCCGCGCCGCGCGCCTCGACCCGGTGGAAGCGCTGAGATACGAGTAGCGGCCGGTACTGCGCCGGCCTACCGGCCCGCCAGGGCTTCGATCACCGCCCGGGGGTTTCGCTCGATCACTGTCAGGTAGGCGCGCACTGCGCTGTCGGGGCTGGTTCTACCCTGTTCCCACTCCTGGAGCGTTCTCAGGCTAATGCCGTATTGCGATGCGAACTCAGACTGCGATAGCCCGAGCTTCGAACGGAGCGTGCATACGTCCACCGGCTCGAAAACGTTGACAATCCGAACCGGCAACGAGATTTCGCCCCGCGCGAACGCGGCCGCCTCCTTGAGCCCCGAGATGATGTCATGCGCCACACGCGACCGCTTTGCCCGCTCAGTTGGTGCGTTTGAGACTTTCGACGATCTTGCGGATTTCCTTTTTGTCGGCATCCGTCAGATTCTCCTTCTCGTTCTTTGCATACGCGGTGATGAGAACGACCGCGTTCGGTTCCATCCAAAAGTAATAGATCAACCGGATGCCACCGGCCTTCCCCATCCCCGGCCGCGACCACCGGGCCTTGCGGACGCCCTTCGTTCCGGGCACGACCGGGTATCGTTCTGGATCGGCGGCGACGGCGTTTTCCATCTCCGTACGGTCTTCCGGGGGAGCAGTTTCGCGACCCGCTTCGCATAAGTCCACGTCGCGATCACTCTCGCCTGAAGCACCTTTCAACTATACGTGAGTCACGGATAGAATGTCAAATGGATCGTTACTGCTTGAATGCCTGCCAGTCATGTTAATTACCGCTCTGCGGGATGGATCAGCGGGATCACCTCGCGCCGGCCGCGGCGGTAAACGCGGAAGTCCGCCAGATCCGTGGTAATCACCGGGTATCTCGGGTGCAATTCGCTCAGGCAGATCAGGCAAAGATCTGCCAGATCCGGTTTGCGATCGGCGTAGCGGACCGCCAGTTCCGCCAACCGCGAGACATGCTCGGTCAAAACCAGTGCGGAGCGCGCCAGGCCGTCCCGCAAGAACGCCAGCACCAGAGCGCTGCTGCCAAGGTGGAACGCGGTTTCGGCCAGCACCGCCTCACAGGTCAATAGCGGTTCAGTTACCCTTTCCGCGATACCGACCGCCCATTCATGGTGGTAATCGTTCCGGTTCCCGAACGCCACCAGAAAACCGGTGTCCGCGATAGCCTTCATTTGCGGGCAAAGCCCTTGCGAGTCGAGAGATCCGCCGGTCCGGCAACCGCACCAGCCAGGCGAAGGAACGGACGCTTTGGGGAGATCCGGGCCTTCTCGAGTTCCTCTCGGACGATTCGGCCTTTGGGCACACCCGTCCTCCGCGCGGCGTGGTCCAGCCACTCCGCGAGATCCTCTGGCAGCCGAACAGAAATTGTGTTACTCATCTGCTCCGAGTGTAACACAGGCACGGCTTCGCCCGGTCCGCTGCCGTTTTCTGCCGTTTTCACTCTGTCATACTGAAGTTCTATCTCCATGAATCCGCCGGGATCGTTTCTGTCGCGCGCCGCGCGCTGGCTGACGTTCGGGTCGGCCGTTTCGATCCTGCTCTCGATCGCGCTGTCTCAGATTCTGTTGGCCCTTGCGCTGGCCGCGCTGCTGGCTTCCGGCGAGAAACTGCGGCTGCCGCGCATCAAGCTGCCGCTGGCGCTGTTCATGCTGGGAACGGTGGTCGCACTCGCGTTTTCCCCGGACCCCGCCGCGGGCCTGCCCCAAATCCGCAAGTTTTACGTGTTTCTCGAGCTGCTGGTGGTCTTCTCCACGCTGCGCAACCTGGAGGTGGTCCGCTGGCTGTTCCTGAGCTGGGCGGGCATCGGCAGCCTGACCGCCATCCGCGGGTTCGTCCAGTTCGCCGGCAAGGTGCAGCAGGCTCACCAGGCGGGCCGCGGCTTCTATGACTTCTACGTGGGCGAGCGCATCACCGGTTTCACCAGCCACTGGAACACTTACTCCGCCGAGGAGATGTTCGCTCTCATCATGCTCGGTGCCTTCCTGTTCTTCGCTCCCGGCCTGCGTCGGCGGCGCTGGATCTGGTGGTTGTGCGCGGGGCTGATCGCCGCGGCCGTGCTGCTCGGAGAGACGCGCGCCATCTGGATCGGCACGGCGGTGGCGGGCCTCTACCTCGTTTGGTTCTGGCGGCGCTGGATGACGGTGCTCGTCCCGGCCGTGATCCTCGTCGCGTTTGTGGTTTCGCCCGCGGCCATCCGCGAGCGCTTCACGTCCATTTTCCGGCCGCAACAGGTCGATTCCAATCAGTTCCGCATGATTACCTGGCGCACCGGCCTCCGCATGATCGAGGCGCACCCGTGGCTGGGCCTTGGACCGGAGGGGCCCAAGTACCACTTCCAGGAATGGGTGCCCGCCGATATCCCGCGCCCGCTGTCGGCCGGATGGTACGGGCACCTGCACAACATCTATTTGCAGTACGCTGCCGAGCGCGGTATCCCCACCATGCTGATCCTGATGTGGATGCTGGTTCAGATTCTGGCCGATTTCTGGAAGGGGCTGCGCGCGCTGCCGCCCGGCCCCGGCGACCGGCGGTTCTTGCTGCATGGGGGCATTGCCGTCGTCCTGGCGACCCTGGCGGAGGGCTTTTTCGAGTACAACCTGGGCGACAGCGAGGTGCTCACCATGTTCCTGGTGGTGGTGGCTTGCGGCTACCTGGCGCTGGAGAAAGATATCGTGCCCGGCGGCCAGCCGCAAACGCCGGCCCGCGGCCTCTAACCCGGCAATTGGCTACCGCCTGTCCAATAGGCTATTATTAGGCTACTGTGAGGCAATGTGACACTCGATCCGCATAAGTTGGCCGGCCTGGCGATGCCCGTTGGAACTGGCTGGCTTCTCGGCGCGTGCATGGAAGCGCGCGGAAAGCAGGACCTCTGGATCAGGCAGAAACCGGAAGTCCTGGATGTTTTGCGGGAACAAGCCATCATCCAAAGTGCCGAATCGTCGAATCGGATCGAGGGGGTGACCGTAGCAGCGAGTCGGCTGCGGCCCCTGGTGGTCGGAAAGGCCCGGCCCCGAAATCGCTCCGAGGAGGAATTGGCCGGATATCGGGCCGCGCTGGATTGGATCTTCTCGAGAAAGAGTGCCGTTGCGATCACTCCGGATGTTCTCCGTCGCCTCCATGCTCTTGCGCAAGGCGGATCTTCCGGAGACGCCGGGGAATGGAAGAATCGTGACAACGAAATCATCGAAATCCTGCCGGGAGGTGAGCGCAGGGTCCGTTTCGTTCCAGTCTCCGCCAAGAAGACGCCCGCGGCCGTGGAAATGTTGTGCCGCAGCTATCGCTTGGCCTGCGATGAAGAACGTGTTCCTCCGCTCTTGATCGTGGCGATATCCGTTCTCGACCTCCTTTGTATCCACCCCTTCCGCGACGGCAATGGCCGCGTTTCGCGGCTTGCGACTTCGCTGCTGCTTCAATCGCAAGGCTTTCAGGTAGCTCGGTACATCAGTCTGGAGAGACTGATCGAAGAGAGCAAGGAGGAATACTACCGGGTCCTCAAGTTGTGCTCGCAAGGGTGGCACGAAGGCCAGAACGAGATCACGCCGTGGTGGAACTATTTCCTGAGCACGCTGCGAAGCGCCTACAAGGAGTTCGAGCGCCAGGTCGAATCGGTCGAGGCACGGCCCGCCAAGAGCGACCTGGTTCGCCGGTCTGTGATTGGCCAACTGGAACCTTTCACGTTAGCGGACATGGCGGCGCAGTTCCCAGCCGCCAGTTCACAGCTCATCAAGAAGGTTCTGGCGGAAATGAAGAAGGCCGGCCAGGTTCGGCTCGTCGGCCGGGGGCGCGGTGCCCGTTGGGAGGTAATCCGATGACGCACAAGAACCCAATTTCGGACTCAACCTTGAGACTCGCCCGTTCGCTCGCGAACTGGCCGTCATAAAATCTTTCGCTCTAGCTCTGAGCCCCTACCCCCCCATGTACAACGCCCGCCGCGCGCCATCGTCCAGCGGCAACCCGTACCCAATCAGGCAGAACTGATCCAGGGCAAACAGCACCACCGACTCGAGCCCTTCGCCCAGAGCCAGCCGCCGCTCTCTCGCCCACGGCGTGGTGTATTCGCCAATGCCCACCAGGTGGCTGCTCGCGGAGGGTGTAAACCCAAGCTGCATCGGCAGCTCGATGGACTGGCGCGCCTTGTCCAGATCCCGGTCCCCCGTGTAGGTGAAGTTCTCGGTCTTGAAGCAGGTCAGCTTGGCGGGGGTCCAATACGCGCTCGGAAGATTGATCAGCTTGTTCAGCGGCGTGTCGTTCGTATCCGGCGGATAGAGCACCTCGAAGCGCGCGTCCGCATGGGATTGCCGCACGAAATCCATAATCGCCTGCGTGAATTCCCCGATGAGTGTGGGCAAGAACGCGCACTCGTCTGGGAATGCAGTGGGGCTCGCGTTCTGGCTCGGAATAATCCCTAAAGGCCGGCCGTGCGCCGTTTGAAACGCGCTCTTGGTGTAATCGTCGTAAAACGGCATGCCCGACGGCGCGGCGAAGTACCACCACTGGACCTCGCCGAATTGGAGGTAGGGGGTCACTTCCGCGTCCGCCATCACACCCGCCATGTCCAGGTAGACCTGCTTCCAAAACGCCGTGCTGGCGGGCGAGAAGTTGGTCTGCAACGCCGGAGTGTTCAGCCACGCCGCGTCGCCGCTGGGATATCTCTGGGCGATGCCGGCGGCCAGGCTGTCGTCGCCGTGCCGCAGCTCCATGCTGAACGACGTCGCCAGCCCGATTCCGTATCCCTTCAGCGCCTGGAAGAAACTGCCGCTCCAGTCGCGCGCCGCGCGGTTCAGCCGCGGAGTGGCGCTCACATCGGTGTGCCAGGCGCCATCCACGCCCCCGGCCAGCGCCGTGGGACTGGGCAGCGCCGTGAAGTCGGCGTTGCCGGTGTTCGTCGCGACAGTCAGGCCGTTGCCGCCCGACCCCATCGCGCGCGCCGTGAGCGTGAGCGAGGTTCCGTCGGCGTGCGCCCAAACCGCCGACGAGCCGGCCGTGATCAGAAACTCGAAGGCTTTCGCCATGCTCTGCGCGGTATCGCCGATCAGGTTCACATGTGTGAGCGGAGTCCCCGCCAGCGTGACAGTCGTCGTATCGCCGAAGCGCGGGGCGCCCGTAAATACGATGGTGGCCGAGGCATACTGGTTGCCTGGGCAACACAATTCGTAGAACCACATGGCGCCGGCATAATGATTGGCGCGGCCCTTGAAGCCCAGCGTGTTGATGAGCCAGGCCGTCCGCTCCGGCGCGATGGCCTGCGAATGGGCCGTGTCCCAGTCGGTTGCCAGCGCGGTGGTCGGGTAGGCGTCGAACACCGGCAAGGCCGCCGTGGGAATCGCGATCTCCAGGAAATCGAAGTAGACGTCCGTCCCCGCATCGCCGGTGTGGGTGACCGTGACGGTGTGCTGTGCCTGGCTTTGGAACTGCCCCAACGGGTGCCGGATCAGAACGTCTTCCGACGCGCGTTTCAAATTCAAAGTCAACGGCGGATTGCTATCCACCTGCACTGTGACTTGTCCGCCGTTGTCCGAGTATCGCGTCCCCAAGTACAGCGTGTGCGCGGCGGCGGAATACGTGCATTGCAGGTGGTTGCCCTGGGTAGTCGTATGGTGGATCGATCCCCCGGAGTAATTGCCGCGCTCCTCTACCCACGCGCCTGTGTAGGAAACCTCGGGCGCGATGTCCTCAATCCTCCGGCTGCCCGGCCCCGCAACGCTGTACGCCAGATTGGTCCCCGTAACCTGCCAGTTCGTTACCACCACCGCGAACTCGCCTCGCGCGAAGTTGCTGAACTGCAAGTCCGCAGCCCACGTCCACCGCAGCTTGCGCACGTTCGTGGTGGTGACGGTGTTCCCGAATTCATCCTTCAGGTTGCTGAAATCGAGGCTCACGCGCCAGCGCTCGGGCGATGTCCCTCCCTGGAACATGGCAAATGCTGGCGACCACGCCCCCGTGCCGGCGTTGGGACTGTACACCCAGCCATATACACCCACCCGGTTCCCATTCGACCCGGGCGCGCCATTATAGGTCAGCGTGATTTGGGCGCCATTGGCGCTGGCCGAAACGTTGCTGGTGCTGGTCTGGGCGTTGATGTTTGCCGCCAGCCCGCTGGCCACGTCCGCCGCGCTGTCCCCTGAAACCACCCAGTAGTTGGGGTGCTGGTCGAGCCACGCCAGTCCCACAATATCCCCGCCTGCGGGCGTGCCTTGAAACTCGAACATCACCGTCGGTTGTGCGTAACCGCCGTCCGCCGGCGTCGCGTACTGGAGGAGCGGAACCCGATGGAAGTTTTCGGTATTGTTGGATTCTTCCCAGATTCTCAGGTAGGACCACGTGACCGAGTCGTACGTCGTGGAATCCAGCGGGATCGAGTTCGTGCGGACTTCTTCGTAGCTGAGGTGCAAGCCGCTTAGGTCTCCGTCCGGGAGGTTGCGGAGCGCGGGATGCTCGAACACGTTATCGCGGTTCCATTCCACCACGACCCAGTCGAATTGCTGCCTCCAGCACCCCGAGACGGTGAACCCGTTTGGGCTGGTCCCGCTGAACGCCGCAACCGCCGACGGCTCCTGGAAGTAACACTGCAAATCCCGGTCCGGCCGCAGTTTGGAAAGTTGTTCCGGCATCAGAGTCGGATGATAACGGTGAGGTCCGCGCCGGGATTGGTCTGTCCCACCGACAGCACCGACAGCGTCACTTGCGCTCCCGAGGGCAGCGGAGCCAGCGTATTACCGTTTACAGTGCTCGAAACCGTCGCCCCCGTGGCAAAGGTCAGTTGGCAATACGACGCCCCGTTGAGGTTCAACTGGAGCGTGACCGTGGCGTCGGCGGCCGTACCCAGCACCGCGAACACGTCCCGCACCGCGTGCGACGCCTCCATCACCAACGCCGGCGCCGCCGCTTGATCCACTGCCAGGTATCCGTCCACCTGGATCGAGTACTGCCCGCCCGACAGCGTGCGCAGCCCGCTGTCCGTGGTGCTCGTCAGATAGATGTCTTTGGCCGGACTGTTCCCCTTCTGGTTGGTGACGAACAGCTCGGCGCTCGCGATCCGCACATCCGGAAGCGCCATGGGGTAGCTCCAACTCCCGCTGTAGGGGCTGCCGAAAAACTCCGGCGGGAATGGTGCGATGGCTGTCTTGCTCTGAAGCTGGTAGATCGGCGTCTGCGCCGCGTGCGCCGCCGCCTGGCTGCCGTGCGCGCCGCGCGTCACCTGGTACTGCGTGCCGTTGTTCTGCACCGCCTCGACGCGGATCACCTCCAGTTCGATCTGGATGAAGCTTCCGGCCTGTGCCGATCCGGCCGAGCTCAGGCTCAGTAGAACATCGCCGGCTGCCACGGCGCTGGCCAGCGCGATCGCCGGCGTGCCCTGCAATTCATCCCAGTAGTACATCGTCAGCGTGGCCGCCGAAATGGTCCGCGTGTTCGTCAGGTCCGTGAAGGAGACCCCGCTCAGCTCCACCGTTCCACCGCGCTGGCCCGGCCCCAGCCCGAAATATGGCATTGGAGGAACATCGCTGTCGCTCGTCCCGCCCCCGCCGATCTGCCACCGCGTAACCGTGGATATCTCCGGAGTGCATTCCACATCGTTCACGTTGGCCGCGCGCCCGGTGAGATGGACCACCTCTCCCGACCGGTTCGGAACCGTAAACTGCACCGGGCTGCTCCTGGTGAGAGCGCCGAACCGCCAGCCGGTCTCCGCCACTACGAAGAAGCTCGTGGCGTCCGGCTCCAGGCTCCAGGGGGGCGAGACGGTCAGGCTGGTTGCGTCGTTGGCCGCCACGGCCCGCTCCTCGCCGGCGCCAGTGCCCCGCGTGATCCGCGCAATCATGCTGCGATAGCGGTTCGCGGCCATCTGCAACGATCCGTTTCCCACCGCCGTCGGCGAGTGCAACGTCACCGCGCTTTCCGGCTGCAGCTCCATCCGCCAGTAGAAGTTGGCGTGATCGAAATTGGAATCGGGAGGGGCAATCAGTTGCTTGGCGAGACCCGTATCCGTGAACTGGGCGGCGAGCGCCTGGTCCGAAGCGATTCGAAAGAGTTCCGCCGGTGTCGCCCCTCGATAAACGTGAAACGCGCTCGTCCCCGGCGCAAAGCTCAACCCCGACAGCGTCACGCTGCTCCCATCGCTCGGGATCGACGCCCTGACGATGAATGACAGCGCGCTCTCGTTGCCGGCGCTGTCCTCGCCGGAGACCGCATAGTACAGCGTCTGCCCGCCCTTCAGTGTTCCGCCGGTTCCAACCGCGGGCGCCAGGTTCAACAACGGGATGCCCGGGCCGGCGACCGCTGAGCTGCCCCCTGCGCCTGCCGGTGGAACGAAACTGACGGACACGCCGGTTTCCACCGTGCCATCGCTGCTGGTGGTCGACGATTCCTCCACGCCGAATTGCACGTCCCCGTTGTCGTCCAGCACGGCGCCTATTAACGGTCTCGGTATGCCGACGCCGGCGTTTCCCTGTGTCACGCTCCCGGAGGGCGCTGTCACCTGCCCGTTCGTGTCCGAGTACCACGCGTCGTCATGGATCTGCGCCGTGATGGTGGAAGACCGGTAGTTGGTTGCCGGCGAGATCTTCAGCACCCGAAACGGCTGGCGATTCAAGCCCTCCTTCAAGTACGTAACCGTAATCAGGTCTCCCGGCCGGATGCCGAACGCTTTTACGCTGGTGTCGAATTCGAGGTAAGTGTTCCCGCGAACCGACTTGTCAAGGTTGAACTTCAGAATCCGCGCCGCCTGGTCGTAATTCGGAAGGCCCACCGCTGAAAGTGTTTTGGAAACCACCTGTCCGGCCAGGGCGACGTCCGCCGGGTCCACCAGCTCATAGCTGTCCTGCTGGTAACCGTTGAGCGCGTCCTGAAATTCCACCGCGAGACGGTTCGGCGTGTCGGCGATGCTGCGGGACGTCAAGGTCACGCTCGGCTCCCCGTTTTGCCGTCTCATGATTCCGGAAAAACCATTATTCCCGTCTCCAAATTCGTAACTCGGCCAGCCTCCGTTGAGCGGTTGCGTGCTGTTCGACCAATCCGGCTTGGCCGGTTGTTGGAGCGCCGCCGTGTTCTCCACCTGCAACTGCAGCGCCCCTCCCGGTCCATAGCTGAGGAACAGCCGCGCCGCGTTGCGGATGCCGCGAACCACGTCTCCGGCGCTGTGCCGGCTTTGTAACACCAGGTTGCACTGAAACCGTGGAAGCGTGATCGGGTTGCCGTTCAGGTCCGTCGAGTTGATCGCTTCATCGCAATACGCCGCCGCCGCCGTGAAGCTCGTGAGATCGATTTCCGATGCGGCCCATCCGCTCCGACGGAGAACGTCCAGCAGAATCCATGCGGGATTGCTCGAGAACTGGTCGCTGATATACGTCCCGTCCGCCGCATAAACCGGCACCTTCAGGCCTTGCGCCAGCACCTTCACGGTTGGCAGTGAGGTCCCGTTGTTCACCGCGTTGGGGACCACCACGGAAAGGTACGCCATGCTGCCGTAAGGGTCTCCCGCCGGATTCCTGCTCGCGTCCAGAAAGTTGGGGTCGAACGCGCCGTCGCGCGTCCCCGGCGTCATGATGTTGTACCAGCCCGTGCCGGTCATGTTGGCGCCGGAGATTCCCAGTGGAATTTCGATACCGCTCACCAACACCGTCAGCACGCCCTCGATCTCGCCGATTCCCAGGAGCGCCTCCATCCGGGTGAGGTTGCCGTCGTTGCGCGCGAAAACCACCAGCGGCTCATACCAGGCGGTGCCGTACACCATCGGAACGTAGTCGTTATACTGCGCTTCGTTGTCCGAAACCGCCGATGTCGACCAGTCTTTTCCATAAGCGCGCACGGCGATCGTCGGAGGAACGAACTCGATCCCGCCGAACCGTGTGAACATGCCCCGCGCCTGGCAGTCCTGCCGCGTGTACCCGCACGACGTAAACGGCGCGCCGCCACTGAGATTGCCCGTCCCCCCCGTGATTCCCGCGGAATAACCGCAACGGTAATAGAGCGAGTACTTGCCATTAGCGCCGCCGTCGATGGCTTCTGTCCGCTGATCCTGGGTCGCTGGAAATTCCCACGGGCACCTCCGTTGGATGCGCACCTGCGGAAGCATCAGCCGTTGCAGGTTCATGCGATTGGTGAACGTCAGGCGGAACGTCGATTCCTTGATCTGATCCGGCGGATTCGAGATTCCCTGAAACACCACCGCCTTGTCGGTCAACGGGGCGTCGTTCCGCAAATCGTAAAAGAGAAATCCTACGGTCAGGCGGGCGCCCTTCCATCCACTGGCGCGTTCGATTTCCGAAAAGTGCGAGTCGGCATTGGCCAGCAGCAGCGAGATTCGCGGGCTTCCGTCTATGCCCTGGTCGGACGCGGTCTGAATGTCGAAGACGCTGTGCTGAAGAACTCGCGCCTGGTATGTGGATCCGCCCACGGTTACTTGGTGCGTGCTCCACTGCTCCACCTGGCCGTTGGGCAGCACGCAGTCGAAGACCAGAAGCGGCGTATCCGTGACCGCCTGTTCCTTCAGCTCAGAGATGGTTTGCATGGATGATGTTCACCGTGGCGGAGTGGCAGTTTACGCCGGTTGTAGTTATGGAGAGGACGTCATCGCGGAATCGCGCGTTCTCATAAACGCCGCCCGTGGTGGTGGCTTTGTACGCAGACGCACCGGCCTGCGGCTCCACCTGCAAGCCGAATACATCCGCGGACCCTCCGGCCGGCAGCTCCACGCCAAAAGCGATCGATTCCGCCGATGCGTCGCCGCTGTCCGTTAAAGTGATCCGGCTCCAGTTTGCTCCCAGGATTCGATTGGCGCGATTGCTTCCGTGCAGCAGGGTCACCGAGGTGGGTTCGAGCGCCCGCGCGAATACGCTGAAGCAATACAAGTATCCCGCGGGCGCGGACAGCGTCTGGGAGATGTTCTGAGCGCCGGCGCCGGAATCGGTGAGATGCCATGCGTTCGTCCCGCCCGCGGGGTCCGCGATTCCGCCGGTGATCGAAAGCAACGGCCCTTTCGCCCATGCCGCATTGCTCAGGTGGTCGCTCCAGGCGAAAAGGTTGGCGGTTGGATCCAGGAATGTGAAAGTGTTGAGGGTACCCTCGACGGCCAGGAAGAACTGCTGCAAGGCGGCCACCTCGTCATCGGTTAGACCCGTGTACGCCAACTGCCACTCCGTGATCTCCGCTCCCGGATCAGCCAGCTTGATTGGCCTTCCGTCCAGAGACGTATTCACAACCGTCCGCAGGCGGCGCCGCTTTTGAACCGGAAACTGGCTCAAAGCCCCGGTGATGAGTTGTGGGTATACCAGCATGCGCTATCCCCGGTTCTCGATCACGGTCAGCGAGGTTTTGCCCTGCATTTCCGCCATCGCGGTCAGGTCCAGTTCGTCGCTCGCCAGGCTGCAATTGGCGTACGCCTGCCCGTCCCACGGATCGGTGAAGGCGAAGTTTCCGAAGCATCCCTGGTTGTCGGCGAAGAATTGCTCCAGCGCCGCCATTTCGCTCTCGTCCAGCGCGTCCAGGCGGATCTCCCAGCGGTGTAGCGGCCCGGCGGAGTCCCGGTAGCGTTGTTCCACGCCCTCCACGAACCGCAGCGCCTGGTTTTGAAACCGGAAGGCCCTGGTCGCCGGATACTGCGCCACCGCATTGGTTTTCAGCTTGGGAAAGGTGGCCATGTCAGAGGTCGTTCACCACGTCGTTGATCGAATTGAGGTTCAGCATCGCATCGCGAACCGCTTGGGCAATCTCGCGGCTGTGGTCCAGAAACGATTGCGAGTCCATCGCCTGCACGTTTACCGTGATCTGAGGCGCCGGAGCGCCGCCGGGCCCGGAGGGCACCCCCCCGCCGGTGCTGTCCGGAGCCGCCGCCCCGCTGGCCTGCGTGCTCGTTCTCTGCGGTGCCGCGGTGTACACTCTCGGCATCCCCATCTGGTCATAATCGGCAGCGCTCATGTCGCTGCCGGTATCCGCGCTTTCAAAGTCGATCGGCGCCGGCATCGCATATTTCACCAGCGGCGAAGGAGCCGGCGTCCCCCCGCCTCCGAACAGTCCCAGCAACCCGGCGATCAGGGGGACCACGCCAAACCCGCTCTCCAGAACAGTTGATACGATTGACTCCGCCGTGGGGCCGCCGCTGCTGGTTGCACTCGCGGTGGGAATGCTGCTGCTGCCGCTCTCCGCCTGCGCCTCGCTGCTTCCTGTTAGTTTGACGATCTGCTCCGCCACGTCGCTCAGTGAGGCCGCCATCTCTTGGCTGCTGTCGAGCGCTTCATCCAGGTTGGAAGCCGGTTGTCCCGAAACCGCGACAAAGGTCTCGTAGAGCTCATCTTGTGTTGTGCTGGCCATGGTTCATCTCCGCAGCGAGCGTTCTCTCCAGAATCACGAATGCTTCCACTTGCCGCGCGCTCAGCTCCGCAAAATCCATCCCCCGCAGCCGCCGCCGCACCAGGAACTCCTCCACCAAAGTCTGGCTCTCAGCCGTGATATAGGCCTTTGGGCAGGTTCTGAGCGATACATTCCTTCTCGCCCAGACCAGCGGCCCGCTCGCGTCCTCGCCCGCCGTCAGCCACCCGCAGCGGCGCTTTTTCTCCAGGCCGGACTTCCGGCAGACGTCGCACTTCCAACCGGCCTGGTTGGAGAATTGAAAGTGGAAGGCGACTATCAGTTTTTTCGTTCAGTCTCGGTCAGTCCCGTCTCCGCCCGAACCGCCGCCAGCGCTTCCCGGAACAGGTCTTCCGGCCCGGCTTCCGCCAGCAGCTCGGGCGTCGCCTCCGACCCGTCCAGCTCCAGCCCCGATACGGCCCGCAATCCCCACGTCAGGAACAGCCGGTCGATCTCCGTCTGGAGCAGCGCCGCGTCCATCTTGTCGCCGGGCGCTTGGCCGGCCTCCAGGAACTCCATTCGCCGGGCCAGTTCCCGCACCCTGCGCATCAGCTCCACGCGGCGCCCGAACGAGATTTTCGCCAGCGTGAAAGTCACTCCGGGCGCCACTCGCGACTCCACCGTCCTCGTGCTTTCGTAGGTCATGATTATGCGAACGCCACCACGATTTCGTCGTCCACCGTGCCCTGCGCCCGCGACTGCCGGAATTTCCACTGCAACCGGTTCTGGCCGTCATCGAACTCCGGCACCTCGGGAATCACGCTCTGCAGGTACACGCCCATGACCTGTCCCTCCGCCTGGCCCAACTGAAACATGACGCTGATCGGCGATTGCTGCCGGGCGGCCTGATAGAGACCTTTGGTAGCGTCGTCGTCCTGGCTGAAGAGCGAGAAAGCCGCCGTCACAGACCGCTGGCCCGGAGAAATGCTGCGCGGCAGGTTCGATCCGAACTCCCTGGACCGCGTGTCCAGCTCGTTCTTGAGAATGATGGATGCGCCGGTGATCGTGAGGAACTGCGCCGGCGAAGTTCCCAGCCACGCCTGGCCCATGTTCCCCGGCACAATCGAATAGTCGAACGCGGCCACCGCCGGCTCCGCCGGAAAGCTTTGAAGCTGTCCGACGTTGGCGGAGGAAAAGCTGCTGCTGTCCAGCACGTCCTGCGCCAGGCCGCTGAAGTGGAACTCGTGGTAATCGCCGTTCACCTGGATTTCCATCTGGTCGACGGCCGCCCCGCACAGCAGCCTGTGCACCGCCGTCGCCGGGTCCCAGTAGTCGAATACGCTGGCGCTCGGCAGTTCCGTCGCGGGCACGTAGGTGACCGCGGCGCCCAGCGCAGCGCCGGTTCCGGGCAGGACGGTAAACGGCGCGTTCAGTTGCACCGTGCTCGCGTCGACGATCGCGGCCACGAACCGGATCTCGCCCGCGCATGAGACCGCCTGCCCCGCGCCGAGCCCGTGCGGCGCCCCGAACCCCAGCCTTCCCCCAGTCGTGCTGGATGCCGCGGTGCCGCCGGCGAACTGCAGCGGCGCGCCCCCTAATGCCGCCTGAAACAGCGGGCCATATCCCGGGTTTCCAGCCGTTTTCTGCCAGCTCGTCATATAGGTGTGCAGCTCGAAATTCGTCTGCCGCCTGCCGCCCGGCGGCGGGCCGGGAAACGTCCGGCTGCCCGTCTTGTCCTTCCGCTGCGCCGTCGCAAGTTTCTGTTGGACCGTCAGCTTCAGAGCCGGGATCCGGTTGCCGGATGTGATCGATCCCACCTGGCCGTAACTGCTTTCCAGCACCGTGTAGAACCGGTTTGCGTTAGAGGAAATATAAGAAGGCATACTAGCTTTTGCTCACTCCAATCTCGAATGTGACCTTCGCCACCTGGATGAAATTCTTCCCGCCTTGCTTGACGGCTCCGAAGGACGCTTCGTATCCGCCAGCGTAAAACATCCCATTGCCCCAATCGCCGCGGTTCGCGGCCAGCACCTGCGTCACGGCGTCCGTGTAGAGTTGCAGGCTGTCCTGGAGCCCCTCCAGCCGGTCCTGGGAATGTCGAACCTCGATGGTCATCTGAGCCGTGCCGGAGAATGTCCGAAACTTCTCCGTTAATCGGTTCGTCACCTTGTCGCAGTACACGTTCACGACCGGGTACTTCACCGTGCTGCTGCGTTCCGCCAGGTCCGCCGCCACGTTCTGCGCGCGTACTTGCGCCATGTCCAGTGGACCGGCCAGCGCCTGGTCCGCTTGCGTGAGTGCGGCCAGGCTCGAATTCACGCCGCTGGCGCCCGTGATGCGTTGCATCACTTGGGCGGTTGTTGCGCTTCCGATCTTCGCCGTCATTAGCCCCTCTGGATCACCCGTGGAACCGGCTTCAGATAATTGGGGCGTTGGCCCGGTCCCGGCGGCCGCCCCGACGCCAGAGTTGCCGGCTGTAGCCAAGTCTGTCCGATGGCGATCGGCGATCCGTTTTCGAGCGCCAGCGAATCGGGACCGGCGCCCACATACACGTTCCACCCCGCCGCGGTTCTTGGCGGAGCAACCCCTGTGCCTGCCGGCCGCACCAGCAGCGAGCTCCCCGAGGTCGTGATGGTTGCCGGAACGGCGCACGCCCCTTCTTCGCCCGCGCTGTTGACCCAGGCTATGGTCACGTAGTAAGTTCCGTCCGGCAGCGGGGTGCCCGGCGCCGGGCCTGGCGCTGCCACCACCACCGGAGTCGCCGCCCGAGGCACCGGGACCGTAACCACGCCGACGCCGGTTTGAATCAGCGTCTCGTACGCCCACTTGGCCCTCTCGTGGAATTGGTCGCGCTTGCCTGCGTAGCGGTCGTTCAACTGACTGTTGTACGCGTCGCTGTAAACCATCTTCAAACTGCGAAAGGTGTGCCACAGCTTCAGCGCCGGCGTTACCACCACGCTGCCGATGTTCGGTTGAGGCGCCAGCCAGAACAACTGGTCCACGTAGCTCAACCTGGTCAGCAGCGTGTTCAGCTCCAGGGTGAGTTCGTCCTGGGCCAGAGCCAGTTTCTGGGTCACGTCGATTCCCTCGACGCTGGCCACGTCGAGAAGCTGCGAGTCCTGCGCCGCCAGGTCTTCCAGGCTCGAAGCGGGACCGTCTATGAACAGAGCCATGGTCGTTCACCTAGTCCTTGGAGGATCTCGAAAGGCCCTTCAGCTTGTTCAGCTCCGTGGTCGACAGCACTGCCAACTGCACCTTAGCGGCTGCCGCCACCTGCTCGGCCACTCGTCTGGCCTCCGCCTGCAACTCCGAGAACGCTTTCGCTTCCTCGGCTGTAGCCAGGCGCGCCAGGCCTTCCACGATCATCTTCGCGGCGATTCTGGGTGTCACTTCCGTCAGAACCCCCGGCTTGCCGCCGTCTGGCGTCTCACTGCTCACCACCACTGGGAACGCCTCCGTAATCTTGGATTCCATGTCGCGAATCTTCTGGTAATAGAGCTTCAGATCCATCGATTTCTCCTCTCCAGTAACAGGTTTTGACCGTTACTCGCTTCAGTGGAGCAGGGCCGCTGCGCCGGAGGCGCAATGCCGCCCTGCCAAGGGCTGAATGAAACAGGGGCGAGGGACCCAGAGGGTACCCCCTCGCCCCCTATGCGCGAGCCGTGCCCCGGCTAGGTGTTGACCTGGACGCCCGAGGAGTTGCGCAGCACGCCACAGCCGTACAGCACGTCCACCGTGAACTGCTGGGCCAGCGTGTCCGGCTGGTAGCTCATCACTACGCGCATTCCGAAGTTGCCCAGCTCCGCGTATTCCGCGATAGCGCCGGTTCCGGGCAGCGGCTGCGGCAGCCGCCGGATGACCAGGCCGAGAGCGTCCTTGGTGAACGCCATGTTGTGCGTGGTCACCGTGGTGGTGCCCGTCTTCTGCACGAACTGCGAGCGGAACACGAAGAAGTCTTTGACCTTCCCGATCGCGCCTTCGACGAGCGCGCGAAGGCCCGCGTCGCCCGCCGTCTGAAACTCGCTGAAGCGCGGAATCTGCCGCCAGGTGGAGTAGGCCGCCGCGTCCACCACAATGTACTTCTGCTCGTGAGGCGGAACCCTCGACAGAAACAGCGCTGTCTCCGCCGCGTCGATCACGGCTTCCGTGATCGGCGTCCCCGCCGTCCCCACCGTGTTGACCGTGAAACCGGCGTACAGCTTTAGAAGGTCGGTCTCCACCCTTTGGGCGATCGCGGCCACCGCCGGCTGCATGTAGATCTTCAGCAGGTCCGGGACCGCCAGCACCTTGGTCACGTCCGGAATCTGGAAAGTCGACTCCACGTGCGTGTTGAGCACGATTTGCGCGTTTCCCAGGCTCGGGCTCTGCGTCTGTACCGAATCGCCTTCCAGGATGTTGTTTGCGTCCATCGAGGGCGGAATCGGTATGTTTACCGTGTCGCCGGCCTGCGCCAGCACCGGCTCGTAATCGCGATTCACCAGGTTCCCCATCACGAGGTTCCCGACCAGCACCGGCAATGCGTCCGCCGCCACCAGCTTGACAATCGCGTTTGCGACGTTTTGTGAGGTAATAGCTGCCATTCGTTCTCCTTGACTTGTTTGTTATTGCCGGCCGCCTGTGATTGGGCCGGTTGTTACTACAGGCCCCGAAGGGTCTGCGATGCCACGCGCACGATTTCTTCTCGTACCCGCTGCATTTCTTCCGCGCTCATGCCCGGGCGGATCTGTTCGATGCTCACCGTTTCTCTGCCAGTTGACGGCGCCTTGAAGGTCGCTGTCATCCCGGTTCCTCCCGCAATGCGCGCCGGCAGAAACTCCGGATTCTCATTCACAAACGCCGCCAGGTGCTCCTTCAATGGCGTTTCGCCGGCGTCCGTCCGGGCCACCAGCCGCCCGTCCCCGCTCCGCACGATCTCGTCTTGCACCGCCTTGAATGCAAGGTCGATTTTCGCCACGCCCAGCCGCTGCAGTTCGGCTCTCACCGCCGAGCTTCGCTCCGCTTCCTCCGCTATCTGGCGGCTGCGCTTGTTCTCCGCCACCAACTCGTTCAGTCTGCGCTCCAGTTGCTCTCTCCGCTTGCGCTCTTCCTGTAGTTCCGCTTTGTAAGCCGGCTCGTTCTTGGACTGCTCGTTGCTGACGAACTCCTGGATTGCCTGCCGCACGATCGCTTGAACATCGATGCCTTCCATATGCCTCCTATAAGCTGGCCCCTCTGGGGCCACGGGAGTCAGAAGTCAGAAGTCAGGAGCCGGAACTCACAACCCCGCACCCGCCGCTTCCGTTCTTCTGGCTCCTGGCTTCTGACTCCTGACTTCTAATCTCCGTACTTCATCCGATCGATCTCCTCCGCCACCTGGTTCTTGAGCTCCTGCCGCGCATCGCTCAGGTACTTGAAGGCCAGTTTCTTGAAGACCTGCTTCTTCAACGTCTCCGAGCCGATCCCCAGATCCAGCAGTTTCTTGGCGTCGTCCAGCTCCGTGCTGAGATCGTCAATGTCGAACTCGTCCAGCCCGGAAACCGCGATCGAAATCCCGTCCTGCCGCGCCGCCGCGATGGCCCACAAGACCTGCTTCATGGTGTCTATCACGGTACTGCCGTAGCCGCGCAGCACCTCCTGCGTGGCGCTGAAGTCCAACTGCTTGCTTAGCCCGGACTGCCGCTGGCCCGCGCCGCTGGATGACCCCGCCTGGCTCATCAGGTAGCAGACACGGTAAATTTCGTCCTTCAACTGGAGCAGGTTGTCCGCGGCGATCTGGTAGACTTTTCCCTCCGGCTCGGTCCATCCGAACCGGTCCTCCGGCCCGAGCTGGATGTAGTAGGACTCACCCACAATCTGGTTCCACTCCCGGTCGGAGTAAACCACCGGAGTGGCGAACAGCCCCATGGTCAGCGCCCAGGAAAGGGCGTTGGACTGGTTGAGGTGTTCCAGTTGCAGAAGCGCGGCCTTGTTCAGCAGCCACAACCCCTCCGACACCTTCATCTGGAACATCGGCACGCGGCGCAGCGACGCCAGGCCGTGCCGCCCCTCATCCATCAGCTCAATGGGGCTCGAATCGCCGGCCTTCCGGTAGATCTGAAAGTTCTCGCGGTCGTAGTAGATCCACCGGGTCTCGCGCTCCCATTTCGAATCCGTGACTTTGGATTGTTGCAGGCAGGAGGTCCGGATCACCGCCCACTCCAGCCCGCCCGATGGGTCGCAGTTCCAGTTGATGACCTCATCCGCTCCGTAGTCCACCAGATAGGCGCGCGATCGTCCCGAAGCGTCTTCCTCTGCCCGCGTCTGTGGCGCCGGGGCGCCCTCCGGCCCTGCCCGTGGAAAGTCCACGACAACGAAGCTGCTGCCGCATACCAGCGTCTGTATGAATCGCTGCCGGAAAAACTCGCTGAGGTTGGTCCCCTTCAAATCGCAATCGTCCGCCAGCGCGGTGTAAAAGCTCTTGGCGGCGGTGTCGCTTCCTTCCAGCAACACGATCGGCTCACGCCGCATCAGGGTCGCCGCATACCAGTCGATGATCGACCCGATGTAGTTCTCGTAAAACACGCGGCTCAGCCGCTCCTGGTAGATTTCGCTCGGCTCTTTGTGCCGGCGCGCCAGATATTCCGAGGCGGCCGCGCGCAGTCGCTCGCCGCCCGCGTAAAGATCCTTGTACTGCTTCCACATCGCCTTGCGCGCGATGTACTCGGGGTGTTCCCGGTTGATGTTTTGCATGGTTAAACCAATCGCCCCGGCCGTTCCCCGATGTGCGGTAGCGGCCTGCATTCCTGCCACAGTAGGTACCCCAGCGCGTCGGACAGGTGCGTTCTCATGCGGTCGCGGTCCTTGTCGATCTGGTAGGTGTCCGCCTTGAAAGCCACCTGCTCGAAATCCATGATCAGCTCCGTGCACTTGCGGTCCACCAGCATGCCGATCTCGCCGTTGGCCAACCGCAGCTTGGCGTTCGTCAGGTTGATCCGTTCCCGCACGCTCGGATTGCTTTTCGGCACCAGGTATTTCACCGGATCGTCGGAGTAGACTTGGAGGTACTCGCGGATCATGTCGTAGTCCGAAGATCCGGTAGTCTGCTGCGCGGATCCCGAAGCGTCTCCGTAGATCACCAGGCCGGCAGGGCGTTTCGGGTACCGTTTCAAAAACTCCTCGCAAGCCTCGCGGGTGGTTCCGTGCCGGATCACGATTTCATCCAGCACCTGGACCCTGCCGCGCGCCAGTTGCACGACCACCGAGCTCATCGGATCGACGTTGAAATCCAGCGCCCAGAGCAGCGGCAAACCGGGATCGAAGCTCAAGTCCGAAACATGTTCATTGCGCGCGAACGAAGCGTATACCAGGGCGGCATCGAGGTTCAGATACACGCCCATTACTTCCTGCTGATAGAACCGGTCGTCGTAGCTCGCCTTCAACAGGTCGTAGTAATCCGGATTGCGTGCGAGCAGGTGCCGATTCTCGAACGGCTGGGCGATGACCGCCTCGTACTCCTTTCGCGAGCGCGCCAAAAACCTCCGGTACACCCAGTCGTAGCCTTTAGGGGTCCACGCCCCAAAGCCGCAAAGCCGTCCGGCCCTGGGGTCGCGCAAGCGTCCCTCCAGGCGCAGCCACGCCTCCTCCTGCGTGTAGGTCAACTCGTCCAGGCCGAACCACGCCAGGTTCGTGCCGCGCAGCCGCTCGAATTCGTCCATGGGCCGGAACAGGATCCGCGATCGCGTGTCCTTCATGATCAGCGTGTTCTCCGCCTTGTTGTGATCGAACGGAATCCTGTTCCCATCCAAAATCTCGAACAGGGTCGCCTGCGTGGCATCTCGTAACATGGGAAACGTCGGGGCGCCCAGCAGCCCCATGCGCCCTGGGTTCAGATAGCTGAGCCGGACGGCCTCCTGACAGAGCGCCTGGCTTTTCCCGCTGCCGATCGGCCCCGAGAAGCCCTTGAATCGGGCCATCGAGTCGTGAAACTTCTTTTGCGAAGGCAGCGGGTCATAAGCTATTTCACGGACGATTCCACTGGTGGCTCGACCCATGTGACCTTGATCTCCTTCGCCTCTTCCTGCTCAAGTTCCTTTTCAATCTGCAAAAGTTTGAGGTAATCCCCCATGGTCGGCTTGAAGTCCTTGGCCGTAAGTCGGCTTTCGATCCCCGCAATCGCTTTTGCCAGGAGATCCGAGATCCGGATTCTCTCCTTGATTTCGTTCCAGTGACTGCATTCCCTGCAAGTTTTAGGAGCCTTCTTGGTTTGTGTCTTTGTGGTTTTCATCCGTGCTCCTCAAAAAAAACGGCTTCGCGAATTCGCGAAGCCGCGCAACCCTCTTCTCAATTCGAGAGTAGCACCCCGGTTCTCTCTTTCAGCCCGGTTCAGATGTCTAAGTGATTGAAAACAGACGCGCGATTTTTTTTATTTATTTGTGAAGAGGTATTTGCCGCCGCTCGCCGCCACCACGTGCAAGGCGGTTTTGCCCGCTAATCTCTCGATCCGCGGCTTTTGGGGCCCCTCCGCCACCAGGTAATAGCGCTCGGCTTGCGGCCAGAGCCGCGCCAAGTCGTGATCGTCGATAAAGACGTCTTGGGGCGCGTCCGGCGCGTAAGACCCATAAACCAGGTTGTTGACCCGCCCGTTCAGCAGCAGCGCGCGCCGGTTGGTGTAGAAGAAAACCGAAGAGAAGGTGTAATACTGGTCGTCCACAATCAGCTTTCCCGGCGGCGCTTGAAGCAGCGCTTCCGCCAGCGGACGCGAGGACATATAGGGATCGAACACCACCAGCGCCAGCCGCGCCGCGTGGAAAAACAGCACCATCATGGCCGCCAGCGCAGCCAGCGGCACAGGGCTCCGGCCGGTCTCGCCCGCGCGCCGCCAGGCCCCCGCCGCCCCCACCACGAAGGCCACTCCCGCCACCGCCAGCGGCAGCCGCAAATAGGCGAACGCCCGCAGCGTCAGGTCGGTCATGTGCCCCAGCGACAGCGTATAGACCTCCGGGTTCTGGTTCAGCGCCGCCGCGATATCGCCGGGCGCCGGCAGCCCGCGAATCATCCACAGAATGGCCGCGATGGCCGCCGCCGCCAGCGTAGCCACCACCGCAATCGCTTTCGTGCCGTACCGCAGCCACCGGTCTTCGCCGGCGATCGCCGATCCCAGCAGAAGCGCCAGCGCCGGGTAGCACGGCATCGAGTAATACTCCTGCGTGGTGGAAAACGTGAAGAATACCAGGATGAATCCGCTCCAGCACAAAGCCAGCAGCCGCACCCGCGAGCCGCGATCCGGCTGGCGGTAATTCAGTTTCAGGGCCGCCGGGAAATACACGCTCCAGGGGAACAGCCACAGCAGATGAAACAACCAGAAGTACAGCCGCGGCACGGTGTTGTAATCGCGCGGATAGCGCAAGTTCAGAAACCGCAAGACGTGCTCGTTGATGAAGTAGAACCAGAAGAAGCCGTGATAGGAGCCTCTCTCGCTATGCATGGTGAAATCGAAATACGGCGGGTTGCGCAGCGTCGCCAGCACGTGCCAGGGCGCCGCAATCGCCAGCAACACCAGGATGCCGGAAAACGGCCGCAGCCGTGCCCAGGTTCTGCGCAGGAACAATTGCTTCGTCAAGCCCAGGTACAGCAGCCCGGCGGCCGCGGGGAAGCACGCCGCGATCAGTCCTTTCAGCAGCAGTCCGGTTCCCATCGAGGCCCACATCAGCATGGCCCAGCGCGCCGGGTGCGCCTCGTCTTCCTCGATTGCGCGCAACAAGCTCCACAGCGCCACCGTAATCGCCAGCGTGAGAATCGCGTCCGGGATGAGAATGCGGGTGAAGAGAAACAGCCCGATGCTGGTGGCTAGCACCACGCCCGAGCACATTCCCGCGCGCCGCCCCAGCCCGGAGGGCACCGCCCACGCCCCGAAGCGCGCCGTCACCCAGCACAGCAGCACGGTCGCGAGCGCAATCGGAATCCGCGCCGCCCAGTCGTGCACCCCGAAGATCAGAAACGACACGGCGATCATCCAGTATTTCAGGGGAGATTTTTCCAGGTAGGCAACCCCATCCAGCCTCGCCGTCACCCAGTCGCCGGATTGCAGCATGTTGCGGGCAATCTGTGCCTGCACCGAGTCCACGTCGTCCATGAGCGACGGGGGGCTCACGATGCACCCCACGAAAATCAGGGCCGTGACGAAGGCGACGATGATCTGATAGCGGGCACTCCCATCAGTGAAAGCGGGCATGCAGTCGTCTCTCCCTATGATTGCGTATCAGAGAGTGGATTGGGCGCTCAGGCCACCTCCGCGATGGTCGCTCAGGCCGCAATGAAAGAACGATCCGCCATAGATTCTTACGCCCCGTTACAGGGCTGATGTACACCTGCTTCTTCTTCCCAACACTGGCGCGCTAGAATGGGTCGCCGTTCTGGAGCTCAATCGCCGCGCAGAGGTTATCTCGAATCCTCGGCGACTTCGATGCCATTCACACACGCCATTCCCGCAACAGGCACGAAGTTGAGCAGGATTTTGCCTTGGGCGTTGGGTCGAATCGCGGAAAAAGTCCGGTCTATGGGCCGGCCTTCTCCGCCAGCCTCCTTAATGATATCGAAGCCCCTCAGCAGGGCCACGCCGTTGCAGTAGACGTCAAAGACGCGACTGCCAGGCCCGCCTGTACCGGCGTTGCGTTTTCCGTAGTGCCCTTCGCAGAATTTCAGCGTGACTCGGTACCGGCCCTCGGCCACGGGCACGGCGTAGGAAAAGTGCCCCCAGCGCTCGCTCGCGTAGAGCGCCATATCCGGTGCGATTGAGTTGCTCTCCTGAGCGGGATTTGTAGTGCGGACCAACGCGTTTCCGCCCAGGAAATAGGAGTCGGCCTGCCACTGCTGCCCGGCGGAATCCTGCCACGATGAGGTCCAACCCGCTCGAATTCGGACCGGTTTTACTTTCCCGGCATTGACCGGCAGCACCTCGATTCCACTCAACATCGCCGTGCTTCTCATCGAGTTAAAGGTGAGGTGCAGGAATCCATCCGCGGCTGGTGAGATGTTGCGGAAGACGCGCTCATCCGCAATGTTGGAACCGGCGGCATCAGCCACCACATCGAATGCAGTCAGGATCGGATTCCCGTTGGCGGAGACGCGAAAGAGACGCTGGCCCTCACCGCTGGATTCCGCGCTGATGAAATCCGCTAAACCAGTCTCGGCAAAAAAAAGATGCAGTTCATAGTTGCCTGGCTGCAGCGGAATGTCGTACCGAAAGTCGCCACTCCGCAGGTGCCGGTAAATATCGGGGTCCAGTGTTCGAAAGATCCTCTCGGACGGACGGACAAGCACATTACCACCGGAAAAGAAACGATCCGGGCCCCATGTGCGCCCGCTGCGATCGACGTAGGGAGCGGTGGAGCCCACGATCATCCGAAGATTCTCGACGGCCGATGTCGCTGGCGGCCTCGGGTTGGAGACGAGAGGGGGCTTGGCATCGACGGAGATAGAATTCACCGCCCGCCACCGCCACACAGCAAAGGCACCCGCGAGTACGAGAACGGCTACGGTGCAGGCAATCATCCGGTGCGTGAGCCAGCTCGGACGTGCCGGAAGATGCGTCTCCGCGGATGGCGTCTCGGCGGCAGTCGCCTCCGCAGCTTGCGTCTCGGCGGCCGGCGTCTCCACAGCCGGGGTCTCCCACCTGAATTCGGCGGAGTAGGAGCCTGGCGGCAGATCGATTCTTACCGGATGATACGAACCGTTCTCGGCGAGGTAGTGCTGAGCCAGCTTCTTTCGTACCTCATTGGCCGTCACGCGGACAATCGTGTGCTGACCCGTATCGAAGTCCTGGGGAAGCTGGAAGAGTTCCACACCGATCGAACGTTCTTTGAGAGCGCCGGTCGGACCGCTAATCGTGTGCTCGACGATGTACTCGAGGAACTCCCTGCATCGCTTGCTCGTGCGAAACGCAGGGCTCTCCACCAGACGATTGAGTTCCGCCCGTACGGCCCGCACGCACGACTCGCTGAGTCCCCTGCTCTCGCTTTCGCACATCGCAGTGCTCTCGCAAATCATATCACAACCATTTTGCCGGGGGTCGAGGGGTTTTTAACAGCCCCGGCTAACCGTTAGCCGAGCAGAATACGAGGCCTTTCCCATGGACCCAAGAACAAGATTCCATTAGCGTTGGACGCCGGACACCGTACCAAACCTAGCGTGCGGCAGACCTGCGTGCTAGCATATCCCAGGTTCAAGAGTGTGAGTTGGCCTCGTAAGGCTTTCCCGCCAAAGAGTTGGGCGGGAGGACCAACCGCGGCCGCCGGTTCTGGTCGCTGGCGGCATCGCCAGCCAGATTTGGAGGTGAATCATGCAAGCAAAAGTGAGGCGCTTTCTATTGTCTTCGGCCATTTTCGTGGCTGTCTCTGCCATTCCTCTTTACCCTCAGACATTCGGCGAGGTAACGGGGCGCATCAGCGACGCGAGCGGGGCCGGTGTGCCGGCCGCGAATGTATTCCTTACAAATGTCGCAACCAACGCCATACGAACGGCCGTTTCAACCGACTCGGGAGATTATACGTTCCCCGCGGTAGCACCGGGCTTCTACAATGTCCGAGTCGAAAAGACCTCTTTCAAAAACGCCAGCAGCAGCAACGTTCAAGTCCAGGTTCAGCAGACCGTCCGCCTCGATTTCACCCTACAGGTCGGACAAGTCACTGAAACGATTGAGGTCTCGGCGGCGGCCCAGATGCTGCAAGCGGAGAATGTCTCCCTCGGCACGGTCATCGAGAACAAGGGGATCCTCGAGCTGCCGCTTAATGGCCGCAACTACCTGAGCCTGGTCGCGCTGGCGGCGAACGCCAACACGCTGTCCCCGATATCGGGCCAGGCCAACGGCCGGCAGGGCGGCGACCGCGCCACTCAGTCCCTCTCCGCGGGTGGCAACCGCATCATGTTCGACTACTTTACTCTGGACGGCGTCACCAACACCGACCCAGACTTCAACACCTACGTAGTGCTGCCATCGATCGACGCCATTCAGGAATTCAAGGTCCAGACCGGCATCTACCCTGCCGAGTTTGGCCACCAATCCAGCCAGATCAACGTGGTGACCAAGTCCGGCGGTAATGCCTACCACGGCGCGCTGTTCGAATTCGTCCGCAACGATCAGTTCGATGCGGTACCCTACGCTTTCACTGCCACCCACCCAAAGAAGTCGCCTTTCAAGTGGAACGATTACGGATTCGAACTCGACGGCCCGGTGCGAATTCCGAAACTGCTCGATGGGCGCAACCGGTTGTTTTTCATGGCGAATGACGAATGGAAGGCCCAGCGCCAGAACTCCCAGGGGACCTATTCCGTTCCGACAGCCGCTATGTTCACGGGCGACTTCAGCGCCTTCGGCACCACCATCTACGATCCGAACACGGGTGCGAGCGGCGCAACCAAGACACCATTTCCGGGCAACGTGATTCCTTCGACCCGGATCGATCCGATCTCGAAGAAGTTTCTGAACTACTATGTCCCTTCCAACCTCCCGGGCCTGGCGAACAACTATACCCAGATGAACTCCTTTCCCAACAACCGCGATGCGTTTACCCTGCGCATGGATTTTGTCGAATCGGCGAAATCGCAGTGGACCGGCCGATATAGCTGGGGCGACGAAAACCAGGCGTCAACCGGCATCAGCATTACAGGCAGCAAGATCCTCACCAACTACGAGCAGTATCTGGGTACGAACACGCGCACGATCACCCCTGCCCTGGTGAATGAAGCCCGTTTCGGCTATACGCGGCTGAGCAATTCGCTGGGCACGTATTCGGCGTATAACATCGATACGGTTTCCGCCCTGGGGATACCGGGCCTCCAACCCGGCGCCCCGGTCTCGTGGGGCGTTCCTATGGCTTCCTTTGCAGGGGACGGCTTCGTCGCCATCGGCGACACGCAGGATGGTCCTTATTTCATCAACGACAACACACTCCAACTGGTCGATAATGTGTCCTGGACTCACGGCAAACACAGCCTGCGCTTTGGTTTCGAATACAGCCGCCAGAACTTCAATCAGATCGGGAACCAGTTTTCCCGAGGCCAGTTTGCGTTCCAGCCGAACGCGACGCAGAGTTCGAGCTTCACAGGGGGCGATGCATTTGCCGAGTTCCTGCTGGGCGATCTCTACAATTCGATAGTGGCGGTGGCTCTGGCCACTGCCAACTTTCAGCGGAACGCCGAGGCCGCTTTTGTGGACGATACGTGGAAGGTGACGCCGAGACTGACACTGACTCTGGGCTTGCGCTACGAACTGACGCCACCTTGGACCGATACGCTCAACAACGAGTTCACGGTGTCCGCACCGCACATCTACGCATTCCCGAACGCCCCGGATACACCCTACATGCTCCGCCAGGGCAATTGCTCAGACCCGTACGCCGGCCCTCCTCCGCTGGCCATTCGCTGGACCACGGTCAGCGCGCAATGCAGCAACGGGAAGCTGCCTTATCAACTGATGAACACGTCCTACCGGGATTTCGCTCCCCGGATTGGGCTAGCGTACTCGCCGGATGCCAAGACGGTAGTTCGCGCCGGCTGGGGTGTTTTCTACAATCAGGAAATCGGCAATGGGTATTTCGACTTGGCTCGGAACATCGGCGGTCGCGTAACCCTTATTTCCAACCTCGGAACCCCTAGCCTTTTTTTCAGCAACGCCGTCCCAGGCGGCGCCGGCGCGACGGCCAACGTACCGTCTCCATACGCGTATGCCATGGCTCCCGACCATCACACCACCTATGTCGTGCAGTATTTGCTCAATATTCAGCGGCAGTTGACTCCCAACTGGGCGCTCGAGGTTGGATACCTGGGCGGGGTGAGCCGGCACTTGCAAGGCTTCCAGGATGTCAACCAAGCCATTCCCGGCACGGTCGGCAGCGCGACTTCGCGGATGCCATACCCTGGTTTCAGCAATATCCAGTTCGTGCAGGACGGCGGCAACGGCGACTACAACGCTCTCAGTATCAAAGCGACGCGGCGGTTCAGCCAGGGTGCTAGTGTGGTCGGTTCCTATACGTGGGCAAAATCCATCGACACGACCAGCGGAATCCGCAACCAGGGCAACGACACGTTATACCCGCAGAACAGCTATTGCCTGTCTTGCGAGCGCGGACTCTCTGCGTTCGACACACGCCAGCGGATCGGCATTTCCGTCCTTTACGATTTGCCGGTCGGTAAGGGCAAGCCGCTGAACATCACCAACCCGGTGGCGAACACGGTCATCGGCGGCTGGCAAATGGGCGGTACCCTGACCCTGCAAAGCGGCATGCCTGCAAATCTGGGGATCGGCGGTGTGGACAACGCCAGTAGTGCCGCGGGCGGCTATGACCGCCCCAACGCGACCGGTACCAGCCCCTATCTGGACAACCCCACTCCTTCGAGATATTGGAATCTGAATGCCTATGTCGAGGCACCTCCTGGACAGTTCGGTAACGTCGGGCGCCTTTCAATCCTGGGTCCGGGAATCATCGGATTCGACGCCTACGTACACAAGCAATTCCGCATGCCGTATAAGGAGGGCCATGTGGTTCAATTCCGGTTTGAGGCTTTTAATATTCTCAACCACCCGAACTGGGGGACGCCGAACGTGAACATACTGGCGGGTGCGGCGCAACCAGGAATGCCGAGCACCGCTGCCCATCAGAATTTCGGAGTGATTACGGGGACGTCCACCAGCATGCGCCAGATCCAATTGGGCCTGAAGTACTCGTTCTAAGCCGGAGCGCACCGTCGCGATCGGACAAATTAATCTGAAACCGTCGTTCAGTCTTATCGCACAGGAAGGGAGCACTTATGAGAATCTTCACGTTGGCGCTGCTCGGCTGCGGGCTGTGCTGGGGACAGGCAGCAGACGAATGCAAGCCTTCCCCGCTCAATATTCCGGGGGCGCCATACCCCTGTGTCTATCCGGATCGCCGCGTGGCCTTCCGCGTTGCGGCGCCTGATGCGCAGAAGGTGCAGGTGCGGCTGGGCGGAGCCCACGACATGACGCGCGGCCCGGACGGCCTGTGGACGGTTACGATACCGCCCCAGGTAGTCGGATTCCACTACTACAGCATCGTGGCGGATGGCGCCGTGATGGCGGATCCGGCGACACGAACCTTCTTCGGCTCGGGATGGGACAACAGCGGGATCGAGATTCCCGAGCCGGATACTGATGCGGCCTACTACTCCGCCAAGAACGTGCCACATGGCCAGGTGAGCCAGCGCTGGTATTACTCCAAGGTCACGGGTAAGTGGCGCCGCTGCTACGTATACACGCCTCCCGACTATGAGAGCAATTCGCGGCCCCGCTACCCGGTTCTCTACCTGCTTCACGGCTGGGGCGAAAACGAGCAGGGCTGGCACACGCAGGGCCACGTCGATTTCATCATGGACAACCTCATCGCTGAGAAGAAGGCCAAACCGATGCTCATCGTCATGGACAACCTGAATGCGGTGAAACCGGGCGAGGATGCGAGCCTGTATTCGGCCCGAGGCATCATTGCCAGGCCCACCATGGCGGATGTCGCGCCGGCGGCCGGCGCCGGTCGGGGTGCGCCGGCCGCGGGCCGCGGCGGATTTCCCACGAACTGGGGTACTGTTTTCACGGAAATGATGTTCACCGACCTCATCCCCATGGTGGAGCGAACCTATCGCGCGCTTCCCGGCAGAGAGAACCGGGCCATGGCGGGGCTGTCAATGGGTGGTGGACAGACGTTTACGACCGCGCTCAACAACCTCGATAGGTTTGCGTATCTGGGCGGATTCAGCGGAAGTTGCGGCGGCCGCGGCGGAACCTTCGATCCCAAGACGACCTGCGCCGGGGCGTTTGCCGATCCGGCCTCATTCAACAAGAAAGTGAAGGTCCTTTTCCTGGGAATTGGCTCCGTGGAAGGCCCCGGCACGAAAGAGTTCAGCGAACAGTTGAGGAAAGCCGGCATCAAGAATGTCTATTTCGAGTCGCCGGGCACGGCTCACGAGTGGCTTACCTGGCGCCGGTGCCTGAACGATTTCGCCCCCCGGCTCTTCAAGTAAGCGGCTGATCGCGTTCCTCAGGAGGTACTGATGTCTAAGAAATCATTCGCGCTGGTCGTGTCCGCGGTGCTTATGATCACCGCAGTTGCCGCGCAAACCGGCGGAGCGCCTGGAGGGCGCATCGCCGTCACGATTGACGCCGGCAAGATCCGCGCTCCCGTTTCTCCTTACCTATACGGCCAGTTCATCGAGCACATTGGCGATCTGGTCAACCGGAGCGTGTGGGCCGAGATGCTCGACGACCGGAAATTCTATTACCCAATCAACTCCCAACCCCCGGCGCCCGGCCCGGCACAAGGCCCCATGCGCGGCCGCCGGCCCAACCGCTGGCAGCCCATCGGCCCCGACTCGGCAGTCGTCATGGATCGCGACCATCCCTATGTGGGCGAACACACGCCACTCATCAAGCTCGCCGGCGCCGGGCCGCGAGGAGTCCGGCAGTCCGGCCTCGTGTTGCGCAAATCCAAAGCCTACGCGGGGCGCGTCGTGCTGGCGGCAGAACCGGGCACGGCAGTCACGGTCAGCCTGGTTTGGGGACCGGGTCCCGCCGAGCGGCAGACGGTTCCGATCGCCCGCCTCGGAGCCACCTACGCCAAGTTCCCCTTTCAGTTCACCGCCGGCGGCGATACCGACAACGGACGCATCGAGATCGCCGCGACGGGGACCGGGGCATTCCACGTGGGAGCGGTCTCGCTCATGCCGGCTGACAATGTTCGCGGTTTCCGTGGGGATACGACTGATCTGTTGAAGCAGCTTCGTTCGGGTATGTACCGTTTTCCCGGCGGCAATTTCCTTTCCGCCCATGAATGGCGCGACGCCATCGGCGATCCGGACCGCAGACCGCCGCGCTGGGACCCGGTCTGGTCGGCCTTGCAGCCGAACGACGTCGGCACCGACGAGTTCCTGACGCTGTGCGAACTTCTCGGAGTGGACGCTTTCATCAGCGTCAATGCGGGATTCGGAGACGCTCATTCGGCGGCCGAGCTGGTGGAGTACGTGAACGGCGGCGCCGACACGCCAATGGGGAAGCTGCGCGCGGCTAACGGCCATCCCGCCGCTTACAACGTCAAGTGGTGGGGCATCGGCAACGAGATGTATGGACCCTGGCAGTTCGGCTACATGGCGCTCAAACAGTACGTGATCAAGCACAACCTGTTCGCCAAAGCCATGCGCGCGGTGGACCCGACCATCACCTTGCTCGCCACGGGCGCCACTCCGGATGAGATGACGGTGAACAGTCTGTCGTTACGTCTCACCGGCAAGGTTGTGGGCGATTATGGTTCGGAAGCCGATTGGACCGGCGGACTGATTGCCAACTGCCTGGACTCGATCGATGTGATGTCTGAGCACTACTACAGCTACGACCACGAGAGATTCGATCTCGCTCAGAACAAGAGAGTCCCTGTCGAGGAGCCGCTCACAGACGCCCTCTACCGCCCCGCCAACCGCGTGCGCGGCAAGGTGGAAGCCTACGAGCAGTACGCGCGCCGGTTCCCGGACCTCAAAGCGAAGCATCTGGAAATCGCGATTGACGAGTGGGCGCTGACCAGGCTGCCGGCCAATTTGAAACAGACCTTGGCCAATGCCCTGGTCTTCCACGAGATGTTCCGGCACACGGACCTGATCCGGATGGCTGGGCATACCATGGGGACATCTTCCATCGAATTCAATGCCACCGAAGCAGCCTTCAATACCACCGGTCTGCTGTTCCGGCTCTACCGCGACCATTTCGGAACGGTGCCCGTCGAAGTCGATGGCAACTCGCCGCCGCCCGCACCGAAGTATCCGGTTGGTGGGGACCAACCGCAGGTGAACGCGGGCAGCCCTACCTATCCGGTGGACGTGAGCGCCGCGCTTACGAGCGACGGGAAGTTCCTGACGCTCGCGGTGGTCAATCCGACCGGATCGGCTCAGGAGCTCGATCTGACTATAAAAGGCGTTGAGCTCCGGGGCACGGGGCGGTTTTGGCGCATGACGGGTCCCGGAATCGATGCGGCAACGGGTCTGAGCCGGCACGAGGTGCAGGTTGTGGAGATGGCGGTGGGCCAGGTGCCCAAGACGGTCCAGGCCCCGCCCATCAGCGTTGACTTGTACGAGTTTGAAAGGCGCTAGCGGCGGGCGCGAGATTTGGTACAGTTATTCCGGCAGGAGGATCTGATGCAACATACGAACCGCAGATCTCTGTTGAAGGACGGGCTGCTGTCGATTGCGGGCATATTGGGACTGCCATCCCTATCGGCCGCCGTGGAGGAGGCCACTACACCCTACAATCGGCCCAAACTGAAGATCACGGAAATCCGCACGGCCGAGGTGCGCGTGCACGGCTACCAGGTGCACGTCAATATCCACACAGACCAAGGCATTATCGGTCAAGGCGAAACCACGGATGCCTCGCAGGGCAATGTGCCGCTGATCCGTTCGTTCGCCCGCATGCTGGTGGGCCGGGACCCGCTGAACATTGAAGCCGCCTTCGAGCGCATTCGCACGTCTGGCGTATTCGCCGGGGCGCAAGCCGGGCAATACGTCACCGCCTTGAGCGGCATCGAAATCGCGCTGTGGGACATCGCCGGTAAAGCTCTCGGCCTGCCCGTTTATCAACTGCTCGGCGGCAAAGTGCGCGACCGCGTGCGCATCTACTGCGATTCCGGCGCCCGTGAAATGATTCCCGGCAACGAGCGCTCGCTGGCCCGCATCAAGCAAATCCAGGATCTCGGGTTCACCGCAGCCAAGATCGATATAGACGATGCTATGGATCCCGCCCGCTTCGACCGCGTGAACTGGACGGCGTCAAACGGCGAGATCGACCACATGCTGGCGAAAATCGCGTTTACGCGCGAGAACTATCCCAAGAATATCGACCTCGCTGTCGACATGCATGCCCGCTATGACGCTACCACGGGGAAGCGCGTCGCCAAGGAGGTGGAAAAGTTCAAGCTCTTGTGGCTGGAGGAGCCTGTGCCGGCCGAGAACGTCGACGCCATGCGCGAGGTGCGCGCCTCGACCAGCACGCCCATCTGTTGCGGTGAGAACATCTACCTGCGCTGGGGTTTCCGAGAGATTCTCGAGAAGCGCGCTGCTGATATCATCATGCCCGATTTCCAGAAATGCGGCGGTCTGCTGGAAGCGCGCAAAATCGCTGACATGGCTCACACCTATTACGTGCCGGTGGCGCCCCACGGGGTGACATCGCCCATCGGCATGATGGCCACCGCGCACGTGTGCGCGGCGATTCCCAACTTCTTGGTCCAGCAATGGCACTGGATCGATACGCTCGACCTGTGGCGGAACTTCGTGAAGGAGGGGGAGATCATCGACAAGGGCTTCATCCGCCTGCCGGAGCGCGCCGGCATCGGCGTGGAATTGAACGAGGAGGCCGCGCGAAAGGTGCAGGTGCCGGGGACTCCATGGTTCGAGCCGGTGGGCAGAGGGTAAGAGTGTTATGACGAAACTCTATTTGATCAGCATCATGGCAGCGTCGCTCGTTCCGCGAATTGCATTGGCCCAGCCTGGAATTCTGACCAAGGAGTTGCTCATCCAATACACGCCCGACTGGAAGGGCGAGCGCTTCGCCGATGGCCGTCCGAAGGTTCCGGACGGCATCTTGCAGCGGATGAAATCAGTGACACTCGAAGAGGCGTGGGCCCAATTGCGCACCGCCGGATTCAACCACGAATATGAGGACGGCTGGTATTGCATCCATCCGGAGAAGGTGCTGGTGGGCCGCGCGCTCACGGCCCAGTGGCTGCCCGGCCGGCCGGACATCCAGAAAGTGATCGAAGAGCAGGGCAAGAAGGATGGCCGCGTCGGAGCGCAGAATGCCTGGCCGGTCGACATGCTACAGCCCGGAGATGTCTACGTGTGCGACCACTTCGGTCTGAAACAGGACGGACCCTCGATCGGCGACAACGTGGGCAATGCGATTTACGCCCGAAGCCACAACGGCATCGTTTACGACGGCGCCGTGCGCGACATCAACGGCCTGAAGGAACTGGAGGATTTCACGTCCTTCGTCCGTTCCTACGATCCCTCGCACCACTTCGGCAGTCTGGCCACCGGCGCGCGGCTGAATTCCACCATGGTCGGCATCAACATTCCGATTCGCATTGGCAAGGCCACCGTGATGCCCGGCGACGTGGTGCTGGGGCGCGATGGCGGCGTGATTTTCATTCCGCCGCAACTGGCGGAGCAGGTGGTGCAATATTCGGAGATTACCCACCTGCGCGATATGTTCGGTCACCAGCGGCTGCGCGAAGGTAAATACACGGCGGGCCAGATTGACGCCGCCTGGTCCGCGCCCATCGAGGCGGATTTTACCGCCTGGCTGCGGGAGAACATCGATAGACTGCCGGTGGCGAGAGAACAAGTCGTGGAAATTCTGAAGCGCCGGCGGAGGTGAGGGCGAGACGGCCATGTGCCCAAGGGGCGCCGAAAGAGGTTGAACGGTGCATGCTTGGCCTGGAACGCCGGAGAATTGCCGTATAGATGAAAACCGGCGTTGATGTATCTCTCCCTATGATTGCGTATGGTTCACTGAACCGGTGGCGCGCCGGCGCCACGAAGCCGGTCGCCAAGGCCGAGGAAGACCGCCAGCCCCTCATCGATGGCAGCCATCTCTTCCCGCGCAAGCTCGCCGAACACGCGCCTGATCCTTCGCTTGTCGATCGATCGCAGATGGTCGATCAGCGCAAAGGACTGTCTGGCGAGGCCGCTCTGGCTAGGCGAGAGGGGCGGATAGAGGAGTCCTTCGCCGGGAGTCCCCGTTACCGGCACCACGCACACGAGTGGATAACGTTGGTCACTGATAACGTCGGGATCGCTCACCACCACGCAGGGCCTCACGCCGTGCTGTTCGCGACCGACTGTGGGGTCGAGCTCCACCACGACAACTGCGCCCCGGCCGAGCCTCACTCGCGTCCCTCCACCCAGCCTTCGCCGGGGACCCACCGAACCGGCTTGCCAGCGCTGCTGTCGACGAGGGCCTCGGCATCTTCCTCGGGCAAGCCGCGCGTCCATTCCTCAAGTCCCTGCTCGGCGAGCTCCGCGCTCTCGGGGTGGGGATTCTGTAGCGATCGACGAAGCTCTGCACGACGGCGACGATTGAGTTCGTGGCGGACGGCCTCCGCGACGAACCTGCTGCGGTTCTTCTCTCGCCGGTCAATGTCTCTGACGAGATCATTCGGTAGAGTGACGGTTACACGTTCCACGCCGGGCATTTCATACTCCTAGTATGATCATACCGCAGGCAGCCACATTTCTTGCGAGGTAACTGAGCCGCCGCCCCCGCGACGTTATCGGATGGCCAGCGCTCTCGCTGGCGCCTGATGAAGGGCTTCCAGGGGCGCGACCACCTCCACCTTCCATCTCTTCATCCACAGGAAGAGCGTCAGCAGGCCCCAAAGATGGAAACCGGCATGGATGCGTCTCTCCACATGATCGCGTATCAGACGGTGGATTGCGCGGAAAGCCCACTTCCGCGATGGTCGTTCAGGCCGCAATGAAAGAACGATCCGTCATGGATTCTTACGCCCCATTCCGGGGCTGATGGGTACCTGCTTCTTCCCAGCGCTGGCGCGCTGGGCTATTCTCTTTCGCCCTTCGGGCTGCAAACCGCAGCTTGCCAGAAGCCGCGCTTGTTCCAGGAGGCTAAAGGGCTCATACTTGACCCGGAACGCTGGAGGATTGCCGTGAAGAAGCCCTGGATGGTGTATGGTGCTCGGGCCCTGGCGTTGTTGTGGGCCGGGTTCTGGATTTATTTCTTCGTGGGATCGGTTATGGTTGAGCCCACCCCCGCCCATGTAATCGCGGTCGGGTCGGTAGTGCTCCTGCTATTCGTGATCCTGGCACTGGTCCCTTGGCGCTGGGAAGCGACCGGAGGCCTTCTGCTCGTGGTCATGAGCCTGCTAATTGGAGTGACATATGCGATCGCGTCGGCTGCGATCGTCAGGCGCGACGGGTCGCGGCTCCCTCTTGCTGTCCGCGTGATCACGACCGTGGTTTTCACTGGACCGCCGCTGGTGGCTGGAATTCTCTTCCTGATACATCATCGGTCGGCGACCGCCCGGGCTTGAAACCAGTGGATCGTTATCGGATGGCCAAGACCCGAGCCGGCGCCTGCTGAAGCGCTTCCACCGGCGGGACCACCTCCACCTTCCATCTCTTCATCCACAGGAAAAGCGTCAGCAGGCCCCATAGATGAAAACCGGCGTTGATGCGTCTCTCCAAATGATCGCGCACCAGCGATTGGATGGCGCGCGCATCGAAGATCCCCGTGGCCTCGATGGCTTGCGGAGTCAGCGTATCCATCAGCAACCCGCGCAGCACCCCGCGGAACCAGTCGTGGGTCGGAATGTCGAAACCCGCCTTCTTCCGGTTCAGCACCATTTCCGGCAGCTTGCCGCGCATCAGCTCCTTGAGAATGAACTTCTGCGTGAAGCCCCGGATCTTCAGATTCTGGGGCAGGGAAGCCGCGAACTCCACGATCCGGTGGTCCAGGAATGGCGGACGAACTTCCAGCGCATGAGCCATGCTCATGCGGTCCGTCTTGTAAAGAATATCGTCCGGAAGATAGTAGTTCTGATCCACCAGCAGGTAGCGGTCCGCCACGCCCCGGGGTTGGATTCCCAGGCGGTCCACCAGCGTTCGCAGCCCGTCTCCGTTGGCCCCCGGCCGGATGCGCTTCCGTTGTTCCGGCGAGAACGTCCCGTTCCAGAAGAAGTGCGCCTCGTCGGGGTGGAGCCAGCTTCCCTCGATCCAGCGCTTCAGCTTGTACTCAAAACTGATCTTTTCGTCGGAAACCGGCAGGCACCGCTCGAATGCTCTGAGCATCAGCCGCCGCAGCGCCGTTGGCACCAACTGGAACGGCCGCACCAGCCGGTCGGCCACGTAGGTGACGTAGCCGCCGAATAATTCATCCGCGCCTTCACCCGAGAGCGCCACCGTCACGTGGCGCCGGCTCATACGCGCGAGATACCACACCGGCAACGCGCCCGCGTCGGCGCTCGGCTCGTCCGAGTAATAGGCGAAATCCTCAATGGCGCTTAGCAGCTCGACGTCCGGATTCAAACTGAACTCGTGATGGTCCGTGCCGTAAACCCGCGCGATCTCCCGGAAATACGGGCTTTCGTCGAAGCTGCGCCCGGGGAACGAAACCGAAAAAGTCTTCAGCCGGTGCGCGCTCCCGGTAGCCGCGTAATGCAGGATGGTGGAGGAATCGATGCCGCCGGAGGCCCAGACTCCCAGGGGCACGTCCGAGACCAGGTGCTCGCGAATCGAGTCGCGCAGCAGCCAGTCCAACTCCTCTTTGGCGCGGTCCAGCGACCACCGGCGCTTCTCGTTGACGGGTATCTTCCACCACGGCTCGATCCACAGTTTACCGTGGCGCCATTCCAGAAGGTGCCCTGGGGGCACTTTTCGAATGCCTTCGATCAGCGTGCGCGGGCCCGGAACATAATTCACCGAGAGGTACGAATCCAGCGCCTCCAGGTCCAGTTGCCGCGGCACCTCCGGATGCTCCAGAATCGCCTTCAGTTCCGAGCCGAAGTAAACATCGTCGCCACGCCGGCAGTAATACAGGGGCTTGATCCCCATCCGGTCGCGCGCCAGCACCAGGCGCTTGCGCGATTCCGTCCATAGCGCCGCCGCGAACATCCCTCGCATGCGCGAGAAACATTCCGTGTCCCACTCCAGGAATGCGCGCAGCACGGTCTCCGTGTCGCAGCGGGAATGGAACCGGTGTCCCAGCTCCTCCAGTTCCGCGCGAATCTCCAGGTGGTTGTAGATCTCGCCGTTGAAGGCAATCGCGGTGTCGCCATCGTTGCTGAGGAAAGGCTGATCGCCCCCGGTCAGATCGATGATTTTCAATCGGACGGCGCACAGCGTCGCCTCGCTGCCATCGAAAACCCCTTGCTGGTCCGGTCCGCGATGGCATATCGCTTCCGTGATGCGGTGGGCGACACCTCGGTCCAGCGCCCGGTTAAGATGTGTAAACCCAGCGATTCCACACATTACGACAAATTTCCTCGTTCCCCGAGAAAGACTTTCCCTGCATCCATTCTGCGATGGATTCGTGTAAACTATAGCACACCGCGAGGCGGAAGTTCAGAGGTATTCGCGTGCGGAATGGATGGTTGCGCCGGCCTTCGCCCGATCGGGCGAGCAGCTTGCACCGACTGTGCCAAAGATTCAACGGTTTCTGATTCGAGATCGTCAGGAAACTTTTGAGTGGTTGAGTCGTCTAACCTAAGAGATCGAATCATGAGGTCGTCGGGGTGCCAGTTCGCGGCCGCCATGGCGGTGGTGTTCCTCGCCGCCTGCTCTCGCCCCAGTCCACGCACCGCCCGCGCGGCCTCCGTCGCCGCTCCCGTGGGGTCGCCACGCCCCAAGCGCGAAGTTCGAGTCACCGGCACTATTCAGGCCGTCCACTTTTCCAAGGTCGTGGTGCCGGCGATCTACGGTCAGGGTGGCGCCCTGACGCTGACCGGGCTGATTCCCAACGGGTCGCACGTGAAAGAGGGCGATCTCATTGCGGAATTCGACGCCACCCAGCAGCTCGACAGCGCCCGCGATGCCCAGGCCAAGTACGACGATCTCGGCCACCAGGTGGATCAAAAGCGCGCTCAAAACCGCGCCGACGCCGAAAAACGCGCCGCCGACCTCATCCAGGCTGAGGCCGATCTCGCCAAGGCACGGATCGAGTTGCAGAAAGGGCCGCTCCTCAGCGAAATCGACCGCTTGAAGAACCAGGTTCGCGCCGAAATTGACGCCAAGCACGTGGAAAGCCTGAAGAAGTCCAATGCCTTTCACGATAAGTCCGATGCCGCCGCTCTCCGCTTGCTCGAATTGCAGCGCGACCGCCAGAAGGTGGCCCTGGAACGCGCTCAGACCAATATCGCCCAGTTGCGCGTCACCGCGCCACTGGCCGGCATGGTCGCCCACCAGAACGTATACCGGAATAACTCCGTCGGCCACCCGCAGGAAGGCGACCAGCTTTGGCGGAATCAGGCGCTGGTCAGCATCTTTGATCCTGCCGAAATGTCGGTCCGCTGCATGGTAGGCGAGCCCGATGGCGTCGCGCTCGTGCCCGGTTCCCGCGCCACGGTCTACCTGGACGCCTATCCCGATCTCTCATTCCCCGCGCATTTTGAATTTGCCAGCCCGGTGGCCTCTTCCGCCTTGGGCAGCCCCATCAAGACGTTCACCGCGGTGTTCAAGCTGGACAAGACCGACGCGCACCTCATGCCCGATCTCTCGGCCGCCGTGGTGGTGGAGGCGCAGCCCTCCCGTTCGGCGTCGACGGGAGGGGCCCAATGAGCCCGCGCGGCAGACGCCTTCGGCCCTGGGCGGTCCTGGCGGGCCTGCTCGCGGCGCTGGGTGCCGCCGCTGGGGTCTACCAGCTCCGCCACGTGCAGGCCAGCGTCACGTTGCCCCTCGCTCCCGCGCGCCAGGGCGATTTTCTGGTGATCATCCGCTGCCGCGGCGAGCTGAAGGCCGCCCGCTCCGTGCAGATCGCCGCGCCCATCGTCCCCAATCTGCGCATCGCCTGGGTGGCCCCGGCCGGCGAACAGGTCGCGGCGGGAGACCCCATCGTCCGGTTCGATTCCTCCAGCGCCCAACAGCAGTTACAGCAGAAGGAGGCCCAGTTGCGACAGGCCCAGGCGACCCTCGATCAGGCCATCGCCCAGGCGCGCATCACCGCCGAGCAGGACAAGAGCGATCTTCTCGACTCGCAGTACACCGTGGAAAAAGCCCGGCTGGAGGCTTCCAAAACCGAAATCGTCAGCCGCCTCCAGGGAGAGGAGGCTCGCATCGACCTGGGCGTCGCCGAGCAGAAGCAGAAGGTGCAAGATGCCACGGTCGCGCTCCACGCCACTTCCGATAAGTCCAAGATCGCTTCGCTCACCCGGCAGCGCGACCAGGCGCAGGCCGATGTGGACCTGACCAAGTCGCGCATCGCTCAAATGGAGCTCAAGGCTCCTCTCACCGGCTTTGTGGTTTTCCAACCCAACTACTCGCAGGGCTGGATGAATGCCAAGCCCTTCAAAGTGGGTGACAACGCGTTTGCCGGCATGATCCTCGCCGAAATGCCCGATCTCACCACGCTCGAGATGGACGCCAAGGTCGAGGAAACCGACCGCGGCCGCATCGCCGTGAATCAGGAGGCGCGTGTCCGCGTCGATTCCCTCCCCGAACTCACCATGACCGCCACCGTCGGCCATATCTCGCTGCTGGCCGAACAGAGCTTCCAATGGCCGCCAACTCGCAGTTTCCGCGCCTACGCCCCCATCGCCCATCCCGATCCGCGCCTGCGTCCCGGCATGAACGGCGGCATGGACATCGTCGTCAATCGCATCCCCCGCGCCATCAGCATCCCCGCCAAGGCCCTCTTCACGCGCGCCGGAAAGCCCATCGTCTACCTGGCCCGCGATGGCCGCTACCGGCCCGCCGAAGTTCGGGTGCAGGCTCGAAATCCCGATGAAGTAGCCATTTCCGGCATTCCCTCCGGCTCCATGGTTGCGCTGGTCGACCCCGAGAAGAAGGATCAAAAGAGATGAGAACCCGCTTCCTGGTTCTGGTCTCCGTGCTCGCGGTCCTGGCGGCTCTCGCGTGGGTCGCCATCCGCGTGATGGCCAGGGTGGGCGCCTCCGCGGCCGGCGTGGAGCTTCCCACCACGCGCGTCAAACGAGGCCGCGTCACCATCACCGTGGCGGCCCGCGGTGAGCTCCAGGGCGGAAACTCCGAAATGCTCACCGCTCCCCAGGTGGGTGGCGGCCCCGTGGCCATCACCTATCTCCGCGAGCCCGGCGAGTTGGTCGAAGCGGGGGATGTCGTCGTCCAGCTCGACACCACCCAACAGGAGTTCAACCTGCGCGAAGCCGAAGCCGACCTGGCCGAGGCCGAGCAGCAGGTGATCAAGGCCGAGGCCGACAGCCAGGCCACTGACGAAGAGACGCGCTACCAGGTGGAATCCACCACCGCCGACGTCAAGCTGGCCGAGCTCGAGATTCGCAAGAATCCGCTTCTGGCCGCCATCGTCGCGCGGCAGAACGTGCTCGCCTTGGATGCGGCCAAGAACCGCCAGCACCAGGCCGAGCAGGACCTCAATAACAAGAAAGCCACCTCCGCCGCGGGCATCGCCATTCAACAGGCTGCCCTCAACAAGGCCAAGGTGATGATGGAAACCGCGCAGAAGACCATCGATGGCATGACCCTGAAGGCCAAGACCTCCGGCTACGTCAACGTCCAGCAAAACACCAACCAGAACATGATGTACTGGGGCATGCAGTTGCTCCCCTTCCAGCTCGGCGATAACGTCAACGCCGGCATGGCCGTGGCCCAGATTCCCGACCTCCAGAGCTGGGAGGTGAGCGCCAAGGTTGGAGAGTTGGACCGCGGCCACTTGACGCCCGGCCAGAAAGTGTCCGTCGCGGTGGTGGCGCTGGCTGGCAAGAGCTTCTCCGGCAGCGTGAAAAGCATCGGCGGCACCACCGGCTCGCCGTGGGACCGCCACTTCGATTGCCGCATCGCGCTCGACCAGCCGTCTAGCGAGCTGCGTCCCGGCATGACCTCCAACCTGGTCATCACCGTCGAAACCCTCGATAACGTCGCCTGGGTCCCTTCGCAGGCGCTGTTCGAAAGCGATGGCCGCACCTTTGTGTACTGGAAGACCCCCGGCGGATTCATGCCGCACGACGTCACTCTGGTGCGCCGCAGCGAAAGCCAGGCCGTGCTCACCGGCATTTCCGAGGGCGATATCGTGGCCATGTCCAGTCCCGATCAGCAAAGTAAGTCCGCCGCTCCGCCAAGCGCCATGAAAGCGTTGCAGCAATGATCTTCGCGCCCTCCGATATCGGGCAGGCTCTTGCCAACCTGCACGCCCAGAAGACGCGCACCCTGCTCACGGCGCTGGGCATCGTCTTCGGCGTTGGCTCGGTCATCGGCATGCTGGCCATCGGCGCCGGCGCCCGCGAGGAATCCCTGCGCTTCATCGAGCAGCTTGGCGTCCGCAATGTCCTGGTCGAATCGCGGCCCGCCGCCAGCATGGAGGAATTCCAGCAGCGGCGCCGTTCCTCGCCCGGCCTCTCCGAGCGCGATGTCCGCATCCTCGGCGCCAACATCGAATCGCTGGAAACGCTGTCGGCCCGCCGCACGCTGCACCCCGCCTCCGTGCTCCCCAAACCCTCGCTTGCCATTCCCGAGCTGTACGGCGTGCGTCCCTCCTACGCCGTGATCCACAGTCTGCGCCTGGCCGAAGGCAAGTTCTTCGATAATGCCGATGACGCCGCCAGCTCCACCGTCTGTGTGCTGGGCGAAAGCGCCAAGGTCAGCCTGCTCGGCTATGGCCCCGCCATCGGCAAGTTCGTCAAGGCCAACGACACGTGGCTCGAAGTGGTGGGCGTTCTCAGCGAACAGCTCATGGCCGGCGCCCAAAATACCGGCGGCGCCATGCAGGACCTCAACAACATCGTCTACATTCCGCTCAACACCTTCCAATATCGCTTCTGGGACCAGAGCGAAGACATGAAGGACGATCTCGATGGCATCGATCTCCGCCTCCGCTCCGACGCCGACAGCATTGAAGTCGCCAAAGTGGTGACCGCGGTTCTCAACTCCACCCACCACAACATCCAGGATTTCACCGTCACCATTCCCGCCGCCCTGCTGGCCCAGCAGAAGCGCACCCAGACCATCTTCACCTACGTGATGGTGGCCATCGCCGCCATCTCCCTGCTGGTGGGCGGCATCGGCATCATGAACATTGTGCTGGCCACGGTCCTGGAGCGAACCCGCGAAATCGGCATTCGCCGCTCCATCGGCGCGCGCCGCTTCGATATCGTTCGCCAGTTCCTCACCGAGTCGGTCCTGATCTCGGTCGGTGGCGGTCTCCTGGGCATTGGATTCGGCTTCTTCCTGGCCTGGCTGATCGCCCGCACCGCCGAATGGAAGACCATTGTCACCGCCTCGAGTGTGATCATCGCCTTTGGTGTATCGTTCGCCGTAGGCGTGATTTTCGGAATCTATCCCGCCGTGAAAGCCTCCCGCATCAACCCCATTGACGCTTTGCGATACGAGTAGCCAGAATCAGTCATGGATATCATTGCGCATGGGCTGTGGGCGGCCGCCGGAGCGGTCACAGCCAGGAAATCGGCCAATACCCGGATCCGGGTTGGGTGGACAGTCTGGTGGGCCATGTTTCCCGATCTGCTGGCATTCGGACCGCCCGTGGCAATCGGCTTATGGCTGCGCTTCACGCGTGGAGCGGATGCCCTGCGCGGCGGGCGTTTGCCGCGCGTGGGCTTCGGCGTGCCGCTGTATCCTCTCGGTCACAGTTTGATCGTGTTTCTTCTGGTCTTCGCGCTAACCAGCGTCCTGGCGCGCCGCGTTGTGTTTGAGCTGTTGGGATGGCTGTCCCACATCCTCATCGATATTTTCACGCACAGCTTCCGATACTATGCCACGCGGTTTCTCTGGCCGGTCTCGGACTATCGGTTCAACGGAATTACCTGGTGGACGCCATGGTTCTGGTGCTGCACCTACGGAGCACTCGCAGTTGTGTACTTCCTGCTGTGGAGGAAGGGCTGGCTGACCCGCGCGCCACGGGCGCCGGTGAAATGAGGCCACTCGTTGCCGCCGACCAATTGACAATCGGCCCGCAGGATTCCATCCCGCCCCACCGCCGCCGTCAGAAGTAATACTTCAGCGCCATCTGGATCTTCCGCGATCCGCTGACGGTACTGTCCTTGATGCGGCCGAACGTGCTGCTGGCGATTGACGTCGTCGGGTATCCGAACGAAACCGAGTTCGTCAGATTCGTCGCTTCGGCCCTCAGCTCGAACTTGTGCCGCTCCCGGATCTGAAACCGCTTGATCAGCGACATATCCATGTCCCAGCGCCAGGGCTGATCGAAGCCGTTGCGGCCCGTGTTGCCCAGTGCGCCCGGCGCCGGATTGCTGAACATCGCGATCTGGCTGGAGTTGAAGAACCACTTGTAACCGCTGGCGCTGTCGTCGAAAACCGAGCCCATGCCGGAGCTGCACCCGCTGCAATTGGCGGGACTGGTGGCCACGCTTGAGAACGTATTCTGGCCCGACCAGACGGTAAACGGCCGCGGGCTGAAAATGGTGAGAAATCCGGCCACTTCCCATCCGCCTACCACCTGGTTCAGCGCGGTGGGGATGTCGGCCAGCAGCCTCTTGTGCTGCCCGAGCGGCAGCTCGTAAGTCCAGAAGCCCTGCACCACGTGGCGCCGGTCGAAATCCGAGCGCGCGTAGTTGCCGTACCGGTTGTGCAGGTCGAACGGCGTATCGCCGGCCGATTGCGCCGTGCCCGTGCTGACCACCGTCGAAGTGGGATCGAACGAGCGCGTGTCCGTCGATTTCGAAAGCGTGTAGGCGAACTGGAAGCTGAGGCCATTGGAGAAAGCGCGCTGCAATCGCATTTCGAGGCCGTTGTAGTGCGAGTAGTCGTTGGAATCGATCACGTACATTCCGCCCGTGAACTGTGGGTACGGCACAAAGTAATACGAGCCCAGGCCGGCCAGCTCGGGCAGGCTCTTGCCGTTCTGGAAACGCGTGCCGATGGTTTTCGCCAGACCCGCCACGGAATTGGTGGTCAGGCTGCTTAAGTACAGGCTGCGAACCAGGTCGGAGCCGGTCTGGCCGGCCTTCAGGCGTGAATCCACCCCCATCAACTGGTTCATCAGCGCGCTCTGGCCGCCCGCCTGGACAACCTTGAAAGCGTCCAGAAAACCGTTGCTCGCGATGTTCATCCCGAAATCATCCAGGTTGTAGGCGCCCAGCAGGTTCAGCCCGTGCCGGCCGATGTAATCCACCTCCAGTTTGGTCGATTTGAAAACTTCGTACTGGAAGCCGGCGCCCCACATGTGGGTCTTGGGCGTGTGGTACGCCGGATCCACCACGTAGATGGCGTTGGTGGTGTCGTTGGGCGGCGTCAGCAGGTCGCCCGGAGCCAGCGGCGGCGCCAGCTTGGGCAGGTTGGCCAGCCGGCCGCCCTTAGTGCCGAATGTCGTATCGGCCACCGTGTAAGTGCTGCCGGGTAGGTTCTGGAAGATCTTGGACGAGAGCAGAAACGTGTTGATCCGGTCGTAGGCCAGGCGGTAATTGGCGCGAATCGACATCTTGCCTTGGCCGTTCGGGTCCCACGCGAAGCCCACCGACGGCCCCAGGTTGTTGCGGTCGCTGTTGTACAGGCTGCCGGTCTGCCACGTCAGCGCGGTGCTGGGAGCTGTCCCGATGGTAACGGCCTGGTTCGGGTGCTTAATAGTATTGTTGGGATCGCTGGGCGACAGCCGCATCTCCCAGCGGAGCCCGAAATCCACGGTGAAATTCCGGTTTACCTTCCAGTTATCCTGCAAGTAAAAGTCGAGCTCCGGATAGCGCGCGTCGAACTTATAGGTAGTGCCGCCGGGCGCCCACGAGTTTCCCTGGGCCACAAAGCCCTGGTATATATCGCCGACCCGGCCAAGCTGCTGGTTGATCATGCTTTGCAGGATGGGCAGATCGTAGCTTTGGTTTTGCAGGTTGGTGGCCGGCAAATTGAACGTGCTCGGATCGACGCTGTTGACGCCCGTCGAAAAATCGACAATCGGGGTGACATCCCAACTGCCCACAGAGCCCCGTTCATCCTGGTGGCGAACCAGGCGGAGATTGGTGCCCAGCTTGATATTGTGCGCGCCGCGCACATAGCTGAAGTTGTCGACCGCCTGATATGTCGTGATGGTGCGGAGATTGCCAATGGCGGTCGAGACCGGCAGCGTCACCTGCGAATACCAGGTGATATCCGGAACCGAGGAATCGGCGGTCGGTGTCACAAAGTTATAGACGTAGTGCTGCTGGCCTACCACCAGCTCATTGGTGGTGCGGGCGGTCGGGCTCCAGCGCCAGTTGAACGCCATGTTGCGCGGGCTGCGCGTGGTATCGACCAGGCACGGGCCGCCGGGATAGGCCGGCTGGCCGGCATTCACCTGATCGCAGTGCGTATCCTGCTCGCCCAGGTAGACGCGCGCGAAAACCGTCTGGTGCGAGGTCAGAACGTGGTCAACCTTGAAGGTGATATCGTGTTGCCGCTCGAACTGCGGCGCTACATAGGTAAAGCCGGCGGTATTGAGTCCGTCCCCCACCGTGAAGTTGTTGGGCAACGGCATCATGTTCACCTGCTTCATCACGGTCGGGTCCTGCCCGAGGTGCTGCGGGTCGTTGGCTACCAGGTCATAGGTCCCGATATTGAGCCCGGAGAGCGGGTTGCCGGCGGGGTCCACAGAGGCGCCGGCCACGCCGGACGGCTGGTTGCGGCCGCCCATGACATAGCGGTAGCTACCCTTCCGGGCCGTCGCGGTGTACGCGGTGGTGGTGAAGGTGCCGGTCTCGTGCGTCCGCAGAAATTGGACATTGACGAAGAAGAACGTCTTGTTCTTCCGGATCGGCCCGCCCAGGCTGAATCCGGGGATCTGCTGGACAAACTGCCGCTTGCCGACTTTGTCGGTGTTGTTCTCCCACTCGTTGGCGTTGAAGCGCGGCGTGCGGTAGAAGAAAAAGCCCGTGCCGTGCAGTTGGTTGCTGCCCGAGCGCGTGACCATCGCCACCTGCCCGCCGCTGTTGCGTCCCCATTCCGCCGTGCCGTTCCCGGTCATCAACTGAAATTCGGAAAGCGCATCCGGGTTGGTGCGGGCGGGAATCGTGTTGGAGCCGCCGTAGCTCGATTCGTTATCGTCGATGCCATCCAGGGTGTAATTCCAGGAGCGGTCGCGCGCCCCGTGCACGTAGATGCCGCCGCCGGCCATGTTGCCGTCGGTTTGCACCACGCCCGGCTGCGTGTAGACCAGGTTGAGCGGGCTGCGGTCGCGCGTACCGACGATCGGCAGATCCTGAAGCACGCGCTGCTCCACCAGCGAGCCGAAGTTGCCCGACGTGCTAGTCTGCACCAGCTCGGCCGCTCCGGACACCTCGACGGACTCGGTGTTCGCGCCCACTTCGAGCCTGGCATTCGCCGTGGTCGGCTCGGCCACAATGACGACATTTCCGGTCGAGATGAATTTCTTGAACCCCGCCGCGGTGATCTCGATGCGGTAGCTCCCCACCTGTATGGCTTCGAAAACGTAGGTGCCCGCCTGCGTGGTGGTAGTCGTGAACGAAACGCCCGTGGCTTCATTAGTGAGCGCCACCTGTGCGCCGGGAATGATGGCGCCGGTGGGATCGGTGACCGTCCCGACGACGCGGGAAGTGGTGCCCTGGGCGAAAGCCGTCCCACAGGCACAAAGGAATAGCAATGTCGAAACAACCCCTATCTTTCTCATACCCCGGAAGAATATCAGAAAAGGGCGCCGTGGTAAAGACCGTTTCGAATCACGTCTTCGAACCGCATTGTGGATCGCCGAACCGTTGTCCTATGATGATTGAGGCGAAGGAGATGCATGCATGAGCCGGGCAGTCTGGCGATGAGGTCACCGAGTCGCCGACCAGGCAGGGTCTTTTGGCTTCGGCAGCTCGCGGCGCATCTATCCCTCTGGCTCACGCTGGTTTCCTCGGGCTTGGTGATTGCCCGTGCGCAGTCCGGCGCCGCACCAGCGTCGCCGCCGCAAAATCCAGCGGAGACGACCACTCGCGAGGAGCCGGCCACATTCAAGGCGAGGGTGAATCTGGTCCTGGTGCCCGTGGTCGTGCGCGATCGCCAGGGGCGCGCCGTGGGCAGTCTCAAGCAGGAAGACTTCCAGCTCTTTGACAAGGGCAAGCCGCAGGTCATATCGAAATTTTCCATTGAAAAATCGGCAGGCCGGGCGGCCATCGCGGCGCCGGCCTCCGCCGCCAATGCCGCCGGCAAGTCTCCTGAGCAAGCTGTGCCGCTCGATATGCCCGAGCGATTCGTCGCCTACCTCTTCGATGATGTTCACCTGGTGTTCGGAGACCTCGCGCGGGTACGGGACGCCGCCGGCCGCCACATGACCGCTTCCCTCCAGCCTACCGACCGCGCCGCCGTCTATTCCACCTCCGGCCAGACCATGCTCGAGTTTACCGACGATCGCGACAAGCTCCAGGAGACCTTGCTTCGTCTCCAGCCCCGCCCGATTGCCCGATCCATGGTGATGGAATGTCCCGACGTTAGTTATTACCTGGCGGACATGATCCAAAACAAGAACGATCCGATGGCGCTGCAGGCCGCTACGCTGGAGACCATGGCTTGCATGCACATGGATTCGAGCCAGCGAAGCGCGGCCGAGCAGATGGCCCGAGCGGCTGCCCAGCAGGCGCTCGGTTCCGGCGACCAGGAAACTCGCGTGGCGCTCCGTGTCTTGAACGATGTGGTCCGCCGCATGTCGGTCATGCCCGGGCAGCGAATCGTCATCCTGGCATCTCCGGGCTTCGTTACGCCCGAGCTCCAGCAGGAGAAAACCGACATCCTCGACCGCGCCATCCGCTCCAACGTGATTATCAACTCCCTGGATGCGCGCGGCCTTTACACCGACAGCGCCTATGATGCCAGCAGGCAGACCGTCACTACGGCCGCCTCCACCATCAAAGCGCAATACGACCGCGACGCCGAACGGGCGCAGGCCGACGTGTTGGCCGAGCTGGCCTCGGGCACCGGCGGCGCCTTCTTCGAGAACAGCAACGACCTGGATGAAGGCTTCAAGCGCGTGGCCGCCGCCCCCGAGTACTTCTACGTGCTGGGCTTCTCGCCCCAGAACCTGAAACTGGATGGCAGCTTCCACGCTTTGAAGGTCTCTCTCAAGCCCCAGGCCGATCTCGGCCTTTCCGCGCGCCGCGGCTACTATGCCCCCAAACATCTGTCCGACGAGGTGGAGACGGCCCGGCGCGAAATCGAGGAGGCGCTCTTCTCCCGCGAGGAAATGCGCGATATTCCAGTCGACCTGCACACCCAGTTCTTCAAATCCACCGACCAGAGCGCCCGCATCGCCCTCCTGGTCCGCGTGGACGTCAGACATCTCCGCTTTCGCAAAGAGGATGGCCGCAACCGGAACGATCTCACGGTGGTCTCCGGCCTGTTCGACCGCAATGGAAACTATGTGATTGGAAATCAAAAACGGATCGAGATGCGTCTGCGGGACGAGACCCTGGAAAGAAGGCTGGGCTCGGGGCTTACCGTGAGGACCAGCTTCGATGTGAAGCCGGGAAGTTACATGATCCGGCTGGTGGTGAGGGACGCCGAAGGACAACTGATGGCAGCCGAGAACGGCGCTGTCGAGATTCCGTGAATGGAGGTGTAGCGTGCAGCTTCGAGGCATGTCGCTGTTAGCGGGAGTTCTCTTTTTGGCCGGCTCTGTGGCGCAGGCGCAACAGGCGGGCGCCCCAGCCGGGTCTCCAACGGTCATCCGGACGGAAACGCGGCTGGTCCTCGTGGACACCGTGGTCACCGACAAGAAGGGCGCCTACATTCACGATCTGGTCTTGAAGGATTTTCGCGTCTGGGAAGACAACAAGGAACAATCCATCAAGAGTTTTTCCTTCGAGGCGGATCCCGCCTCCCCGTCCAGCGCTCAAAAGCGCTACCTGGTCCTTTTCTTTGACAATTCCACCATGAATCCTGGCGACCAGGTTCGAGCCCGCCTGGCGGCGGCGAAATTCATCGACGCCAACGCCGGTCCCAACCGCTTGATGGCCATCGTCAATTTCGGCGGCGCCGTGCAGATTGCCCAGAACTTCACGGCTGACGCGGATCGGCTGAAGCAGGTCGTGAGCGGCGTGAAATCGTCGGCGGTTTCACCCAAGGTTGAGGTCGCCTCTCTGGGCATGCCCCGTTTGGGCCGAGCCGCGGCCGATTATGGCGCGCGCAGCGTAGTGCTTGCCCTCCGCAGTTTGGCCAAGAATCTGGCCGACATTCCCGGCCGCAAGACCCTGATCCTGTTCACCTCCGGTTTTCCGCTCAATTCCGAGATCCGGTCTGAGGTGACCGCTGCCATCGACGCGTGCAACAAAGCCAATGTCGCCATTTATCCCATAGACGTTCGCGGTCTCGCAGTCGGTGGCTTTGACGCCGGGCCGCGCGGCGCCCTCATCGAGCCTGGTTCCGGTATTCACTCGGCGCGGTTCCTGCGTGCCGGCTTCGGCTTCCTGCCGTCTGCCGAATGGGAACAGCAGACCGGCGGTGGTGGGCAAAGGGGAGGTGGCGGAGGAACTACCGGCGGTTCTCCGGGTACCGGGTCCGGCAGCCGGTCGCCGGGCGGGGGCACCACTGGCGGTACCCCAGGCGGCCGCACTACGTCCGGTGGCAATCCCTCAGGCGGCCGCACTACGTCCGGTGGCAATCCCTCAGGCGGCCGCACCACGCCGGGCGGCAACACCACCGGCGGCCGCACCGCGCCCACGGGCAGCACCCCCTCAGGCGGCAACACCACCAACCGCAATAACACGGTGCCGGGCCAATCCTACCGCACCAATCCATTCAACCTGCCCCGCCAGATTGTTCCGCCGGTTCCCTTTAGCGCTACGACCAATCAAGAGGTCCTCTATATGTTGGCCGACGGCACCGGCGGTTTCGTCATCGCCAATACCAATAATCTGCTCGGCGGGCTGGAACGAATCGGCAAGGAACAGAACGAATACTACATCCTCGCCTATACGCCCGCGGAATCCCCGGAGGGAAGCTGCCATACGCTGCGCGTCAAGGTGGATCGTGGTGGAACCAACGTCCGGGCGCGCAGCGGGTACTGCAACGTCAAACCGGTGGACCTGCTCGCCGGCAAGCCCGTCGAGCAGGACCTCGAAAACCGCGCCACCGCCTCCGCAGCCGGCACCATTACTGCCTCCATGCAGACTCCCTTCTTCTACACCTCGCCCAACACCGCCCGCGTCGATGTGGCCATCGAGATCCCCTCCGAATCCCTCAAGTTTGAGAAGGTGAAGGGGAAGCTGCACTCGGAAGTGAATGTTCTCGGCATCGCCTACAAGCTCGATGGCGCAGTTGCCGCGCGCTTCAGCGACACCGTGAAGCTCGATCTGGAGAATCAGAAGGAGCTCGCGGCATTCAAGGAGAAGCCGCTGCACTACGAAAACCAATTCGATGCAGCCTCCGGCCAGTACAATTTCAAGGTTGTGTTCAGCTCCGGCGGCGAAAGCTTCGGCAAACTCGAACAGCCGCTGGTCATCGATCCCAACGACGGCAGTCAATTCGGCCTCAGCGCCCTGGCGCTCAGCAAGGAAGTCCATCGGGTGTCCGACCTGGAAACCAGCCTCGACGCCGAACTGCTCGAGGGCCGCGCGCCGCTGGTCGCTTCCGGGTTCCAGTTCACCCCCACCGGCGCCTACCGCTTCAAAACCACGGACACACCCACCATGTACCTGGAGATCTATGAACCGTTGCTGGTTGGCGAGACCCCCCCTAAAGTCGGAGTGCAGCTTCGACTGGTGGACCGCAAGACCGGCGAGCAGAAGCTGGACTCGGGAATCGTCGACGTGGCCAACTTCATTCGCGCCGGCAACCCCGTGGTTGCCGTCGGCCTCAAGCTGCCCATTGCATCGCTCGCCGCAGGCGCCTATCGCGTCGAGCTCACCGCCATGGATTCGGCCGGAAAGTCGATGGTTCGCTCGGCCGATTTCATGATCGAGTAGACGCCCCTTACGCCGCCATCCTCGCCGGCAATTCTTTGATGATCTCGCTCACGAACGCCTTGGCGTCGCCGAACAGCATGAGCGTTTTGTCCATGTAGTACAGGTCGTTGTCGATGCCCGCGAAACCCGGGCTCATGGAGCGCTTGATCACCATCACCGTGTGCGCCTTGTCCACGTCCAGAATGGGCATGCCGTAAATCGGGCTGGATTTGTCGTTGCGCGCCGCGGGGTTGGTGACGTCGTTGGCGCCGATCACCAGCGCCACGTCGCATTGCGCGAATTCGGAGTTGATGTCGTCCATCTCGTAGAGCCGGTCGTACGGGATATCCGCCTCCGCCAGCAGCACGTTCATGTGTCCCGGCATGCGGCCCGCCACCGGATGGATCGCGAATTTCACGTCCACGCCGCGGCGCGTCAGCAGGTCGAAAAGCTCGCGGATCTTGTGCTGCGCTTGCGCCACCGCCAGGCCATATCCGGGGACGATGATCACGCTCGACGCGGCCTCCAGAATCGAGGCAGCCTCTTCCGCGCTGGCGCTGCGCACCGGGCGCTGCTCGGCGCGCCCCTTGGCCGCCTGGAGCTGCCCGAACGCCCCAAACAGAACGTTGGTGAACGAGCGGTTCATGGCCTTGCACATGATGATCGAAAGAATCAGGCCCGACGATCCATCCAGCGCGCCCGCGATCACCAGAAGCTTGTTGCCCAGAGCGAATCCCATGGCGCAGGCCGAAAGGCCCGCATAGGAATTCAGGAGCGCGATCACCGTCGGCATGTCGGCGCCGCCGATGGGAATGATCAGCAGCACGCCGAACACCAGCGACAGCCCGGCGAAGATCGGGAAAATCCAGGTGTCGGTGGGGACCAGGATCAGCCGCACCCCCAGTCCCGCGGCAATCGCGAACAGCGTCAGGTTGACGAGGTTCTGGTTGGGGTATGTGATCGGCCGCTGCGGCAGCACCTCCTGTAGCTTCCCCATGGCCATCAGGCTGCCCGTGAACGTCAGAAAGCCCAGCAGCGTTTCGAGCACCAGCGCGACCATCACGAACGTCGGCAGAATCTCGTGGAGCTGGTTGGCCCGGTAGAACTCCGCCGTTCCTACCAGCGCAGCCGCCAGCGCGCCGCATGCGTGCGACATGGCGGTTCGCTGCGGCACTGCCGTCATGGGCATGATGTAGGCGATGGGGATGCCGACCGCGGTCCCGATAAAGAACGCGGCCAGGATCCACTGCCAGTTGAACACCTCGTGTGCCAGCAGCGTGCCGGTGATGGCCATCAGCATCCCGATTTCGCCCGCGAAAACGCCATGCCGCGCCGTGGCCGGCGAGTTCATCCACTTGAGCGACAAAATGAATAGCGCGCCCGCGATGATGTAGATGTAGTTGACCAGGTGCGCCATTATTTCTTTTCCTCCCGCCTCTTGAACATCTTGAGCATGCGGTCGGTAATCAGGAACCCGCTCACGATGTTGGTCACCGCCGCCGTGATCGCGATGAACCCCAGCACCTTGCTCAGCGTGGTCGCCCCCTGCGCCCCCGTAATCACGATCGCCCCCACCACCGAGATCGCCGAAATGGCGTTGGTCAGGGACATGAGAGGCGTGTGCAGCAGCGGCGATACCTTGCGGATCACCTCCAGCCCGACGAAGGTCGCCAGCATGAAGACATACAAACCAAGCTCGAGATCGGAAGACATGAACGCTCCAGTTAAACGGTCTGCAGCGCGGGCAGGCCCATGGCCTCCCGCACTCGCGGATGCACCACTTCTCCGCCGTGCGTCACCAGCGTTTCACGCACGATTTCATCGTCCCGGTCGAGCGCCACCCGCCCGTCCTGGATGAGGAACTTCAGGAACGTGGCGATATTCCGGGCGTACATCTGGCTGGCGTGGTAAGGGATGGTGGAAGGCAGGTTCACGGGGCCGAAGATGCGGACTCCGCCCGCTTCCACCACTTCGCCGGGCCGCGTCAGTTCGCAGTTTCCGCCGCGCTCCGCGGCGATGTCCATAATCACCGATCCCGGTGCCATGCGGCTCACCATTTCGCGCGTAATCAAGATGGGCGCTTTCTTTCCCGGCACCGCCGCCGTGGTGATCACCACGTTCTGCCCGGCCAGCACGCCGGCCATCAGTTCGCGCTGCCGGCGGTAAAAATCCTCGCCCATGGCCTTCGCGTACCCGCCCTTGTCTTCGGCCGCCGCGGCCTCCATTTCGAGCGCCACGAACCGCGCGCCCAGGCTCTCCACCTGCTCCTTCACCGCCGCGCGAATGTCGTAGCCGCTGACCACCGCTCCCAGCCTCTTCGCGGTGGCGATGGCCTGAAGCCCCGCCACGCCCGCGCCAATTACCAGCACCCGCGCCGGCGCAATGGTTCCCGCCGCGGTCATGAGCATGGGGAACATGCGGGGCAGGGCATCGGCCGCCATCAGCACCGCCTTGTACCCCGCCACGGTAGCCATGGACGACAGCGCGTCCATGCTCTGGGCGCGCGTAATCCGCGGCATCAGCTCCATCGCCAGGAAGCTCACCCCGCGCTCAGCCAGCGCCCGCGCCGCGTCCACCGCGGTCAGTGGCTCGCCGAACCCGATGAGCGTCTGCCCCGGCCGCAGCAGCGCCAGGTCCGCGCCGCCTGTCTCCGGGTTGGCCCCCGGCGAGCGCACCTGCACCACGACCTCCGCCGACCGGAACACTTCATCCCGGCTGCTCGCCACGCGCACGCCCTTTTCGGCGTATTCGGAATCGGGGAAGCCGGCTCCGAGGCCCGCCCCCGCTTCCATCAACAACTCCGCGCCGCTCTTATTCAGAACCGCGACTGCGCCCGGAACCATCGCCACCCGGCGCTCGCCCGGCGATGCTTCGGAAACGATACCGATAGTCATTCCTCTCCCGCCATTACGCCCATCCGATTAGTGTACCGTGTGAGCCGCCCCGGCCACGCTTCCGCTATACATCCAGGTGCGTACGTCGATTCCGTGAAAAAGCGCCGCTCACAACAGCTTCAGCTTGCGGCCAATGCGAAACCAAAGCGCGCGATCGAGCCGCTGCATCTCACCGTGGAATTTGAGGTTCAGATCGCGCCATTGCTCCAGCACGTCGCGGGTGGCACCCAGGGTGAAGGCGAAGGGGCTTTTGCGAGCCGCCACCGGCAAGCCCCAGGACTCGGCGCGCACGATGCCAAACGGCGGATAATCCTCGCAGTAGAAGCGCACATCCGCAAAGCCGGCGCCCGTCAGCATCCGACAGACGCCATCTTCGTTGAACTCGCGCATTTCCACCATCTGCCCGCCTCCGCCGCCGTGAAACACCAGGTCCTCGAACACCTGCACCTGGCCATCGCGCGTCCGGTTCACGAGCACGACCCGGCCGCCGAGTTGCGCGAAGCCGAACTCGTGGAGATCCGGGAAATGCTCCGTGGTGGACCGTTCCAGGGAATACGGCGCCGTGAGCACAAAAACCCCATTGGGCTTGAGCAGTTGGAAAGCGCTCCGGAAGGCGGTTTCGGGTGGCGGCGCCACATGTTCCAACACTTCGCTGGAGATCAGAAAATCGTACCGCCCCAATTCTTCCTGGGGCGGATTCGTGATATCCAGGCGCGGCTCGCGATGGTAAAACGTGTTCCGGTAATCGAACTTTTCGGCTAGGCGGTCCGCATACTGGCTGGAGTCGCTGGTGCCGATTCCGCGGAGGCTTTTGACGCGCGGGAAATCCGGGATCGCCAGGTTGATGCCGAACAGCTCCAGCGAAAGGGCCTGAGCCAAACCTCGCGTGCGCACCGTGGAGCCGCACGCCAGGCAACTCTCCGTTTCCCGGCTCAACGGCTTCTCCGGGTGCGGATTGGCGCGGCCGCAGATGTTGCAGGTGAATCCAGTCATGAAGGCGCCGCCAGGGTCCTGTTGAGTATACACCCAGCCGCCGTCCCGTGATCCCACAAGTTGCGCTTTGCGTGAGCCACACGAAAGTGAAGGGATCGCCGGCTCCCCGGGAAGCCGGTGGAATCTGCACGCAGCGTGCTGGCTGGAGGAATTTCGCCGCCCGGCAGGGCGGAAGAAAGTAGCCCACGGCGCAAGCCGTGTGGTTCGCGTGCCGAACGCGCCCAGCCCTGGCAAGGGCGGAAGACCGGGCGCCACTCTTACGCCCCGTTCCGGGGCTCGTCGCTTTTTCCGCCGTTCCCACGGCTTGCGCCGTGGGCTACGATCTTTTGCCCTTCGGGCTGAATCGCCCGCGCAGTCGCCCAATGTCGCCCCGTGCTTACCGGCAACTCCGCCGGACAACCCGAGATTCCGGACGGCGTCTGCTTCGGACTATCATGAGCTATTCACAGCTATCAATCGCGCTTCGGCGCCAGGGCCGTCCTCCGGCGCCGGAGCGGAGGATCAATCCCGTGGACAATCGCGGCAAGATACCGGTCCATCTCGTTTTCAGCCCGAGCTGGTGGTTCCATCATTACGGCGTCTCCTTCGAGGAGCCGTCTTACCTCGATCCGGAAACGCGTATTCGCAACGATGTCTTGATGCGCGCAGCTCTGTACCAGCGCTTCGGCCTCGGCCAGCCACACCCGCAGCCGCGGCCCGTCATTGGGTCCAGGCACATCGCGGGGGGCTTTGTGGTCCCCGCGCTTCTGGGCGTCAAGCCCCGTTTCTCCCGCGACCAGGCGGCCTGGCCGGTGCCCCTCGATCTCGACCGCCAGTCCGCCCTCGGCCTTCGCGTTCCCGGCCTCGACTCCACCTGGCCCATGGACGTGCTGATCCGTCAGATGGATCAACTCCAGCAGCAATTCGGCTACGTCACCGGCGACCTGAATACGGCGGGACTGGTGAACACGGCGATCGAGCTGCGCGGGCAGCAGTTTTTCCTCGATCTCGTCGAGGACGCCGAGCTGGCCGATCACATCCTGGGCGTGGTCGCGGTCACGCAGGCGGCGGTAGCTCTCGCCGTCAAGTCCAGGACCGGCACTTGCGCCATCGCCACCAACCGCTCCATCCTGAGCGCCGATCCGGCTACCTATCTCACCAGCAACTGTAGCGTGCAGATGATCTCGCCGGCGCTCTACGAGGCGCGCGTCTTGAAGTTCGAGCAGTACCTCGCGGACCGCCTTCGGCCTTACGGCATTCACCACTGCGGCAACAATTTGCAGCTTTACATCAAGGCCTACTCGCAAGTCGCGCCGTGCTTTTTGGATGTCGGCTGGGGCTCCGACGTGGCTCGGTCGAGCGCCGAACTGCCGGATGCCTTCCTGAATCTTCGATTGAGCCCCGTGCGCGTGCTTCAGTGCGGCGAACAGGAGATCTATGGAGACGTCCGCGGCCTGCTTGGCGCGGCCGCGCGGCGTGAGCGCGTGGGCGTCTGCTGTATCAACATGGATCGCGATACCCCGGATGGCAACATCCGCGCCATGTCCCAGGCCGTCCGGGACTATGAGGCGGAGGCTTTATGATGTTTCGAGTCGTTCTTTCCATCCTTCTGATTGCCGGGTTGGCTTCGGCGGCCGTCCCGGTGGCGACCGCTCCCGGCGCCACTCCGCGTGAGCTGTACGGCGCGTCGCGCGTTCAAGCCGCGCTCGCCGCCCTCAAGACCAGCCCCCCGGCGGATGCCCGCATCGTAGTCGAGCGGCCAGCCGGCGGTCCTGCCGAATCCTTCCTCCTGGAACGCAAGGCCAATCAGTGGATTGTCACCGGCGCCGATCCTTCCGGCGTGCTCTACGGATGCCTGGAGCTGGCCCGCCTCATCGCCGAGTCCGGCGCTTTGCCGGAATCCCTTCACGTCGCCGACCACCCGGCATTCAAGATCCGCGGAACCAATCTCTTCTGGATGAAGTGGGGCGAGAAGGGCTACAACTGGCCGGTCACGCCGGAGAATTTCCCCTGGTTCTTCGACCGCGCCCTCATGCTCCGCTACCTCGATTGCCTGGTCGACAATCGCTACAACACCATCTATTTCTGGACCGGTCATCCTTTCCCCTACTTCCTGGAGTTGCCGCGCTATCCCGAGGCGCGCATGCTCGGCGCCGAGGAGCTGCGCCGCAACATCGCTCATTTGCAGTGGTTCACCGGGGAGGCCGACCGGCGCGGCATCTGGACCGTGTTCCACTTCTACAACATTCACGTCTCGCCCGCCTTCGCCCAGGCGCACGCGCGCGAAGGCGTGCAAGTGGAGAATCGCGCCTCCACGCCGCTGCTGCTGGCCTACACGCGCTATTCGATCGGCGAATTCGTGAAGTCCTATCCCAATGTCGGTCTGATGCTGACGGCCGGCGAGGCGCTCACCGTGAACCAGGAGGAGTTTGTCCGCGACGCCGTCGTTGCCGGAATCAAGGACTCCGGCAAACAGCCTCCCCTGATCGTGCGCCAGTGGACCATCCGTCCCGACCGCTACCGTGACGTGATCCAGCCGTCCTACTCCAACCTGTTCACCATGATGAAGCACAACATCGAGATGATCGACAGCCCCTACCCCGATCCGCGCAACCGCGATTGGATCGCCCTGGGGCACAATCACATCGTCAATGTGCACGAAAACAGCGATGTGAAGCCTTTTCGATGGGGCTCGCCGGTGTTCATCCGGCAAATGGTGCGCATCTGGCGCGAATGGGGCGTCGCCGGCTTTCATCTTTACCCCATGGTCTCCTGGCAATGGCCGGTGTCGCTTGATCGCGCCGATCCGCCGCTCTCGGCCATCGACCGCGACCGCGTCTGGATCGAAGCCTTCGGCCGCTACGGCTGGAATCCCGACCGTCCCGCCGCCGAGGAACAGAAGTACTGGACGGACGAGCTGGCGCTCCGCTTCGGAACGCCCGAAGCCGGCCAGGCGGTCTACGACTACTACGTCACCACCGGGCCGGTCATGCCCGGCCTCCAGAACCTGGTGAATATTTACAACATGAATTTCCATCCCACGGCCGTGAGCCAGGAGGCCACCCTGAATGGCATCCTCGATTCCGACCGGTGGCAGGAAGTCGGCGCGTACCTGGCGCGCCCCTTGGACGATCTCACCCTTGCTCGCTACGAAAAGCGCTATGGCCCGCTCACCGCCGCCGCGCGCGCCGCGCCCCCGCTGGCGGTTCAGGATTTCCTCCGGAACCCGCAACAGGATGCCGTCAAACCCGCCGAGCTGGCCGCGCTGTACGCCGCGATGGCCCAAGAGGCGCTGGCGTCGCTCGAAGCCGGCGCCCCTCGCGTCACCCGTGAGCGCGCCGAGTACGATCGCTTCCTCAACGACGCGCGTTGTGTGCTGCACTTCGCGCGCTTCTATCGGGAGAAAATCGCGGCAGCCATCGAAAAAGGCTTGTACGACCGTTCCGGAGATCGCTTGCACTACGCCCGCATGCTCCGGAATCTGGACGCCAGCGTTCAGGAATACGCCGAGCTGGACCGCCTGGCGACGCCCGCCTACCGGCAGGCCACCGACCTCGGCGAATGGTACCGCTGGTCCACGGTGCTCCGCAGTTTCACCGAGGAAGCGGCCTTTTATCACGACCAGGCTGCGCTTGCCGATCGCGGCGCGGAGGTGGTCTACCTGGGCCTCGACGGGCCTATGAGCGACGCTTCCAACGGGTTTCACTGGACACTCGAGCGCATCCTCAAAGCGGCTGGCCGGTCTTCGCAGAGCTACTGCCTGGGCGACAACTTTCTGAACCGTGCCCGCCTGGTGGTGGTCTACGATTTGGCCTCGCCCGCTTACCAGAAGTGGCGCCCGCAGTTGCAGCAATGGGTCCGCAATGGAGGCAAGCTGCTGGTCTGGGACCCGCTGGCGCGCGCCGCCGTGGACAGTCTGCTCGAAGGCATCCGGTTCGGCGCCAATGCCGCGTGGCGCCCGGACCGCTATTTCAGTTTCACCTCGGCCGAACACCCGTTGGTGGCCGGGCTCGCCGGAACCATTGCCGAGATGAATGCGGGCGATGTGCTTGCAGCCAGCATGGAGCCGGCCAGCGGTGAATGGACCGAGTTGGCCTACACCGTGCTCCGCAGCGCCGCCAACGGGCAGTTCTCGAACGACCGCCAGACCTTCGGCCCGCGTTGGGTTTCACTCATGAACCCGCGCCATGTCCCGCTCATGCTGGCGCGCCGCTACGGTTCGGGAGAAATCGCCATAGCCCAATTGGGAACCTGGACCATCCGTGCCGGCGCCAACCCCGCGCCGCAGCTTCTGCGCAAACTGGCCGAGAACCTGCTGGCCTGGACCGCGCCGTAGCGGCTCTGCGCGATGCCTTGTCACAGAGCCGCGACCGGGGTACCCTCTCGGTCGGGAGCGGAGGTCGAAAGGGTTTAAGCCATCACCTTGAGGAAGGCCGCCTTGAACTTGTTCATCTCCTCCTGGGTGCCGACGGTGACTCTTACGTGGGTGGGCCAGCTTGGCCACACGCGCCCGATGTAGATCTTGTCCTGGCGCAGCGCCGCGGCGATCTGTTGCCCGGGACGCCCGACGTCGACCATGAAGCAGTTGGAAACCGAGGGCGTGAACTTGAAATTGTGCTTGTCGAGGAAGCCCAGCACGTCCTCGCGGACGTCGCCGATCAACTTGCGCCGTTCCGCAACCACGTACTTCGCCTCCAGGCTCGCGCTGGCCGCGGCCATCCCCGTGATCGGCATCATGGTCTGGCTGAAGCCGCTGATCTTCTCATGCAGGTCCGGGCGCGCCAGCGCCGCGCCTGCGCGCAGGCCCGCCATGCCGTAAATCTTGGAAAAAGTCCGCAGGATGACGACGTCCTTGTCGGCGGCCACCAGGTCGCTGTGGAACGGCGCGCCGGCGATGTGGGTGTAAGCCTCGTCGATCATCACGATGGTCCCTTTGGGCTTGTTCGCGACCACCCATTCGATATCGGCTTTCGGCGTCAGGGTGCCGGTCGGGTTGTTCGGATTGCAGATATAGATCAAGCCGGCATCGGGACTGGCGGCGGCCATCGCCTTGACATCGTGCGCATAGCTCGTGGTTAGCGGCACGCGGATCACCTTGGCGCCGATGAACCTGGCCGCGCGCTCACCCGCTTCATAACCCGGATCGCCCGTCACGAACGGCCTGCTGGGCGACGTAAAGGCCAGGACCGCCTGGTGGAGCGCTCCGCTCGACCCGGCGTGGATCCTCACGTAACTCCCCTTCAGCCCTTCCTGTTCGGCGAGCAACTGCTGCACCCGGTCCGCTTCGCCGTACCGGTATCGCCCACCCACCTCGACCATCTTGTGGGCCGCTTCCCGCGCCTCCTTGCAGGGTCCCAGCGGGTTTTCATTGGCGTTGATCAGGACGGCGTCGGGAGGCGCGTCGATCTTGGAAAGCTGCGCCAGGGCGGGCTCGTTGTAAAACGGAAGCGCCGCCCCCGCCGTGATCATGGCGGCGATCCGCCCCAAGCTCCGGCGCGTGAAGCCGCGTTCCGTGAATTCGCGTTCCTGCTGTTCACTCAAGATGGTGTGCACATGTCCCCCTTTCGAGTACATGATTCGGGAGTATATCAGTTTCCCGGGGGGCCACTTCACTTCGACGCTGCCATCACGGATCTGGTTGACGCGCCGCGGCGCTGCGCTTCGCCAGCCGTGCTACCATCGCAGATCGAAGCTGTTGTGCTTCGCTTTCGCTGAACATCAACGCGCAGGCGCAGGCTTGCTTCAGGTCCCACTTGGTCCAGCGGGTCGCCTGGGCGCAGGTTGACCGCTTCGAATCGAACCTGATGATGATCGAGAATTTCCGCTGAGGCTGGTTACCCGCATGACAAGACAAATACTCGCAGTGGTGCTTACAGCCCTTCTGGGCGGCAATTGCGTTGGACGGGCACAATCACCCGCGCGCGGGACTAGCCCGTTCTACGGCCCGCTGAACCACCTGGGGAGGTTTCAGATGAATACACCACCGTAATCGCCGGCCCTCTATCTTTCGGCCATTCCGAGCGACTCGGCGGCCTGGGAGGCGTATCCTGAATAGGAGCCGAGGTGACAACTTCGTGACACGCGGAAGTGCCCTTATGAGACCGTTGGTTGCGCCTCTCGTGGTTCTGGCGCTCGCCGGCAATCTTGCGCTGGACGGCAAACCGCCGCAACAGCGAGCCATCTCGCCATCCGAAGCCGCTCGGGTGCGCGCGAAAGTGGGGAGCCTGCCCCTGGGAACTCGCGTCAACGTGACGCTGCTCGGTTACAAGACCGTGGGTGGGACGCTCAAGAGCGTGGATGACGACGGATTCACCGTGATGACCGCCAGGAAAGCTCCCGCGGAACGGCGGTTCCGTTTCGAGGAGGTACGCGCGGTAAAGCGCCCATCCAGGATCCCCACGGCGGGGTGGATCGCCATCATCGTTGGCGGAGCCTTCGTCATCTTCGCCATCTGGTTTCGCCAGGTCGATAAGAACACGTGATACGGCTCTACGCCAAAAGGGGAAGAATTTGGAAGGTGGTCGGGGCGAGTGGATTCGAACCACCGACCTCCTGGTCCCGAACCAGGCGCTCTAGCCAGGCTGAGCCACGCCCCGACGTTTCTAGTGTAGTCCGTTGCACCCCCTCCACACAAGCGCGTTCCATGGAACCGCGTCTCGGGAAGAGCAGGAAGATCTTATCGCCGCCCTGCCAGAGGCCCCCGCGCTAAGCCCGCTCCTGGTAGGTGCCTTCGGCGGTGTTGACGCGGATCTTTTCGCCGGCGGTTATGAACGACGGCACCTGCACCACCAGGCCGGTTTCGAGCTTGGCCGGCTTGGTGACGTTGGAAACCGTCGCGCCCTTCATGCCCGGCTCGGTTTCCACCACCGTCAGATCCACGGTCGCCGGCAGCTCCACGCTGATCGGCTTGCCCTCGTAGAATTCCACCTTCACCTGCGATTGCGGAATCAGGTATTGGGTGGCGTCGCCCAGCAGGTCCTTCATCAGGTGCGTCTGCTCGAAGGTCTCGATGTTCATGAAATAGTAGTAGTCGCCGTCGTCGTACAGGTACTCGAAAGCATGCTCTTCCAGCAGCGCCTTCTCCACGCGGTCCTCGGAAGAGAAGCGGTGCTCGGTCATGGAGCCGCTGCGCAGGCCGCGCATCTTGACCTGCACGAACCCCCGCAGATTGCCGGGCGTCCGGTGATTCACGCTGAAAATCGAATACAGCTCGTGGTTGAACTTGATCACCATCCCCGGACGCAGTTGTGTTGCGGAAATCATGAAACTCCTTGAGTAGTGTGGCTTAGAAACTTCAGTATAGCAAGCCTCCGCTCCCGACCCAGAGGGTACCCCGGTCGCGGCTCTGTGCGACGGCGTGCGGCGAGGAGCGGCGGCGTGCGGCGCCTCGTCAGAACGGCAGAATCTCTTCGCGCACCGGGTCGAAATCGATCCGCCGCTTCTGCAAGTAGGCGATATTGCCCAGGTGCGATGCTTGCGCCGAGCGGTGGCCGACGAGCACGTCGCCGTTGGGCAGCTTGCGCGAACGGACGCACTCCAGGAAATTCTGGATGTGATCCAGGTCCAGGTCGGATGACGCCTGCACCACGGTAGCCGGCGCGTTGCGTCCGGGCGGGTGGAATTCGTAACGCGAGCGGTCGATCCATAGGCGGCCCTGGGTGCCGCACAGCTCGATGGCTGCCCCCGTGACGCCGGGGGCCAGCGTGGCCTCGAACGTGGCCGTGAACTGCGACGGGTATTCCAGCAGGACGTTGATGGTGTCCGGCGCGGTGCGGCCGTCCTTGTAGTGATAGACACCGCCGGCCGCCGATGCCGAAATCGGATTGTCCTGGCCCATGAACATGTGAACCACGTCGATCCAATGGGTGAACAGGTCGGTCACCTGTCCGCCGCCGAAATCCAGGTAGGCGCGCCAATTCCAGTACTGTTGGGGGTCCCAATCGCGCCACTTCAGGGGGCCCAGGAAGTGCGCCCAGTCGAGGTTCGCGGGCAGCGTCTGGAGCGACGCCGGCGCCTTGCGCAGGTGATACCCGTTACCGTGCCACCACGTGCGCGCCAGCGTGATTTTGCCGAGCTTGCCCGTGTCCATGTAGAGCTGCTTGGCTTCCAGGTAATGCTTGCCGGAGCGCTGCTGCATGCCCACCTGGCAGATGCGGTTGTGGAGGCGCGCCGCCTTGACAATGGCGGGGCCCTCTTCGATTTTCAGCGTCAGCGGCTTTTCTACGTACACGTCTTTGCCCGCGTGGAGAGCGTCGATGGCGATGGCCGCGTGCCAGTGGTCGGGAACACCGATCAGCGCCACGTCCACGTCCTTCAGATCGAGCAGCGCGCGGTGGTCGCTGAAGCTCGTGGCGCTGGGGGCGGTCTCTCTGGCGCGGTCGATCTGGGCGCCGTAGATATCGCATAAGGCCACGACATCGGTGTTGCCCGCTTTGAGGAACTTCACCATGTCGCTGCGGCCGCGATCGCCGCAGCCGATCAGGCCGAGTTGCACCCGGTCGTTGGCGCCGAAAACCCGGGAATAGGAAAGCGCGGTGGCGGCGGTGACGCCGCGTAGGAAGGCCCTGCGGGGCACGTCGATTTCGGACATAGCTCGATTATATTCCGGTCAATACGCCAGCAGGTGGTCCATCTCGACGGCCAGGTCTTCCGACTGCGGAAGAATCGCGGCTTCGAGCCGCGGATGATAGCCCACCCAGGTATCCAGCGCGCCCACGCGGCGAACGGGGGCGTCGAGGCGGTGGAAGAGTTCGCCCGCAATGCGCGCGGCGATTTCCGCGCCGTAACCCCAGGAAAGGCAATCCTCGTGCGCCACCATCACGCGGCTGGTCTTTTCCACCGATGTCCGGATGGCCTGCCAGTCGTACGGGGCGAGCGTGCGAAGGTCGATGATCTCAATGCTCGCGCGCGGAGTGCGGCGTTCCACTTGGGCGGCGGCCACCAGCGCCTTCTGCACCAGCGCGCCGTACGTGATGACGGTCAGGTTGTTGCCGGGCTTGACGATCCTGGCGCGGCCAAAAGGGATGGTGAAGTCCTCACCCGGGTGCGGCGACCGGTTGTACGGCTCGCGGTAGAGGCGCTTGTGCTCCAGGAACAGCACCGGGTCGTCGGCGCGCAAGGCCGTCCGCAGCAGCCCGCAGGCATCCAGCGCGTTGGAAGGCATCGCCACGCGCAGGCCGGGAATGTGGGTGAACGTCACCTCGCCCGATTGGCTGTGATAGATCGCTCCGCCGCTCAGATAGCCGCCGATGGGCACGCGGATCACCGCCGGACATGAGAAGCCGCCGTTGGAGCGCCAGCGCAAGGTGGCCAGCTCATCGCGAAGCTGCATCATCGCCGGCCAGATGTAGTCGAAGAACTGGATCTCGGCCACGGGCTTGAGCCCGCGCGTGGCCATGCCGATGGCGCGGCCCACGATGGAAGCCTCGGCCAGCGGCGTGTTGAAGCTGCGGTTCGCTCCGAACTCCCTTTGCAGGCCGTGGGTGACCTTGAACACGCCCCCTTTGCCCTTGACCTCGGAGAGGTTCTTTTCCCGGCTGCAATCGGCCACGTCTTCGCCAAACACGACCATATCGGGGTTGCGGCGCATCTCCTCGCGCAGCGTGGCGTTGATCAGATCCACCATGGTCTTCGGCTCGCCGAGGAAGCGCGGCGCAGCGTCGAATTCGTCCGAGGTGGGATCGACCGTCTCCGAATAGAGGCGCGACAACGCCGAGGAGGGCGCGGGCGGCTCCTCGCCGAGCGCCTGTTCGGTGGCCTCAAGCACCTCCTGGTCGATCTCGTGGGTGATGCGCTGGAGCGCGTGGGCGTCGGCGACGCCCTCGTCGGCGAGAAATTTCGGAAAACGGAGAAGCGGGTCGCGCTCGGCCTCGGCCTGGCGCTCGGCCTCGGTCTTGTACAGGCGCTCGTCGTCGGAGAGCGAGTGCGAATACGAGCGGATCACCCGGGCGTGCACCAGCGCCGGCCCGCGCCCTTCCCGGCAATATTCGGCGGCGGTCTTCATGGCGCGAAACGACGCCAGGAAATCGGTGCCGTCCACCTCCTGCCGGAGCAGGCCGGTGAATCCGGCCACCAGGCTGGAAATACTTCCGCCGGCCGTCTGGAATTCCACCGGCACGGAAATGGCGTAGCCGTTATCCTCTATGAGGAACAGCAGGGGCAGGCGCTCCAGGCAGGCCGCGTTGAGAGCCTCCCAGAACTCGCCCTGGCTGGTGGCGCCGTCGCCTGCTGCGACCAAGGTGACTTCGTCCCCCCGGCCGCGATAGCGCGACGCTTCGGCGCATCCCACGGCCTGGTTGAACTGCGTGCCCGTGGCCGAAGAGCCGGACACAATATGGCAGCGCGGATGGCCCCAGTGGGAGGGCATCTGCCGGCCGCCCGATGCCGGATCGCCGGCCGCGCCCACGGCCTGTTGCAGCATCTCGAACGGCGTGACCCCCAGCGCCAGGCACAGCGCGCGATCGCGGTAATAAGGGTAGAACCAGTCGTGGCCCGGCCGCAAGACCATGCCCGCGGCCACCTGCACGGCTTCATGCCCCGCCCCGCTGACCTGGAAGAAGATTTTGTTCTGGCGCTTCAGCGTGATTTCGCGGTCGTCCAGGCGCCGGGCCAGGTGCATGATGCGAAAGGCGCGGATGAGCTGATCCGGATCGAGCCCCTCGAAACGTCCGGTAGCGGAACCCTGCTGAGCAGTCTGAGTCGTCGCCGGCGTAGCCACCGATGGCGTATCCCCCCTCCTACAGTGTAAACGAGAGTGGAAGAAACCGCCGGCGGTACGGGGCTAGCCGCCGATCTTTTGCAGCAGCTCTTTGATTTTCGGCTCCTCGTCGCTGGACGGGTTGTTCTTCAACGCCGTTTTCAACTCCTCGATGGCCGCCGAATGGTCGCCTTTCTGGTCGAGGGCCAGCGCCAGATGATAGTGGAAGGTGGAACGGGAAGGCTCTTTTTGCACCGCGGCGCGGAAGGCGTCAATGGCCTCATCGATGATCTTCTTTTTCAAATAAACCCAGCCCAAGGTGTCGGAGAATTCCGCCAGGTTCGGCACCAACTGGCGGGCGTGTTGCGCATATTCCAGGGCCTTATCGAGATCGCCGCCGGTCTCGGCGAGCAGGAAAGCCAGGTTGTTGAGCGCCACGCTGTTGTTCGGAGACTTTGCTAAAACCGCCTGGTACACCCGAGCGGCCTCTTCCTTTTGTCCGGCATTCTCCAACACCAGCGCCAGCGTGCCCTCTACGGTCGCGTCACCTGGCAGGATTTCCTTGGCTCGGTGCAGCGCGGTAGTCGCGGAATTCAGATCACCCTTGCGGCGGTAGGCTTCACCGATACGAAGATAGAGATCGCCCGCCGCCGGGGAGTTCTTGGGCGTCCCGTCGAGCGCCTTCTGGAACTGGGCGAGGGCCAGATCGTACTGGCCGGCGCGCGCGGCGACGTTGCCGAGGGCCAAGCGGATACTCGGGCGCGAGGGGTTCTTTTCGGCCTCCGCCTCCAGCAGCTTGATGGCCTCGTCGGTCCTGTTCTGCGCCATGTAGACTTCCGCCAGGCCGGTGAGCGCCCCGACGTTGTCGGGATCCATTTCGTACACCTTGCGGAAGGCCTTCTCGGCCTCCGGGTAGTTTTTTTGTGCCAGGCTGGCCACAGCGGACTGGAACCAGACATCGATCGCACCCGGCGTCACGGAACGCTGTTGCTGTGCCTGCTGAAGGCCGGCGGCGAGGAGAAGCGGGATGAAACCGGCAAGGCGACGAAGGAACATATACCGGCAACCGTTGGTGTATGGGCCGCAGAACACTGTTATAGCAGAGGGCGCGCCTTGGCGGAGTTCAGCCGAAGCCCGGCGCTTCCGTCAGACGTCCGAGTCTTGAACTTCGAAGACGGCCTTGATGTAGTTCTTGTGGGCGGCCAAGTCCGCGAACACGCTGGGGACCTCGGCCAGCGGCATGCGGCAGGTGATCCACGGGTCCACGTCGATTTCGCCCCGCTCGATCATGCCGATGACGCGCGGGAACTGGTGATGACTGTTGCGGCTCATCATGACGTTGAGCTCGCGCCTCATCATGGGCGTATGGTCGAAGGCGATGAGGCCCAGGAATTGGCCGACCAGCACCAGCCTCCCGGCCGGGCTCACGCGGTCGAAGCTGGCGGTGATGGCCTCCTCGTCTCCGGTACAGTCAAAAACCACGAAAGCGGGGCGGCCGTCGTACTCCGGCAGCACTTCCACGCCAAAGCGCCGGGCGAATTGGCGGCGGAACTCGACCTTCTCGATAATCCGGGCGGAGGCTCCCGCCGACAGCGCAAACTGGAGCACCGACAGGCCGATCGGCCCGGCGCCCACGATCAGAACGTCCTCGCCGGCGACCAGCCCGCTCCGGGCCACCGCATGGGCGCCGATGGTGAGGAATTCCACCAGCGCCAATTGATCGTAGGAGAGCCGTTCCGACTGGTACAGGCGCTCGACCGGGACGTTCATCAAGCCCCGCATGCCGCCGTCCACGTGCACGCCCAAGACCTTCATGTCCTCGCAGCAGTTGGGGCGGTTCAGGAGGCAAGGCCTGCAAACGCCGCAGGTCAGGTGAGGCTCGATGGCGCACCGGTCTCCCGGCCGGATGCCGCGACCGTTCTCGGGCGCCTCCAAGACCTCGCAACCCAGCTCATGACCGATGATGCGCGGAAAGGTGTAATTGGCCTGCGCCCCTTCAAAGGCGTGCCAGTCGCTGCCACATATGGCGACCCGGTGAATCCTCACCAGCGCCTGGCTGGGCTGCCGGGACACGGGCGGCACAACGTGTCCCACCAATAGCCGCGGCGCTTCCAATACGATCTGTCGCATGACTCCTCGAAACCCAGAGTATAGCAATGCGTGGCCGGCTACCCGTCTGTTAGGCTAAGAGCAGAATTGCATGGGACCACCGGTCGCCCAACTGATCCGCATTCTGTCGGCGTCCATCGCGCCGGTAATCGTCATTTCGGGTGTGGGTTTGCTGCTCCTCAGCATGACCAACCGTTACAGCCGGGTCATCGACCGCGCACGGGAGCTGATCGACGACCTGAACGCGACCGGGGAGGAGACGCGGCGCAAGCAACTGGTGGAGCAGATCCGAATTATCTACCGGCGCGCGCGTATCCTCCGGCTCGCCATTATCTTGAGCTCCGCCAGCATTCTGTTTGTCGCCGTGACGGTTCTTTCGCTGTTTGCCGGGCAGGTTCTGGGGGTGAAGACCGACTACGTCTCGGCGCCGTGCTTCGGCCTTTGCTTGCTGGCCTTGTTGGGATCGCTCTATTTCTTTATCCGGGACGTGAGCATCTCGCTGACCGCCCTGGAGCTGGAGATTGAATCCTATACCGGGGATTCCTCGTCGCACAGGTAAACGCGCAGGCCACCGCTGGCGGCTTCATTTGGGCTCAATGGCAATCACCCAGAGGTCGGTATTGCCGAGGTTCTCGCCGATATGGGTGCCGCCGAGACGCCAGGTGATCTCACCAGTCCGCAACGTGGAGGGTTCCTCGCGGCCGTCGGGCATGAGATGCCTCAACCTGGCTCCCGACAGGCAAACCACCACCCGGTCCTTGTGAGTGTGCTGCGGTTCCTTGCCTCCGGCGGGGATGCGGATCTCGTAAACCCGCGCGTAGGAGTTCTCGGAGAGTAGCTTGTAATTAGGAGCGAGGCCCGTGGTCCCCCAGGTCTCCGGTCCGCCGGATCCGAGAAAATCCACTCTCGCAAAATGGATCTCGGAGAAACTTGTGTTCCTGATAATCCCGGCTTGCGCCGGGCGAAACACGGCGTCTCCCGGCCTGACGGCGACCCTGTGCGGCTTGCCGCCATCCGGGGTAATCTCGAGCGAGCCCCCCTGGAAATAAACCGTCACACTGGGTAGTTTGGTGATCAGTGTCTCGCCCGATGGCAGCGTGCAGTCGAAGGCGACGACCTTATCGTTTCGCAGCTTTTCCGTCTGAACGGCGGCACTGGCGATGCTCACAAAGCAGAACAAAACTGCGGCGCTGATTCGCACGGAGTCCTCCCTGATTCCGTAAGTATATCCCACGGGCCTGGAAGCGGATGAGTTGCGCGGGCCTCCTATCAAGATTATGGGCATGCAATCGCGGGAAGTGCGTTGCTGACCGAGGGCATCGGGGCGCACGATTCGGGATTCCCCATCCCGTCAGGTGCTATGCCAGCGGCGTTCCAGCCACCCCAACGGTCCAACGCTCGCCGCAAAGCTTCGATTTCGATTGGCTTGCTCAAGTAGTCGTTCATCCCGGCCGCCAGGCATCGACACCGATCCTCGATTGTCGCTGAGGCGGTGAGGGCCACAATGGGAACGCAGGATTGTGCGGTGGGCATGCGCCTGATTTGCCTGGCCGCCTCGAGGCCGTCGATCCCGGGCATATTGAGGTCCATCAGCACGACGTCGTAGGAATCCGCCTCGACCCGGCTGATCGCCGACATACCATCGCACGCGAGATCAACCTGGTAACCCATTTTCTGAAGCATCCGCATCGTAACGATCTGGTTCACCTTGTTGTCCTCGGCGACCAGGATCTTCAGCCTTTTGGGATTCTCGCTGCTGGCGGCCTCGACGGCAGGCTCGGCGCCGGCCGCGATCCCGGCGGAAAAGGTGAATTCGAATGTGGTCCCTTCGCCGAGACGGCTCTCGAGCCGGATGTCTCCGCCCATCATTTCCACCAGACGCTTGCAGATGGCAAGTCCCAGGCCCGTACCCCCGTAGCGCCGGTTGGTGGAGGCGTCGACTTGGCTGAACGATTGGAAAAGACGGTCGGTCCGGTCCTCGGGAATGCCGATGCCCGTATCCCGAACCGAGATCCGGATGAGATACCTGCCATTGTGAGGCGCCAACTCAGCCAGTTGTGCGTGCATCTCAACCGAGCCTCGATTAGTGAATTTCACCGCGTTGCTCATCAGGTTGGCCGTCACTTGGCGCAATCGGGTCACATCACCCGACACGCGCGCCGGAAGCCTGTCGTCCAAGCGCAGGCTATACGCGAGATTCTTCTCCCCGGCAGCCTTCCGGAACAGTTCGAAACTCCATTCGAGACAGGCCCGAAGGTCAAACGGCTTCTCCTCCAGTTCGAGCTTGCCCGAGTCGATCTTGCTGAAATCCAGCACGTCGTCGAGCACTCTCCGCAGCACCTCCCCAGAGGTGCGGATCAGGCCCATCATGGGGCGGAGATGGTCCGGGATGGACTCCTCCTCCAGCAGAGAACTGAGCCCCAAAATGCCGTACAGTGGTGTGCGGATCTCATGGCTCATATTGGCGAGGAACTCGCTCTTGGCCAGCGCCGCGGCATCCGCGCCCAGCCGGGCTCGGACTAGTTCCTCTTCCATCCGCTTCCGCTCGCTGATGTCGAGAACGAAACACAGCCAGTGGTCAACCCCTGCAATCGCCACTCTACGCGCCCACAGCAACCCCGTGCGCTTTTCCAGCTTGGCGTTGGCGTAGGTCAGCTCTTGGGAATCAACGTCGCGGCCCTCGTCGAGCGCCCGCCGGATGGCCTCAAAACCCTCACGGTCTGCGACCCATCCCAGCTCGACGGGATTACGGCCGATGACGCTCGCCCTCGGCACGCCCATCAACTGTTCCATGGCGGGGTTCACGTCCACGTAGCAGCCGTTCAGGTCCGATAGCGCGATGCCGATCGGGCTGGACTCGAAGACCGTGCGGAACGCAGCCTCCGCCGCGGCTTTCTCCCGGTACTGTATCTCGATCCGTTGGTTGGCGGCCTGAAGTTCCGCAGTGCGTTGCGCCACCATCAGGTCCAGATCCTCCAACCGGGCCTGCGCCTGGCCGCTGACCAGCCATTTGCGGGTCAGCGCATGGGCAAGCTGGATGACTTCAATGTTGTCGAAGGGCTTCTTGAGAACCAGGAGGTTCTCCGACTGCCCCAGCCGGCGCTGGATGTCGTTCCAGGAGTAGTCCGAGTAGGCCGTGCACACCACCACCTGCAGGTTCGGATACACCTGCCAAAGGCGAGTGATAGTCTCCACGCCATCCCATCCGGGCGGCATCCGGACATCCACAAACGCCAGCGCGTAGGGACGGCCCTCGGCCAGCGATTGTTCCAGTTTCGCCAGACCCTCCTGGCCTTGGTAGGCCGAGTCGATCTCAAATTTTGTGATGGGCACTACCTCAAAGCCAAACAGGACCGCTTCGTCGTCCTGCAGGTGTTCCTGAGTCTTGGCTTCACCGAGGAGGATTTTCCGCAGATCGTCGTGAATCGCCTTGTTGTCGTCGATGACGAGGATTCTATGGTTGGGCTCAACCAGAACGGGTGATCTCATATCAGACTTTTCTCCTTAATCTCGGCGGCGGTCTTCAGCGGCAGCTCGAGAATGAAGGTGGCGCCGTGGCCGAGACCTGGACTCTCGGCCCGCAGCGAACCGCCCATCAGGCTGGCCGCGAGGGCGCAGGAGTGCAGGCCGAAGCCGTGGCCGTCCGCTTTTGTGGTAAACCCATGGGCGAAGATCCGGGTCAGGTTTTCGGGCGGCAGTCCCACGCCCGTGTCCTCGACCGCCAGGCTGATGCGGTTCTCCCCTAGCCGCCGGATGCAAAGGCGAATCACGCGCTCCTCCCCGTCCCCCTGCTTGATCGCCTGCCTGGCATTGCGCAAGAGATTGAGCAGAATCTGAAGTATCTGGTGCTTATCCGCCGCTATTACCGGCAGGGGCTCGAAGTCCCGCTCTATCTTGACCCCGTGGCGGACCAATCCTGGCTCGAGGATTCGGATGGCGTCGTCCACCAGGTCGGACAGACAAATATGCTCGACCAGACCGGAAACCTTGGCATAGCTCTGTTGAGTGGCCACAATCTGCTTGATATGACCGACGTGAGAGGAGAGCAACTCCAACTCTTCCAGCCAACCGTTGCGCTCCGACTGGAAGTGGCCACCGAGTTTTGCCAGATAGGGGATCACGCGCTGGCCCTTGGGGTCCGTCGTCAGGAACTCCGGGAGGTCGCCGGAATGCTGCTCCAGCATATGGATCAGAGCGACCAGGTTGTCCACTCGCAACTCCCGAATCTTACCGGCAACCAGCGAGGTCGATACATTCACACTGTTTAGTACGTTGCCGACGTTGTGCAGGACACCGGTGGCAATCTCGGCCATGCCCGCCTGGCGCGAGAGTTCGATCAGCGCATCCTCCGCCTGTTTGTTCGCGGTGATGTTCAAATGTGTTCCCGTGACACGCAGCGGGGAGCCGTCGGCCGCTCGGGCCACCACCTTGCCGCGAGCTCGGATCCACCGCCAGCCCCCATCCTTAGCTTTCATGCGAAACTCCGCCTGATAACTCTCGGATTGGCCTTCCATATGCGCGCGCAGCTTTTCCATGGCGACAATGAAATCATCCGGGTGCACCAAGCGCTCAAAGATCTCCACGGAGTCGCCAATCTCATCCGGAACATAGCCCAGCATGCGAGACCAGCGCTCGCTGTAGTATGTCCGGTTCTCCACGACATTCCAGTCCCAGAGAGCCTCCTCGGCGCAGTCCAGCGCCAAATCGAGCCGTTCCAGGTTTTGAGCGAGAAGTTGCTGTGCCTTCTGAAGTTCGCCGGTGCGTTCGAGCACGCGCTGCTCCAGCGTTTCCTTGGCCTCGACCAACGCGCTCTGTACCCGCTGCCTGGCGATGGAGGCGCCCAGCATGTCGGCCACGGCCCGCAGGCTGTCCCTTTCGGCTTCTCCCCAGTCCCGATCCTGGACGAAGTCATCGAGTCCGATAACCCCCCACCACTCGCCCGCGACCACGATGGGGATGAAGATCATCGACCGGATGCGGGGGTCGATGGAGTCGCGAACCGCCTTCTCCAGTTGGGCGGGCTTGGCCGTGACAATCCGGCCGTCCTTCAGAAGTTCGATCCAGTGGCACACGCCTGCTCCCTGCCAGGGGAAGCACTCCCACTCCGCCCGGCTGGAAAGCGTGGCGGACGACGACCATTCCTGTTGCGGCGCCAGTTGCCCAGGCCCCTCCTGCGTGCCGATCTTCAGCACGTAGGCGCGGCTGGCCCCGGTGGCCTGGCCAACCCTCTCCAGAACCTCTTTGGCCACGGCGTCCGGGTCGGCTGCGCTCAGAAACTGCTTGGCCGCGAAGCTTACGCTTTCGAGGATCTGGTTCCGGCCGAGGATGGTCTGCGCCATGCCGTTGAACGCCTCCGCCAGGCGCTCGATCTCATCGCGGCTGCGCACTTCGGCGCGGGCGTGAAGATCCCCTCGAGCCACCTTCTCGACGGCGGAACGAAGGATGTGGATGGGCCGGACCAGACGCGCGGCATAGACGAGCGAGATCAACAGGCTCAGGGCGCCACAGAGAACGGTCAGCGCTCCTGTGCGCGCATAGGTGCGGCGCACGCTCTGGTCGTAGGCATCCAGCGACAGGCCGACGTGAATCCAGCCCCATTGGATGCCGCTGTAGTCGAACGGAAAGGCGTACTGGAAGACGCGGCGTCCGAACAGCGGCGAGATGCCGATGGAACTGGCTGGTATTCGTGCCGCGGGGTGCCAGGTATCACCGAGTTTCTCGGTCTTCCAAGTGGACCGGTCAATCACGATCGAGAAGCCATCGTTCTTGGTCATGACCACGTAGTCAATCGCCTTGTCGCCGGACAGAACCTGCATCGCCTGGTCCACCACTTCGGAATAGTCCTCCGAAACCGCGGCCCCCGCGGCAACCCCTCGAATCGAAACGGCGACGCCCCGAGCCTTGGATTCCAGGCTCAACTCGAACTCGCGCTTCTGTTCCGGAACGATGACCATGACAAAAACACCGAGAGTGACCAGGGTGACCAACCATCCCAGCAAGGTGATGCGCAGGGTAATGCCCTTCGGGAGACGCATACTGTCAGTTCCTCTCCTTACCGCGGTCTGCCTGGTTGCTCTCCGCCGTCGGTGCGAAGCTCGCTGGGCGCAGCGGCGGCGAACCAGGCAGCCGGTGGTAATCCCTCCAGAGTTCGCGCGCCGATTCGAGATCGCCCGGTTGGATACGCACTAAACGATCGGTCTTGAAGACCATGAGCAGTTGACGGCCGCGCGGGTCCTCGTGGAGCGAAAGCATCGCGTCAATCAGTTCCTTCTGATACGGTCGCGATTCCACTGGCGTGGCGATTACGCTTTCGATCAGGGGACGGGAGCGGGCCAGCACCCTGAGCTGTCCCAACTGGGGATTCATCTCCTTCGCCAGATTCAGACTGACCTCGTCCACCACGCAAGCGTCCACGGAGCCGAAGAACAGCGGCAAAATGCAAGCCTGCGCCTTGTCAGGCGCTTTGATCGAGGCGAAGAACGGCGCGGCGCGCCCGAACTTCTCCTTGCCGAGGACGACCTCCAGCCATGCCATGCCGGTCTTCCCTGCACCCCGCGAACCCACCAGGATGTTCTTCCCTCGCAGGCTGGCCATGGTGGTTGCTCCGGAGGAAGGGTTGACCAGCAACACATAGGAATAGAATGCTCCTCCCTGGGCACTTCGGGCGTCCGTCAGAACCGGCACGATCAGACCGCTGCTTTCGAGTTCCAGGTAGTCAGTGACACCCAGCATGACCAGTTCTGCGGAATGGCTCTCGAGACGCTGCCTGATCTCCGTCACGCTGTCGAGGACGTCGACCGTCGAGTCCAGGATATAGCCTCTCTGTTGCGCCACGACGTCGAACCAGACCTTAAGCGCGGCGCGAGCGTCGTTGCGGTTGACGTTGTTGAACACCCGGCTGCTCGCGACCCCACGGAGGAGTGCGTGCCGGAGCCCGTGGGCCTCGGTGCCTGTGGCCCTGCCCGCAGTGTTTTGCTGCGCCAGGGCCGCCCCACTGGCAACAGACGCGACCGCCACGAACCAGCATAGCCAGATGCACCCGGCCGCCATGACCAGCGAAAACCACCGTGGATGTGCGCGAAGCAGCTTCATTCCCTATCCCTTCAGGCCCCCTGCGCCCCGCCGGTTGCGGACAACTTCGGCCGCATCGAGCACGCCGAGAGCGCTTGCCAGGCAACTGCCATCCCGGACCACCATCTCATTGAATTGAAAGAGCGTCGCGAGTTGCCGGCCAGCCGCGGTGGTGAGCAGACCCGATAAGGCCCGTATCAATCTCTCTCGATGCACACTGTGGTAGTTCTTGCGGAATACGTAGAAACTCACCACCATCGCGGGAGAACTGGCGATCACGGTGAGGTCTGCTGCCACCTGTGGATTCAGCTCGCACATCGTGTCGAAGCCCCGCTTCGTGGTAAGACAGACATCGGCCTGGCCAAAAAAAACCGGCAACACGACTCGGGAGACCTTGGTGTCCACAATCACGGAACCGAAGAACTGTTCGCTCGGGCCGAAATGCCCTTCATCCAGGACGGTAGAAAGCCAGGCGGGTGCGACGCACATCTTGGGGGTCTTCAGCGTGCACAGCCGGCATCCCCGCAAGTTGCTCACTTGCCGGATCCCGCTGTTTCGCTTGGCCAGCAGGATGTACTGCTCCAGTGCCGCCGAACCGGCCTGGGCTACGACCTGGCTGGAATCCAACATGTCGGCGACCTGCCGGTACTCAACGACATTCAGCGCCACGGCGTCCAGTTTGCCCCCGCGAACACGGCTCAGGATCTCCTCGGTGGTGTCGAATACCTTGGGGTTGAATTCGATTGCGACATTCAGGTCCACCATCATTCGTTTGATCCAGATCAGCATGGCCGCTCTGGCGTCGTTCATATTGACGTCCGTAACCAGGCTTTCTGAGATCGCCAGGCGGACCGGCGCGTCGCCGTCGGTGGCGGCCAGCGCTCGGGGCAACCAGCGCCAGGCCCCCAGCATGAGGGCGAGGGCGTGGCGCCGCGAACTGGTGGCGTCGCGGGTTTCGCTGACCGGCGCCGGCTTGCCGTTCTCCATGGTCATTCTCCGTCCTCGTGCTATGGTTTCGAGTTCACCTTCCCGGCGATTTCCTTTCCAACCACCAATGAGATCTGTGACTCGATCGCCACGTGGTCATAGCGCGCCTTGAGGTACTGCGCGGTCATCAGGGCTTCAAATAACTGGGCCCGGATTACTTTTTCCGTCTCAACCAGCTCGCTCTGATAGGCCCGCGAGGTCAAGTCACGGTTTTCCCGCGCGGCCACCATCGCCCGGTTGGCAGCCTCATAGGTCTTAGAGGCCGCATCGAGAGCCAGAAACGATTCACGGAGTTCGAGCCCGATACCCTCGCGCAGCAGCAACTTTTCCTCTTTGAGCTTGGCCACCCGGGCGAGCGCTTCGGACACTTTGTTCCTGGTCAGGAGTCCATCGAAGATGGGGATCTCCAAACCCACCCCGATGCTCCAGCCCGCCTTGTTCTCCGCGGTGGCCATCCCTGCCGTATAGCTGTTCCACCACCGGTGCAACTCGCCCGTCAACGCGACCTTCGGGTAGTAGCCGCTGCGTGCGGTCGCGAGGGCGCCATCCAACGCCTTGAGGCCGGCTTCGACCTTCGCCCAATCGGGGTTGAATTCGTAAGCCGTGCTGACCAATTCGTCCAGATTGCCGGCGAAAGGCCGATAAGGCACTTCTTCCGCGGAAGGGCGCACGGTGGCATTCCAGGGCAGACCCATGGTGTAGGCCAAGGCGGCTTCGGCCGCAGCCTCGTTCTTGGCAAGTTCGGCGACGGTGGATCGGATGGTCTCGACCATCACCACATTTTCGAGGTAGTCCGTTTTGTTGACCTTGCCGGCCCCGTTCTTGTAGAGGGATTCCGTCAGTTCGAGGGTCACTTCCATGCGCGCCAGGGTATCTTCGCCCACTTGGCGCAACTGGCGCGCCAGCAGGGCTCCGTAGTACAGCCTCACGACGCTGTCGGTCAGTTCCAGATCGGTCCGCCGCACCTCGGCCTGCGCGGCCGCGACGGCGCCCAAAGCCTGTTCCCGATAGCCTTTCCGCATGCCGCCGTCAAACAGCAGCCAGGTCAAATTCCCGGATGCCATGAAGTTCTCCGGATTGGCGAGCTTGATGTCCTGCTTGGGGATGGGAAACACCTGCGCCGTGGTGGTGACGCTCTGCCCCGGAAAGCTGACTGGCATCTGGACCGCCACGGGCGGGAATCCGGGGCCGAAAGCGTTGGCGGGAATGGAGATCGCCGTCGTGCCCCCCGGGACGGTGATGGTCTGCGGGGGGACATACATCGTTTCGGCCGGGAAGATGAAGTTGGGTGCCTGGTCGAAGCGGAACCATCCGGCCTTGGCATTCACTTGCGGCCAGTAGCCCGCCAGGGCCTGACGGTGTTGGGCTTCGGCCATCGCCACGGCAAATCGGGACGCGGGACGGTGGTGGTTCTTGTCCATGGCGATGCGCAGGCAGTCCTCCACAGAAAGGACTTGGGGGACAGCGGGGCCGGAGGGTGGTGTCTCGTCGGCGACGGCGGGGTACAGCGCGGCGGCGGCGCTGAGCGCGGCAAGAAAAAATCGGACTGGTGCGGAAGTCATAAGGATCCTCAATCATTTCTGTTCAAGCCGGCCAGCGTGCAGCCGGTAGGGTCACCCCTGTGGAGCTTATCGGTTGTTTTCACGAAACAAGCAGAGGATTTCCTTCCTTCTCAGGCAGTTACGGGATCAGCGGTGGTGCGTCAGAGGGAACCTGGGGATTCTCGTGCCGCGAGCGCGATGGCCTCGGCTTCGATATGCTCCGCGGAGATGCCGTGCTTGCGCATCAGACCGGCCCAATCGCCGGATTCCGCGAAGACATCCTGGATGCCAATCATGCGCATGAGTGCCGGCGCACGCTGGGCCAGCGTTTCGGCCACGGCGCTTCCGAGGCCGCCATGGATCGTATGCTCTTCCACGGTGAGGACCTTGCAGGTCTTGCGCGCGGAGGCGGCCAGAGCTTCGGTGTCGATTGGCTTGATGGTGGAGACCTCGAGCAGATCCACGGACACACCGCGAGCCGCCAGCCGCGAGGCGGCCTCCATAGCCATGGAAGTGGGAACGCCGCACACGGCGATGGTGAGATGGTTTCCATCCCGCAGCTTGCGAATCTTCCCGAACCGCAACGGTTCGGCGTCAGCGAAGAGAACCGGGGTAGGGTTGCGGCAGATGCGGATGAAAGTGGGACCGTCGCGCCCGAGCGCCGCTTCCAGCGCCTGGCGCAGCTCGACGGCGTCGGCAGGGACGATGACCGCCATGTTGGGCATGGCTCGCATGATGGCGATGTCGAGAATCGACTGGTGACTGGCGCCGTCGTAAGAATCCGAGAGGCCGGCGTAGTTGCCGGCCAGAATAACGGGGAGGTGGTTGTAGCAGATGATGTTGCGCACCTGGTCGGTAGCTTTCAAATCCAGGAAGATGGCGAAGGTGCTAACGACTGGCCGCAGGCCGCAGGTGGCCAGGCCGGCCGCGACATCGGTCATGTTGGCTTCCGCCACGCCCAGGTTGAAGAAACGGTCCGGATAGGCTTTCCCGAAGGCCGCCGTGCGGGTGCTGGTGGCTACATCCGCATCCAGGACCACCAACTCGGGGTGATCGGTTGCCAGGGCGAGGAGCGCTTCCCCGAAAGCGTCGCGCATCGCCACGGCGGTCATAGCATTCGCTCCAGTCTGCCGAGGGTATCGAGGAGCTCGGCCCGAGCCTTCGCGTAGGTTTGGTCGTCGACTACCGCGCCGTGCCAGTGCGCGTTGTTCTCCATGAAGGAGACCCCCCGGCCTTTGCGGGTTCGATAGATCACGGCCGCCGGGAATTGAGTCTGGCAGCGGGCCCAATCCAGGGACTCGAGCACCTGGGCGGCGTCATGGCCATCGTAAACAAGGGGCGCGACACTCCAGTTGAAGGACCGGAGTTTGTCGGGCAGGGGGTCCATGGGCATGATGATGTCGCTGGGCCCGTCAAGCTGAACCTTGTTGTAGTCGATGAGCGCGACCAGGCGTGGCGGCTTGAATTTTGCGGAGGCCATGATGGCCTCCCAGGTCTGGCCTTCGTTCAGGTCGCCGTCACCCAGGAGGACGTATGTCCAATAGCTCTTCGCCAACAACCGGGCGGCCAGGGCCATTCCGAGAGCTACGGAAGCGCCGTGTCCCAGCGAGCCGGTGGACATCTCGACGCCGGGGGTGGAGAGCATGGAGGGGTGGCCCTGCAATCGGCTGCCGAGTTGCCGGAAGGTGGGCAGTTCCTCGGGTGGGAAGTACCCCCGATGGGCCAGCACGGTATAGAGCATGCACGAGGCGTGGCCCTTGCTGACCACCAGCCGGTCGCGGTCCGGCCATTGAGGATCGCCGGGCCGGACGTTCATGACGTCAAAGTAGAGCGCCACCAGCAACTCGGCGGCGGAAGCCGCTCCGCCCCAGTGGCCGGTGCCCCGGTCATGCAGGATGTCCAGCACCTCGACGCGGAATTCCTGGGCCAGGTACTGGACCATGGCGGATTTCCTGTCCCGTCTTTTCTCCCGAACCACGGCTTCGCAATCCAGACGTGGCCGGCTAACCATGCTCCCCATGCGTCCTCCCCGACCGCGCCTTGGGCGAGATGGAACGCGGCCGATACCGGTTCTGGCGTGCCGAAACCCGACGATTTTCAGCCGAAGCTTTAGTCTAATGCATCATCGCCAGTGGTTTTCGAGGCGCCGGGTGCGGTAAGAATATCCTGGAGGAAGATTTTTGTGTTGGCGAGAAAATCATCTCGATGCCAGCTCCTGCCGGTGCTGGTTCTGCTGATCGGCGCAAACGCGTGGGGCGCCGGTCCGTTCAATATTCTGGACTACGGCGCGCGCAATGACGGTTCGGCGGCCGCGACGGAGGCGATCCGTGCCGCCATCCAGGCGGCCAAAGCGGCGGGCGGTGGGACGGTGTATGTTCCCGCGGGAAAGTATGTCACGGGACCGATCGAGCTGGTGAGCAACCTGGTGCTCCATATCGACGCCGGGGCCGTCGTGCAATTCCCCGCCACCCGGCTTCCGTTCACCAGAGGGCGGGAGCAGGGCATCGAATGCTTGACGCCCGTGCCGCTGATCGGCGGGCGGAACCTGGAAAACGTCACCATCACGGGGCGGGGCGTGCTCACCACCAACAACGCCGAGTGGCTCAAGCTGATGGGCCGGGCCAGGCCCTCGGGCTCGGACCCCGGCTCCGCATTTGGGCCCGCCTGGGAGCACCTTCTGCAATTGTTGGAGCTGAAGAAGCCCATACCCGAGGAGGAATACCAGAAAGTCGCGCCGGAGCTCCGGCCCTCGTTCGTGCGCACCATGGACAGCAAGAATGTGCTCATCGAGGGGATTCACTTTGTGGGATCGTCGATGTGGACCATTCACCTGCTGTACTCGGACAACGTGGTGGTTCGCGACGTCATCATTGAGACGTATCCGGGGGTGCACACCGACGGCATCGGCGTGGATTCCAGCCGGAACGTGCGGATTTCCAACTGCTATATCGACACCGGCGACGACGGCATGGTCCTCAAGTCGGGGAAGGACGCCGACGGGCTGCGGGTCAACCGGCCGACCGAGAACGTGTCGATCACCAACTGCACGGTGCACCGCGCGCATGGCGCGGTCACGCTGGGCAGCGAGACCTCGGGAAGCATCCGCAACGTGGTGGCGAGTAATATCACGTGCAATGGGACGCAGATGGGCGTGCGCCTCAAGAGCCGGCGCGGACGGGGCGGAACGGTCGAAGACATCCGATTCGATAACTGGACGATGCAAGACGTCGGCCAGGCCATCAATGTCACCAACTACTACATAATGGAAGGCGAAGTGAAAACCGCCGCGGAACCCGTTTCGGAACGGACTCCCGTGTTTCGCAACATCGCCATCAGCAACATGACCATCAACCGTTCGCGGGTAGCGATCAACATTGACGGTCTGCCGGAGATGCCGATTTCGGGGCTGCGGATCACCAACGTGACGGCGTCGGCCAAGACCGGAATGAAAGCCGACCACACGGTGGCGCTGGAACTGCGCGATGTGCAAGTGAACGCGGACGACGGCCCGGCCTTCCTGGTGCGCGATTCCGAGGAACTGGAATTGGACGCCGTCTCCACGCGCCAGCCGTTGCCGGGAGCACCGGTGATCCGGCTGGACCGCTGCCCGGGCGCCATCGTGCGGCGGAGCAAGGCGTTTGCGGGCACGGGCACGTTTCTCTCGGTGGCTCCGGGCGAGATGAAGAGCGTAGTGAGCGAGGGAAACACGCTGGGCCGTGCGCGGAAGGCGACGGAAGAGGCGGCGGCGGACTTCTGGAAGGCGCCCGAGCCAGCCACGGAAGGGGAAAGGAACTGAGGGCCGGTGCTGTTTACTTTGGTGTTGAGCCCGATAGGGCGAAAGATCTTAGCCCACGGCGCAAGCCGTGGGTCGGTGGTAGAGCACGATGAGCCCCGTAGGGGCGGAAGAGGTTGGGCCACGGGATCTTACGCCCCTCCGGGGCTGAATCGTGTTCACGCCCGTTCCCACGGCTTGCGCCGTGGCCTACAGTCTATCGCTCCTGCGGAGCTGGCCTAAGTGAACAGCATTGGAACTAAGTGCACCGTTTCACAAGTACGGTCACGTATCCCGCAACCACCGCTCCCTAACGGTCGCGGCTCGGATCGGAGCCGCGCGCGTCAGCAAGCGGCATTTCGATACGTTAGTGAACTTCTGAAGTGACGTACTAAGTCTTCGGAGGAAAGGATGATTTCTAATGCTTAAATTCGTAGCGAATTTGTCGATGATGTTCAACGAGACGCCGTTCCTCGACCGCTTCTCCGCGGCGGCGGACGCCGGTTTCAAAGGCGTGGAGTATCTGTTTCCATACGAATACCCGGCGGAGGCCCTCGAAGAGCGGCTCCGCAACTGTCACCTCGAGAATGTTTTGTTCAATCTCGCTCCGGGCAATTGGAGCGCGGGCGAGCGGGGCATTACCTGTATCCCCGGACGGGAATCCGAATTCCGGGAGAGCGTGGAAACGGCGATTCGGTACGCGACGCGGCTGAAGACCAGCCGTGTACACGCCATGGCGGGAATCGTTCCGGCGGGGGCGGACCCGGCCGCCGTGGAAGCCACGTACATCACGAATCTGCGGCACGCCGCCGGGAAGTTCGCCAGGCACGGCATCACGCTTCTGATCGAGGCGATCAACACGCGGGATATGCCCGGATTCTACGTCAACACGCAGGCCCAGTCTTACGCTTGCTGCGCCGCGGTCAACGCCCCCAATATTCAGATGCAGATGGATCTCTACCACATGCAGATCATGGAAGGGGATCTCGCCATGAAACTGCGGAAGTACTTGCCGCACTGCGCCCACATACAGGTGGCCAGCGTACCGGACCGGCATGAACCGGATCACGGCGAAGTAGATTACCAGTACCTTTTCGGCGTTTTGGAAGAACTGGGCTACGACGGATGGATTGGTTGCGAGTATCGTCCGGCCGGGAAGACGGCCGATGGGCTGGGGTGGTTCCGCCAGGCCACAAGAGCCTAATTCCCCGGCACAAGATCGGTCTCGACGCGGCCGGAGAACGAGTGCCCGCCGGGGGAGGTGTCCTTGACGCGGTAGCCGTATGGCGGGAGCTCGGTTCCGTCTTCGAGCTTGAAGGGGAACTCTCCGTAATTCACCGTCACCTCCACGCCCGAGGAGAAGACCGTGCGCTGCACCAGAAGGTCGGGCGTGAGGATCTGGTGATTTAGAAGCTCCTCATGTGCCAGGCGGCGCTCGATGGGCGAAAGCACATCATTGATGGCCTTGAACGTCTTTCGCCAGGCGTAGTACATCCGGTTCGAGACGGTCCAGCTCGATTGATCGCCGTAGAGCAGACTGCGCAAAAATTTGGCCGGCCATGGCTGCCGCGAATACCCGTAGTTATCCATGCCATAGTTGTACGGGCTGCCGTGCTGCCGGTAGAGCTGCGCGCACTCGTGATACACCAAACCGTACAGCGGCACATCAATGCCCAACCGAATGGGGTGCTCATCGTAGTAGGAAACCAAAGGGAGGTTCCAATCCTGGGGAGGCGCTTCAACGCCCAGCACGATTTTCGCGTTGATGGCGACCCGCATGATGTTCAGTCTTTGCTCGCGCGTCGCGGTGCGAGTAAGTGGATGGCGCTGGTCGTAACATTCCACCAGCGAAAGGCCGCCGATGGTGTCCAGGAAAATCAGATTGGGCTTCAGAACGCTCGTGTAGTAATCCATGTTGTGCTGGAACAGTTTCACGCCTTCCATCGGGCAAATCTCCTGCGAGTGGCCCGCTTCAGACGAAAAGCCGGGGACCAGCGCGCCGTTGTGATCGCGCATGATGTACTTTTCGTCGTAGCTGGGCGAGTTCAGGTCGAGGTTGCGGTAGTTATCGAAAAGCCCGCCAAGATACCCGGCGTCCTTCGCGGCCTGGATGGCCTTAACGAGTTTGGCGACGCCACCGGCTTCGGTATTCACCTCGAGCTGGTCGATCGGCCGGTCGTTGTCGTAGCCCTTCCGGCCCCAGCCGGCAATGCGGATGAGGGCGCGGTCCACGCCGAGGTTGTATTTCAGGTCATGCACCATTTCCGCGACTTGATCGAAACTGTTCTCGAGTTGGTGGTAACCGTCGTAGACGGGACCGGAGAGCCCCTGGAATTCGGGAGCCAGGGCGCGGTTGGCCACCACCTCGATTTCGAAGTTGGCTGCGCCGATGAGTTTCTCCACCTCCGGGTTGGCGGAGATCTTCTGTTTCAACGTGACAAACTTCCCGATCTTCTGGGCGTACCTGCGGTACGTCTTGCACATCTCGACGTAGCCGCCGCGGGGCTGGAAGATATAGCGCGCGACTCGCGGATAACCGAGTTCTCCTTTGACCGAATGCCAGTACGGCCAAATGGCCGACAGGCGCGGAGCGAAAAGTGCGGTGGTGGGCGTGGGGATGGCCGAGGGCGGAGCCGGCGCCTGCTCGGGCGCGCGCACATCATTGGCAATGAGACCGTAGGCGACATCGTCGGGCGTCTCGATGATGCAGAGGAACGAGCTCTGGCCTTTCTTGGCGCCGAACCACGGCATCGAACTCCGTTCAAACACGACCGCCTGGCCGGCGATCCGCTCCCACACCCAATTGAGATAACGGAAATATCCTGCCTTGTCGAAGCGGGAGGGAACCATGAGACCCTGTTCCTCCGGAAAGACGATGTACCCGTCGTCAGCCAATGTGCGCACCGGGAAGAGACGCAACGGCCACTCGATGGTTTCCACGCGCCAGTAGGGAGAACTGTTGTGGAGTTCCTCGATTCGAAAGGCGATCTCCGGGCTGTCTTGCGCCAGCCAGACCTGGAGCACCAGGGAGAGAGCGTTCTCCACGTTGCGGTCCGCACGCACAGGCCCCATGCGCGAGCGGAACTTGGCGAGTGAGATCTGAATCCCGACGCCGTTCTGCCCAGCCCGGGCGGGGATGGCCTCAATCTGTTTCTGTGCCGCCGCGCCCAGGCTGACCGTTTGCGACTCGCCGTTTTTGCCCCGGAGATAAATGCGCCCGGCGCTCGTTTCCCACGGATCGGACCCCCAGGCTTCTTGCGTGCCGAGGTCTTCAACGGACAACGTCAGATTGTCGGAGCGAAGAACCACGCGAAGATGCTGGTTCGCCAGCACCCAGTCTTCGGCCTGTGGCCGCGTGGTATGGCTGATGCCAGCGGGCTGCTGGGCCGGCATTCCGCAACAGATAAGAGCCAGGCAAACACTTCGCATGGAAAAAGTCGTCATTGACATTTCTGGTCTCCGTCAAGTCATTTTAGCGTTACCATTTGAGGCATGCTCGCAAAGTCCGTAATTTCCGCCTCGGCTCTGACGACTGTCATCTTGCTGTTATCGCCAGGCCCTGCCGTAGCTCAAACTGTTCCCACGCCGGAATCGGTTCTCGGTCACAAACCGGGCGATGATTTCTATCTCGCCAACTACGACGAATCGCGGGAGTACTTCCACCGTCTGGCGGCGAGTTCCAACCGGATCAGGGTGATTTCCGTGGGCAAGACCACGCGGGGCCTGGATTGGGAGATCGCGCTGATCTCTTCGCCTCAGAACCTGGCCCAGTTGGACAAATACAAGTCGATCTCCCAGCGGCTGGCCCTGGCCCGCGGGCTGACCGGCGAATCCGCCAGGGCGCTGGCCCGTGAAGGCAAGGCCATCGTGCACATCGACGGCGGCATGCACTCGAGCGAGGTTGCCGGCGCGCAGCAGTCCATTCTGCTGGCCTACAAGCTGGTTGCCACCGAGGGAGATCCCGAGATCGACGCCATCCTGGACAACGTGATTGTCATGCTTTGGCCGACGCTGAACCCGGACGGTCAGAATGAGGTGGTCGCGTGGTACCGGAAGAACCTGGGCACGCCTTACGAGGTGAGCCCTTTGCCGGATCTGTATCAAGAGTACGTGGGCCACGACAACAACCGGGACGGCTACATGAACAACATGCTGGAGTCGCGGGAAGTAACGCGCGCGGAACTGGAGTATGCCCCGGTGGTCTTCTACTGTCATCACCAGACCGCGCCATTCCCCACGCGGATTTTCATCCCGCCGTTCACCGAGCCGATCTCCTCCAACATTCATCCTCTGATGATGCGCTGGCTGAATGTGCTGGGCATCAGCATGGGCGCGTATCTGGATGAGCACCAGATGCCGGGCGCGGTCCATCGGGTGGGCTTCGACAACTGGTATCCGGGGTTCCAGGACTTCACCGGCATTTTCCGGAACAGCATCGCCTTCTTCACGGAAACGGCTCTGTACCGCTATGCGACGCCCCACTTTTACACGGTCGAGGACTTTCCGAGGGATCGCCAGCCGTTGCGCTCGGAGGTGTTCTACAACAGCCCCTGGAAAGGCGGCTGGTGGCGCCTGGGAGACGCCGTGCGCTACATGCTGGGCGGCTCGATGGCGGTGCTGGACACGGCGGCGAAATACCGCGAAGTGCTGCTCTACAACCGCTACCAGGCCGGCCGGGACAACATCGAGCGGTTCCGGAACGAACCGCCATTCGCCTACGTGATCCCGCAAGAGCAGCGCGATCTCCCCACGGCCGCAACGCTGGTGGAAAAACTGCTCATCAACGGCATCGAGGTGCACCAGGCCGCGCAGCCATTTGCGGCGAACGGCCGCGAATACCGCGGTGCGTGGGTGGTCCTGATGGACCAGCCCTTCGCTCCGCTGGTGAAAGAACTGTTCGAGCCGCAACATTACCCGGATTTGCGAGAGTCCGCGAATGGGCCCCCAATCCGGCCTTACGATGTTGCGGGCTGGACTCTCCCGATGCAGATGGGAGTGGAAGTGGCAGCCGTCCTGAAGCCAGTCAGCCCGGAGCAGCGCTCCGGCCTGCAACCGATCCGGGAAGTGACGCTTCCCGATGGCGGCGTTCAGGGAACCGGCGCGGCCTACGTAATCAGCCATCAGACCAACGCCAGTTTCAAGGCGGTCAACGAGGCCCTGAAGGTTGGCGCCCAGGTCAGTTTCGCCAAGATCGACGGGGAATCGGGTGTGGTGGTGGTCGCCGGCATCGATCGGGAGCGGCTGGCGGAGATCGCCCGCAAGTATTCCATCAACGCTGCGGCGGTCGCCAAACCGCCGCAGGACGCGATCTCGACGAAAAAGCCTCGCCTGGGCCTGTACCGGTCCTGGGTTCCGGCCATTGACGAGGGATGGACCCGATGGATTCTCGAGGATTACGGTTTCGCGCCCATTACGCTGCGAAACGGCGATATTCAGGCCGGGCACCTGCGGGAGCGGTTGGATGCGATCATCATCCCCGATGCCATGCCCAGGTCGATCCTCGAGGGTTTTGCGCCGGGCTCGATTCCCGGAGAGTATGCCGGCGGCCTGGGCGCGAGCGGGGTGGAGGCGTTGCGCTCCTTCGTCAATGCAGGCGGCACTCTGATCGCATTCAACAACGCCTCGCTGATGGCCATCGATGAACTCCATCTGCCGGTCGCCAATATTCTGAGCGGCCTCAGCAACGACCAGTTCTACTGCTCGGGATCGCTTCTGCGAGTGGAGCTGCGCGACCCGGCGTATCCGGCGCTTTGGGGAATGCCGCGCGAGCCGATCGTCATGTTTGAGCGGGGGCCGGTGTTCGAGCAAAAGAGCGGGTTCCGGGGCACGGTTCTGGCAACCTACCCCAGGGACCGGAATCCGCTGGAGAGCGGCTACCTGCTGCACCCCGAACGCATTCAAGGAAAAGCCGCCGCGCTCGAAGTCTTCTATGGCGATGGGCGAATTTATCTTTTTGGCTTCAAGCCGCAGTGGCGCGGGCAATCGCACGGCGCCTACAAGCTGGTTTTCAACGCCATCTATGATTCTCCGAGCGTGGCGAAACCCAGCGCCATGCAGAGACCGGCGGAGCCGACGAATCCGCAGATCGAGAGTTGGAGTGGAGTAGTCGGCAAGGTCCACGCCGACCTGGCCGCGCTCCTCCGTCAGAATCGGGCGTTCTTTGCCGCCCGCGGGCCGGCCGCCGTGGAAGAGCGGAGCAAGCTTTCGGCTGCCATCGAGCAGTTTGAGAAGGAACGGATTTCCGAAGTTGAAGATGCCGCCGCTGGTCTGGACGAAGCCGGCAAGAGGAAAGCCGGCGATTATGTCCGGCAATTGCGGAGGATGGCAACCGACTTGAGGGCCAAGGAATTCGAGAGCGCCGTGGATGCCGATGTGCTGGCGGAGCGGTACCGGCTGGCGGCGCTCGAGCAAGAGATCACAGCGGGGCCGAGGTAATGTAGCACCGGTGGTCTTGCCACCGGTGCTTTGGCTTCAGCACACCGGTGGCAAGACCACCGGCGCTACCAGCCCGACTACTTACCCACGGCGAGGCGCATCGGCGTATAATCAGGTTTCTATGGCTTCACATCTGGATGTCGAATTTCTGCAAGCGGCGCTGGTGGGTTATCAGCACCAGCTTGACCAAGTCAACGGGAAGATGGCTGAGCTTCGTCGCAAGCTGAGACCCGCCGCCGCACTCGCCGGGGCAGCGCCGGCAGCCCCCGGCGGTAAACGGCCACTGAGCGCGGCCGCAAGAAAGCGGATTGCAAGAGCGCAACGGAAGCGGTGGGCCGAGTACCACAAAGCGAAAGCCGCGCCGCCGAAGAAACGGAACATGAGTGCCGCGGCCCGCGAGCGCATTGCCGAAGCCACGAGAAAGCGATGGGCCGAATTCAGGGCGAAGAAGGCGGCGGCTGAGAAGGCCGCGGCGAAGCCAGCCAAGAAAGTCGCGGCCAGGAAGCCCGCGGTGAGGAAGACCGCGGCGCCTGCGGCGCCGAAGCCGACCCCGGCGCCGGCTGCCTAGCATCCGGCCAACTGATGGATGGGATGGGTTGCAGAGGGCGAACTGCGGCCAAACCCCGCGGCCGGTGCTATGCTTTGTAAGCTATGCGCCGATTCTTCTTCGTCCTGGCGAGCCTCCTGCCCATCCTTTTCGCCCAGAACTTCGATCCGAAGCTTTACTCCGCGCTGAAGTGGCGGATGATCGGGCCGTTCCGGGGCGGCCGCACGGTTGGCGCTGCCGGCGTTCCGGACCAGCCCAACGTGTTCTACATTGGGGTCAACAACGGCGGTGTGTGGAAGACCGACGACTATGGCCTCACCTGGAATCCGATCTTCGACGATCAGCCCACCGGTTCCATCGGCGCCGTGGCGGTGGCGCCGTCCGACCCCAACATCGTCTACGTTGGCAGCGGCGAGGGCTTGCAGCGCCCCGACCTGTCCGTCGGCGACGGGATCTACAAGACCACGGACGGCGGCAAGACCTGGCGCCACCTCGGACTGCGCGAGGGCCAGCAGGTTGCAGCCATCCTGGTGGACCCGCGTCATCCCAGCCGCGTCTTCGTGGCGGTCCTCGGACATCCCTATGGACCGAATCCCGAGCGCGGCGTCTTCCGCTCCACGGACGGCGGCGAGAGCTGGCAGAAGGTGCTCTATAAAGATGAGCACACGGGCGCGGTGGATCTGGCCTTCGACCCTGGCAACCCGCAAACCGTCTACGCAGTGCTGTGGCAGGCGCGGCAAGGTCCCTGGGAGAACGGCGCGTTTTCGGGGCCGAACAGCGGGCTGTTCAAGTCCACCGACGGCGGCAATACCTGGAATCAGCTAACCGGCGGGCTGCCCACTTTCGCCCAAGGGCTGGGCCGGATCGGCATCGGCATTGCGCCGAGCGACCCGAACCGAATGTATGCCCTGGTGGAAGCCGGGCGGGGGGTGCCCTCTGGGCCCGGCGGCCTCTATCGGTCCGACGACGCCGGAAACACCTGGCGGCGCGTCAACAACGAGCAGCGCATCTATGGCCGCGGGTCGGACTTCGCCTGCGTCCGCGCCGATCCCAAGAACAGGGACGTGGTCTACGTGGCCAACACATCCACCTACCGCTCGACGGACGCCGGCCAGAGTTTCACGGCCATCAAGGGGGCGCCCGGCGGCGACGACTATCACACCATCTGGATCAATCCCAACAACCCGAATATCATCCTGCTGGCCGTCGACCAGGGCGCAACCATCAGCGTGAACTACGGCAAGACCTGGAGCTCCTGGTACAACCAGCCGACCGCGCAGCTCTACCACGTAATTACCGACGATCAGTTCCCATACCGGGTCTACGGCGGCCAGCAGGAGAGCGGATCGGTGGGCATCTCGAGCCGCGGCAACGACGGCCAGATCACGTTTCGCGAGTGGCATCCGGTGGGCGCCGAAGAATATGCCTACATCGCGCCCGACCCGCTGAATCCGAACATCGTCTATGGAGGCACGGTTACCCGATACAACCGCATCACCGGCGAGGTGGAGCGCGTCGGACCGCGCGGCAACTACCGCCATCTGCGCACGGCCCCGCTGTTGTTCTCGCCGGTGGACCCGCACGTCCTTTACCTGGGCACTCAAGTCGTGTTGAAGACGGTCAACGGCGGCCAGAGCTGGGATGCCATCAGCCCGGACCTTTCGCGCGAAACCTACGAAGTGCCGCCGAGCGTGGCATCCTACGGCGAAGACGCCAGGAAGCAGGCGACGCGGCGGGGCGTGGTTTACGCCATCGGGCCGTCGCACTTGAACGTCAACGTCATCTGGGCGGGCACCGACGACGGTCTGATTCACCTCACGCGCGACGGCGGCAAGACCTGGAAGAACGTCACGCCGCCGGCGCTGACGCCGTGGAGCAAGGTCTCGCAACTGGACGCCTCGCACTTCGACGATCAGACGGTGTACGCGGCCATCAACCGGTTCCGGTTGGATGACCTGCGCCCGCACATCTATCGCACGCATGACGGCGGCGCCACGTGGAAAGAGACGGTGCAAGGCCTGCCGGATGGTCCGGTCAACGCGGTGCGCGAAGATCCGGTTCGCAAAGGACTGTTGTTTGCCGGAACCGAGCTGGCCGTCTACGTCTCTTTCAGCGACGGAGACGACTGGCAACCGCTGCGTCTGAATATGCCCGCCACGTCCATCCGCGACCTGGTGATCCACGACGAGGACCTGGTGGTGGGAACGCACGGCCGCGGGTTCTGGATTCTCGACGATATGTCCCCGCTGCGGCAGATGACGGCGGAGATCGCCGCCGCCAACGCCCACTTGTTCGCCCCCAGGCCGGCCTACCGTCTGCCCCGCGACACCAACACCGATACGCCGCTGCCGCCGGAAGAGCCGGCCGGGAAGAACCCGCCGGACGGCGCCATACTTTATTACTACCTGAAGTCTGCCGCCTCCGGCCCGACGACGCTCGAAATCCTGGACAGCAGCAACGCGCTGGTGCGGCGGTTCTCAAGCGCCGACAAGCCGGAACCGCTGAGCACGACGCTCAACGTGCCGACATACTGGATTCGGCCATTCCAGCCTCTTTCGACGGAAGCCGGCATGCATCGTTTCATCTGGGACCTGCATGCCGCCCCAGGCACGGGCGGCGGGGTGCCCTCTGGGCCCGGCCGCGGCGGTCCCCCTATCTCAGCGATCTACCAGGACACGCCGTTGGCTCAAGGGGAATGGATGCCGCCCGGGAGTTACACGGTTAAGCTGACCGTGGATGGCGGGAGCTACACGCAGTCGCTGGCCGTCAGGCCCGATCCGCGTGGGAACGCTCGTTAGCAAATTCCAGCACCTTGTGGCCTAACTCGATCCTAAGAGTCCAAGTTCTCTCTTTTGAGATCCACCGGGCTAACACGTATCTCTCACATTGCCGAGGGGGTACGGTTCAGACGCTACGTCCAAAAAGATGGCTCCCAAAAAATTAATGGCCCCGAGCTGGGTATCTCGGGGCCTGCACTCAGAGAGTTGGCGGTGGGAGGGGACTCACCGCCAGGGATGCTGTCTGTGTTGTTCCTATACTAGCAATTTGAGGTCTGGTTGTCCAGTGATTTCGAAAAAAATTTTTTGAGGGGAGTTTAGCGCCTGAGATGATACCCGCGATTGGGGGGCGGAGAAAGTAAAAGGCCCCGAGCTGGGTATCTCGGGGCCTGCACTCAGAGGGGTTGGCGGCGGGAGGGGACTCGCCGCCAGGGATGCTGTCTGTGTTGTTCTGATACTAGCAATTTAAGACCTTGTTGTCCAGTGTTTTTTGCGGTTTTTTTTCCTGTAGATTCAGTGGCCTAGGCCCGGAAGGCTGTCGCGAACGCCGGGGCGCGGGTGGAACTGTGCAGTTGTCGTGGCGAACATCTGAGCCTTTCCCGTTGCTGCAAGTTTCTCAAAACAGGCCACTTCTCTGGAACAAACGAGCGCCTTGTGGGGGCCCGGTTAGCGCCCCTGGAATAACCAAAGAGATATTGAGCGCGTCGTCAGCCCCGTGTAATGTTGCGGGAGGAAGGCGGAGTGCGATGACCGAGACTCACGAGGAACGGACTCTCAGCAACGGCCGGCAGGAGAGGCGCATGAAACGGCGTTTCGAAATCGCGCAAGAAGTGCGCTACAAGATGCTCTACGGCCAACGCATTGCCGAAACCGGCTCAGGGAAAACTCTAAACATCTCGAGCGGCGGAGTGTGGTTCGGCACGGAGAACATGCTCACCGTCGGCATGCCGATCGAATTGTCGATGGGGTGGCCGGTTCTGCTCAACGACTCGTGTCCGATGAAGCTGGTGATCTACGGCTGCGTGGTGCGGAGCAATGAGAAGGGCGCGGCGGTGGCCATCGAGCGGTACGAATTTCGCACTACGGGTGCGCGGGCGTTTCAGCAGCCGGTCATACTGACACCGGTGGAGATCCGCCTGCCAAGTTAGATCATCTTCCTCTCGGTCAGCTCTGGGCGGGGCAGCGGCCCTGCTCCATGGGAGCGAGCATTGACAGCCGCGCCGGTAGCCAAGAAGCCGGCGCGGCTTTTTTTTGCGGAGGAAGATGGAGCGCGGGTGCAGGCATGCGAAGGCGCACGCTGCGAGCGTAGCCCCTACAATGCCCGCAGCAGCCGCGCCGGCAGCGTCACCAGCGCCCACACCAGCGAGAGCGCGCCACCGACGGCAATCCCCACCAGGCGGAACGGCAGCAACAGCAGCCAAACCAGCGGGTAGAGCACCAGCGCAATGAGGGCCAGGGGCCAGCACAGAACCAGCAAAATGCACCACAGGAGAAACTTCACCACGGCAAGCCTCCGCTTCTATCATTCTGATACGCACACAACCAGATAATTGTTCGAGTCTGGTACGATAAAAACTCTCATCCCATGTTGCGCTTTGAGACGGCCGGAGAGTCCCACGGCGAGTGTCTTGTGGCGACGGTTACGGGGCTCCCCGCCGGCATACCGATATCGTTGCAGGCCGTCAACCACGAGCTGTGGCGCCGCCAGCAGGGCTACGGCCGCGGCGGACGGATGAAGATCGAGGCAGACCGGGCCGAGATCGTGGCGGGCGTCCGCCATTCCCGCACCATCGGCTCGCCGGTGGCCATCCTGATCCGCAATCGGGACTGGCAGAATTGGAGCGAGGCGCTTCCGGTGGAAGACATCGAGGGCGCCGAGGACAAGCGCAAGCCGGTGACGCGGCCACGGCCGGGCCACGCCGACCTAGCGGGCGCCATCAAGTACGATTTCAAAGATGCGCGCTACATCGTGGAGCGCGCCAGCGCGCGCGAGACGGCGGCGCGCGTGGCCGTGGGCGCGCTGGCCAAGGCGCTGCTGGGCGAGTTCGGCATTGAGGTGCTGAGCCACGTGATTGCCGTGGGCCCGGTGCGCCTGGAGCGCGCGGTGGCGTGGGAGGAGATTGTGGCTCTCAGCCGCAAGCCGGAAGTGCTGCTCGGATGCGTGGACGCGGAAACCGAGGTCCGCATGAAAGCCATGGTGGACGAGGCGTACCGCACCGGCGATACCGTCGGCGGCGTGTTCGAGGTGGTGGCGCACGGAGTCCCCGCGGGGCTGGGATCGCACGTGACGTGGGATTCGCGTCTGGATGGCCGCCTGGCGCAGGCCATGGTCTCGATACAAGCGGTGAAGGGAGTCGAAATCGGCTGTGCGGCGGCGGGCGCGGCGAGCTTCGGATCGAAGGTGCAGGACACCATCCACTACGATCACCAGGAGCGCCGCTTCACGCGCGGCGCCAATCGCGCGGGAGGCCTGGAAGGCGGTATCACCAACGGCCAGGACGTGCTGGTGCGGGGGTTGCTCAAGCCGATTTCCACGCTGCGGCGGCCGCTCGAATCGGTCGACCTGGTCACGCGCGAGCCGGCGCTGGCAGCCTACGAGCGCTCGGACGTGTGCGTGGCCCCGGCCGCGGGCGTCATCGGGGAAGCCATGGTGGCCATTGTGCTGGCGCAGGCGTTCCTGGAAAAGTTCGGCGGCGACTCGCTGGGTGAAACACGGCGGAATTTCGAAGGCTACCTGGAGCAGGTGAGGAGTTTCTGAGTCCTATGGTTTATCCGATTGTGAAGTTCGGGAATCTGGTGCTGGAGCGCGAGGCCCAGGACGTCACCGAATTCGATACCCCGGAACTGCACAAATTCGTCGAGGACATGTTCCAATCGATGTATGCCGCCAAAGGGGTGGGACTGGCCGCGCCGCAGATCGGAGTTGCGAAGAAGATCGCCGTCATCGACGTCTCCAATGGCGAGAATCCGGACGAGAAGCTGGTCTTGATCAATCCCAAGATCGTTCACCTCGAAGGGAAGCAAGAAGGCGAGGAGGGCTGCCTCAGCATCCCCGGATTTCGCGAGCAGGTGCGGCGCGCCAAGCGCGTCACGGTGCAAGCGCGGAACGCCTGCGGCGAGGAGTTCGAAAAGACCGGCGAAGACGTGCTGGCGCGCGCGTTCCTGCATGAAACCGATCACCTCCATGGCAGGCTCTACATCACCCACATCAGCGCGCTGAAGCGCGACCTGATGAAGCGCAAGATCAAGAAACTCCAACGCGCCGGGGAGTGGGGCTGAGGCGCCGGCGATGCGCCTGGTCTTTTTGGGAACTCCCGCCTTCGCGGTCCCCACGCTGGAGCGCGTGGTGGAGGCCGGGCACCAGGTGCTGGCGGTGGTGACGCAGCCCGACCGGCCCCGCGGCCGCGGACAGCACCCCGCGCCGCCGCCCGTGAAAGAAGCCGCCGCGCGGATGGGACTGAAAGTCTATCAGCCGGAGCGCGTGCGACTGCCCGAGGCCGTCGAATTCCTGCGCGCCCTCGGGGCGGAAGTCATGGTGGTGGTGGGCTACGGCCAGATCATTCCACAGGCGGTGATCGACCTGGCGCCGCTGGGGATCGTCAACGTGCACGCGTCGCTGTTGCCGAAGTACCGCGGGGCGGGACCGGTGCAGTGGGCCATCCTCAACGGCGAGACGCGCACGGGCGTCACCACCATGCGGATCGACGCCGGTCTCGACACCGGCGACATGCTCCTGAAGACCGGGACCGAGATCGGGCCGGAGGAGAACGCCGTCGATCTCGGCAAACGCCTGGCCGCGATGGGCGCGGACCTGCTGGTGAAAACGCTGGCCGGTCTTGCGGCAGGGACCATCGTTGCGGAAAAGCAGGAGGCATCCCAGGCCACTTACGCCCGGCTGCTGAAGAAAGAGGACGGGATCGTAGATTGGACCGAGGCGGCGCAGTCGATTCACAATCGCGTGCGCGGATTGCAACCCTGGCCCGGCGCATACACGACTTTCCGCGGCCAGACTCTGCATATCTGGAAATCGCGCCTGGCGCCCGAACCGCGCGCAGACGGCGCCTGCCGGGCCCCTGGCCGCATCTCAGCCGTGAAACCACTAGTTGTAAGCTGCGGCTCCGGCGCCCTCGAACTTCTCGAGGTTCAGCTCGAGGGCCGCAAACGCATCTCCGCCGCCGATTTCGCCAACGGCCAGCGTCTGACTGACAACGAAGATATAGGAGGGCCGCGCCTTTGAACCTGCCGCTCGGATACGCGTACGCCGCGACCTACGCCGGCATTCGCCAGGTGGAAAAGGACGACCTGGCCCTGATTGTCACCGGGCTCGCGGCCAGCGCCGCCGCCGTGTTTACGCAGAACCGCGTGCAGGCCGCTCCGGTGAAGCTCTGCCGGCGTCATTTGCATCTGTCACGCGGCCTTGTGGGGGCCATCCTGGTAAACGCCGGCAACGCCAATTGCGCCACGCGCACGGGCGACGCGGTGGCACAGGCCGTCTGCCGGGCAGCCGCGAAACTACTGAGGCTGCCGGTCTCGCAGGTGCTGCCGGCCTCCACCGGGGTGATCGGGGTGGATCTCGATCCGCAGAGAATCATCGACGCTCTGCCAAGGCTGGTGAGCGGCCTCGGCACCGATCGCTTCGACGACGTGGCCCGCGCCATCATGACCACCGACCTGGTGCCCAAGACGGCATTCGCCGAGACCCGGCTGCGGCGCGGCGTGGTGCGCACCGCGGGCATGACCAAAGGCTCGGGAATGATTCAGCCGCGGATGGCCACCACCCTGGGGTTTGTCATGACCGACGCCCAGATTCCGCCGGCGCAACTGCGCGCCATGCTCAAGCGCGGCGTGGAGCGCAGCTACAGCCGGCTTTCGGTGGACGGAGACACTTCCACCAACGACACGCTGGTGCTGCTGGCCAACGGCGCTTCCGGAGTGCGCCCGGACCGGCGGGAGCTTCTCCAGGTGGAAGAGCACATCACGCGCGTGATGGAGTCGCTGGCGCAGGCCATCGCGCGCGACGGCGAGGGCGCGCGGAAGTTCATCACCATCGTGGTCTCGGGAGCGCCCACCGACGATGGCGCGGCCCGTATGGCGCGCGCCATCGCCAATTCGCCCCTGGTGAAGACCGCGGTGGCGGGTTCCGATCCAAACTGGGGGCGCATCCTCTCCGCCGCGGGCAATGCGGGAGTAGCCTTCGAACCTTCCAAAACGGACGTTTACATGCAGGGCGTCATGGTGTGCCGCGGAGGCCTGGCCGCGCCATTTTCCGAGGCCGAGCTGAAGCGGAAGCTGGACGCCCCCGAGTGCGAGATCCGCGTGAGCGTCCGCGGCAAGGGCCAGGGCGCGGCCCGGTTCTGGACGTGCGACCTCACCGAGGGCTACATCCGGATCAACGCCAGCTACCGGACTTGAGATGACGCGCCGCGCGCGCCAGACGAAAGCATTCCGGCTTATTTCGTGACGACTTCCCGCACCAACGCGAAAGCCGCGTCTTTCTGCGGGATGGGGGTCTCGAACTTCACGGTGGCCCCGGGGGCCAGGTTGTCTACGCGCGCGCTCACGGCACCCAGGTGCGAACCGGCGCCGTCAGTCACGTTGAGGACGATCTCGGCCGAATGAATGACGTGGTCGGTGACATTCTTGACCAGGCCGGCCGCTTTCATGCCCTTGTCGTTCTCGATATGCGCCTCGAGCACCTCAATGTCTTTGTTGACCTCGATCTTGATGGTCTTGTCCACATTCGGCAAGAGCTTCGCGGCCAGTTCGGCGGCAGACGGCTCGGGGGCAGGCCCAGGTTCATTGGCTTGAAAGATGTTGCTCAACCCCAATAGCACGATACCGGCCAGAATGAGGCACGGCACTGCTATCACGAGGCCCAGCTTGACCTTCTGGTCGAAGGTGCGATTGCTGAGATAAAGGGGGTCAGAGGGCGCCGGCCTGAAAAGAAAGCGCTCCAGCGGCCCGCGCAGCGGGCCGAGCCATCGCATGCCCTTCTCCTGTCCCCTGTGGGCGTCCGGCTTCAGACCTGCGAAGACAACGGATTCAATGAACTGACGAAAGCGCCTCAGCATAACGGGCTACACACAGCCGATGCCATTATACCGCGCAAAAGCGCACGCCGGACTCCTTTAATCCAGCGGACTCCGGCGACGGGCGGGCGGATTCATCCGGCAGTTCCGCGAGATTCGGCCAGCAATCCTTCCAAAGTGCGCAGACTCTCCTGGCGGCCCATGACGATCAGGTAGTCGCCGCCCTCGACGGCGGTGTCGGCCGGCGGATTGAAGAGCATGCGGCCGTCGGCCTTGCGGATTGCCATGACGATCACGCCGACATCGCGGCGGTACTGCATCTCCTTGATGGTCCTCGAAACCACCTCGCTGGTTTCGGAAACCCTCACCTGCTCGATGGAAATATCCATGCCGATGTCTTTGGTGGTGAAGTCGAGGAATTGCACCACGTGGGGCCGCAGCAGCGACTGCGCCAGGCGATGGCCGGTGATGGAGTAGGGAGCGAAGACGGCATCCGCGCCGGCGCGCCGCATCTTCTCCTCGGCGCCTTCTTCGGCCGCGCGCGCCGCCACGTAGATACGCGGATTGAGGCCCTTGGCGGAAAGCAGCACAAAGAGGTTGTCCGCGTCGGTGGCGAGGGCCGCGACCAGCCCGCGGGCGCGATCGACGCCCACCTGGCGCAGGGTTTCATCGCGGGTGGAATCGGCCGCCACGGCGAGCATGCCCGCCAGCATGGCCAGCTCGATGCGTTCCGGGCTGATATCCACCACCACGAAGGGCACGCCGGAGTGTTGCAGTTCCGCGGCGGCGCCGCGCCCCACGCGCCCGTAGCCGCAGATGATGTAGTGGTCCTTCAACTTGTCGATCATGCGTTTAGTCCGCCGCTTGCCGATGACATGCGCGCCCCGCCTGCGAGAGCGGATGGATCTCGCCATACCCGACCGTGGTCATAGTGATCAGGGTCATGTAGAAGGCGTCAAAAGGGGGATAGCCGTCGATCAGGGTGAACCCCACCGTTCCGATCAGCAGCGTTGCCATGATCGCCAGGGTGAGAAATAGAAAACGGCGCGCCAGCCGGTGCATCGGTCGTCTGGACCAAGTATAGCGGGGTGCGAGCCCGATCAGATAGGTCAGGTGGGGGCGGCCGGTTCCAGCGCCACGCCGAGGCGGTAGCTTTGGCCATGCCGGTAGCAATAGCGGACCACGCCGTGGCCCGTAAAACCGTCGCCATCGATCTGGATGCGTGTGCCGGCGGTGATTCCGGTCTTCGCCACCACGGAGATCCCCGATGGGGAGACGTCATGGATGGTGCCCGAGACGACATCGGCGCCGCCGGCCAGGAGGTTCACCGGCCCTCGGGAGCGGATGCGTGGTTCTCTGCGTCGGTCGTCGTCACTCATTGCAGATCAGATCGGGTGTCGTGCGCGAAAACTGTATAGCGGCCCAGTAGTCTGATAAACTGAAACAGTAGCGCGACGTATTGCCGCAACATCGAGGGCCGGTAGCTCAGGTGGTAGAGCATGTGCCTTTTAAGCACAGGGTCGCGGGTTCGAGTCCCGCCCGGCTCACCAGGATTCTTGGTTGATTCCGAACAATTTCCAGAGGCACCGTCCAAGGCCTCAGAAGTCGAGCCGCACCGAAAACCGATTGAGACGCGGCTGCTCTTCAGTCTAGCTCAGCGTGCCAAAGGGCGCGATCCGATTGGAAATCGGCGCAACCGGCGGGTTATCAACCCGCCTGCAGGTTTCCAACCTGCCCCACTACCGTTTGGCCGGCGCTCGTATGGGTGCGCCTTCTCGCAATTCATCGGAGCCGCGGCGGACCACCATATCGCCAAGGCGCAAGTCGCCGATCACCTCGACGAGGTCACTTTCGGCCGCTCCCTTTTTCACGTCTACCCATTCGGCGCGGCCGTCTTGATTGCGGATGACGAAGGTGCGCTCGGTGGTTGTCACCACGCTGGTCCTGGGGACGAACAGCGCAGGGCGGGAACGCCGGACCGGCCAACTGAGGGTCGGATACATGCCGGGAGCGAGCGAGCCGTCTCGATTGAAAACGTCCAACTCGACCGGCATCGTGCGCGTCTTCGGATCCAGCGCGTGAGCGATGCGGGCCGGCGTTGCTCAAGCCTCTTCGGTACGCGAGAGGAGAACGTGCGCCACATCCTGGCCCTCCCGCTTCAACCTCGCTTCAACTCGCGTGGTGCTAACCTATTAGCAGGTCTGGGTCCGCTCCACGAGGTTTTCCAAGAATGCGTACGCGGCTCATTCTTTCTCTCACCACGATCTTATGCTGCTCCGCATGGGGTCAGACCTACACCATATCGACGTTGGCCGGCGGCGGGCTACCGGTCAACATACCAGGAACGTCCGCCAGCCTGGGTGCCGTACCCCAATATATTGCGGCGGATCGGGCGGGCAACGTGTTCTTCGTCGTTCAGAACGCCGTCCTCCGATTGGACGCCACCACCGGTGTCTTGACCCTGGTGGCGGGCAACGGGTCGATGGGCTTCAGCGGTGACAACGGGCCGGCCACCGGCGCCCAATTGAACAATCCCCGTGGGGTCGCCGTGGACTCCGCTGGCAACCTGTACATCGCCGACTTGGGAAACGTCCGCATCCGCAAGGTCTCGGGCGGGGTAATCACCACCATGGCGGGCGGCGGTTCGTCTGGTTTCTTCGACACTGGCCCGGCCACCAGCGCCCAGTTGTGGGGTCCCGGAGGCATCGCCGTGGATTCTAACGGCAACCTTTACTTCGCCGATGACGCCTACTTCGGTTACAGCCTCATCCGCAAGGTATCGAGCGGGGTGATCACCACCGTGGCGGGCGGGGGCTCGTCTGGTTTGGGCGACAACGGCCCGGCCACCAGTGCTCAGTTGTACATTCCCACCGGGGTCGCCGTCGACTCTGCCGGCAACCTTTACATCGCGGACTACGACCGCGTCCGCAAGGTGTCGAACGGGGTGATCACCACCGTGGCGGGAACTGGGACGCATGGCCCGAGCAGCGGCGACAACGGCCCGGCCACCAGCGCCTCGTTGTTCAGTCCCACCGGCATCGCCGTGGACTCCGCCGGCAACCTTTACATCGCCGACACTGGTAACAGCCGCATCCGCAAAGTCTCTAACGGGGTCATCACCACCGTGGCGGGAACCGGGGGGTATGGCTTCAGCGGCGATAACGGCCCGGCCGCCAGCGCCCAATTGTTCAATCCCGAAGGCGTCGCCGTGGACTCGGCCGGCAACCTTTACATCGCCGACACTCTTGACAACCGCATCCGCAAGGTCTCGAACGGGGTGATCACCACCGTGGCGGGAAACGGAACCTATGGCTTCAGCGGCGACAACGGCCCAGCCACCAGCTCCCAGTTGAGCCACCCCACCGGCGTCGCCGTGGACTCGGCCGGCAACGTCTCCGTCGCCGACCGGGATAACAACCGCATCCGTGTTTTGACGCCAGCCGCGGTGACAGCGCAGACGCCCACCATCGTGAGCGTCGTGAACTCGGCAAGCTTCATCGGCGGGCCGATTTCCCCAGGCGAGTTGGTCACCATCTTTGGCTCGGGCATCGGACCGGCCACGGCGGCGGGCGCGACGACGGACCCGGCCACCGGCAAGCTGGCGACCATGATCGGCGGCGTGCAGGTGCTGTTCAGCGGCGTCGCTGCTCCGACGATTTACGCCAGCAGCACACAGGTATCGGCGGTGGTGCCGTATGAGATGGCATCCGTTGTCAACCCGTCGGTGCGGATCAACTTCGCGGGACAGACTTCCAACGCGGACCAAGTGACCTTGGCGGTCACGGCCCCGGGGCTGTTCGCGCAGAACTCGTCGGGCAGCGGGCTGGGGGCGATCCTGAACCAGGACAACAGCCTGAACGGACCGAGCCATCCCGCGGCCAAGGGCAGCATCGTACAGGTGTTCATGACGGGCGAGGGCCAGACCAGCCCGCAGGGAGTCACGGGCAAGATTACCACCGTGACCTTGCCGCCTCCGCAGGTGACGCCGGCGCCGATGCAACTGATCCAGGTATCAATCGGCGGCCAGCAGGCTCTCTGGACGTACGCCGGGGAAGCTCCGGGCATGGTAGCGGGGGTGATGCAGCTCAACGTGCAGATCCCGGCCAATGTGCCGTCGGGCCCGCTGTTGATTCAGGTGTCGATCGGCGGAAACATGAGCCAGAGCGGCATCACGGTGTCGGTGCAGTGAAGCGATCCCTACTTCGCCGGCGCTGGTATCGCAGCGCCTTCCCGCAATTCATCGGAGGCGCGGCGGACCACCATATCGCCGGGGTGCAGATTGCCGATCACCTCGATCAGATCGCCCTCGGCCGCTCCCTTTTTCACGTCCACCCACTCGGCGCGGCCGTTCTGATTGCGGATGACGAAAGTGCGCTCGGTGGTGGTCACCACGCTGGTCCTGGGGACGAACAGCGCGGGGCGGGATCGCCGGACCGGCCAACTGAGGGTCGGATACATGCCGGGAGCGAGCGAGCCGTCTCGATTGAAAACGTCCAACTCGACCGGCATCGTGCGCGTCTTCGGATCCAGCGCGTGAGCGATGCGCAACGTCCTCCTCGGGCACCGGCACGACCAGGCGAAGATGCGCGACCTGCTGGATAACCAGCAAGGGCAAATCGGCGCCGGGACCGGCCAGCGCGCCGGGGTGAACCAGGCGATCGGTCACCACGCCATCGAACGGCGCGGTGATGGTGAGGTACGCTTGCAGCTCCTTTTGAGCCTGCGCCACTGACTCCGCGGCAAGGCTGGCCTGGCGGCGGGAGCGCACCAGCGCCTGGAGGGATTCCACCTGCTTTTCCGCCAGAATCAGCTCGTTGCCGGCCACCGCTCCCGGTGTTTCCGCGGCCTTCTTGAGACGCTCATTGGTGCTCTCGGCGGCGGCAAGTTGCGCTTCCGCCTGACGGCGATCCGATTCAGCCGCTTGCACTTTGGATTCGGCTTCGGTGATGTGAGCTTTCAGCTCGGGCGCGCTCAGCTCGACGAGGAGGTCTCCCTGCCTGACGACGCTGCCGCGGTCCACCACGATGCGCTCGACGTAGCCTGGCACCTTGGCGTGCAGCGAGACGCTCAGGAACGGCAAGAACTCGCCGGGCAGATCGATGGTTCGCGATACGGGCCTGGAAACCACCGGCGCAAGCTCGCTGGTTTGCGCCCAAGCGGGCGCCGCAAAGGCAATGGCCAGGCACGCCGGGAGAAGTGAATTCTTAAGCACAGTGCCAGGCGCGGGTTTCCTTCTGACTTCTGACTCCTGACTTCTGTCTTCTGGTCTAAGTCGCATCATAATATCGGCTCGCAGGATCCATCGGGTTGAGCGATGGGGAAGCAACGGATGCCTTCCGTTGGAGGACAGCATAGATCGAAGGCAGGATGGTGAGGGTGGTAAACGTCGCCACGATGAGACCGCCGATGACCGCCCGGCCGAGCGGGGCGGATTGCGCGCCGCCCTCGCCGAAGCCGATAGCCATGGGCGCCATGCCGAAGATCATGGCCGCCGCGGTCATGAGGATGGCCCGCAGACGGCTGCCGGCGCCCTCGCGGACAGCTTCGAGAAGCGGCCTGCCTTCGTGGCGCGCGCGTTCGGCGAAAGTGACCAGCAGAATCGAGTTCGCCACCGCAATTCCGATCGCCATGATCGCGCCCATGAAAGATTGAACGTTGAGAGTGGTGCCGGTGGCGAGGAGCATGAGGAGGACGCCGCCGAGGACCGCGGGGATGGTCAAAATGATGGCAAGCGCCAGGCGCATCGACTGGAAGTTCGCCGACAGCAGGAGAAAGATCACCAGGACCGCCAGCAGCAGGCCGATTCGCAGCCCGGAGATGGTCTGCTCGAGCGGAGGAAGCTCGCCGCGCAACCTGACCGTGACCCCTCTGGGCGGCGTCCCGGCGCCGGCCAGCGCCTGGTTCAACTTCGGCGCGGCGTCTCCCAGGGTCAACCCATGGATATTGGCAGTGAGACTGACGATATGCTGGCCGTTGTAGCGCTCAATCAGCCCTGGCATGACGCCGAGCTTGAGGGCCGCGATATCAGTGAGCCGCGGCTCCGAGCGGCCACCCTTCATCACCGGAATACCGCCGACCTGCTCGACGCTCTGAATGCGGTTTTGCGGCAGCTCCACCTGGATCTGGAAGGCGTTGCCGGAATTCGGGTCGCGCCAGTAGTTCGGGTCCGTGAACCGCGAAGAGGAGGTGGCGGGGACAACCGACCGCACCACGTCCGCCATGGTCAAGCCGAACTGGCCGGCGCGGTCGCGGTCCACGTTGATGTCCAGCGTCGGATAGTTCTGCTCTTGAGCGAACTGGAGGTCCCGAAGGAAAGTCAGCTTGGCCAGTTGGGCCTGCACCTTTTCAGCGTACGCGTAATCGTCCTGAAGACTGATTCCCTGGACGGCGACCTCGATGGGCGTCGGCGATCCAAAGCTCATCACCTGGCTGACGATGTCGGCGGCCTCGAATGAGATTTGCGCTCCGGGGAGTTCGCGGCGCAGGCTTTCGCGCAAGCGTTCGCGCAAGGGTTCGCCGCGCGGAGCATCGGGCTTGAGGGCCACCTGGATGACAGCTTCCTGCGGCCCGCTGGTGAACAGGTAAATCAGTTGTATCGGGTAGCTGGGGGGCACCACGCCGACAAAGTCGCTGGTGATCTCGACGTTCCCCGCGCCGGCTTCACGACGAATGATATCCAGCGCGTGAAGGACGATGCGCTCGGTTTCCTCGACGCGCGTTCCCGCCGGGGCGCGGAGGCGGATGCGGAACAGGGGAGCATTGGCGTCGGGGAAGATCTCCGTCCCGATGCGCGGCAGGAGGACGTAGAGCAGTCCAACGGAAACGAAGAGGTAACCGAAAACCAGCGGCCAGCGAAACCACAAAACCGCTTTCAAATAGCGGGTGTAGAAGGTGCGCAAATGTCCAAAGATGCCTTCGCGCTCTTCGCCACGGTGGGCTTCCCGCATCAGCCAGGTGGAGAACACGGGAACCAGGCTGCTGGAGAGCAGATAGGAAGCGATCATGGAAAACGCCACCGCCAGCGAGAGCGGAACGAAAAGCTGCCGGCCCACACCGATCATGAAGAACGAGGGAACGAACACGGCGAGAATCGAGAACATCGAGAGCAGACGGGCCATGGCGGTTCGGCTGCACGCCTCCACCACCGCGCGCGCCCGCGAAACGCCCGGAAGCATCTGGGTGTGAATGTTCTCGATTTCGACCGTGGCCTCGTCAACCAGAACTCCCACCGCGAGCGCCAGCCCGCCTAGTGTCATGATGTTGATGGTCTGGCCCGTGGCCCACAACAGAACTACGGCGCCAAGCAGAGCAAACGGGATGTTGGTAATGACGATCAGCGCGCTGCGCCAGTCGCGGAGGAAGATCAACACCATCAACCCCGTCAGGGCCGCGCCGAGCAGTCCCTCGGTGACCAGGCCGCGGATGGAGTTGGTGACGTAAGGCGACTGGTCGAATTCCAGGCGCACGTCGACATCGTCGGGCACCACCTTTTTGAAATCGGGGATGGCGGCTTTGACGGCGTTGATGACGGCGAGCGTGGAGGCGTCCGAGCGCTTGGTGACGGGAATGTAGACGGTCCTCTTCCCGTTGACGTGGGCGTAGGCGGTGATGAGATCGGTGCCGTTCTCGATGGTGCCGATGTCGCGAAGGAAGACGGTGGCGCCTGAGACCGGCCGTATGGGCGTGCTGAGCAGCTCCGAGAGATTGCCGCCCAGAGCCGCGTTGTTCCTGGCGATGCGCTCGACCTTGCCGGTCCACATGTTGCCCGACGGCATCACCAGAGTGGCTTTGTTGACGGCGGCAATAGCCTCTTCGGGCGAGATCTGGTACTGCTGGAGCTTGTCGGGATCGAGCGTGACGACGATGGTCCGCTGATTTCCGCCGAACGGCGGCGGCGCCGAAACGCCGGGTAGCGTTGCAAACAGCGGCCGCACCCGGTTCAGCGCAAAATCCTGCATCTCCCCTTGCGTGCGGGTTGCGCTACTGAAGACGAGCATGCCGACGGCGACGCTTCCGGCGTCGAAACGCGTGATGAAGGGCGGCACCGTTCCGGGAGGCATGAAGGCGCGGGCACGGTTCACGTACCCGACAGTCTCGGACATCGCCTGGCTCATGTTGGTGCCCTGATGAAACACCAGCTTCATCAGCGTCGCGCCCTGAATACTCTTGCTCTCGACGTGGTCAAGGCCGGTGATGTAGAGGAAGTGATACTCGTAGTAGTACGTCAGGTAGCCTTCCATCTGGGCAGGGTCCATGCCGCCGTAGGGCTGCGCCACGTAGATGGCGGGATCTCCGACCTGGGGAAAGATGTCCACCGGCATCCGTTCGACGGCGAGCACTGCGCAGAGCGCAATGGCAATCAGCGCCACCACCACCGTCAACGGTCTGCTAAGAGCGGCTAAGACAAGACGCATGTTGGTTCACTCTCTCAGGGCCTATTGGCTTGCCTCGGCAAGGAATGGCTGAATGTCTCCGGCCGCCGCCGCCACTCCCAGCAGGCCGCGCCAGATGCCGAGCCGGGCCAGCGCATCGTCGATTTCGGCTTGCGTGAGCAGGCGCTGCGCTTCCGCTACCTCATCGATGTTGCCCAGCCCGGATTGATAGCGGGCCGTGGCCTGCTGAACCGCGGCGCGCGCGGCCGATACCTGGAGCGGAGTGTTGGCGGCGACTCTGCGGGCGCCCTGGAGAATGGCGACGGCCGCGTTCCACTGGGCGCGCAGATCGGTCGAAATCTGGCGGTATCGGGCGGTTTGCGCGCGGACCGCGGCTGACTGTGCGGCTTCGCGGGCTTCGAGGGACGGCAAATCGAGAGCCGGAAACGTCACACTGAAACCCAGGGCGTAATTCTGCACGCTGGGCGCCAGACCGTTGACGCCCCCGAGCAGCGTGCCATTGGTTTCCGCGCTGGTGCCGCGAGCGTAAGCGGAGCCCTGCAAGTAAAACCGCGGGAAGTAAGATCGCTCGAGAGCCTTGAGCTGCGCCTTGGTCTGTTCGACGACGGCGCTTTGTTCCGCCGCGAAGGGATTGGCGGCCGTATCCAGCGCCGGGACGGATTCGTCCGGCGGCGGCTGAAGCAACCGCGGCGAAGAAATGGCGATTTGGGTTGGCTCCATGCCCACGAAGCGGGAGACCGTGGCGCGCGCCACGTCCACGGCCTGCTGGGCCTGAATGAGTTGGGTGCGCGCCGCCGCGACTTCGGCCTCCGCCCGCGAGGCGTCCGCGCCAGGACGCAACTCCGCGCCGACCAGCGCATTGGTCGTCCGCACGATGACTTCCGTCCGGTCCACCCCGGCCTGGGCGGCGCGCACCGTCTCCTGCGCCGCCACCAGCGTGAGATACGCGTCCGCCGCGGCCGCCGCAACTTCGAACTGTGTGCGCTTGAGGGTGGCCTCCGACTGGGCTTGCGCGGCCGCAGCGGCAGCCACGGTTGCCCGCCGCAGGCCGAAATCGAACGGCTCCCAGGTGACCAGCGTTCCGATAGCGCTGCCCCAGGCGGTGCCGAGGTTGTTCGAGCCGATCACCGGGCCGGACAGGGAAGGAATCACGCTTTGCGGCAGCAGAAGCCCGAAGACGTTGTTGCGGGTGGCGCGGTTGATTTGGGCCAGCGCGTCCACGCGCGGCAGGTAGGCGGTTCGCGCGAGGCGTATGCCAGCCGCCGCGGCATTGATCTGTTCCTGCGAGACCTGAACCGCGGGGTAGTTGCGCAACGCATTCTGAACCGCCTGCATGATGGTCAGCGCAGGCGGCGGGGGAGCCTGCTGTGCCAGCAGAGCGCTGGCAGCCAGCGCCATCAATCCAACTTTATGCTTTTTCGACACGTTCGCTACTTGCCTTCCATGAGTTCCCGAAACAATTCGCGCACCTTGCCGCTGGCTGCCCGCAGCGCGTTTCGCCCCAGACGCGTGGCGCGATAGAGCTTGCGCCGCGATTTGCCGTTTCGCCTTTCGGTGGAGCGCAGGTACCCCTTCTCTTGCAGCGCGTGCAACAAGGGGTAGAGAGTCCCCGGACTGATCCGATAGCCATGCCGGGCCAGCTCCTCGACCATGCCCAGCCCGAAGATCGGCTCGTGGACCGCGTGGTGCAGCACGTGGAGCCGGATCAAGCCGGAGTAGAGGTCGCGGTCATCCGCGTAACCAGTATGATCGGATTTCGTCTTCGACATTCGATTACGAATAACGATAGTATATAAGCGCGGGGCGCCGCATGTCAAACCAAATAAGGCAACTCTTCCGTTGACGGTATCCATACGCAGAATGTAACCCGAGGGCACTACCGACCCGACGTGAACATTTTCTCCAGGAGCGCAGCGTCCAATTCCTGAGAGGGGCTGAACGACGCCGAATCCAGATAGGCGTACAGGCTCGTGAGCAACTGCTTGGCGGCGGGCTGCGAATTCGCGAGGGCCGGCAGATCGATGGTGCAGACCAGGAGGCGTCCCTTGCCGATTCGCGCTTCGAAGAGATTCCCCAGCTTGCCATTTCGCTCGAACGTGTCTATCACCTGAACGATGGGCCGGAATGTGGCGGGCGCATCGTTCAGAATCATGGTGCGCGAGTTCTGAATCAGGTCGTACCACTGCCAGTTGCTGTAGAACTCCGTCGGAAACTGCGCTAACGCGGGGTGTTTGGGATCGCAGAGAATACCCATGGTACTGGGCTCCCGTTTGGGAAACCACACGGAGCTCCAGAAAACCGGCAGAAACTTGCCGGGCCGCGACATCGAAGGGTTGACGTCAGCCGGGAAGAGCAACACCTTGCTTCCCGCCTCCAGGGCCGCACGGGCGTCGCGCCACTTACTGACAACCACGACGCCCGCGGGAGCCTTCACTTCCGCGTCGGGCGGATAGACCCAGATGTCCCAATCATTCGAGAACGGCGCGCCTTTGAGCGAAAGCGTGACGGTCAGCTTGCAGGGGACCGGCGCTTTCGCAAGCGAGGCGTCGAACGAGCCGAGAGAGATGAGCTTCCCCGTGGGCACTCTCAGCGCGGCCAATGAACCGGCGGCCACGGCGCGCCCGCTTTCGTCCCGGATACTCCATTGCGGCTGGACGCTGGCGAGGTCGTGGGGGCCGAAGTGGGCCACATCAGCCTCGGCGTGGAACGGCTCACCGGCGGTGTACGTGCGCTTGGGCATGCGCAGCAAAGGCACGGTGGGGCCGGCATAGCGCCGGTGAGCTTCCGGGGTGATGAAACCTTTGGAGTCCCAGAACGGATCGAGCAGGCCGATCAAAGCGGTGCCCTGTCCGGGATAATCGTGCAAGTCGAGGAGGGCGAAGCCCGCGTGCCCGGGTGTGCGCAACAGGAGTTCCATCTCCTCCTTGTAGAGCAGGACCGCCTGGCGGCCAGTGGCCTGGACGAAACGCGGCGCGAGATCCAGCATGTGCCTGGCCTGAAGGTCGTCGCGCACCAATTCGAAGTTGCGGGCGGCGAGGACGCCGGTGTACTTGGGGATCTCGTCGAAATTGGGATAGAAAGTCCACTGGCCGATCTCATGGCCGACCAGGGGACGGTCCTGTTTCGACACGGCGTCCCGGAAGTCGACGGCGGTGCTGGTGCCCTGCACACCGCGCGGCCGGGAGCTCACGGTGAACTGGCGGTTGGGCGCGGGCTGCGCATTCGAGGCGGAGGAGTAGAGATGGCGCGGGTCCTCGCGGATCAGCATATCCACCCACTTGGTGAGCAATTCCACCGGGCCGCCGAATTCGTTGCCGAGCGTCATCATGACGAACGAGGGGTGGTTGCCGTAGGCGCGGACGATGCGCAGCAGCTCCTGTTCGAGGAACGCGTCGCGTTTAGGATCGCGGCCCGCCTGGATATTGGCCTGCGGGCCTTCCACCTGGAGCATGACGCCCTCGAGATCGGCGGCGGTGAAGGCGGCCTCGGGCGGGCACCACGAATGAAAGCGCATATGGTTCAACCCGTATGATTTGACGATGCGGTAGATGCGCCTCCACGACTCCACGTCGGTGGGCGGATAACCGGTGCGCGGGAAGATGGCGCATTCGAGCGTTCCGCGAAGGAATATGGGGCGGCCGTTGAGAGTGAATTGCGTTCCTTGCGTGGCGAAATCGCGCACGCCAAACGTAACGCTCTCGCTATCCTCGAACGCGGCGCCATCGGATTTCGCCGTCAGGGAGACGGCGAGATCGTACAAGGCCGGGGAGAACTCATCCCATAGCCGCACGTTTTGTCCCAGGGGCAGCTCGGTGGTTACGACGGTGCGAGGCTCCGCGGCCGTGAACGAAGTATTCCGGGCCGGGACCTTGCCGGCTTCTTGCCGGCCGGTGGCGCCAATCCTGAGAGTTCCGCTGGCCGGCCGTCCCGTGGCGTTAGCAATGGCGATTGTGACCCTGGCGAGCTTTCGGGCGGCATCGGGATAGACTTCGACATCCGCTATCGAAACGGGATCTTTGGCGCGGAGCTCGAGTTTACCGATCAAGCCATTCCAGTTGGTCTGGGTGCCTTCATAGTTGATGGACACGAAGCGGCCGAGATCGATTTTCTTGGTGTTGTCCACGCAAATCGTCAAACGGTGTTTGCCCGGGGCGAGATTGCCGAGGTCGTAGACGTGGGGCGCAATCAGCGAGTCCTGGGCGCCGATGTACCGGCCGTCCACCCAGACCTGGGTCACCCAGTGCGCGCGCTCCAAGAGCAGGGAGATGCGCTTGCCGCGCCAGGCCGCCGGTATCTCCACGTCTCGCTGGTACCATGCCGGCCCTTCATAGACGTAGAGCCGGTAGAGGCCGTCCAAAGAGGGCTTGTTGGGGTTGGGCGCGCCGAACCTGGCTTCATCGGTGGAGCCCGGCAGCCCGATGCGTTCCGGCAGATCGCGATTGAAGTACTCCTTCTGGACGCCCCCCTTGTCTGGATCGAGAGAGAAGCGCCATTGGCCGGCAAGCGGGATGGTGGCCGGGGAACCGATGCCACTCAGCGCGCAGGCTGCGAGACAAGTGCGCAGGATTGTGACGGCGCGTCGCATATGGGTATAGTAATACCCAAAGGTATGTTTACGAAAATCACTCCAGTTGCATTTTGCGCTTTGCTCGTGGCTGCGCTAGGGCAGGCGGCAGACCCGGTGGTGCTCCAGATCAAGGCCGACCAGGTGGCGGCGCACGTCAGCCCGATGCTCTACGGGCTGATGACGGAAGAGATCAATTATTCCTATGATGGCGGGCTTTACGCGGAGCTGGTTCGCAACCGCAGCTTCAAGGAAGACCCCAAAGAGCCGGTGCATTGGCGGCTCGTCCAGGAGCGCGGCGGAGCCGGATCCATGTCCCTCGACCCCAGCCAGCCGTTCAACGACGCCATCCCTGCCAGCCTGAAACTGACCGTCACCCAGGCCACCGGAGATCAGCGGGTGGGTATCGCCAACGAGGGATTTTGGGGCATACCGGTGAAGCCGGACACGCGCTACCGGGCCTCGTTTTACGCCAAGGCCGGCGAGGGGTTCAGCGGGTCTCTCACCATTGCCATTGTCAGCAACGATGGCGCGACGGTTCGCGCCAGCGCGCAGGTTCCGCGAGTCACCGGGAACTGGCGGAAGTACGAGGCGACTTTGACTACGGGCAAGGTGACGCCGTCCGCGGAAAACCGCCTGGTGATTTCCACCGGCAAGACGGGCACGCTCTGGTTCAACACGGTGTCGCTGTTTCCGCCGACGTGGCACAATCGTCCCAACGGCAACCGGAAAGACATCATGCAGATGCTGGCCGATATGAAGCCATCGTTCCTGCGCTTTCCGGGCGGCAATTACGTCGAAGGACGCACCATCGCCACGCGCTTCGATTGGAAAAAGACGATCGGCGACATCTCCGAGCGGCCGGGCCACATGAACGACTCCTGGCGGTACTGGTCGTCCGACGGCATGGGGCTGCTGGAGTATCTGGAATGGTGCGAAGACCTGCGCATGGAGCCGGTGCTGGCGGTCTATGCGGGCTACTCGCTGGCGGGCGAGCGCGTTGCGCCGGGCGCCGACCTGGAGCCTTATGTCAAGGACGCGATCGACGAAATCGAATATGTGACTGGCGGCGCCGGCGCCACGTGGGGCGCGCGGCGCGCCAAGGACGGACATCCGGCGCCCTTCAGGCTGGAATACGTCGAGGTGGGCAACGAGGACCAGTTCGACCGGCAGGCGGGGAGCTATGACGGCCGGTTCACGCAGTTTTTCGATGCGATCAAGGCGAAGTATCCGCAGCTACAGGTGATCGCCACTACGCGCGTGACCAGCCGCACTCCGGACGTCATCGACGAACACTACTATCGCCGCTCGGAAGACGAGATGGCATCTCACGCCCACGATTACGACGCGCGCAGCCGCTCCGGGCCGAAGGTTTTCGTGGGCGAGTGGGCCACGCGGGTGGGCGAGCCGACGCCCAACATGAGCGCCGCCCTGGGCGACGCGGCCTGGATGACGGGCATGGAACGGAACTCGGACCTGGTGATCATGGAGTCCTATGCGCCGTTGTTTGTCAACGTGAACAAGGGCGGGATGCAGTGGCGCACGGATTTGATCGGTTATGACACGCTCGCGAGCTACGGCTCGCCGGCGTACTACGCCCAGCAGATGTTCAGCCTGCGCCATGGCGACGTGGTTCTTCCGGTAGCCGAGCAGGGCATTCCCACGCGGCCATGGCAGCCGCCGGCCGCGGGCGCGCGCCGCGGAGCGCCGGGTGAGCCGCCCCCGCCGCCACCGCCCCCGCCCCCGCCGCAGCAGGTAGCGACGCTCTTTTCCGATGCCACTCGCGACAGCAAGACGGGGACGATTTACCTGAAGGTGGTGAACCGGGCCGGCACGCCGCAGCCCGTGCGCGTGGAGATCAGCGGACTGGCCGCCGTCGAATCCAAAGGACAGGCCGTCACGCTGAGCGCGAGCAGTCCGGATGACACAAACTCGATCACGGAGCCAGTCAAGATCGTGCCCATCACCACCGACGTGGATGGGCTAGGCGCCAACTTCACCCGTACGTTTCCGCCTTATTCGATCACCGTCTTGCAGATGAAGGGGAGGTAGCACCGGGCCCAGGGGGCACCCCCTTGCCACCGGCTTGGAAGAGGCACCGGCGGCGGAGACCCGCATCGGGCGTTCCGCCGCCGGCGCTACTATGATGCGACCTCGATCTCCCAGCCGAATCCGGGGCGCTCGGATGGACGCATGTAGATTCCTTCGGGGCCGCGAGTGATCTGGTTGTCCTCCTCGAAGCGCCTGTAGACCTCCGGTGGGCCGCCCGGAGGCGGCATGAACATTTCAGACCAGGGAGCGTTGACCGTGGCCATGGTGAAGTGCACGCAGTCCTGCACGCCGCCGGCATGCGGGATGACGGGAATGTCGTAAGCCGAGGCGAGCGCGGCGATGCGCCGCAGCTCGGTCAAGCCGCCGCACCAGTGAATGTCCGGCTGCCAGATGGCGGCCGCGTTATGCTCCAGCAGGTGCCGGAAGCCGTAACGGAAATAGACGTGCTCGCCGGTTGCGATGCGCGTGGATTTGATGGTCTCTCTCAGCCGGCCGAAGCCTTCGAAATCGTGGGGCGGCAGGCACTCCTCCATCCAGTAGACGCGGTAAGGCGCCACCATCTCGGCGAACTCGATGGTGTACTGCTCGTTCAAGGCCATCCAACAATCGAGCATGATGTCGCCGTCGGGGCCCAGCAGCTCGCGCGTGTGCTTGACGAGGTCGGTGTTCTTCCGCATGCCATCGCGGCCGTCGGCGGGGCCGTAAGGGACGGCCAGCTTCAGGCGCTTGTAACCGAACTGGATGTGCTGTTCGATGTCGTTGCCGGTGCAGTAGGTGGGAATGCGGGCCTTGGTCTCGCCGCCCAGGAGCTTGTAGACGGGCATGCCCAGAGCGTTGCCCACCAGGTCCCAGATCGCGAGATCCACGCCGCTGATGGCGTTGGGGACCACGCCCCCCTGGCCGTAGTACATGCTGGAGCGGAACAGGATGTCCCAGATACGCTCGATGTTGAACGGATCTTCGCCGATGAGCAGCTTGGCGAAATGGCCCGTCACCACCTCGCCGCCGCCGATGCCGCCGCTGCCGTAACCTTTCACGCCCTGGTCGGTGGAGATCTCGACGGTGAAGGCCTCCAGCTTTCCGGGGTCGGGCATGAACAGCGACCGCTGTGCCTTGTACTCCGGGTAAATGGACATGGGGTTAGCAACTTCGACTGCGCTGGTGGACCACGAACCCGGCGCCGGCTGGTACGAGGGAACCGGGCGCTTGGGCCGGGTGCGGACCAGCCGAACGCCGTTGATTCTGAGCTTGCTCTTTTCGCTTTGAAACGGAGGGGGCGCCCCCCGCGCGCGGTCGATCAGTCCCAGAGCGGCCACGCCGCCGAGCCCAAGAAAATTCCGCCGTCGCATCATGATTCCATCTCCCGAAGGCTTCCCGATTATTTGAGAGTCGGAGACGGTTGTCAAGCGCCTCCCTTTGAGTCGTTCTCGCATGATGGGGTGAAACCTACCGGTACGTCTTGCCGGACCGCCAGCCCAGGCTTGCGCACAATGAGCGTCGCCATGAGTGGCGACGCGGCGCGCAAGAGTGCGCGCGCCACGGCCCCCGGCTAATCCCGGATCTTCCCGGATATCTCTTGCAGATGATGGATGGAGTAGTCGATCAGACCTCGCAGCGCAGTGACTTCGAGCCTCGACAGGATGCGCCCGGCCATGCGCGCCATTTCCTCGAAGCAGGAATCGAGGCGCGACCGGAGACCCGAGATGCCGGGCGAGACCAGGACCTCCGCCTGCTGCCTGGCCTGCTGGAGTTCGGCGCGCATCCGGTGGACGGCCTGGCGAATGCGGACGGCGTTTTCGGGAACGATGGAGACCATCTCGCCGCCGATATCGATCTGTTCGCCTTCGATTTTTGGAACCATCTGGCGGTACGTTTCCGGGGAGATGCGAACGATTTCGGACAACCGGAAGTAAGTCGCGCCAAATTCTTCGAGGTTCTGGATCAAGGCGTCCACTCGCGGACGAGTAAGACCCGCGTAGCTGGGGCAGAATTCCTCCCAGGTGAGGCCGAGCAGTTTGTAAGAGCCGGATTCGCGGACGTTGCGCAGGCACTCCGCGTGCGCGGCCGAGCACTGGTTGGCGACCATTCCGAACGCCTGTCCCCTGCCGAGCCACGCGCCCAATTCGACACTTTCCGCGATGTTCTGATCCATGGAATTCTTCAAGACCGTAAGGATGCTTGCGGATGTGTGACGGGTCTGATGGCTACAAGGGGCTTAATCAACGCCGGCCGCAAGGATCCTTTCGGTTTCAAATCCAAACCGGCTGGCGAATTACATGCCGCGCAAACCGGAAACGTTCTGCTGATTTCATGCTGGCACGGGGTCTCGGTGATTCCGGGTCAATTCGGGGAAAGCGCGCTGAAAACACTGGAGATATAAATTTTCAGGGTTGGTGACTGCGGATTCGGCGAGTACAATAGGGGAATGGTGCAAAGCGAAGTGATTCAGGAAGCGGTTCGCCGCATTGTGAAGCACTTCGAGCCGGAGAAGGTGTACTTGATCGGCTCCGCCGCGCGCGGCGAATCCCGCGAAGGCAGCGATCTCGACTTTCTGGTCGTGGTTTCGGACGATACGCCCCGCCAGACGCGGCTGGGGGGCGAAATCCACATCAAACTCTACGGAATCGGTGCGCCGGTTGATGTGATTCCGCTCAAGCGGAGCACGTTCGAGGCGCGGTCGGGCTGGGTCATGTCGCTCCCTGCGATTGCGCTGCGAGAAGGGTTACTGCTTTACGATGGCAGCATCGCAGCACGCTGAAGAAACGCGAGAGTGGTTGCGGTTGGCGGCAAGCGACCTTCGTATGGCGGAGCTCGGGCTAAACGACGCTCCGCCGGTGGTTGGAGGCGCCTTGTACCACTGCCAGCAGGCGGCGGAGAAGGCTCTCAAGGGGTTTCTTGTGTTTCGCGGGATTCAATATCCCCTGACCCACAATCTCGGGGAGTTGCTGGGCTTGTGCTCGTTGATCGAACAGTCGCTTGAGGCCGAGGTTCTGCCAGCGGTGAAGCTGACTGAGTTCGCGACGCTTTTCCGCTATCCCGGCGAGTTGGAGCAGCCGACACTCGAAGAAGCGCAAGGGTGGCTTGCTCTTGCGCGGGGCGTCTATGAGGATGTCAGGCGCCGTCTCCCGGCAGAAGCTCGGGACTGAAGGATGCGGGGTTCCCGGCCCGCCCGGGCTGACGCTTCGAAGATTTCAGGGGTAGGCTGCGAACCTCCCGAACCGGGCGGTTTGATATCGGAGTTTCGTCGCCTGTCACCGAAGTCACGTGTCACCGAAATCACACGTCACGAAACAACCTGTCCAACCGCTCCCTGACGGTCGTGGCTCAGAAGCGGTTTCCGAGCCGCGCGCGTAAGCAAGCGGGTCCGCTTTACCGCGACCCGAGCGCCAGGAATGCGGCGCGCAGACGGGGATGGCGCTGCATCAGTCGAAGGTATCGCGCTTCACTGGCGCTCTGTTTGGCCTGGAGAATCTTCGCGGCGGCGGTTTTTTCTTCCGCCGTCCAACGCGCCAGGTCCGGAATCAGGTTCAGCACCAGCGCCAGGCCGCTGGATGATTCGATACCCAAGGTGCGGGCGGCGCGCAGTCTCGCGGCTTGCCTGATCTTCTCGGGGTCTCCATCGAAACGTGCCGCCATGGCCCGCTGGACGGCCAGGCCGAGGTTGCGCACGCGGAACCTGTCCCAAGCGCCTCGCTCGGACGAGGGGCCTTCGAAGAGGATGTAACCTTCGGCCAGTTTCTCCAGGGTCCGCTTGGAACTGCGGTAGCCGGGCGTTTGCCGCATGCGGCGCTCCTCACGCTCCATCAGCTCGACGACTTCCGGGTCGACCGGGCGGAAGCCCATCTTGCGGTAGAACCAGAACGCCCCCGAATCCACGGCTTCGGGGTTCTCCAGACCTATCTGATAGGGATCCACCGAGAAGCAGTCGACATTCAGAACCTGGCGGAACAGGCGCAGGAGGCGCGCATACAGCCACGCGGATTCGCCCTCCCGAAAGGTGTAGTAGAGGTTGAAGCCGACCTCGGCGCGTTCGAACAGCGAGAGCACCTCCACGTAGCCGGCCGGAACGCCGTTCTTGAAGAACATGCCGCCGTGGTAGGCGCGCAGCGGCAAGCGCCACTCGGGAGGAACGCCGAAGAAGAAAATCTCGACGCCGCGGCCCGCCTCGGCATGAAAGACCCCGCCCTCATCGGGGTGGCTGAAGCCGTAAAGCTCGCGGTACCGCATGGCGGAAGTGTCGAGGATGAGATCCAGGATCTTGCGCGCTTCCGGCCGGGCGAGACGCCGCACGGGAAGCGGCGGAGCCTCGAGTTCCCGCGCGAGGGAAACGTCGCCGCGCCGCAGCAGCGGCTCCCGGTGACAGTAGAGCCTCCGCCCGGGCAAGCGCAGGCGCGATCGCGACACGCGCGCATCGCCCACGCGCCAGGTCAGCGGCAAATCCAGCGCTTCGAACAGCTCCGCCCGCTGCCCGGGCGGCAGAGCGGCCAGGCGTTCCAGCAGCCACGCCAGGCCGCCGGCGCCGCGGCGCTGCGCCGCCGAGATCCACTGGCGATAGGGAACGTGAGCCTCCACCGGCCAGTCCTCTTCCAGCAGCGGCAGGAAGCGGCGGATCACCGGACCGAGCCGGTCGATGCCATCGTAACGGTCCCAGCCGATTTCCAGGTTTCGCGGATGGCGGGCGGCGAGACGCCGCGCCACTTCGTAGCTGAACACCGCCGAGAGCGATGTGCCGGCGATGCCCGACACTTCGGGTTCTTCGCAGGGGGAAAGGTCCGCGCCCGAGGCTTCGAGTTCCGCGACGCGATTAGCGAATGAGAAGAGAATGGCGTCCGCCAAGCGCGCCACCTCCGGATTGCGCGGGTAGGCGCGCAGGAACAGCGCAGTCTCGTGCAACCGGATCAGGCTGCTCGCGTCGCGAAACCGGCGTCGGACAGCCGTGGCCAGCAGACGCTCCAGTTGGCCGTCGCCGGGCGGGCCGAAGCGGCTCTTCCATAGCTCGAGTTGGTCCAACAACGGCTGAGGCATTTTCAGGCTACGCGGGGAACGGCCACACGCGCTCGATGGTCTTGCTGAGGATCCAGCGCTTGTCGTCGGCATTCAAAAACTTCATGTCGTCGCGCACCACGCTGAGCGCCTGGGCGTAGGTGGCGACCGATTCCACAATCGGCCAATCGGTGGCCCACATCAGCCGCTGCGGTCCAAAGGCATCGTAGAGGCGTTTCACCAACTCCTGCGCGTCGAGGTATGGGTAAGACTGGCGCGAGAGCGACCAGGTGTGTGAGATCTTGACGAAGACTTTGGGATAGCGGCGCAAGGCGATCAGCTTCTCGAGCTGCGCCGGCTGGTCAACGGGACAGTCGGCCATGTGATCGATGACCACGGTGAGATCGGGGAATTGCGAAACCAGAGTTTCCACCTCGGGTATGCGGGTGATGGGCGCGAGGACGGTCATGGGGACTTTCAGCTCGTCGCAGCGCTTCCACAGCGGCGGCATGAGCGGCCCGTGAATCCAGTCGCCGGAGGCATTTCCGGCCGGGCTGAGACGCACACCGCGAAATCCTTGCTCCTTCACCAGGCGCGAGAGATGATCGGGCGCCGCGGCGTCCAGCGGGTCCACGCGGCTGACACCCTGGAAGGTTTGCGGGTACCGCTTCAGGACATCGGCCAGATAGCTGTTGTCGTAGCGGTAATGAATCACCTGGATGATGACGGTCTTGGAAACCCCGTTGGCCTTCATCAGGTCGAGCAGCATCTCCGGCGTGGCGTCCCTCTCGGGCGGGCGCGCCTCCTTGGCAAAGGGATAGCGCGGATCGTGTTTCCACACGTGAACGTGAGGGTCGATGATGCGGTAGTCGGCCGCGAAACCGGTCATAGCAAGACCTCCGAGAAAAGCCCGGCGGGAAACGTTGTACATAAAGGCTCCAGTTTACCGATGGAAACGATTATCGCGCGAATTCGGCCGCGATCACGGCCTGGCCCAGGGCGATGCCGCCGTCGTTGGGCGGCACCTTGGCGTGCAGGAAGACTTCGAAGCCGGAGGCGCGCAGGCCCGTCACGGCGAGACCCAGCAGCCGCATGTTCTGAAACGTGCCACCGCTGAGGCAGACCCGGGTCAGCTTGGTCTCGCCGCGAATGCGCCGGCAGGTCTCGATGATAGCCTCGGCCACGGTGTTGTGGAACTTCGCTGAGATGGAGGGCCGCGGCGCGCCTTCTGCGGCCTCTCGGGCGATGCGCGCGATGGCCGGGCGGAAATCCACCTGCCAGAGCGGGCCGGCCTCAATTTCAAACGGGTACCGTCCGCTGTTGCCGTCCTCGGCGATCATCTCCAGCTCGATGGCTGCCTGAGCCTCGAAGTTGACGGCCGTGCGCAGGCCGATGATGGCGGCCACGGCGTCAAACAGGCGCCCGCAGGAGGATGTCGGGACCGTGTTCACGCCCGTCTCGATCATGCGCCGCACTACGCCGGCGCGGTTCTCCGGAACTCCTTCGAATTGCGCCGCGGCGCCGAACGTGTCGATCAGGTAAGCCAGCGCGGCCCGCCAAGGCTCACGTACCGCGGCGTCGCCGCCGGCCAGCGGAACGTAGCGCAGGTGCCCGCGCCGCTCGAAAGCGGAATAGCGGGCCACCAGAAACTCGCCGCCCCAGATGGCGCCGTCCGTGCCGTATCCGGTGCCGTCGAACGCCACTCCGATGACTTCTCCGCCGAGACCGTTTTCGGCCATGCAGGCGGCGATGTGCGCGTGATGGTGCTGCACGCCGAATTTCGGCAACCCGCCGAGACCCAATGCGTACTTCGTGCTGAGGTAGAGCGGATGGAGATCGTAAGCTACGGCCCGCGGCTCCACGCGGAACAGCTTCTTCAGATTGGCGAGCGTCTCTTCGAAGAAGACCAGGGTCTCGTAGTTCTCCAGGTCGCCGATGTGCTGGCTCAGGATGGCGTGCTGTCCCTTGGTGAGACAGAAGGTGTTTTTCAGCTCGGGACCGCAGGCCAGCAGCTCGGGGATGCGGCGTCCCAGGTCCATGGTTTGGGGCGCAAAGCCGCGCGACCGGCGTATGACGCGCTCAGTGCCTTCGAAGGTGCGCACCACCGAGTCATCCGTGCGCATGTAAATGTCGCGGTCGTGCGTCAAAAACCAGTCGGCCACGCCGGAGAGGCGCTCGCGGGCGTCCGCGTTCGAGACGACGATAGGTTCCTCGCTGAGGTTACCGCTGGTCATCACCAGAATGGAATAGGGCGCGCCGGTGAAGAGCAGGTGATGCAGCGGCGTATAGGGCAGCATGATACCTAAGGTCCGATTAGCCGGGGCAATGGCGTTGGGCAGCGTTCCGGCGGCCCCGCGCTGGAGGATGACGATGGCGCGGCGGGGACTGAGCAGCGCGCGCCGGTCGGCGTCCGAAACGGCGCAGATGGCTTCCACCGCGGCCAAGTCGCGCGCCATCAGAGCGAAGGGCTTGTCGCTGCGCCGCTTTCGCTCACGGAGACGGCCCACGGCCGCGCCGTTGCGGGCGTCGCAGGCCAGGTGGAATCCGCCCAGGCCCTTAATGGCGAGGATCTCGCCCGCCGCCAGCCGCCGGCGAGCCTCCTCGAGGGGCGCGGAGAGCGCGGGGCCGCACTCGGGGCAGGCGTTGGGTTGGGCGTGAAAACGCCGCTCGCGCGGGTCGTCGTACTCCGCCTGGCAGGCCGCGCACATGGGGAAGGCGGCCATGGTGGTGTTGGGGCGGTCGTAGGGGATGTCGCGGATGATGGTGTAGCGCGGGCCGCAGTTGGTGCAATTGGTGAACGGGTAGCCGAACCGGCGGTTGGCGGCAGTGGTGAAATCGCGAAAGCAATCGTCGCACGTGGCCACATCGGGCGAAACCAGCGCGAACTCGCCGGTCTCGGCCACGCTCTCGCGGATCACGAAGGTTTCGCCGCCCTCAGCCTCCAGTTCCGAGACCTCCATTTTCTGAATCCAGGCGAGGGGCGGTGGATCTTCTCGGAGGGTTGCGACGAAGGCGTCCACCGCGGCTGGATGGCCTTCCACCTCGGCAACCAGGCCCGCCGAAGAGTTCAGAACGTAACCCGCCAGGTTGAGTTTCAGCGCGAGGTTGTAAACGAACGGCCGGAAGCCGACGCCCTGCACGATGCCGCGCAAACGGATGCGGATGCGCCGGCGGCTTGTGGCGGGTGGGAGCGTCTCCATTCTAGTGGGCGGTCTTGGACCTATCCTTCTGCTGCAACTTGTATTACACCAGCACAAATCCTTCTCCGCTTACGACGATTCTCCCGCTACGTGGCCGCACAACCAACCGAAGGCCCCAGCTCTGTAAACAGGGCATGACTTTAGTCGTGCCACCGCGCAGCCGATAACCAATGGGCTTGAGCCCCTGGCCTGACGAGACTTGTGGTGCGCGCTAGCCACGAAAAGGCGGCAGAGGCTAAAGCCCTGTGATGACTGGCCGGACGGCACGGCTGAAGCCATGCCCTGATACAAGTCACCGTCGTCGTTTTGGTTACGGCTCTGCTGCTCCGTGGGGCAGGCCTTTCGGCCTGCGGACCCGCTTTCCAGCGGGTCCAGCCGGCCGGAAGGCCGGCTTGCGGGCAGGATTGCCCGCCCCACAAAATCGTCGCAGGCTGCGCTGCGGGAAAATCGAACATTGTCAATTCCGCTTGATCCCGTATTTCTCCAGATTCACTTCCATGAACTCGGCGCGCCGGAAGCGCTCTTTCAAATGAAAGGGGACCGTGCAGTCGAAGATGGTCTTGCAAGTGGTCCCATCCGGCGGCCGCGAAGGATCGAGGGCATGACCGCGCACGCCCGGTATGAAGACCGTGCCCGTGTCGCCCTGATAGCGCATGGTCATGGCCCAGAGCACATCGTTGCTGTCGAAAATGTTCACGTCCTCATCCACCAGGATGACATGCTTCAGCTCCGGAAAGGCCGTGAACGCCGTGAGCGCGGCCTGGCGCTGGCGTCCTTCATCGGCCATCGAGCGCTTCCCGATTTGCAGAATGGCAAGGAATTTCCCGCCTCCGGAAGAGTGCGAGTAGACGCCGCGCAGCAGGCCGGGCAGGCTGTTTTCCACGGCGCGCAGAATGCTGGCCTCGGTGGGAATGCCCACCAGGTTGGTATGCTCCTCGGCCGGGCCGATAATGGTCTGCAAAATCGGGTTCCGGCGATGTGTCACGGCGGTGACCCGGATCACCGGCAGCTCGGGCTGGGCCACGCCCATGCAGCCGGGGAACTCCGGCATGGCGTATCCGGTCAGGGTCTGGGAATCCTCGCGGACGCGCACGCCGGGCAGGATTTCGCCTTCGATTACGATCTCGGCGCGCGCCACGGCCTGGGCCGCCACGGAAACGCAGTCGACCAGCTCGACGGGCCTGCGGCGCAACCCGCCGGCGACGGTCAGCTCGTCGAAGCCGAGTGAGACGGTGGGTGGTTCGAAGCACGCCGCCAGGTAGATGGCGGGGTCCAGCCCCATGCTGACCGAAACCGGCAGCGGACGGCCCATGCGCTCGGCTTTGGCGCGGAACTGGTCGATGTGGCGGCCGGGAACGAAGTAGATGCTGAGGGTGTCCGGGCCTTGCAGGCAGAGCCGGTGAATGGTGACGTCGGAGGCGCCGGTTTCGGGATCGCGCGCGCGGACCAGCCCCATGTTGAGGTACGGCCCGGCGTCGCGCAGCGTGTGGGTGGGGGCTGGAATCAGCCGCCGCAGGTCGAAGGGAGGACGGATGACGACCTCCTGGCAGGGGGCATCCCGCGCGGGGATGGTGACCGGCGGGCAGGCGCGGTCGAGCGCGGCCAGCAGGTCGAACGGCAGGCGCTCGATGGTGCTGCCCATGAGCAGCGCCGCACGCTCGCGGCTGGCCAGAATTCCAGTGACCACCGGGATGCTGTAACCCTTGACGTTTTCGAAGAGCAGGGCGGGGCCGGTGCGGGTTGGCGGGGGAAGCGGCGTGCCGGTGCCCACGCGCTTGTAGACCCCGGCGAGCTCGGCGTTCGGGTCGACCGCCTCGCGCGTGGTGGCGAGCTGGCCCGGGATGGCGGCGAGGAACTCCAGTGCGGAGCGGAGATCGCAGATATCGGCGGCGGTGATCGGCCGTGCGTTACCAGTATCCATTGATCACCAGTTTCCGGCAGGCGCGGCAGAACTCGGAGCCTTTGACGTCCATCCGCTCCACGGCGTGGCTGGATGTCATCACGCAGCGCCAGTCCGCGCAGTGCCGGAGACCGAAGGTGTGGCCGAGCTCGTGAGCCGCCTCTTTGAACAAGCGTTCGCGCAGCAAGTCTTCGCGCGGCGGCATGCCGTAGAACTCGTCCTTCAAGCGCGTGGTCGATACCACGGCGCAATTGCCGTCGAGCTGCGCTTCGCCGAAAACAAAGGTCAGCACGGGCACGTAGAGGTCGAACGCGGTAACGCCCAGCACGCGCGCGTCGGGATCCATGGCGCGCTCCAGGCGCTGAATGATGGCGGTGGAGTAATACTGCTGCCGGCCGGCGTCCAGGGCGAAGGAGAGGTCGAACGTCTCGGGGCGAATCTGGCAGGGAGTGCGGAAGGTGCGCGCCAGCGCCGCGGCAAGGTATTCGAGCAGATCCAGTCCCGGCTCCACGCCGGGCCCGGAGGGCGCCCCGAGCGGGATGAGGTGGATGGGTTTCACCGCAAACCGTAACGGCGCAGTTTGTTGTACAGAGTGGTGCGGTCGATGTCGAGAATGCGCGCCGCCCGCGAGAGATTGTGCTGGGTTTCGCGCAGGATGCGCTCGATGTGCGCCCGCTCGACGTCATCCAGGGTCTGGCCGCCGCGCGGCTCCTCCGCCTGGAACTGGAAGGAGAAGTCGGCGGGGCGGATTTCCGGACCGCGCCCCACCACCAGCGCGCGCTCGACGGCGTTCTCCAGCTCGCGAACGTTGCCGGGCCAGTCGTGCCGCATGAGCACGTCCAGCGCTTCCGCGGAAATCTGCGGCATGGCGCGGCTGGTGGCCATGCAGAACTTGTTGAGGAAGTGGTTGACCAGCAGTGGAATGTCGTCGCGGCGTTCGCGCAGGGGCGGCAGGTCGATGCAAAAGACGTGCAGCCGGTAATACAGGTCGGGGCGGAAGGCGCCCTCCTTGACGAGCGCCTCGAGGTTTTTGTTGGTGGCGGCGATGCAGCGGAAATCCACCTTAATCTGCTGGTTGCCGCCCACCCGCACGATCTCCTTTTCCTGCAGCACGCGCAGCAGGTCGGTTTGCGTCTTGAGGCTGATGTCGCTGATCTCGTCGAGGAAAACGCTGCCGCCATCGGCCACCTCGAACTTGCCCTTCTTGCGGTACTGGGCGCCGGTGAACGCGCCCTTTTCGTGTCCGAACAGCTCGCTTTCAAGCAGGGTCTCGGTGAGCGCGCCGCAGTGGATGGTCACCATGGGCATATAGCGCCGCGGACCGGCCGCGTGGATGGCGCGGGCCACCACTTCCTTGCCGGTGCCGCTTTCGCCCGTGATGAGCACGGTGGCTTCGGTGGGCGCCACCATTTCGATCAGCTCCGTGACCTTCTTCATGGCCGGGCTCTTGCCGATCAGTTCCGTGCTCGGGAAAACCTCCTGGAGGTTCTCGCGCAGGCGCACCACTTCGCGGCGCGCGCGCTTGTGCTCGAGGGCGTTGGCGACCAGGTGGGACAGCTCGTCCGGGTCCACGGGCTTGGTGATGTAGTCGTACGCGCCGTGCTTGAGGGCCTGCACAGCCGTCTCCACGGAGGCGTAACCGGTCATGATGACGACGGTCAGGTCCGGATCGGCCTCGCGCAGGCGGCTCTGGAGCTCCATGCCGTCCATGCCCGGCATTTTGATATCGATCAGCGCGATATCGAACTCTATTTGCTGGATCATCTCCAGCGCTTCGCGCGCGCTTCCGGCCGGTCTGGCCATGTAGCCTTCGCTGATGAACCACTTCCCGAGCGAATCGCGCACCACCAGCTCGTCATCGACGACCAGGATCTTGCCCTTGGTCTTTATTGGCGTCAAAGGCTCTACCGCAGTTGCCATTGGTTCCTCCCCGTGAAGCCCATTCAGTTTGTCTGGCCCCATCACTGCCTCACCCCGGCAGCCATAACTGCCGTCGCCGGCAGCGTTATCGTAAACTCCGTCCCCTCACCCTGCGTGGAACGGACCGCGATCTCGCCCGCGTGCTGCTCCACGATGCTGTGCGCCACGGCCAGCCCCAGTCCGGTCCGGTTCTGGTCCTCTTTGGTGGTAAAAAACGGATCGAAGATGCGCGGCAGAACGTCGGCGGGAATGCCAGTTCCCGTGTCCTTGATGCGCACCGAGCAGTGCTCCGCGTCGGGGCCGAGCCGGGTGGCGACTTCCAGCGCGCCTCCCTTGGGCATGGCTTCCGATGCGTTCACCATCAGCACCAGGAACACCTGCTGGATCTGATTGGCGTCGCATTCGACCTGGGGGAGGCCGGGCGCGAGGTCCTCCTTCAGCTCGATGCCTTGCAGGTCCAGCTTGTGCTTCACCAGCGAAACGGCGCGCTCGACGATGGCGTTCAGATCGTTGGGCTCGCGATTGCTGGGCGCCTGGCGCGAAAAGGTGAGCAAGCTCTTCACCAGGTCGCCGCAGCGCTTGCTCTCGCGCTCGATGGTTTGAAGCTGCCCGGCCAGCTCGTCGCGCTCCGGGAACTCCTGTTTCAGCAGCCCGCGCAGCACCAGGCGGGCGTAGGTCAGGATGCCGAACAGGGGATTGTTGATTTCGTGCGCCACGGTGGCGGCCAGCTTGCCGATAGAAGCCATCTTTTCCGATCGCAGCAGCGTCTTGTACACGCGCTCGAGCTCGGCAGTCTTGCGGCGCACCTCGTCTTCGATCTTGGCCTGCACGCCCGCCACCTCCGCGGTCATCTTGTTGAACGAGCGCGCCAGATCGCCCAGTTCGTCGTCCGAGCGGACCGGCAGGCGGTAATCCAGATCGCCTCCGGCCACGCGGTGGGTTCCGTCGATCAGCGCCTTGACGGGCCGGTACACCACCACCCAGATGAACAGGACCGCCAGCAGGGAGCCGAATACGGCCGCGCCCGCCAGGAAGTACGCCAGCGTGGCCTGATGCTGCGACATTTGGGCATCCACGGTCGCCAGGGAAAGATCGGCGTCGACCACGCCCAGCACGCGCTGGCCCACCGGGTGGACGTGGCAGGCGGCATCCGAACACTCGGGAGCGTTGTCGATGGGGCGAATCACGGCCAGCAGGTGATTGCCCTGCTTGTCCCAGAACATGCGGGCGCGGTCGGGGCGGTTGAGCTTGGTGAGCGGCGCCGATTGCGCATGGCACCCATAGCAAGCCTCGGCGCCTTTGTTCACCACGGTATTGACTTCGCGCGCGTCGGTCGACAGGGTGATGCGGCCGTCTTGGTTGAAGATGCGGATGCGCTGGATGCCCGGCTGGCTGCCCAACTCCTGGATCATGTTGTAGAGCGCCTCGCGGTTGTTATGCAGCATTTCGTAGTGCGTGCTGCGCAGGATCACGTCGGCGATGCGGTCGGCCGACTGCTCCACAAAATCCTGCGAGTGAACGCGCTCCGCCCGCAGGTTGATGAAGCCGAACAATGCAAAGAACGCCGCCGTGCTCGCGGTCACCGAGATGGCAAGCTTGGCGGCCAGTCCCAAGCGGATTTTCTTGCCAAGGCTCATCCTACGGCGACTGAATCTGCCTCCGTTTCTTCCATTTCCTCCGGCGCGCGCTCGTGCGAGTGCGCCTCGAAAATGGGGAAGTACTGCGCGATCACGCGAAAAATCGCGAAGCCCGCGGCCACGATGGTGAGCGTCACGGCAACCTCGGTCCACTTGGGAATGTAATGCGCGCCGGAGCCGGCTTCCATTCCGGTAACGGCCACGTTCAGCCGGTTGGTGATGAACCCGAACACCACCATCACCGCGCAGGCGTAAAGCGCGCCCGGACTCATGCGGACTTTCCGCTGATAGAGGAGCACGGTGGGCACGGCCATCAGGGCAATCTCCAGCGCGAATAGCCACGTTTCCGTGCGGTTGCGCAAAAGCGCCCCGAACGCGTGCTGGTGGGCCAGGTCGAGGAACCGAATCCACAGGTAGGCGCTCATGAGCACCGCCAGGACGCGCGCCATGCTGGCCAGCAGCGGCAGCTCCAGCGCGCGGCCGAAGGCGCGGCTGCTATGCCACGATTCGAAGATGGTCATGGCCAGCCCCACCGCGATGGCGGAGATATAAAACAACAGTGGCAGGATGGGGCTGTACCAGAGCGGATAGAGCTTTTCCGGCACGATGAGGTACAGCGACCCGAGCGAGCTCTGGTGCAGGGTGGAGAGCAGCACGCCCGCAATCATCAGGGGCACGGAGATGTTGTGAATCCACTCCAGCGGCTTGTGCCAGCCGAATCTCTCGAACACCACCGGAATGAACTCCAGGAGCAGCACCGTGGTGTACAGCGTGACGCACCAGGCCACCTCGAACATTACCGAGTGGGGGTTCCACATGACCAGCGGGTGCCAGATGCGGTCGGGGCGCCCCAGGTCGTAGAGCAGCGCCACAACCACCAAGCTGTAACCCAGAAACGCCGTAAGGATCGCCGGGCGCAAAATCGGCTTGTAGCGCTCGATATTAAAGATGTGGACAATGGCCACCAGGGTAAAGCCGCCGGCCGCCAGGCCCACGCCGCAAAGGACGTCAAACCCGATCCAGAGCCCCCACGGGAACTTGTCGCTGAGGTTGGTGGCGCCGCCCAGGCCGTACATGATCCGCAAGTAGGTGGCGTAAAGGCCGCTCAACAGGATGACCGCGAAAATCGCGCGCCAAACCGTGATTTTCGGAAGCTTGCGCCTCATTTCCGCCGGCCCTCCTTCCTGGCGACTTCGCCGCGGCGGTTGGTGATCCACCAGATGCCGCCCAGCAGGACCGAACCGGTCGAGACGACGTCCGGCGTCAGCTCGAGCACGCGCCAGGTAAGATCGGGCAGGGGTTCCTGCGGCACATTGGTGTGCAGGCCGATCTCGTCGAAGGGGACCGCCGAAAGGTACAGCACCGACGTGCCTCCCACCTCTTTCAGGCCATAGATCTTCCCGTAGTACTGGCCCGGTTTTTCCGCCATGCGCTGCCGCGCTTCGGCCAGCAGTTGGTCGCGTTCACCGCCCTTGGTGGCGCCGACCGGGCAGACCTCGGCGCAAGCCGTCAGCTTGCCCTGGCTCTGCCGCTCATAGCACATGTCGCACTTCCGCATCTTTGGCAGGCGCTTGTTCCATTCGTAGGTTGGCACCTGGAACGGGCACGCCTGGAGGCAATAGCGGCAGCCCATGCACTTCTCTGCGTCGTATACCACCGGACCAAGCGAAGTCTTCTGCACTGCTCCCACGGGGCAGACCGAAGCGCACGTCGGTTCGGCGCAGTGCATGCACAGCCGGCGGCTGTATCGCTCCCCATGGGTTTCGATGGTGGTCAGCTTGTGCGCCGAGATTCTCTCCTCGGCGGCAATCTTGTCGTCGTAGGGAAGACCCCAACGTTCGGCACAGGCCGCTTCGCAAGCCTTGCAACCGATGCAGAGGGTGCTGTCGTATAGAATCGCTTTCGACATAAGTAGACCCTCAAATCCTTTTTAGCAGACTTCGATGCCAAATGTGTAGCAAAAATTTACAATTTTGCTATGTGGTGAGGAAGAACTCGCCGGTCACTTGCTTCCAGTTGGCATCGGGCAGGGCAGCCAACAGGTCTTCCGTGGGGCGTCCGCCATCCGCCGCAACCGCTCCGGCCAGGGCCGGCTGCCGGGCGTAAAGGCGCTCGACCGCTTCCCGCATCCATTCACGAACCAAGCCTTTGGGGATCAGATTGCGCCCGGTACTTTCCTCATCCGGCACGTGGACCGTTACCAGCCAGCCCTTGCCGTATGGATCTTGGCGCAGCAGGGCCGGATTGTTGAGGACTTCCGCATTGATGTCCGTGACCTCCCCTTCGGTGGGCGAAACCATCTCGGTCTTTTCACCACCGCGATAGAAAGAAAGGACTTTTTGCCCTTGCCGGATCCACTGGCCGGGCTTGGGAAGCTCAACCTTTTCCACCTTGCCCACGAGCGCAGCGGCAAACTCGTCGGCGCCCAATCGCACGACATTCTTGCGTTCCCGCACCAGCCAGGTGTGCCCGGAATGGTACGAAACGTTGGCGGGAACCAGGAAACCGTCTACGTAGCCTTCGCCCCACATGGCCGAGACCGCTCTTGGCGCCTCTGCCGTCACGGTGCTCACCGCCTTGCGCCGGTTCAGAAAGTAATCCAAGACGATAAACGTCAAGAACGTCACCAAAACCAGAATGACTGTCATAATCTATCCATCCTTTCAGCCTCTACAGGGCACGGCTATGACCAGAAAGCGATGTTTTTTGCATCTATATCTGCTGTGTTTTCAAGCACGTGGCGAGGTGCAATTTTTGGCCTCAACAACTCGCGTCGAAATTATCAACGGGCGATTGTTGAGAATCTCCATAAGTCTACATAGAATCAGACGCTTAATGCCATTGATGGGAAAATCAGCATGGGTGTTGTGAATTGCGACGGCTGCCCGGAAATGGACCCGGCACAGACACCTCATGGTCGTTGGCCTTGGAGGATGATCAGACCTGCCAGCGCGTGTGCCTGCCGGCCGACGCCCTCCGGCAGAGATTCGCGGCATGTCTTGACGGCGCCATCCTTTTTGCGGCGCTGCTCCAAGCCGTTGACATACGGCCGCCTTACGTGGTGAGCCCCGGCCGGCAGGCCAGGGCTCGATCACACGGAAGACAGCCGGCCGAGACGGTCTGGAATGATAGAATGTTGGCGAAGGCGGCAGACCCGCCCGCAACGGCGGGGTCGAAAGGGGCGGCGGCACTCGCCGAACGCCGAGGTCATCCAAATGCCATCAAACGGGATTCCGGACCTTCATGAGGTTGTAGAGCAAGCGCTCGATCTGCATGCCGGCCACAAGATCCAGCCGCTTCTGCTGGAACCGGCGCGCAGGCGTCTGGTCATCGCCAGCGGCAATGCGCTGCCGACGGGACGCATTCTGTTCCACGATGAAGATGCGCTTTTCTGCGACGAAGGTCAGTACGAAGCAAATCTTGCGCGACACGCGGATGTCGATTCCGCGGTGGTGATATCGGCTTCGGGATCCAAACACGCGCCGATTATCATCCAGGACCTGATCGCCGCGGGAATGCGGCCGTATCTGATCACGTGCAGAGAGGACTCTCCGGCCGCAGCGCTGTTGCCGCGCGAACGCCGCCTGGTGACAGCCAGCATGAAAGAACCCATAACGTACAACACGTCGACGTACCTGGGCATGATTCTGGCCAAGACCCGCGAAGATCCGGCCGCCATCAAGCGACGCCTGAGAGACGACGTGCTGCCTCGCATACCGGATTTCACGCGATACCAGGCCTTCTACATCATGGTTAGTCCGGGATTTGAGTTTGAGATTCCGATGTTCCTGACCAAGTTCGATGAACTTTTCGGCGGCCGGCTGAATGGACGCTGCTATACCACGGCGCAGACCCTGCACGCCAAGACCGTGGTGCCCTGGGACAAGGAGTTGTTCATTGGTCTGGGCGTTCAAAACGAGGATTTCGGCTCGGAGAGGGTGAACATCCCCATGTTCAAGAACGCCGGGCACGCCGAGATGGTGGCGACAGGGTATTACGTGATTGGCCACATCCAGGCCCAAAACCCGCCCTGGTTCAAAGAGCACGCCGAGGAATACGCTCGGATTCAGCCTGCGTTATTCGAGAAACTGGAACACCCGCCGCGGAGCACGTGAGCGCCGGCGCCAGGTGAGTGAACTGGTTACGCAAGCGCACCGCGCATCTGAAAGCCGGCCGCGGGCGATCAGAGAAGTAGCGCGGGGCGAGCGGGGTTACTGCGAGGAATGGGAAAAAACCGCGCGCACCCGCGCGTGATGTGCTAGCATCATGCACGAATGGCGGCTTTCGCCAACCAGGAAGAGGAATGCGCCCGCATCCAGGCGCTGCTGGAGCGCGTTGGGGGCCGTGACGAGGCCGCGCTGGAAGAACTCTGGAAGCTGATCCAAAGAAGAGTGTATGGCTGGATTCGCAGCGTATTGGGGCCCGTCGATCCGGAGGATGCGGCCCAGCACGTACGCATACAGCTCTGGTACCGAACGCCGGCGTGGGAGGGGTGCGAGAGTTTCTTCGGGTGGGTTAAGCGGGTGGCGAGGAACGCCGCGCTGGACGAGCGCGACCCCAGGCGAGGTGCCGGTGATTTGGCCGATGACGCGCCCAAGGACGCAACGGTCGAACAGGAGATCTACGAGAAAGAATTGTTGAGCATCGTCGCGAGCGTAGGGCTGCGCGACGTCGAGGCGCCGCATCAGACGCTTTGCCTGCTGGCCAACAAGTTTCTCGGAGACTCGCCCCTGGAGATCGAGCCGCAGCGCCGGACGCCCCTGGAAGCGTGGCTTCACGAGATGGCAGCGCGGTGCCTCCGCGAGACTCCGGTGACGGATGAAGCCGCGTGGAACCGGTGGTTGTTGCCGCTACGGGCGAGCATGCGTGCGCAGCCGCTCAATCCCAGCTACTCCGGCCCGCCTGCATGGCTGGTAGGACAAACGTGTCTCAACCACTACGGTCTGCCGGCCGATCGGCGCGAGGCGGCGAATGTGATCACTAAGTGGGTGCTTTCGGCCAAGCGCCGCCTGCTGGCGGCGATTGCGGTAGACTGGCGGACGGGGCGTTTTCCGGATGAGGTCTGAAACATGGAGCAGCGCGGACAATCCGGCCACATAGGCGAGAAGGAGTTGGTCCAACTCGTCCTGGACGAGCTGCCGTTCGCCCGGGAGGAGGAGGTCCTCGGACACATCGCCGATTGCGACGCGTGCGCCGAGCTTTCGCGCCGGCTGGGCGAGGTGTCCGAACTGGTGGACGGGATGGCCTCCGCGGGGGCCATCGTCCACCGGATTGCGGCGGCGGTGCGCTCCGTGATGAACTGGGGGCCTCGCATCGCGGGACTGGCGGAAGACTTGGCGGTGGTGCTCGGCGGGGTCGTCGCGATGCCTTCCTTCGGGGGCGGCGGTCTCGAGTTTGCGAACCCACCGGGTGGTGCGGGCGGCCTGCCGCCGATACTCGACACGGTACGAATACGGGGCGCCGTGGGCTATCGAGGCGCCGCATCCGGGCCGAGTCGGCCGGCGGGCCCGACGCGCACTCGCGGGCAGCTTCGCGCCCAGGCGGCGCCAGACGCCACAGTGGAATTTGAAGACTCGCCGGCAGGCCTTGAAATCCGGCTCACTTCGTGGCCTGAGGGTCAGGCGCCGCCGGCTCTGGCCGTGGTGCCGAGAGTCGGCGCGCCGATCCGCGCTGAACTGGCCAAGTTAAGAGGTTCCCGCGGCGTTCTGGGGGCGACGATCCGCAAACCCGAAGGCGATTTCGTCCTCGTGCTCTTCGGTGGCCCGGTTCCACGGGCCCGCTGACGCGCGGCAACCGGCCGGCCCATCGTCTTCGGTCCCGGTCGGAGAGTCGAACCTTCGGTCCATTGCTTTTTTTTCCACCGCCTGTGGTAATGCCTCGCCTCTGGCGTTGTGTTACTAGACGCAGCGGAGAATGCCCTGCCGCCGCGCCAGGGAAGCCGGAGATGGAACGGACCGACGACGCCGGGAACGAGAAGAAGAGCCCCCGTATCAATATGCCGCGTTCGCTCGAAGATGTAATCGAGGATGCGGAGCAGCTTGAGAAAGAAACCAGGAAGCACCTGGAGAGGGCCGAGCGGCTGGTCAACGAGCTGTATGTGTTCGAGCGCGCGTACGCGGAGAATAACCCGGCGCAGGCCAAACGCCGGCGGGGGCCGCAAACGCACGCGGCGGCAGGTCCTCCCCCGGTCGCCCACGATCTCGGCCTGGCGCGGATGGAAGGCGGCGGGGCCGCCGTGACGATCGATGGCGGGAAGCGGATCGCCCTGCCTCCAACCCTCGCGGAGCTGATCGCCATTCTGGCAGCGGACGAGGGCGAGTCGCCGGATGAGTTGGTGGCGTGGAAGAGCTTCGACCGGGTTTGCGAGCTGCTGGAGAAGCGGCTCGGGCGGAAGTACGACCATCACGCGGTTTCGCAACTTCTGTGGCGGCTGCGCGAAGCGCTGGAGGCCGTGAACTACGACAGGCGCCTGGTAGAGAGCGCTCCGGCGGTGGGCGCGCGGCTCCGGCTCAAGCGGCGGCCCTCGGCCGGGGCGCTGTGCGCCGGGTAGCGCGGCTGTGGGGGAGGGAAGCGGCGGCCTCCGTGATCACCCGCCCCGGCTCCCCGAACCCAGCGATCATCTCTCGGGAAACTTGTCACTTCCGCATGTGATCCTTCTCGCCGCCGCGAAACGATCCCGTTTCCGTGCGATGCAGAGGTAATGGCCGGGCGCGCCGCTTAAATTTTTTTGAATTCGCGCTGCGGTAAGCCCAGGCCTGCGGCGTTTCTTAGTTGTAAGCGAAGGAGGCGCAAGCCCGTGGCGCATCTCTGGTTTCGCGGCGAGGACTACATCTGGTCCGCCATGCCGCTCGATGGACATGCGGTGGATGTTTCGGTCTGTCCGCCGCGCGCGCTGGCGGAAGACTTCAAGTTGAGCGAAGCCGCGCTGGCCGCGGTGATCCGCGCCGGTGCGGGAGACTCTCCGGTCTGGGTGCTGCTGGTGGCCGGGAATGGCGACGTGCGCGTCAACGGGTTCGCGCCAGTGGCGGGCGTCCGCGTGCTTCAGGACCGCGACGAAATCCGGGTTGGCGCTTCCGAGCCGCTGTTCTTCTCCGCCGAGACGCTGGCGCACGTCGAGGAGTTTCCCGGCGCCGAGCGCACTATCTTCTGCGGGCGCTGCCGCCAGCCGATGGGGAAGGGCGAGCCGGCTGTCCGCTGCCCGAGGTGCGGCATCTGGTATCACCAGAACGAGAATCTTCCCTGCTGGGCCTATTCGCCAACTTGCGGCTTCTGCCCGCAAACGACCCCGCTCGACGCCGCGTTGAGCTGGACGCCGGAGGCATAGGCCATGAGCGAGAAATCCATCGTAGTGGCCGGCGCCGGAGGGAACATCGGCTCGCACCTCACGCCGCATCTGGCGCGCATGCCGCAGATCGGGCGCGTGACGCTGATCGACCGCGAAGTGTACGAGCGGCGTAACGCGGCCAACCAGGACATCGTGGGCCGCGACGTGGGTAAGCCTAAGGCGCTGGTGCAGGCGCGGCGGCTGGTGGAGATCCGCCCCAACCTGGAGGTCAACGCCATCCACGCGCCGTTGGAAATGCTGCCGCTCGGTGCGTGGCGGGCGGACCTGATCCTGGCCTGCCTGGATTCGCGCGCCGCGCGCCAGGCGGTGAACGAACGCGCGTGGCGGCTGGGAATCCCGTGGGCCGATTCGGGCGTGCTGGGCTCGGAGTGGCTGGCGCGCGTGAACGTCTACGCGCCCGCGAGCGACGCTCCGTGCCTGGAATGCGCGTGGTCAGACGAGGACTACGGGTTGCGCGAGCAGGAGTACCCATGCCGCGGCGGGGCGGTGGCGCCGGCGCCGAATGGGGCGTCCTCGGAACTGGGCGCGCTGGCGGCGGCCATGCTGGCGCTGGAGTGCCGCAAAATCCTGGACGGCGAATTGGAACGCGCAGCGACAGGACGGCAGGCCACGTTCAACGCGCGGTGGCATCGGTTCGCCGTGACGTCGTTTCGCCGAAATCCGCGCTGCCGGTTCGATCATGCCACGTGGCGCATCGAGCCGCTGCGCTGCCGCACGCGCGAGATGCGGATCTCCGACTTGCTGGCGATGGCGGGGAGCATTCGCGTACCGGGACAGCGGTTCATCCGCCGGCTGGTCTGCCCGGCGTGCAAAGGCGAGAAGCAGTTGTTCTCTCTGGAAGGCTCACTCGACGAGCACCGGCTTCGTTGCGGCGCCTGCCGGCGGCTGATGGCGGCGCCCGGCTTCGACACCCTCGAATGCCTGGACGGCAGCCTGCCGGCCGACGCGCTGAGCCTGACGCTGGATCAAGCGGGGCTGCGCTACGGCGACGTGCTTCAGGCCGGTGATCGGTTCTTTGAGATCGCCCGGAACGGTGTGATGGAGAGCGAAAAATGAAACGGAGTCATGCACTTTACCCTGTGATCCGGCCCGGCGATGCGGCGCAAGAGGGCGGAGGTCCTAGCCTGGATGCAAGGCTCGATATGTCCGTACCCGATCCCGTCCTCCGAGCGTTTCTCGAACGGCAAGCCGAAGAGGGCCGCGCGCTAGCTCAGGCCAGCGACATACTCGAGCTGGAGTGCCTGCCCACCGGGCAGCACTTCGTCGCGCACTTCAACTGCCGCGGGCTGGTGAAGGAGCCCAACGGCGTGGTGCGGGAGGCAGAGTCGTTTCATCTGGGCGTGTTCTTCGGCTCCGACTATCTCCGCGCCGTCAGTCCGTACGAGACGCTAACGCTGCTCGGCCCCCTGAATACGTACCACCCGAACGTAGCGTTCGGCGCGCCGTTCATCTGCGTGGGGCACATAGCGCCGGGTACCGCTCTGGTCGATTTGCTTTACCAAGCCTACGAGATTCTCACGTACCAGAAGCTGACGCCGCGAGAAGACAACGCGATGAACAAAGAAGCGTGCCGCTGGGCGCGCGCCAACCAGGAACGTTTTCCCATCGACCGGCGGCCGCTCAAGCGGCGTCCGCTGGCGCTGGAAGTGGAGCCGGTATGACGACGCTCGATAAGCAACTGGCGCGTTTCTCGCAGCAGTCCGAACGGCTGGACGCGAACCGGTGGGAACTGGCGCTGACGAACGGCCATGCGCTGACGGTTGCGGCGCGACGCGACGAAGGCTTTCTGCTGCTCGACGCCGGCACGGGCGTCAACCTGACCGAAGGGCGGCTGGCCCCCGTTGCGGAGCGTTCGGGCGAGCTTCCGGGAGCGGTGAAGTTCGCTACGCGCCGGGGATCCCGCGGTATTCGGATCCGCGCCGAGTTCCCGATACCGGAGGAGAGCGGCCCGCTCGCGGAACGGATTGGCAGTCATCTCGAGGGCATGAGGAACGCCTTGCGCCAGCTTCAAGACGGGGTCTCCTGCGAGCCTGCCGGGGAGCAGGTGGCTTGTCCGGAACCGGTGAGCGCCGGGCAAGCCGCCTCCGGCGGTCTGGCGGATTTGCTGACAGAAGCCGGGTGGCTCTATCACGAACGGCCCGGCGGCGCGCTGCTGGCGGATCTCGAGACCGGAGGGCAATTCCTTCAGGCCGAGATCGACCGGTGCGGCGCCGGCGCGCGGTTCCGCTTGACGCTGTACCACAACGACGCGCCCGGCGACGCGGCGCGGCAGGCGCTGTGCCTGTATTTGCTGGAGGCCAACGCGGCGCTGCGTTACGCCAGGGCCTTCCTTCAGCGCGAAGGCGAGGGAATCGCGGCCGGCTTCGAGGTGCGCGTGGGAAGCGAACCGGCGGCGGCGGAAGCCGGGCACGCGCTGGCGGCGCTTTCCGTAGCGGGCCGGCATTGCGCCAGGGAGATGGAAGTTTTGAAAGACAGCGCGGTGGCCGGAATCTACCGGCTGGCGCGCCCGCTGTGATCACGACAAAAGAGGAGCTTGAGACTATGGCACAAACAGAAACGCTGGAAGGCATCAGCCTGACAGTGACCGACGTTTCCGGGCAGAAGGTTTTTCGCGTGCCCAAGGCGCCCCCCGACGCGACGGTGGGCGAGTTGGTGCACAGCCTTCTCTCTCAGATGAACCTGCCGGCCAACGATCCGGACGGCCAGCCGCTGGCCTACCAGGCGCGGCTGGAGCGGGAGGGCCGGCATCTGAACGCGGCCGAGCGGGTGGGGGACGCGCTCGAATCGGGCGACAAGCTGATGCTTCAACCCAATATCGACGCAGGGTAGTTTCCTGCCTCCGAGGGTCGCGAAACTAATCAGCACGCGAGGTGGGGCAGGCTGTCAGCTTGCGGACCCGCTTTCCAGCGGGTCCAGCCGGCATTGGCCACCCTGCCAAGGCTGAACCGCGCCGGGGCGGTAGAGGAGGCTCCGCATGATGGTGAACAACTATCGATATGGCCTGCTTTTGTTTCGGAAGGACGGGTCCGCGCTGGGGTCGGCGTCCGTGACGGTCGATTGGGAACCGGCCACGGAGTGGACGCGCTTCTATCACGCGCGGCGCAGCGCGGCGCTGCTGTACGGCGAAGGAACCGCGTCCGTCGAGCCGCTCTGGGATCGCTCGGAGGGCGAACCGTACATGCGGGGCTTCCGCGTGAGGTATGAGAGCGAAGGGCGGAAGGCGCAGTTGGATTTCCCGTCCGCGTATTTCAAAGACGCGGCGGCCGAGGCTTCGGCGGAGTTCGTCAGACGCGGCAAGCTCGGAACCGGGGACACGTACCTGTTTCAGGCCGTGGCGTTCGCGAAGAACGGCGCGGGCGCGCCGAGCCGGACCCTGGATCTGGAAGTGGTGGAGGAGAAACCGGCGCTGGAATACGTGGAATCGCACCTCGAGGATTTCCGCCGCCGTTCCTCGCCGGCGGGCATAGTGGACGCCGACGACATGCCCGCATTCATCCCGCAGCGCGTGCTGGACGAGGCGGCCGCCCGCACGCGCGCCTGCGAGGGGCGCGAGACCGGCGGCATTCTGATCGGCCGCCTGCACCACGACGCCGCGCTGCCGGAAATTTTCGCCGAGGTGAGCGCGCTGATTCCGGCCGAGCACACAGAAGGCACGGTCGCCAAGCTCACCTTCACGGCCGAGACTTGGACCGCCGCAAGCGCCGCCGTGCGCCTGCGCAATCAGGGCGAGATTTTCCTGGGGTATTTTCACAGCCACCCGGTCCGCGAATGGTGCCGCGCCAAGGAATGCACACCGGAGAAACAGAAGACCTGCCAACTGGCGAAGGACTTCTTCAGCGAGGACGACCGGGCCGTGATGCGGGCCGCCTTCCCGCGCGCCTACAGCCTGGGGCTCGTGGTGAACGACACGGCGTTCACGGATCTCACTTTCAGCCTGTTCGGCTGGCGCGAGGGCAAGATCCACCCCCGCGGATTTTACCTATTGGAGGAACCCCATGCGTAATCAAGCCCCGCCGCGCGATGCCGCCGCGGCCGACATTTTCCAGGTCCTTACAGCGCCGGGCTGCGGCCCGCGGGAGATCGAGCAGAACCTCGCGATGCTTGAGCAGTTTCGCGCGGCGTCCCCGGGTGCAGCGGCCCAAGTGGACCGCCTGATGGTCGAAGAGATCGGACGGGTGAGGACCGGCCTTGAAGCGGCCCGCGTGGCCCAGGAGGAAATCAGGCAGACGATAGAAGAACTCACCGCGCCACCGTATTTCCCCGGGGTATTCCTCGCGCAGGCGGGGGACGCGCTGAGCCCCAACGCTGTGGTAAGAGTGGGCGGCGAACTTCGGGCGGTTCGCTTCGGTGAAACCGACCCGGGGGAATTTCAAACTGGCGACGAGTTGCTGCTTTCGCAAGAGCGGAACTTCATCGTTTCCAAGCTGCCGCCGACGGCGTTCACGTGCGGGGAGACCGCTTCGTTCGTCCGCCACGCCGGCGAAGGGCGTCTGGTGCTCAAGTCGCGCGACGAGGAAATGGTGGTGCTGGCCGCGGCGGCGCTGCGAGAAGCGCCGCTCAAGGCCGGCGACCTGCTGCGCTTCGATCGCAACTCCTGGATGGCGTATGAACGGATCGACCGCGCGCGCGGCGACGAGTACTTCCTGGAAGAGACGCCCGCGGAAACGTTCGAAAGCGTCGGCGGCCTGGACCGCGAGATCGAAACGCTGAAGCGCTCTATCGAGCTGCACTTCTACCATCCCGGCACGGTGCGCACGTACCGCCTCAAGCGCCGGAAGGCGGTCCTGCTCTACGGCCCGCCGGGAACGGGCAAGACGCTCATCGCGCGCGGCCTGGCGAACTGGCTGGCCAGTCTTTCCAAAGCGGGCCGCTCGCGGTTCATCAACGTGAAGCCGGCCGGTCTCCATTCCATGTGGTACGGACAAACCGAGGCTAATTATCGCGAGGTCTTCAGAATCGCTCGGGAGGCCGGCGCCGGCGAGCCCGAGGTTCCGGTGGTGATCTTCTTCGACGAGGTCGACTCTATCGGCGCCGCCCGCGGAAGGTCTGTGCATCCGATCGACGACCGCGTGGCCAACGCCTTCATGGCCGAGCTTAACGGACTCGAGGAGCGCGGCAACATCCTGGTGGTGACGGCCACCAACCGGCTGGACACGCTGGATCCGGGGCTCACGCGGGCGGGCCGGCTCGGCGATCTGAAGCTGCGCATCCCGCGGCCCGGACGCAAAGCGGCGCGGCAGATCTTCGAGAAACACCTGCCCGGCGACATCCCGTACGCGGCGAACGGCCACACGCCGGAGCGCGCGCGGAAGGACGCCATTGATACGGCGGTCTCCATGATCTTCTCGCCGAATGGCGACGGCGAACTGGCGCAGATCATGTTCCGCGACGGCAAGCGCCGCCCGGTGCGGGCCAGCGAGCTGATCAACGGCGCCGAGATCGCCTCCATCGCGCAGGCGGCCACGGAGCGCGCTTGCGCGCGCGAGGCCGGAGGCGGCGAAGGCGGCGTGCAAATGGAGGACGTGGTGAGCGCGGTGGGCGACTTCTTCGGCTCGGCGGCGTGCGCACTCACGCCTCTCAACTGCCGCAACTACATCGACGACCTGCCGCAAGACGTGGACGTGGTGCGAATCGACCTGGTGGAGAGGAAAGTCAGCCAGCCGTACCGCTACGTCAACGCCCCGGCGGCGTGAGGAACGAACCCATGATCGATCTCTCCATTCCCCGATTGCCCAAGCTGGCCGGGGCCGATATTGAACTCGGCAACTTCGTGCTGGGAATGCCCGGCCCGGACACCGGCGCTCTGGCGTCACGCGCGTTGCTGGCCGAAATCGATGGCCTGCCGCGCGCCCGGCGCGTTTCCTACACGCCGTACTCCGGCAACTGGTCGTCGCACAATTGCTGGCGATCCAAAGGCGACAGTGCCGACGACATCGAGTCATCCTACACGGGCGGCTGGAATTCGCAGGACTGGGGGCGCAAGTATCTGCCCACCAACGGCGGCTGCGCTTACATAGACCTGGATCATCTGGAGCTTTGCCTGCCCGAGGTGCTCAGCGCCTGGGACCATGCGGCCGCCTGGCACGCCATGCTGCGCATCGCCCGAGAGGCCATGGACTCCGCCAATGCCCGGCTGCCCGAGGGCCGCGCCATTCAGGTCCTGGTGAACAACAGCGACGGCCAGGGCCACTCCTACGGCAGCCACTTGAACTTTCTGGTGACGCGGCGGGCCTGGGAGAACGTGATTCGCCGCAAGCCGCACTACCTGGCGTGGCTGGCTTCGTTCCAGGCGTCGAGCATCGTCTGCACGGGACAAGGAAAAGTGGGATCGGAGAACGGCGCGCCGGACGTTCCTTTCCAGATCTCCCAGCGCGCGGACTACTTTGAGACGCTGGTCGGCCCGCAGACCACTTTCGAGCGGCCCCTGGTTAACTCGCGGGATGAGCACCTCTGCGGAACCTTGCGGTGGTCTAGGGGCGGCGCCGCGCCGGCGCGCCTGCACGTGATCTTTTTCGATAACACGCTGGCGCACCGCTCCTGCGTGCTGAAGGTGGGCATCATGCAGTTGGCGCTGGCCATGATGGAGGCCGAGCGCGTGAACCCGACTCTGATCCTCGACGACGCGCTGGCCGCAGTCGGCGCCTACAGCCGCGATCCCACGCTGCGAACGAGCGCGCGCCTGGCGACCGGCGCCGACGCAACGGCCGTGGAGCTGCAATTCATGTTCCTGGAAGAAGCCCGGCGCTTCGCCGCCGAGGGAGGCTTCGATGGATTTGTTCCCAGGGCGGCGGAGATCCTGGACCTGTGGGAAGACACGCTCGAGCGGCTGCGCGCGGCCGACTGGATGGGCCTGGCGCCCAAGCTGGACTGGGTCATGAAGCTCATGATCCTAAAGCGAGCCATGGGCCAGCGGCCATCGCTGACTTGGGATTCGCCCGAGATCCGCCACCTGGACAAGATCTACGCGAGCCTCGACCCGAGCGGGTTGTACTGGGCCTACGAGCGCAGCGGGTTCGCCGAGCGCCTCCTGGACGAAGCGCGCATCCGGCATTTCTGCTCGGAGCCGCCCGCCGATTCGCGCGCCTGGGCGCGGGCCATGCTGCTGCGCAAGGCCGATCCCGATTGGGTGGACAGCGTGGATTGGGATTCCATTTCGTTCCGAGTGCGCGACGGCGGCTACTGGCCTTCGCGGCGCAACGTCGACATGGAGAACCCGCTGGGAATGACGGAAGCCGAGCTCGTCCCGCTGTTCGAGAAAGACGGCCGTTTCACGGATCTTCTCGACGCCATCGAAGCGGCCGCCGCTGGTACGTCCGCGACCCAGCGGCCGCAGACGGTGAATTGATTCTGGATCTGGAAAGGAGACACACATGAGAGAGAGGGAACGGCAGGATTACAGGCCCCCCGCGGGGGAGGGGGGCGGCGGCGCTTCCGGCGGCGGCGGGCTCGACCGTCTGCGGGAGCAGGCCAACCGCTTCCTGGAAGCCGGGGACGAAGCCATCAACCGCGCACTCGCCAACAGCGATAGCGAAGCGTTCTTGAGAGCCAGCCGGCAACAAGGCGGAGAGTGATCCATGGTCAGGCCGATGTTCGGGGTGGAGAGCGAGTTCGCCATAGCCGGCATCCACGGCAAGGAACCAATGCGCCGCGACGACCTGGTGAACCGGTTCCTGAGCGTGGCCCGCCGCCGGCTGGCGCACCTGCCCGATATGTGCTCCGGCTCCGGCATGTTTCTGGAGAACGGGGCCCGTTTCTATATCGATTGCGGGCTGCATCCGGAAATGACCACGCCGGAGTGCACCACGCCGTGGGAGGCGGCGCGGTACATCAAGGCGGGCGAGCGCATCCTTGAAATGGTGACGCAAGAAGTGCAGGCCGGGGCCGGCGCCTCGGCCGAGGTCATGTGCTACCGCTGCAACGTGGACTACAGCGGCTCGGGCTGCACGTGGGGATGCCACGAATCGTATCTGCACCGCGCCACCCCCTCGAGCCTTCCCGAACAGCTCGTTCCGCACCTGGTCACGCGCGTGATCTATACGGGCGCGGGCGGGTTCGATCCGCGGACCGGCCAACTGGAATTCCGCGTGGCGCCGCGGCTCATGTATATACAGAACGCCGTCTCCGGCGATTCCACGCACAATCGCGGCATCTTCCACACCAAGAACGAGCCGCTTTCGGGCGATGGTTACAACCGCCTGCACATCCTGTGTGGCGAGAGCCTGTGCTCGGAGCGGGCCATCGTGCTGAAGATCGGCGCCACGGCTCTGGTAACCGCCATGGCGGAAGAAGGCCTGAAACCCGGCGCCGAGTTGCGGCTCGCCCAGCCACTCGAGGCGCTCCACGCCGTCGCTTCGGACATCGCTTGCCAGAAGAAACTGCGCCTGGCCGGCGGGGGCGAAGCCAGCGCGCTCGAAATCCAGCGGCGGCTTCTGCAACTCGCCGAACGCCATCGAGACGCGCTGCCGCCGTGGGCGGACGCCGTCTGCGCCCTGTGGCGGCGTACGCTCGATGAACTGGAGGGCGCGCCGGATTCCGTGGCCACCTCGCTCGATTGGGCCATCAAGGCGCGCCTCTTCCATGACCGCGCCGAACGTCGCGGCTTCTCCGAGCAGCGGCTCGCGTTCCTCAACTCGACCCTGCGCCGGCTGAACTCGGCGCTGGCGGCCGTCGGCGTGAACGGCTCCGAAACCCGTCTTAGCGCGGTGATTGCCCCTGGAGGTCCGATCCCGGATGAAGTGGCGCGCTCCGCGTCCATGCTGGCGGCGGAGGGGCTGACATGGAACGATCTCGAGCGCTTCCTCAACCTGCGGGACGAGTTCTACCAGATCGATACGCGGTTCGGGCAGCTCGGTCCGCGCGGCATCTTCGGCGAGATGGATCGCCGCGGCGTGCTCGATCACAAAGTTGCCGCCGTGGATAGCATCGACGAGGCCATGCGCCAGCCGCCCGCGGTGGGGCGCGCCAAGCTTCGAGGAGAGCTGGTCCGCCGCCTGTGTGGGCAGGGCCGGGCCGCGTGCGACTGGATGTCGGTACACGCGCCGGACGGGCGCAGGCTGGACTTGAGCGACCCGTTCGCTTCGGCGGAGTTGTGGGCCGAGCCGGCTCCGCCGCTGGACTTTTCCGATGTGCCCCCGGAATTGCTGGCGGAGGGTCTCGCCGGCGATCCCAGTGGTCTCCAACAAATGCTCGCCGCGATGAGGAGGAGATATGGCCGGCCTCGACCCCGGGCTCAAGGCGCGCCTGAAACAACTGAAAGTCCGAATCGATAACCCAGACGCCGATACGCTCTTGCTGCACAACGTGCCGGCCGACTCGCGCTGCTTCAGCAAGCCGCGGACCAGCGTCCTGGTGAAGCGCCCGCGCGCGGGGCTGCCCTACCTGGTGTGCGTGGACGAGGACCTCGAGTACCTGGGCCCAGACCGCGAACTAGCGCGCGCCTTCGCCGTGGCTGATCGCCAGCAGGGCTGGCGCGTGGTCCCGGCGGGCCCCGGTGTGTACCCGCAGGCCGAGGATGCCGTCGAGCAGGCGCTGGCCGTGCTGGGCGTGCCCGGCGCGGAACCGGCTCCCGCGAAAGCCCCGGCCGGCCCCGCGGGCGGCGGCTTGCTGGTGCGCTTCGCCGTGAACATTACCGCGCAGGTGCGCGGCGGCTCCGCGCCGCGTACCGTGGGGCGCGCGGAAGCGGCCGAGCAGATTACCACCAGTCTGCTCTCATGGCAGCACCGCCTGCCGGTGTTGGTAGGCGCGCCCGGGTTGGGCAAAACCAACCTTCTATATGAAGTTGCCCGCCATTTGGCCGAGGTTCGCCCCGACTGGAACCTGCTCTCGGTGGATCTTTGCTGCCTGCTGGCCGGCGCATTGTGGGAGGGCGAGCGGGAAAAGCTGCTCAACGCCGCGCTGGAGGAAGCCGTCGCCGCCGGCGGGCCGGTGGCGCTGGCGCTGGAGCGGCTGGAACTGGCGGTGATGACCGCGCCGCTGGTCCCCTGGCTGCTGGCCGCCGCGCTCGACCGCGGCGCGCACCTCGCCGCCACCTGCCTTCCGCCCTTCGTCGAGAAGCTGGCGCAAGGCCCGCTGGCGCGCCGCATGGATCCCATCGAAGTGACCGAGCTTGCGCGCGAGGATGCCTCCGCCGTCGTCGGCCATCTCCGCGAGACGCTCGCCGCCCATCACGGGGTAGCGATCGACGCGCCGGTGGCCGAGGCGGCGGTGGCGCGTTCGCTGACCCTGGCTGGCCGCCTCCCCGACAAGGCCATCACGCTGCTGGACGCCGCCGCCGCCCGAGCCGCGCTAATGCAGCAGCCGGCGGTGACGCTATGCGATGTGTATTTGGCGGCGTCGAGGATGAAGGAGGCGTAGGCAACGCAATGCCACTTAGTTTTCGCACTGCGCGTCATTCTGCACTGATTGTGGGGCGGACCCCCTGGTCCGCGGCCGACGCCCTCGTCGGCCTCCCCGCAGCCGGATGCGGCTGGTTTCATTGGGCCAATAGCGGGTCCAGGGGGACCCGCGCGGACCAGGGGTCCGCCCCACAAGTTATGCAGGATTCCCAGTTCTGAGAAAACTAAGTGACATTGCGTAGGCAACGGGCACGCGAGATTGTACACTGGCTGCTGGCGGCCGGCTAAGGCGACTATACGCCTTTTGTGGTCTCCCAGCCGGAGCGCACTTTCAGGGTGGCGCGTACCTGCTTGCCGATGCGCGTGGAGCCGCCCGCGCAGGGGCACCGGCCTACGCTGCCCCGTCGCGCGCCGCACCCAGGTAGCCGGCCTCGGTGACCACGAAGTCATCAGGCCCAAGCGGCCCGGTGTAACCGAGGCGGCGCACCGCGGCGCCGCAGCCGGCCACGGCGGCTGAGACAAAGGGCGAGTCATTGAGCGGGCCGGCGCCGAAGACCGAACGGCCGGCGACCGTGTAAAGAGTCACCGCGCCGGCATAGCAATCGCCGCAGCCGCAAACCTTCGAGTGGTCCCGCAGATGCCGCTGGACGTCCCGATGCTTCGCGGGAGCGAGGCGCACGTGACGCGCCGTCATGTCCTCGGGATCGGTCACCAGAACGCCATCCTTGCCGAGCGTCAGGTGCACCACCGGCGACATCGCGCGTTCCGCCAACATCCGCAGCGCCTCGACGCCGCCCTCCACGGAGTTGCGAACCCGCACGCCCAAGGCTGCGCCCAGTTCGTCCAGCCCGGCCACGATCAGCCTGGCGTGCGGAACCACGGCCTTCAGCAAGTAGGGCCCGGGAAGCGACGGCGTCAGGACCACGTGCAGATTCAGGCGGCCGCGCGCGGCGTCGCCCGCCAGCCTGGTAACCCAGGGATGGTGGTTGTCGCTGTTGAGGAACACGGTACCGCCCTGCTTGATCCAGGCCAACTGGTCCTCGGGCGGGATGGGGATGGCGTGCGGCGGGGGCTGGGACTTGAAAATGATCTTGTCCTCCGCGCGCGGATCTCCGGTCACCAGGTTGTCCAGCGTTGGGAAGAGCCCCCGGAAGCGGCAGGCGATTCCGCGGCGGGCCAGGTCGGCTTCGAGCGCCGGGTTTGGTGTGCCGGAATCCGAGTAGCGCAGCTCGATATCCGGCGCGATTGCCGCCATGGCCGCGGCGGCGTTGTAGGTGCCGCCGCCGAACTGGCTGTAATCGGCGTATTGGAGCACTGACCGGTCGAACCGGGCGGGGACCTTCCTGTTGCCGTCGAGCGGCCGCTCGGGCACGACCTGGAACGCGCGCCCTCCCCCGTGAAACCAATACGACCCGCCGCGCTCGGAAAAGCGCTCCGAGTTGAAGACGTGGTCATTGACCACGCGTCCGGAAAGCCCAATGATGGGTGGCATGATTCGATCTCCGAACAGGGAACGGATCCGCGGGCGGGTTACCGCAGCCGGCGCGTGGTCTTCTTCAATTGAACCTTGGAAGGAGGCGGACAAGACCTGCTTGACAAATGATATCAATTGAACGAAACTTCAGATATGCAGACCGAATCCCACCCGCTTGTTGCCGTTGAGTTGGGAGCACGCGCAGAGGGGAGGCGATGACATGTGCCCGGCAGAGAATGGCGGCGCGAAGAAGCCGCGCGTCAACGTAACGCGCTCGCTCAGGGACGTGATCCGGGACGTAGCGTGGCTGGAGAAACGGCGGCGCAAGGACAGCGAAACTACCGAAAGGGCCCTCTGGGAGCTTTACCAAATCGAAAAGGCGCTGGAGAGCCGGCGAAGCCGGACAGTGACAGGGTGCCTGCCCATGCCGCGGGACTTGCCCCTGCCCACCTTGCAGGATTTTCAAATCGTGGGCGCGGAGAACGGCCCGGCCGTCGTGACCCTCGATAACGCGAAGCAGGTGACCCTGCCCCGGACGCTCGCGGTACTGGCCGCCATCCTGGCGTCGGACGAGGGAGGATCCCCGGACGACCTGGTAGCCTGGAAGAGCTTCGAGCGGGTAGGCGAGCTCCTGAAAAAGCGCCTGGGCCGCAGCACGTTCAACCATCACGCGCTTTCCCAGCTCCTGTGGCGGCTGCGCGAATCGCTGGGGAACGTGGCTGCCGACGGCCGCCGCCTGGTGCAAAGCGTCCCAGCGCTGGGCGTGCGGCTGCGGCTCCAGCGCCGGCCTGGCACCGGGGGGCTCTGCGCCGGGTAGGCGGCCCTATATGCTCCTGCGGGGCGATACTGTGCTTTCCTGACAATCGCCCATCATTTTATGTAGGTCCCTGTCAATCAGCGTTCCCGCGGCCCCGGTTCGGCCTGCTGCCAAGGGCCGCAGGCCTTCTCCAGCCGCAACCATGCCCCCTCTGGGCGCCGCTCCCGCTCAATATAGTAAGTAGCTTCGCTGGCGTTGCACGGGCCGCTGTGCGCCACTTGGAATGTGGCGCGCCCGCCGGCCTCCCGGCCGGAGAAGAGAATCAGGTCGAATGCGTTCGTCGTGTCAGCGGCACGGTCGCTTTCCGAACCGAGGAACAGCGAGGTCACACGCTTCCGCTTGAACAATTCCAGGAGAGCGTCGATGAACAGCTTCTCCAGAGGGAACATGGGCGAATTGTGCAAAAGCTGGCCGATGCTACTGAACAGGATCCGCCCGACCTCGTCGTTTTGCTGCCGGTACTCGCGGAACACGTCTTGGAGCCAGTGCAGAAAACGCTCGGCGGAGAAATAATCTGGCGGGAAATGCAGCATGCGCAGCCGCGGGTTGAGCGCCCCGGGCCGGCTCGGGTCCAACAGGTCCGCCAATTGCGGATAGTTGGCGATGATGCGATAGACGGACTCTGGGTCTTCGCGCAACGTCACCAGAATGGCGTGCGATTCCGGCGTTTGCCGCAGGCCGGCGGCCAGAAAGCTGAGCCCGATCAGGAACCGGTGCGTGTGGGGCGGCCCGGTCAGCAGCATCGTGGCGCCGCGCACCAGGTCGTTCCGCAGCGCCTCGTCGAAATTGAGATCGGGCAGCGTCCACGGCTCGGGCTCGGGGGGTTCCGGGCGCCGGATACGCCGCCGCCACACCGAGAGCAGCGCCTGCGCGGAGGGGTAGACCGTGATCCCGCTCCCCCCATGGATGGCGAACATGTGCTCGCCGCGGATCTGGCTTTGCGTGCGGCACTTTTCGATTTCCAGCACGCGCTCGGTGAAGCCCGTGATCCGCTCACGGACGTCGAAGCGGATGACGATATCTACCAGGTGATCGCGCAGCGAGGGCCGCGGGCGCACGTCGTGGATCTCCGAAACCAGCAAGCCGATGGCGCGATGGTGGGCCGCGAAGCCGGCGACGCGCTCCAGCGCCCGCCGGTCGGCCGGCGGCTCCAGCGCGTCCAGGGAGTCGAACACGGCCAGGGCACGCTTGCCGCGTGCGGCAGCCGAATCGAGGATCGCCTCCAGGTTCAGAAGGAGCCGGCTGTTGGGACGGAACAGGCTTCGCCGCTGCGGCGTCTCCACCACGAAGAGATACCCGCGCCCGGTCTCGTCGGCGCGCCGCGCCAGGAACGCGGAGTCGCCCTCCTCAATGTCGTTCGAACTGTAGCACTCGAACTCGCCCCCGAGGGGCGTTCGCATGGTCTGCCAGCCCTCCGCGGGCGCCACCGGGGCGAAGCCCGCGTAAGAGAGCCGCGCCAGGAGTTGAGCCGCCGTTTCCTCCGCCGCCAGGTAAACCGCGGAGTGGCCTTGGGCCGCCACGGAGGCCGCCGTTTGCAGAGCGAACATGGTCTTGCCGCGGCCGGCTTTGCCCTTGGCCAGGATCGTGAAGCCTCGCTCGGCCGGAGCGAGCCAGCCGCCGTCCAGCAGAAAGTCGAGATTGCGGATGCCGCTCCTCAACCCCCACAGCGAGTTGAGAACGAACTCCGGGCTGAGCGGCCAGCGGCGCAGCAACTTCCCCCCGGGGAGCGGGCCTAGCAGGTGAAGGCGCGTGCAGGAATCGAGAATCGCCGCCGCGGCTTCGCGCGCAATCTTCCATCCTATAACCGCTTCGCACACCCGTTCCGCGCGCGCTTCGGCCTCGCGGCGGCCGGCCACATCGCCGTTCTCCTCGAACAGCAAATTCAGACCGCGGCACGCCTGGCGCACGGCTTCGCGACCCTCAACGCCATCCTCAAAGCGTTCCTGCTTCACCGTTGCAGTTTCGGCCCGCGCGGCCGCTCGGATCGTGCCGCGCGTGCGGACGGCTGGAGCAGGGCCTTGGAGGAACTCACGCAGCACGTCCTCATCCACGTCATAGCCTTCTTCGAAGAAACGGTCGCGCAGGCCGGCGGCGCTCGTCCGGCTCAGCTTGAGATCGACCAGGCTCCTCAGAAACGCGTTGCGTTCGAGGACCCTGTGGAGGCTTTCCAGTTCCGTCACCCGCTGCTGCGCGGGCGTCGGCGCGGCGCTGGGGTCCTTTTGAGCGGCGACGAGGTTGCGGACGTGGTCGGCCGTGGTGCCGAGGAACTTCGCCAGCCGGGCCATCAGGTCGAAGTCCTCGACTCGCGGCGCCTGCCGGCCCGACACCCACAGGCTCACCGTGGAATCGTCCCGCTCCAGCAGCGCCGCCAGCTTCTTCTGCGGCCAGGCCTTCTCCGCGAGCCGGTGCCGCAGAGCGTCGGCCAAGCGCGAATGCGTGATGGACGAAGATGCAACCGCCATTGATTTCAATTGATCACATCCAGCCCAACAAATCAAGCCCCCCGCCCCCGGGAACCGGGGCGCCGCGGGGAGGCCAGTCGTCCGCGAGCGCCCCGCGCCCCGGCCCGCCTCAGGCCGAAACGGAACGCACTAACTCGGGGGCGCCGGCGGGGCGTGAACGGGCGTTGCGGTCGAGGAGCTCATTCACGCGCGCCCAGGAACAAAGCTGAGGCTCGGGCTGCTCGACCATGGCGGCAAGCTGCAACAGCTTGCGAGCCTCGAACGCCTCGGCGGCCCTGGCGGCGCCTTCCTCAACGCACTCCCATTCGGCGCGCCTCGGGGCTAGTTCGGCCACAGTCGCGCCGTGCGCCTCGCGCGCCGCATCGCTCTTCTTGCGGAGGCCCGCCAGCCCGCGCTTGGCAGCGTCGCGCGTCCACCACCTCCGCACCTCGGAAGCGCCGTACAGGTAGAACAGCGCGCCGTTGATGCACAACACCACCGACAACGCGACGATGGCCCAGCGGATGACCTGATGCTGAGCGGCGGTGATCTCGGTAACCGTCTCCCGATTGGCGAGGATGCTGGCCACCTCGCGGCATCCGGCCACCAGGTAGATGGAGCCGATGGTGGAGACGACCACACCGAGCAGGAACAGCACCGTGACGATCCGGTGCGCCGTCCGGGAAGCGCTGGCGGCGGCCACCGCGCGCGCGGCCGGGTCCTCCAATTGGAACAGGCGCGGCAGGATGCAGTGCAGCACCACCGGCGCCGTGGCGGGCGCGATGCCCAATGCCACCGCCAGCACCGAACCGGGCCGGAGGTTAAGCAGCCACGGCAGCACGGCGGCGTTGAACACATACTCGGCGCCGAAGCAGGCGGCGAAGCAGGCCAAGGCCACCAGCCCGGTTGCGAAGGATCCCGGCGGGCAGGCGGCGAGGTTCTGCTCGGCCTCGGTCACCAGCGCCCGGGCTTTCTCCCAGAGCGCCCCGGCGAGTTGTTCCCGCGTCTCCGCCTGACGGAATTCCAGGCATTCCACTTCTTTGTAGCGCTGCCTCACACGCTCGGTTTCTACGCGGATCGCTTGCCGGGCTTGCTTTTCGACGGCCGGTGCGACCGGCGGATGAACGCCGGCCAGGACGTCTTCGGCCTCCAAGCCGTAGCTGACGACGCGCAGCACAGGCGCCTCGCCGTCTTTCCGATGATTCCCGTTCTTCATGGCTCGATTCCTCCTCAAGCTGTCTTCAGGTTCCCCATGCCTCGCGCCTTCCGGCCGAGCTCCAGCGCGTCGCGAAACTCCGCCTCAAGCGCCGTCTCATGCCTGTCCACCCATTGCGAGACGCGATTCTGGCGGCCCAACTCCTTCCAGCGCAGGGTCTCCAAGCGGGAGATCCGGCGGCGGAGGCGGCTGGCTGTCCAGCAGTCCCTGCGGTAGTCCCACCAGAGGCCGCCGGTGCGAAGGGCTGCGCGGGCGGTGCGCTCGAACCCCGCCGCATTCACGAAAGCGGCCGCGGCCAGGCACGCGAGCATACCCGCCAACAACCACGTGGGCGGCGCGCCCAACGCTACCAGGGCAAGGCCTGCAAAGCCAGCCCCGGCGAACACCGTCACCGCCCGGCGCCACCCAGGCAGCGCTGACCATGCCGGCGCCGGGTCGCCGTTCGAGCGGCCCCGGTATGCCGCCACCCGGCCGTCCAGGTCGCCGCAGCGAGACCTGAACTCCTGAATTTGTTCGGCGAGGACCGCCGGGCCCGCCAGCGAAACGCCGAACTGCGCCTCCGCCAGAGCCTGGAGCCGGGCCCGAACGACCGGCCCCGGATCGGCCGCGGCGACGTCATTGAGTCCGGCCCTGGCCCCGCGCTCGCGGACTTCGGACTCGAGCGCGGCCACCCCGGCCCGGACTTCGTCTCTGATCCTTTCTTCCTTGCGGCTCATTGCCGACCTCCTTCCTTTTTTCCCCGATTGCCCGGTCCTCACTGGGCCATTCGGGTATCGAATGAAACCAGGTGTCCGCCCACGGACTCGAACAGCGCCTGCCAGAACTCGCGGAGCTCGGCCCGGCTGTTCACCGACCGGGGTTTGTCGCCGATGGCGAGGTTGTCCAGGACGCACTCGACCGTTGCGTCCCGCAGGTCGTCGGCCCGCAGCTTGGCGGCGTGCGCTACGCCGCGCGCCATCTCCGCGGACCGGCCGGCGAGGGGCGTCTTCGCCAGATTGATCAGTTTGCTGTCCTCCAACATGTCGGAGAAGAACAGCACGCGGACGTTCCGCGAACCGGCCCTGGGAACTCGCGGAAGGGCCTCCACCAGGCGCGTGGTATTCGCGCGGGCGGACGCAGCGAAGGCCTCGCGCACTTTCGCCCGTCCCTCCTCGCGCATCGCCTTGAGCTTGGCCCGCACCGCGATTTCCGCGTCCATGCCCGCGTCGTGGTCAACGGCTGGGCACGAGTCGTCGAATAGCGGGGCGGCTGCATCGGTATTGTCGTGAACTCCCAGGATCAGCAACGCGTCCCCCGCGGTGAGGCTCCTGGCGACGTTTTCGTCGTACGCTTGGGTCCAGAAAGCCGCCTGCCCGTGGGAAGGCGACGCACTCAGGTCCAGGAGGACGACGTGCTGAGTTGATTTCTGCTCCGCCCTCGGCGTTTCGCCGCCGGTGCGTCGCGTGGCCACGACGATCGCCGCGACCGCGCCCAGCGCAATCGTGGCTACGATTACTTTACCCATCTGTCTCTGGCCTCCTTCGGGTTTGCGGCTCATCTTCATTTCATGCCGGAAGGGCGCCGCTGGTTGCTCACGGCCCGCGGCTCCGTTCCGGCCGCGTATCACAAACAATTAACCGGCCCGGATCGGTCTTACCGCCGGCGCGCGGCTTTTTTTTGCGCTTCCGGCTGTTTAGTGGCTTCAGGAGCCAGGTCGAGGCCGCCGCAATGGAAGTAGTGGACGAGGTTCCGCCGGTTGCGAAAGCCCCGCGCCGTCTGCTGCAGCCGGTCCTTCACCACGGCCGGCTGATTCGCCACCAGGTCGAGGCGGAGGTCAGATCACGAGCCAAGCCCGATCCGACGCCTATTCCGTGGCGCTCGATAGCGCTGATTTCACGGCTGGCGGACTCAACCAGAGCAGTCGAAAGTGTAGACACAGTCTCCGTGCCGAATGGTGTGCGGGCTCATCGCTCTGCCGCACGCCGCGCATCGGATGTGCCCGTTGAGTGGCCAGCCCATTCCGAATCGGGGTACTTAGCGTATTCACTGGTCTGAAATCTGGGGACCACTATAGTGCCGAACGAAGCGGCTGATTCAGACCAGCGCTGGCGCCTGATTCGAGGCTTCGGGTTGCAGTTCGCTGGCGCGCGCGAACTCCGCACGCGTGACCGCCAGCCAATCATCCACCGTGGAGACAAAGCTGTTTCGGGCTCCATCCGCATCGTGGGCCTTGATCGCTTCCAGCAGCGGCAGATGCTCGTAAGCGTCACGCAACAGGCTGAGCGGGTCCACGGTCGCAATGCGAATGGCGGTAAAAGCGAAGTAGGGCAGAACGGCGCGCCGCAGAGCCGCCTGCAGGTACTCATTGCCTGACATCTCCCAAACCAGCAGGTGCCAGCACATATCCTGCTGATTGAATGCGCGCGTATCCTTGGCCCGTGCGGCGTCGACCATCTCCATGTAGATGCGCTCCAGTTTCTCCACTTGGCCGGAGGTGCCGTGCTGCGCTGCCTCGCCGACCGCGTATGCTTCCAGCACGCGCCGCACCTGGAACACTTTTTCTACGTCATCGAAGCTCATCTTCGTGACATAGGTACCGAGATTGGTCTTCTTCAGGATGAAACCTTCCGATTCCAGTTCGATCAGGGCTTCGCGGACGGCCGTCAGGCTGGCGCCCAAGGCGATTGCAAGTTTGCGCTCGACCAGCCGCTCGCCTTCCTTCAGGGTGCCGCTGAGGATAGCTTCCCGGACCTGCTGCGCAATGCGGCCTCTGAGCGTATGTGGCGTAAGTTTTTTAAACATATGAAGTCATGATACCGGGGGGTTGTCGACACACCCCGTTCCTGTCATGATAGCATGCTTGGCCCGGGTCTGGTTCGATGATCGAGCATAAATCGGCGGTTGCCGGAAATACGAATGTCCGCAACCTGGGCGGCGAACATGTCGTCGGCCAGCAGGCAGAAGATGAGGAATTGGCGCAGCACTTTCAGCGCTTCTCCAAAGAACCGGCCCCGGCCGCTCTGTAAATACCGATCCTCTGTGTGCGACCGGTGGCACGCGTGTCCGCGATCTCGTTGTCTTCGATGACGAGATCGCTTACAAACGGTGCGATGTAGAATCCATAGCCCTCGCGTGGATTGCCGTTGTCCAGCACCTTGTTGTTGCGGAAGGTGTTGCGGTGGCCACTGTTCTTCAACGTTTCCTTGCGAAAGTACACCCCGCTCGATCCGTTTCGTGCAATGGTGTTGTTGAGAAACTGGTTGTCCGTATCCTTGTGCCCGACGGAGATGCCGTGGTGCCCGTTTTCCTGGATGATGTTGTCTTCGAAGCGCCCGTGTCGCACCCGCCAACAGAGAAAGAGCCCGACGCCGCCGTTGTGATGGATGCGGCAGCCCTTCACAAGAGGGCGCGCACTCCCGGTGCCGGGGTGAATACCATAGCCCGCGTGTCCGTAAGACTCACAGTTCAGGACGCTAACGTTTTCGGTGATCTGAAACGAGATGCCGTCTCCGTTGTAGTTCCGGGCGGTGCAGTTGCGAACGGTGACGTCGCGCACGTTGTACATGTAGATGGCTCCGCCGCGGCAGCCGTCGATGTAGGCATTCTCAGCGCGGTTGCCGTCCACGATGATGTCCTCGAAGACGACTTTCTCCGCGTTGATCGCACACAGGATCGGAAAGCTGTTGCGCACCCGCGCGTGTTGCCGCTCCAGGTCGTAATCGCGCACAGTCATGGGATCGATCACGAGGTACGGCGGCTTGACCGCGGCGACGGTCGAGATGCTGATATCCCAGCCGCTGCTCGAATCGTCCATTACCGCAATGCCCATGCCGGGGCGGAACTTCTCCGGCTCGGCCACAGGGAGCAGCCTTTCCCCATAGTCACCGTCCTCGATCAGCGCGCTCTCGACCCCGCGACTCTTCTTCAGAATCGTTTTCCCGACCGAGCCCCGCACCGTGACACCCGAAGGGACGAACAGGCTGTTGTGCATCTCGTACGTCCCAGGGCCTATCGACAGCGTATCACCGGGCTTGAGCAGACTCGCGGCTTTCTGCAGCGCTGCATTGTCGGCGCCGACCACGTCGGCCGCCCCCGATTGAGCAACCGTCACCGTTCGGGGATTTCCAGCGGATGAGGTCACCGCCGAGCGGCCGCACCCGAAAGTGAGTACCACGAGAGCGCCCGCCAGAGCGGTACCCGGCACCAACGGCAGATATTTGGACATGATAGTCAGCTTAACCGACCGCACCAACGAATCCAAAGACGTACGCTGGGAAGCGCAGGTGGCCCCCCGGAGGCGCGCTCCACAACAGGACGAGTGGTAGATCGGCGCAGAATGCCGATCCGGCGGTCAGGTGGTGCAGAACCCGGATATCACACCTTCTCGGGCACCACGTACGGAGGACGATACGGCCGGGTAAGCAGGCGGTTCGCCTCCTCGTCTCCCGGGAACCGCTCGGTCTCTGGGTCAAACCTCACGGTCCTGCCCGTACGATAAGCAATGTTGGCAAGATGGCTCAAAGAAGCAGACAGATGCCCTTCGGCAATATCGGCGCTGAGATCGGTGGACTTGCGGCTACGCATTGCCCGGATGAAGTTGCGGAAGTGATCGAGGTTCGCGGCCGAGTCTCCGGGCCATTCGGCTTTGGGGCCGGCTTTCCGCTCCTTCCCCAGAAACGTGTAGTAGCTCGTGTACCCCGGCATCACCATGTAGCCCTCGGAGCCATAAAAGACGACCCCGACGGTGTTGTCCTCGCCCCGGCTGGAATAGACATCCCCAATGCCGGCCTCGTGATTCGTGATCCAGTGGCGCACCTCAAACTGGAGCAAAATCTTGCGGCCCTCATACTGGAAAGCGGCAAGCTGCGTATTCGGCGTCTCCTGGTCATCGCGGTGGACGAAGTGGCCGCCCATGGATTGGATCCTGGTGGGGTGCGTGTCCAGGCCCAAGCCCCAGCGCATGATGTCCAGTTGGTGCACGCCCTGGTTGCCGATCTCGCCATTCCCGTAGTCCCAGAAAAAGTGCCACGAATAGTGGAACCGCACCCGTGCAAACGGCTTCATGGGAGCCGGGCCCACCCAAAGGTCGTAGTGAACGCCCGCAGGCACCGGTTCCTCCTGCAGCTTTCCGACACTCTCCCGCCACTTGTAAGCCAGACCGCGCGCCATATAAATTTCACCGATCACGCCCTCGCGGAGCTTTTGCATGCCTTCCTGCATGACGGGGTTGCTGCGGGACTGAGTGCCGTGTTGTACGATGCGCTTATATTTGCGCGCGGCCTCGATCATTTTGCGGCCCTCGGAGACGTTATGAGAGGCCGGCTTCTCGAGGAAAACGTCTTTGCCCGCCTGGCAGGCCCAGATCGTCCCCAGCGCGTGCCAATGGTTCGGCGTGGCGAAGGCGACGGCGTCGATCGTGGGGTCTTCCAGCAACTTGCGCAGGTCAACAAACGTCTTCACCTCGTTCCCCGCCAGCGCCTGGAAATCGCTCGCCCGCTTGCGCAGGATGGACTCGTCGACATCGCAGAGCGCGGCTACCTCAACGTTGTCTTTCGCGAGCTCGTGAAAGCATTCGACGTGCCGCCAGCCGCGGCTCCGGACGCCGACCACCGCCACGCGAATGCGATCGTTGGCCCCCCAAAGGGAGCGGCCGGCAGCGGCGACGCCGGTTGCTATGAACTGCCGCCTGTTCCAATCGGGCATCTCAGACCTCCTCCGGCACGACGAACGGCGGCCGATAGCTGCAGCGCAACAAGCGGTTTGCCTCGTCGTCATTTGGGAATCGCTCCGCCCTCGGATCGAATCGGAGTTTCTGGCCGGTTCGATAAGAGATGTTCGCCAAGTGGCTAAGCGCCGCCGACAGGTGGCCCTCCGCGATATCCGCTGTGAGATCCGTATGCTTGCGGCTGCGGACTGCCCGGATGAAGTTGCGGAAGTGGTCCAGGCTGGCGGCCGGTTCCTCGGCTGTTTCACGCTTGGGGCCGGGGGTCCTGTTCTTGCCGAGAAACGTGTAGTAGCAGGTGTAACCCGGCATGACCATGTAGCCTTCCGTCCCGTAGAAGATGACTCCCACGAGGTTTTGCTGACCGCGGCTGGGGTAGATCTCGCCGATGCCCGCTTCGAGGTTGGTGATCCAGGGCCGGACATCAAACTGTAAGACCAGCTCGCGGCCCGCATAACGGAACCAGGCGACCTGAGTGTTGGGCGTCTCCTGATCATCCCTGTGAATGTAGTGCCCGCCCATGGACTGGATTTCAGTCGGGTGGGTGTCCAGTCCGAGGCCCCAACGCATGATGTCGAGCTGGTGAACGCCCTGATTGGCGATCTCGCCGTTGCCGTAATCCCAGAGGAAGTGCCAGTATTCGTGGAAGCGCTGCCGGGCGAAAGGCTTTAGGGGCGCCGGTCCGGTCCAAAGGTCGTAGTGGACCCCGGACGGAACGGGTTCTTCTTTCAATCTGCCGATGCTTTCCCTCCACTTGAAACAAAGCCCTCGCGCCATGTACACCTCGCCGATTACGCCCTCCCTGAGTTTCGCGACGCCCTCATGCATCGCTGGATTGCTGCGGGATTGCGTGCCGTGCTGCACGATGCGCCGGTACTTGCGCGCCGCCTCGATCATCTTGCGGCCTTCGAAGATGTTGTGGGAGGCGGGCTTCTCCAGGAAAACGTCTTTGCCGGCCTGGCAGGCCCAGATCGTTCCCAGCGCGTGCCAGTGGTCTGGCGTGGCGTAGGAGATCGCGTCGATCGACGGGTCCTCCAGCAGCTTGCGGACATCCGTGAGCAGCCTGGCTTTCTTGCCGGAGAGCTTCTCGTACTCCGCCGCTTGCTGGCTGAGGACAGCTTCATCGACATCGCAGAGCGCCGCGACCTCCAGGTTTTCTTCCTTGGCGAGGAGATGGAGGCAGCGGACGTGGTCCCGCCCGCGGCGTCGGAGGCCAACCACCGCCACCCGGATGCGGTCGTTGGGACCGCCGCGGCCGGCCGCAATAGCCGGAGCCAGGGCGCCCGCCGCCACTGCGGCGGACGATTTGAGAAATCTGCGTCGATTCGAATGCATGCTTCGCTCCTCAGTACACAAACCTGATTCCGATGTTTTTCAGGTCGCCGGTGAAGCTGGCGTTGCCGAAGCCGAGGGCCTGGCCGGCCTGGCCCCCGTAAACGCCCTGGGCCTGCCAGCCGCTCAGCAGCAGGCCGCAACAGGCCAGTCTTACGATCGCATCATTTCTTCCCATGTGACCTCGCGTTTCGCGTCCATAGCCATGCGGCCCAGAATTGAGGTGAAGGTGCTCTCGCAGGCGCT